>NZ_CALPDG010000047.1 GCF_943193195.1 Mediterraneibacter agrestimuris | reverse complement strand
TCAGTTGCCAAGCATGCGATAAAACAGTCCGGTGGACTGTTTTGAGTAACAGTGCAGCCGAAAGGCTGAACTGTTACCCTTTTCTTTTTAAATAATTTGCTATTATAAACGGAGCGGACTTTCATACATCGTGTTCAGCCGCCTGCGACATATCAGTTCTTCTTGCAAGTGCGAATTTTTGGAAGTTTTTTATGATATAGGGAACGAATTTTCATATATATAAATGGAGAACACTGAACTCTCCACATATTTCTCTATTCAAATAACGGCGTAGACAGATATCTCTCTCCCGTATCCGGCAAAATCGCCACAATCGTCTTCCCTACATTTTCTTCTTTTTCTGCCTCTTTAATCGCCGCAAAAAGCGCCGCTCCCGAGGTAATGCCGACCAGCAGTCCCTCCGTCTTGGCAAACAGTTTTACCGATTCATAAGCGTCTTCTTCTGACACAGGGCAAATACTGTCGTACACCTCTGTATTCAACACCTCCGGAATGAAGCCCGCCCCTATTCCCTGTAGTCCATGCGCTCCCACTTTACCGCCGGATAATACTGCTGAATGACTTGGTTCCACAGCAACCACCTTGATGTTCGGATTCTGTTTCTTCAAATAGTCCCCTGTCCCGGTAATGGTTCCCCCTGTTCCCACACCTGCCACAAAAATATCTACATTTCCTTCCGTATCCTCCCATATTTCCGGTCCGGTCGCCAGATAATGTGCCTTGGGATTAGACGGATTGACAAACTGCCCCAGCACAAGCGCATTCTCCAGTTCCTTCTCCAACTCACCGGCACGTTCGATAGCACCGCTCATGCCCTTATCACCCTCTGTCAGCACAATCTCTGCTCCATACCCGAGAAGCAGCTTTCTCCGCTCAATGCTCATCGTTTCCGGCATAACAAAGACTGCCTTGTATCCTTTTGAAGCCGCAATTGCTGCAAGACCGATTCCTGTATTGCCGCTGGTAGGTTCAATGATCGTTGCGCCTCTCCCAATACGGCCTTCCTGTTCAGCATCTTCTATCATTTGTAATGCCACACGATCCTTAATACTTCCCGCCGGATTAAAATACTCCAGTTTCACCAGTACCTTTGCCTTTAAATCCAGTTTCTTCTCAACATTTTCCACTTCAAACAGTGGTGTTCTCCCTACCAGATCCATTACACTCTTGTAAATTTTTCCCATTTCCTTAACTCCTCTGCTTTTTATATTTTCTACTTTCACTACTCTCATCTGCATACCCCTATTTTAATCTCACTTTTGCCAAAAAACAATGCCCTAAAATATCCTCTGTCTGTTTTGTACTGATCTAGTTACTTTTCACACCCGGGTCGTGCACTGCGCTGCACGGTCACGGACCAGTACAGTATCGGGGCTGGAATCCGGTCTCTTGTCGTAAGGCAACTTTAAATAGACCGGATTCGTTGTTTTGAGCACCGTAGGTGTGAAAAGTAACCTAATCTAGTGTTACTATGCATAGCCTGCCGCTGTGCATAACGACAGCGAATGTATAATAGAAGTATAGATTCTGCAACAGTTTCGCAAGAGACTGAACTGTTGTACAAATTTACGGCTTCTGCCAGAAATCCGTTGACTTTCATTGTTAAATATGCTACGCTATCACAGTATCAATACGAATTTCGTTAGGTACATCACTTATTATTTTTTTATTTTTATGGAGGGCAACACAATGACAGGTACAGTAAAATGGTTTAACAACCAAAAAGGCTATGGATTCATCTCTGATTCCGAAGGAAACGATGTATTCGTACACTATTCAGGATTAGTAATGGATGGATTCAAATCCTTAGAAGAAGGCCAGGCTGTTGAGTTTGACGTAACAGAAGGCGCTAAGGGACCTCAGGCTACTAACGTAGTAAAACTTTAATCAGATTTTTTATGTACCTTTTAATTATATAAATTTATTAATTTAGACTACAAAGGCTAGAGACTAGATTTAATATTTAAAAGCAATACAGTGAAATGAGATTATAAAAAACCAGCATCGGTTTCCCGGTGCTGGTTTTTTATTCCTATTCTCCCTGTACATTGGACACATAAGCCTCAGAAGCTTCCCATACATCGAATCCACTTTCCCGCAATATATCGACTACTTTTTCCGGGTCATCGCATTTTAAAACAGCAGATGCATCTTCTCCATTTGCAAAGGCATACATATATTCTACATTGATTTTCCCTTCCATAATCTCATGCATTGCCTTACTAAGAGATCCTGTCGCATGCGGTACACGCAGCGCTACAACATCAGTCAGCATTGCACGGAACCCGCTTTCCTTCAGTACATACTTGCCCTTTTCCGGATCAGAAACAATCATACGAAGCATGCCATATTCTGTCGTGTCAGCCAGACTCAGGGCAACAATATTGACATCATTTTCTGCCAGAACATTCAAAACCTCGTCCAGACGCCCCTCTCTGTTCTCCAAAAATACAGATAACTGTTTTATTGTGATTCCCATAATCTATCTCCTTCCAGTCTGTTTACAAATAGTTTTCTCTCAAATTTGCAAACCTCTCTACAAATTCCGATTATCAATAACCCTTACTGCCTTACCTTCACTTCTCTGAATAGTCTTCGGCTCAACCAGCTTTACTTTGACTGATACGCCAAGCGCCTGTTTCAAAACTGTGCCAATCTTGTTTCTAAGAGCATCCAGCTTACGGATTTCATCAGAGAACATGCTCTCATCCACTTCTACCATAACAGTCAGCACATCCAGATTGTCCTCTCGGTCTACAATCATCAGGTAATGCGGCGCGACTGCTCCGCCCATACTAAGCAGCGCTGTCTCTACCTGAGTTGGGAATACATTGACGCCGCGGATTACCTTCATATCGTCAGTTCGTCCGGTAAACTTAGAAATTCTCGGCAGTGTTCTTCCGCATGCACAGGTACTGTGGTCAATGCTTGTCAAATCCTTTGTACGGTAACGAAGCAGCGGCATTGCCTCTTTCGACAATGTAGTAAATACCAATTCTCCTGTCTCCCCATCTGCACATGCCTCATGTGTCACTGGATCCAGCACCTCCGGATAGAAATGATCATGATGAATATGCAGTCCTGCATGATAGATGCAGTCCTGCGCCACACCCGGTCCGGTAATTTCACAAAGCCCATAAATATCGAAGCAGTTGATTTTCAGAATATTTTCTATCTTCTTCCGCATTTCCTCTGTCCAAGGCTCTGCACCATGAATACCAACTTTAATTTTCATATTATCTACAAGTCCGGCTTCTTGAATAGATTCTGCCAGATAAAGCGCATAGGACGGCGTACATGCAAAAGCAGTTGCCCCGAAATCTTCCATACACATCATCTGCCGCTTCGTATTTCCCGCAGACATCGGAATCGCCATGGCTCCCAGCGCTCTGGCGCCGAAATCCAGTCCCATACCGCCGGTAAACAACCCATAACCATAACATACATGTATGATATCCTCATCAGTGAGGCCTGCCATGGTCAGACATCTTGCCACACATTCCCCCCATACATCCACATCTTTCTGTGAATACGAAGCAAGTGTCAGCTTTCCGGTCGTTCCGGATGTTCCCTGTACACGGATTACGTCCTTTTTCGGAATTGCCAGCAGTCCGAAAGGATAATTTTCACGCAGATCTTCTTTTGTTGTAAAGGGGAGCTTGCCGATATCTTCTATTCCTTTGACATCCCCCGGTTCTACACCCAAATCCTGCATTTTTTTACGATAGAATTCTACATGATCATAAACTCTGTTAACCACATCTACCAATCTTTTGCTCTGCAAAGCCGTCATTTCATCTTTGCTCATACATTCGATTTTTGGGTCGCGGATTCTCTCAACCCAGTTTTCTTTTGCCACACCTGTTGCCATCGTTTTCCTGCTCCTTGTTTCCTTTCAAATTCTGATTACCCGGTATATTCTTATCATCTGTTTTCCAAAACACCTATAAATCAGCCTCATCGATTAATTTCACGCCGGCTTCCTTCAGAACCTTTTCCGCCTTCTCATAATCATCTGTATTAAACACCATAACCGGCGCTTTGTCCCCTCGGATTACAAAAGAATAAATATAGTTGATACTGATTCCGCCTTTTGCCAGAACCTCCAGCATCTGATTTAAATTTCCCTTTTCATCCTTCAATTCCACACTAATGACCTTCTGCAGACGTACTACAAATCCCTTGCTCGTCAAATCATCTTTCGCCCGCTCCGGCTGATCTACAACCAGACGTAAAATCGCAAATTCCGGTGTATCAAAGGACGCGATTGCCCGGATATTGATTTTTGCATCTGTCAGCTCAGAGGTTACACGCATAATACTGCCCGGCTGATTTTCCACAAATACTGATAACTGTTGAATCATCCCTTTCACTCTCCTTCTCGCAGATTAAAGTTCATATCCTACGTCAAATGCCTTCTTGTTGATTTGGATCGTCTTCGGAGGTACTGTCTTTTCAATCACATCATACCACTGCTCTTTCGTGAAATCCATATGCTGTGCCGCAATTCCCAGTACGATCAAATTGAATACTCTCGGATTCCCCAATTTCTTGGACTCCTCCGTCGCATTTACCTTATAAACTTTATATTCCTTCTCCAAAGTTTCCAGAATGTTCTCCGGATACTCTGCCGCCCCGATGACAACCGGCATCGGATCAATACGCCAGTCATTGACAATCAGCACGCCGTCCTTTTTGAGGAAGTGTGCATAACGTAATGCTTCCAGACGCTCGAATGCGATGATCACATCTGCCTGTCCTTCTTCAACAATCGGCTCTGCCACCTTTTCTCCGTAACGTACAAAGGTTACTACACTTCCGCCCCGCTGTGCCATTCCGTGTACTTCGGAAAGTTTAACGTCATATCCGCCGGCAATTGTCAGACCACCTAAAATACGGCTGGTAAGCAAGGTTCCCTGTCCGCCGACGCCTACGATCATAATATTTTTTGTCGCCATCCTTATTCACCCACCTTTACCAGTTCTATCGCATCGAATTTACATAGTGTTTCACAAAGTCCGCATCCCGTACACATGGTATCATCAATGTGAATGGTTCCATCTACATTCTTTGTCATTGCCGGACACCCCGGCTTCATACACATACCACACTTTTTACATTTATCTTCGTGAGCAATGTAAAGTGGTTTTTTCGATTTATCCAGCAGCACACAGGGAGACTTCGTAATGATCACAGACACTTCTTCCTTTGCCTGCTCCTCCTTGATGGTCTTTTCCAGAAGTGAAATGTCAAAAGCATTGACTTCCACAACATTTTTCACACCCAGTGCCTTACAAAGCGCCGGAATATCAATTGCATAAGTCGGATCGCCCATCAATGTCTTTCCGGTTGCCGCATGATCCTGATGTCCTGTCATTCCGGTTGTAGAATTATCAAGGATCATAACTGTTCCGCTTGCATGATTGTATACCATATTCATTAAAGAGTTCACACCTGTATGTAAGAACGTAGAATCCCCGATCACGGCAACCCAGTCTTTGATGTACTCTCTGCCCCTCGCTTTTTCCATGCCATGTAAAGTGGAAATGCTGGAACCCATGCACATGGTTGTATCTACTACACTAAGCGGCGCAACTGCTCCCAATGTGTAACATCCAATATCACCTGCAGCATGCAGCTTCAGCTTATTCAGAACATGGTACACGCTTCTGTGAGGACATCCCGGACAGAGAATCGGCGGACGCTGCGGCGCTTCTGCAGGAGCCTTCACTTTCACCTCTTCTTTCAGGACCGCAGTACGCAGCATATTGGCGCTGTACTCTCCCTGCACAGTAAATATCTCTTTTCCGATTGCCTGAATCCCCCATGATTTTACCTGTTCTTCAATGACCGGATCGAGTTCTTCTACAATATAAAGAGTATCTACCTTTGCCGCGAAATCTTCGATCATTTTTCTCGGCAGTGGATTCACCATACCAAGCTTCAATACGGAAACATTCGGCAGCGCCTCCTTTACATACTGATATGGGATTCCGCTTGTGATCACACCGATGGAAGTATCATTCATCTCCAACGTATTGATCGGAAGTGTATTTGCAGCCTCTGCCAGCTCCTGATTCCGTTTCTCGATCTCAACATGACGAAGCCTTGCATTTCCCGGCATCATCACATTCTTACGGATATTTTTTACATATTCTTTATCCGGTACTTCATTTCTCTCCTGTAGCTCCACCAGTCCCTGTGAATGCGCCAGTCTTGTCGTAGTACGGAAAATAAACGGTCTGTCATACTTCTCACTCAGCTCAAACGCCGTTTTAAAAAAATCCTTTGCTTCTGCACTGTCAGAGGGCTCGATCACCGGAATCTGTGCGGCTCTCGCCACCATTCTTGTGTCCTGCTCGTTCTGGGAACTATATAGTCCCGGATCGTCTGCCACAACCAGAACCAATCCGCCGTTTACTCCCATATAAGAAACGGAATACAGCGGATCCGCCGCCACATTCAGTCCCACATGCTTCATACATGCCATGGCACGCACCCCAGAGATACTGGCCCCCACTGCCACTTCTGCCGCCACCTTCTCATTGGGCGCCCATTCTTCATATACATCTTCTTTATACTGTACAAGATATTCGCTGATCTCTGTGCTCGGTGTTCCCGGATACGCAGAAGAAACCTTCACCCCCGCCTCATAGGCGCCCCGGGCAATTGCCTCATTTCCCAGCATAATCACTTTTTCCGCCATTTTATAATCCATCCTTTCGTAAATCTGTTACTCTCTTTGCCTTGCCCTCAAACCGTTGTAAAGAGTTCGGAGCTACCAGCCTAAGCTGAGTTGCAAGACCAAGCTGCGACTTCAGTGCAGACTTGATTTTCTTTTCCAATTCATTTAGCTTTGTGTAACCGTCAAGCAGTCTGTCGTCAATCAGCTCCACGGTAATCGTCATCACATCAAGACGGTTCTTTCTCTCCACCAGAATCTCATAATGCGGTCCGATCTCATCAATCTTAAAGAGCACTTCCTCAATTTGTGTCGGGAATACATTGACACCGCGAATAACAAGCATGTCGTCCGCACGTCCGGACAGATTCTCCATGCGCGCTGTCGTTCTGCCGCATTTGCAAGGTTCATACATCAGTCTGGTCAAATCTCCTGTCCGATATCGAACCAATGGAAGCGCCTCCTTGCCAAGACAGGTAATAACAAGTTCTCCCTGTTCTCCCGGCGGAAGCACCTCTCCCGTCTCCGGATTGATAATCTCAGGAATAAACCAGTCTTCGTTGATATGCATGCCGCACAATTCTGTACATTCTCCTGCCACACCCGGTCCGCACAACTCACTCATGCCATAGTTCTGTGTACAGACAAACTGCTCTCCCCAGACCTTGTGCATCTCATCACGCATCGGCTCTGTCATACCCTCGCCGCCGAAAAGTCCGATATGTATCTTCAAATCCTTAGACGGGTCAATTCCTCTTGCCCTCAGTTCCTCGCCCAGATGTAATGCATAGGATGGTGTTGCTACAAGAAGAGTCACTCCCATATCCTGTAAAAACATAATCTGCTTATTTGTATTGCCGGATGACATCGGAATCACCGAAGCTCCGACTTTCTCCAAACCACCATGCAGTCCCAGCGCTCCGGTAAATGTACCGTAACCGAATGCAATCTGTGCCACATCCTCCGAAGTTGCTCCGCCCATACAAGCGATTCTCGCCACATTATTCAGCCACATCTCCAAATCATTTCTTGTATAGCCAACAACTGTTGGTTTTCCTGTCGTACCAGAACTTGCATGATATCGGACAAGATCTCTCTTCTCCACTGCAAATAATCCATCTGGATAATTATCTCTAAAATCCGCCTTGTAAGTAAAGGGCAGCTTCTTCAAATCCGCCAAAGACTGAATATCCTCTGACTTCACACCTTCTTCCTCCATCTTCCTCCGATAAGGTGCTACTTTTTCATATATGTAAGATACCGTCTGCTTTAGTTTCTCAAGCTGGATTTTTTCAATCTCAGCTCTCGGCAGGGTTTCTTCCTTCGCCCATATCATGATTCACTTCCTCCTCTGCAATCCAAAATCATATTTATTATCATACCACAATACTTTCTCGAATTAAAGCGTTAATTTCGAAAAGATAATTTTCTATCTGAATTTTTCATAAAACACACCGTCAAATACATTCTGCACCGTGCCAAGCGGAACGCCCGACAACTCATTCCACAGATACCCGGATCCGTTCTGCCAGGCTGCCGTTCTTTTCAATCTTCTTATATGCCGCCGTCGGCACAACAATACATATTGCAAGCAAAACAGCCGCCGCCCCCAAGAAAGGCAGAATCGGAAACCAGAATCCTGCACCTGTATAATTCATAGTCTGATAAATTGCATAGGTGATTCCAATACCTGCTGTCAACGTCAGAAATAACACTCCTCCGGTATAAAAGATTCCTTCCCACATCAGCATTTCCTTTACTTGTTGTTCCGTCATTCCAACACTTTCCATAATCGAAATTTCTTTCTGCCGGCTCTGCATATTTCCGACAGAAGTATTAATATAGTTCATCACACCGATGATTCCAAGTATCAGAACGATTCCAATACCAACCTCCATCATATGTCCCTGTGCCGCTTTTACATTTTCCTTCTGTTCGATTTTAGAATCCCACGAAAAATCTGTTGCATCCGGACTTGCTTTTATTATGGAAAGAATAGCATTTTCTGTATCTGCACTATATTCTTCCGCATAATGAATCCCTGCTCTAAAGACAATCGGTTCTTCCACAAAATCTTTCACCACATGGTCGATCACAAGCATCGTGGGCGGCTCTCCCAGAAATGCCACATAGTCGTTAATGTCAGTCATTCCCACGATTTCAAACGTCCAGACATTTTCCGGATTCAAATATTCTGCACAAGAAATCTGTTTTCCCAACAAATCACTTTCATTCAATCCATACAAACCATTCCTGTACAAAATACATGTCTTTCCACTAAAAAATGTTTCCTCATCCACCGGGTATTCCAATTCCGCATTCAACGCACGAAAATCTTCCTCTGTAATCCCAACCAGTGAGGATCCGAAGTTCTCAGGATGTGTCTTGTATTCTTTCACATCATCCTCATAAGGGATGGTCATCCATGTATCATAAAATTCACGCATCCAGACATCCGTTACTTCCGCATCCCAAGGAACGATCGTAGGAATACTGAGTGTCGGCAGTACTCCTGCCACACCATCTGTCATTCTGATCTGCTCCAATAGTTCCTCATTCAAAATCGGACGGACTCCCTGAATCTGTTCTTTGCCTCCTTCTTCTCGATCCAAAACCATATTATTAATTGTATCGTTTTTGAGGATCATATCCAGCCCCATGTAATTGTAATTGTATTCTCTTGCCGACTGTGTGTGCAGCAAAGTGATCAGACAAATAAATACGGAAAGGCTGGCTGCCAGCGACAGCATAGTAATCACTGTCTTTTTCTTATTGCGCATCAATTGTTCCGCAGCCATATGAATAGCCAGATTCCCTTTTCTCGTTTTGCGGCTTTTCCTTATACCAGAAACAGAACAATATCCGAGCGCTTCTATGGGCGAGCTTTCCACTGCAATTTTCGTCGGTTTTCTCCCCGCATACCAGATGGTAAATCCGGTTAATAGAATCGTCAGTAAGATAATCATCGGATGAAATGTAACTCGTATTTCTCCTGATTTAACTCCCGGCACCAATGTCTTTACCACGACCGGAATCAGAAAAAAGGAAACACCTGCTCCAAGTAAAATTCCCACCGTCATCCCAATACCGCCGATCCATAAAAGCTGTTTTCTCATCAACTGCCGGATCTGCCGTCCGGTCATTCCTATCGTTTGCAAAAGCCCATAATAACGAATATTTCCTGCCACAGATAAATACATAATATTATAAATCAGCAGATAGGCGCTTAAGCATGTAACAAGCGCAATCCCTGCAAGTCCGAGAAAGATTTTCACTGCGTTTCCATACTCATACACATAAAACAAGCGTTGTGATTTTGCCAGATTCATGCTGTCTATAAATACCTGCTGTTCCTCGTCCGTCATCCACTTTTTATGAAAGGAAATATGACAGCGGCCATAATACATTGCATCAAGTTCCTGTTTTTCAAAAAAATTTTTGGACATATAAAACATATCTGTGTCGCCATATCCATCCCATATACCTGAGATTAAAAAAGTTTCCTCTGCTCTTTTCGCATTTATCTCATACACAAATGTGATTTCATCCCCTATTTTCTTGTCTGAGAATCCGCACTTCTCCAGTGCGTCTTCCGTAACCATCACTTCATTTTCTTCTATCGGATAATGTCCTTTTACAAATTTTCTGGCGGGCTCCATCATTTCATTCCAGTAGGTATCATCAGCATATACCAGTCCAACGCCCGGCGTTTTGTCAGCTTCGGTTTCGATTACCGCGCCTGAAACCATCACAATACCATAATGTTCTATATCCGCATTTTGATTCAATAACTGTTCTTGCTCTTCTGTAATTCCATACATAATAGCATCAAAATCCGCTCCGCTCAAACGAATATTCTGCTGTTTCCGCATTTTCAGATAAGTTGCTCCAATAGTAAAAACACTGAACACCAAAAAAGAGGACAACATCACCGCCAGAATCATCGACATGCTGCGCTTTTCATTACTTTTCATATTTCTTTTTGCCAGATGTTCTACAACCGCCTGATTGTTATTTCTAAGCATGGAAACCACTTCCTCTCACGGTCCTGCCATCCTCAATCCGTACAATCCTGTCTGCCATCTGCGCAATATCATTATCATGCGTAATCAGAACAATCGTCTGGCGAAATTGCTTTGCGACAATTTTAAGCAATCCCAGCACATCATGCCCGGTAGCGGTATCCAGATTACCAGTGGGTTCATCGGTAAACTGTACCCCTATCCACTTATGCCTTGAAAACAGGGGCTTTAACGAAATACACACTTGTGTACTGTGTACACTTAAATATTGCGGATGAAAAAAGCAGGCTTATCACCTGCTCATTCTTTATTATCCATTATTTTAATTTTGTTTATCTAAATCAAACGTTCCAATGTTTCCGCCACTATTACCCACATTATTATTATCACGATTGTTAAAATAACGTCCAAATAAATGTGTATCACTATCCATTTCTAAGATATTATACCCATCATACTGATGTGGTAATTCCCTACTGTGATTTATAAATCCAAATCCTACTTTTACTATTCCATCCCTTTCAATAAACATCGATGCAACATTGCTTTCTGATTTCGATTTTGGAAATGTTGAAACAAAACTAATTTTACTCCACGTTTGTTTCACATCCATTTCCATATTTATGGTTTTTTGATATGTATTGGACGTAAGTGTTCCTTCCCAATGTCCTCGCAAATCCGGAACATTAAGGATTTTTTTGAACCACTTTGTTCTCCATAAAACATTATCGAAAAAATAATATATTGCTACATATAAAAATGGAACTCCAATAAAATTTGTTGTTACACCAAATCCATCACATATATCAACTATCTGTCTAATCCACTCAAACTGTTGCAACCAGCTCCTCGCACTCGTAATACTTCCTTCAAACCAATATGTTAAAAAAGATGATAAAATTATGCTTACAATAAATATCACCCAAAGAATTGTCTTTCTTATACCTGTATCAATTGTATATGGATGCATTTTTACTCTTTTCGCTCCTTTTCTTTCGATAATATTCTCATTTCAATAACATCACCACTCTGTACTATCAAATTGATATTTTCGTCTTTTCCTGCAATTATCAATATAGTACCCGGTAATACATGTTTTACTTTATCATAAATCTCTTTTAATGAATTAATATCTGTTCTTGATGGATGTGCCAGCATATTCGGATGAGTATGCCATTCGCCAATATAATTTATTATCCCTTCTGTTTCTTTCCATCTCTTATTAATAATTTTTTGTGCTTTTCTTGCATTCCTTTTATATAAAATTTTTGAAAAAAGACTTGTTTTCAATTCATAAACTTCTGATATTTCTATAAGTTTGTTTTTCCTATTAAATTTTCCAAGCAGGATTCCTCCTGTCTCGTATTTAAGATTTGACCAATAGGTTTTTTTTATATTATCAATTACCCCGTCTTTCACAATAATTTTTAAGTTGTTAATCTCATAATTCATTGATTGTCAATCCTTTTCAATTCCATAAATCTATCCTCTTTTGCCCGCCATTTAGATTTAATATTGAATTTTTTCTGCCTAGCCCATTTCATTTTTCCAATCCAAGTAAATTCATAATTATGTTTCTCTTCTTTAGAATAGACTTTTCTATAGTAAACATCTAAAAAATCCAGAACAAATTTCTGTGCCTCAAATCCTGCATATGGTGCATATGCACTCTGACATCCTGCTTCGCTCTTTAAATATTCCTTACTATCATTTAAAACATTATTATTGAACGCTCCGTTCACATCAAAAATACTTTTTTCCGTACTTTCATCAATTTCCTTTTGCAAGATCAAAGCATGTCCTGCAATCAAATACGGTTCTACCCATAAAATAATACATTCTTTATGAATGACTTTTTCTTTGATAAGTTGTATAATCTTTTTTTCGATTACTGTATTTCCAACACAAACCCAAATAATATCAAAATCATTTATTAAACAACAATGATTCAAGAGATATTCCCATGCATTCCCTACTATGGAATTACATTTCATTGCTGGATAATGCTTAAGTAATTCTGATTTAAGAACCTCTGATTTAGGTTTAGGAAAAAGAAGATACTGACTACCACATAAATGCCGGGCTAAATTCTCAATATTCAAATTATCATTATCCAGTAATGTTATATTATCGGTAATACCTGTATCTATTATCGCTTTACTTACATAGCTCCCTATTGAACCACAACCTATTAGTAAACATTTTTTGTCAAAAGCAGCACTTCCATCTCCGCCTCGTGTAAACAACCTTTTCATCTCAAAATTCTTTAATTTAAGCCGCTTAAACTTCCGGCTTTTATTTGCCACCAACATGCCTTTTATATTTCTATGTGATGGTTTTATGCCATTAGATAATAGATTTATCTTTAATGCCAAAAGACATGAACCGAAACCATTATCTGCACATAAAATTATCAATCCCTCGCCTTGATTACTTACTAAAAAACTGTAAAATTTAGATAGTTCTTTCTGCGGAATCAAATCATGTATATCCTGAATTGTATAAAGATGCATAAGAACTGATATTCCTATATTTATAAATAACGCTTTCTTAAAAATAGCATTTTTAGGTTTTTGTAAGCCATAAGAATTGTCAAAAAATTCTTCGATTTTATCTTGAGTATCTGCAACTACAAACCAGTCATCTAACCATTCACAACTCCACAATAAATGTGTATCTGTATTTCCAGATCCCAGATAATCAATTTTTCCAGCTACCTTAGCATCCCAAAAAGAAATCGCCTCTATTTGATAATCAATTATATTTTCTTGTTTTTCGCTACTTGCCAATAAATCTTTTGCACGTCTGACACTCTCCAGAGCTTCTTCTCGATATCGTTCCGGATTTGGCAATACTTCGTTTGTATCATATAAGCACAATTTATTGTCTGTATATAAATGTGGTACACAAAGTTCTTTTTGATCCTCGATATAAATTTCTGGAAATTCATAAGGATAATATTGTGGAAATTTCATGCGTAATTCATACTGGTTTCCTTCAGTTTGAATGAAAATCTTTATTTGTTTTTCTTTCTCCATATATTCGCAGGAAATTCCACTTTCCACTAAATATTCATATACATCTTTATGCAAAATGTTTATCCTCGTTCCCTAATTTTATTGGTCCTGCCGTACTCTCTGCTATATCTTTATCGGCATCTTCTCCAGTTGGAAATCTTTCACCAAAAACTTTTTGAAGAATATCTGTCGCGTCCTTCTCGTTACTCTTTTCATTTATTGCAGCATCTAATTTCTTCTTTAAATTATTAAGTCCTTTTAAGATTTCATTTTTTGAAGTCTCACTAACATCTGCAAACAAATCCTCATCAGTAGGAGTAACTGGTTTATAACAATGGAAACTATCCTCTAAAGAATCAATAATATTCGTAACAGTGTCCAATAAAGATAAATCATCCCGTTTTTCAGTCACACTAAAATTATTGCATACTAAAATTGTTATTGCCATTCCTTTAATATCAATGTTCTTATAATCTTTCCATGCTTTCAAGTATTTTACCATGCGACGGATTTCCTGCCCATTTTCATTAACATATCCCTGAAACCAAGCTGTAAATGCTTTAGGATCGCTTTCAATCCACCCTTTAGATTTATGAGCTAAATATGCTATACTATCTCCAGCACTATTCTCACCCATGATATAAATTGGTAAATCAATATGATACTTATCTTCATATACAACTCTAATACAGGTATTTTTATCGATTGGTGAATTTGAAGTATGTTTTTCTACAGCCTCTTTTACCCATGTATGTACAGTCTGAGCAGCTGGCCAATCATCCTGATCTGTTGAATATCCTCTCAGATAAACTCCATTATCTAGGTCAAACTCATCGCCATCTAAGGGCATAATAGCTGTTTTCATGGCATAAGATCCCTGTGTACAATGTTGAGGTTTTTTCCTCCCCTTTTCTTCAAACTTGTTACCAATTTTATTTCTTAATGCATCCCGGCCTTTTGTTATTTTTTCTTTATATGTTTTTGTCAACGAAATTTCATCGTGAAAATCTAAAAATAATTTATTTAAATCTAACATATCATTCTCCTTTTTTGTTTAGCACTCAACAAAATAGAGTGCTAATAATTTAAGATTATCACTTTTACATTCCTACGTCAACCATGAAATATTTGTAATTCCACTTTATCCCCACAACCACCAGCAGGCGCGTTCTTCACGCCCCTGCCAGCCGCTGATTATTTTCTTCTTCATTAAAAATTCTTGATCAGATTCAAGTCTCTCTTATTCAATGCTTTCCGCATTGCTTCATTTTCTTTCCGTAATGTCTCGTTCTCTTTTTTCAGTTTCGCCACCTGCTGTTCCAATAGCAGGATACGGTTGTCCATCGCCATATCTAAAATCTTTCTTCTTTTATCTACCATACCGATCTGTAGCTGAAAGGCACGATCTACCGCTTTTCGCACTTCCGGGTTCTTATAAAAAAATCCTCTGGACAGTCCAGTCTTTTGCATCAGTTTGGGAACGGTCACTTTATCCTCTTCTTCGATCATCTCCTGGATTGTTAGCTTTGCCCTCTGAATTTTCTCCACGCTCTGCTTATGGTTTGTCTCCAGCATCTTATCATATTTGCTCATACTCTTTCCCCCATCCTGCCAGATTCGCCCGGATCATCCGGCTCATCTCTGCTCTGATTTCTCTTGTTTCATCTGCGATGATCTGAAGGCTCATCTTTCGGTAAAACTTCACATTCTTTACTGATGTATGTCCCAGCAATTTTGCAATAGTCCAGTCATCTAGATGTAATTCTGTTAGTCGGATTCCATATACATGGCGGAACATATACGTTCCAAATCCAAACAATTCTCCTTTATCGTCCCTCAAATCTTTTTTCTGAATCAGATTCATCACCTTGTTTTGAATGGTATTATACTGCAGAGGTCGCTTGGTATTTTTCTCATCCACAAAAATGTAAACCGTATCTCCGTTTGTTTCTCTGGTATATTGGATTGCTTTTTCAATCAGTAGTTCCAGCTCTGCACTGATAGGCTTCACAAATGTGTTTGTTTTCATTTGCCTGATCTGAATCATAGGATGCCCGTCCTGCCGATACAGGCAGTCCGTCTGTAAAGTAAGGGTATCGGAAATTCTTGTCCCCAGCATCTGATGGATGACCATGAGCCGCTCGATCTGTTCTTCCAGTACTGCAAGCGCTGCATTAAAGCGCATGAGTTCACTCTCTGAATAAGATTTTATTTTGGGCTGCACCTGCTTGGGCAAGTCACTGGTCAAGAATAAACTTTCTAAATGTGGATATCCATATAACTTTCCGATGGTTTCCAGCACTCCTCGGAGTTTTGTAAGATCCGTCCGGTAATTATTCACACCCTCCGCTTCCGTTGCAAGATAGGTCAGATATTCTTCCAGCAATTCCCGATCCAATTCTTCTGCTGAATGGATATCGGGATATTTTTCTGCCAGATATTTGGATAACCTCCGGATAGCTGTCAGCTCTTTGAAGATGGTAGCAATCGCTTCATGGTGTAAATGCTCATAGACTGACTTTTTCGTTTCTTCCCGTAAGTCATTCTGGGCAATCGTTGTAAAATTCAAGGTCTGAAAATTTTTAATCGGATTCTTTTTATAAGGAATGTCTAGATTCTCTAATTTCCAAATATCTTTCTCTATCTCATCTCGCTCATCTTCCTCTTCCACAAATCGATACGCTTTCCGAACATAAGTAATCAGACTAGATGGCATTGTCTTTTCTTTTCCATATACGCTGATCCCCTGCAATGTCAGTTTCTGCCCATGTTCCAAAAGCCAGCTCCGGAGTTTTAACAACCATTGTTCCCATTCCAGTTCCTGCAGACTCTCTACACAGATATGCTTATCCCTCAGAATACTGCAAAATCTCTGATATAAAATTCTTTCCTGTATCATCGTTGTCAGTGCATATTGCCTGCTGCGTTCCTTAATAAATGCCCGGAATTCTTTTTGGAGACCTTTCGTTGGAAGTAGGTTCAAGTCAAAACAATGGGTTTCCTTCACTTCCTTTTTCCATTTCTCATCTGCTCTTGTATAGCAGTCCAAATCTATTAGATATAGTTTCTTATTCATGGAACTCTCCTTTCATCAGTTCCGCCGCAAAGCTATGGTTTTCTTCTTGAAAGTATGCTTCACTGGCTTTTTCCAGTTTCTTGGGCATATAGTCCACATACTGTCTGGTCATTTCTTCATATTCATGTCCCAGATAATCCCTCACTGCCTGGATGGAAATACCGCTGTCATAGTAAAGCGTAGCCAGGTTATGGCGGTAATCATGGGATTTGAAAATGTATTCCCCATCTGCAATCTGATTTATTTCACAATATTTCAACATCTGATACCGGAATGTTCCATAACGGAATGCCCCACCCTTTTGATTCCGAAACAGATATTCTTTCGGTTTAATCTGATATTTCTTTTTGTATACCTGTGCCAGCTGATACAATGCTTCCGGAATGGGAATCCGTTTATAAGTTTTCATTTTCACTTGATATACTTTCAGCCAGTAGTCCCATTCTTCTCTTCATAGTCACCACCTGTCAGGGTACAGACTTCACTTCCCCGGATTCCGGCACACCACAGATGCAGGAACATCAGCCGTAAATGCTCTGGAAAATATACCAGCTTTGACAATATTTCTACATATACCTTTCCCGGTACGCTTCGGTCATTATGAACATTTATTTCTTTCTGCAGGTAGTACTCATACCGGAAGGGAATCCTTTTTAGATAGCCTCTGACTATAAGGAAATTATAAAACTGCAGGAGCATAAAAATCCGCGCATTGGCTGTAGCCTCACGAGTATCCTGATTCCGGATTCTTTCCAGATATGCCTGAATTTTCTTGGCTTCCATTACATAAATTGGTTTTTCTTCTCCATTAAAATGTACTAAAAACGTGCGAAGCTCCAATAGCTTGATTCGGATGGTGCTGATAGATAAATCTGTAATTCCAAACAGATACCTCGAATACTTTTGCAAAATCTTTTGATTTTCCAGATTCGTCACCTCTTTAAAGGATATCCATTCCACCGGCTTGCTTGGATTCATACGTTCTTTAGAAAAATGAAAACGTTCCAAAAACCACATGTTTGCTTTCCAATGGATTTCCGTTGCCTGCAAAAATAAGATTTTTCTGCTCATCCGTATGATGCCAAATACAGTACTTTTCTTTTTCCCGGTGAAATGCTCCGATAATTCATGTCCGAATCTCTGTTCTTCTGCCAGTGTCATGGTCTCGATATCAGCCACTTGGTTCTCCACACAGAATTGATAAAATCTTTGCAGTGCCAACAATTTCTCTTTTCGCATCCAGCCTTCGTAGGTATGGATTACCTCTTTCAGCACTTTAAAAATCTGCATCTTTACATTTCTTGGACACTCCAATGTAAAATTCCATAACAGTTCCTTCCCATCCTTGCTAGCAAGAAAGGATTCTGCGATTTCCACCTTCGGATAATGGGTGAGGCATAGCCACTGGTCACGATACTCTGTACTATATTTTCTTTGCCCTGCCAGAGTCCGCATCTCTTCTTTCATCCGATGAATGACGATTCTGTCAAATCCCCGCAGACAGGTAATCGGTGCATGAACGGTTTCGTTCCTTTTCAGATACGCTTCATACCGGATTCTTAAGTCTACGTCTATTTCCGAAATATCAGTAATTCCCTTTTCTATCAGGAACTTCTTCACCCGGTTTCGAATCGTCCCTTTTATCTCTGTACAGGTATCCACCTGCTCACAGATTCTTTGTTCCAGTGCTTCCCGCTCTTCCTGTTGTTCATAAATATGTAATTGATAAGCGGGCATGTTCTTCACCTCCTACAGGAGTTTCTCCACATCATAAAGGGCAGAATGTTTTGCGTAGTATTGATCGCTGGCTTCAATGAGCTGGTCATCCACAATGTTCAGATATTTAATGGTTGTATCGATATGTTTATGTCCATACGCTTCGCTGATCATTTCCAGCGGCCACCCGGCATCCCGTCTCATATTTCCAAAATATCTCCGCAGCATATGGGGCGTTGTATGGATGCCTGTCTTTTTCTCCATCCGCTCTAACATTCGGTAGACTGCATCTACTTGCAGTGCTTTTCCCTTAGTCTCTCCTTCAATGTTTACAAACAGCATCTGCTGGTGCTGCAGAAGTTCCCGGTACTTAGACAGATAAAATAATAAAAATTGGAAGGTAGCATCGCTTACTTTGGATCTTCGGTATGCCGCATTCTTTGCCCTTGCCTTGTTCTCATTGTCATCCCGGAAAAATACCCGGATGGTGCGTCTGTCATAATCAATATCTCTGGTATAATCCACACCTAAAATCTCACCAATCCGGTAGCCTGTCTCTGCCAGCAACATGATAAGAAGTTGGTCTCTACAGTTGGTACACTGCTTTAAAAGTTCTATAATCTCATTATGCTCTGCCGGACGGACATTTCGTTCTTCCTCTTTCAAATATCCATTGAATAACCGGAATCTAAGTTTCCGTTTCACACCTATAGAATCATGGGTGGTAAAGCTGTCATAATATAACACCTTCAGCCTTTCCATATCTGCTTCCAGCTCCAAAAAACAGAAAAACCTGAACACGTCTTTTAAGTACGCATTACAGGTTTTATTGCTTGGCAATTTCTCTTTCTTTTCATGCAAATGATTTCCGACTTTCAGCCAGCGGAGAAATCCCACATAATGTTCATATTGTTCCTGGAATTCCAGTTCCGCCACATGGGATAGTCCCATCTCTGTTTCGTCCAAATATTCTAAATAGAACCGAATGGATTTCGCCCTGCGGCCAACGGTATTCGGGGAACGGTTTGCTTTGATTAAATGCGTCAGATATTTCGATGGGAGCAGCACCATCTGCCAGCTCTGATGATCCCGGATTAAAAAATATTCTCGTTTTCCTTCCCAGATATGTTCCACTGCATATCGTGCCATTTTACTCACCTTCCTTTCCTCTAACGCTATGCACAGTATACTCACTTCATGCCAAAATATCTATTCATCAATACCAACAATCCCTCTAAAACCGCCCCAAAAACTGTACTAAACTTTTCCAACGAAAGCGTCTAAAAAGCAAGCACAACCAACAAGACCGGAAAAGGGATTCTTCCTGTTACAGATAATACTCTACACTTTTTCGACTACGGATAAAGTCCTGCACATCTTTCAGTTCCTCTGCCATTTGGCATAGCGGAAGGGCAGACAACACTTCTTCATGGTACCTGCCGCCTTTTCCTGCCCGGATATCTAAAATAGACACCACGCAGGTATCCGTTTCCGTCCGGATGGCTCTTCCAAATCTCTGGCGCAATTTCTTCTGCATATCCGGCACAATGATAGACTGAATATAGGATTCCAAAGAATCATACGTGTCCTTCTCCGCTTCGCTGATGGGATCCGGTACTGCAAAAGGCAGTTTCACAATGATGAGGGAAGACACCATATCCCCCGGAAAGTCTACACCTTCCCAACAGGAGCCGGCTGCAAACAACACCGCATTCTCCATGGTCTTAAACCGCTGGATTTCTTCCTGAGAATGTCTCCATACTTCCACCATAGGAAACGGCAGGTTATCTCTTAAAATCTGGTACACACTTCCCATAAGCGTATAAGAAGTAAACAGCACCAGCGTATGCCCGTAAGTGGAACAAATCAGGGAGTGAATGTGATTTGCCACCATCGCCGCCTCTTCCCGGCTCCCTCTTTTCCAACGCTTCAATGTCTTTGGCAGATATAACAAGCAGTTCCGCTCATAGGAAAATGGAGACTCCGCCACATATTCCTGCACTCCTGCTCTTCCTTCCAGCCCAGTAATCTGCCTGGTTCTGGCAAACCCTGCTCCCGCCTTTAGTGTTCCGCTGGTTAAAATAGCAGATAAACTTTCTTTCCTATCCCACAACATCTTCCGAAGTTGCCTTGGGATTTCCCGGCTGGCCGCACACAGAATAGGAAGCTGCTCTGCATCCAAACGCAAATAACGAACATATTTCCCATCGTTAATTCATCACTGGAAGACCTTGTCGCTTTTATTAACTCTAAGAGCAGAGGGCGCATCGCTGATCCGGAAGAAACTGCAAAGATTTTACAGGCTGCAGCCCGTAACTCATACCGGCTTGATAAATGTCTCTACGAGCCGCTTACTATCTCAATCGCTTCTTCCTTTAACTGTATCAGTTCCTTTGAAAGAGAACTCAAAGCGATTGATAAAGCAATCCTTCAAACAGTTCAGGGCTTAAACCCTGACGAGTACACGGTACTGAATTCCATTCCCGGAATCGGTAAAGTTTATTCAGCCGGTATCTTAGCTGAGATGGGCTCCATTAAAGCTTTTCCTAATGCCAATGCCCTCGCAAAATACTGTGGTATCGTTTGGAACGATAATGACTCTGGCGACTTCGTTGCCGAAGACAAACA
>NZ_CALPDG010000046.1 GCF_943193195.1 Mediterraneibacter agrestimuris | reverse complement strand
ATGCATCAAGCCACCACGAAGTGGTTTTGCATGGCTTGATGCCTGTAACAGGAAGCCGAAGGCTGAACTGTTACATACTTTTCACATCTCTGTCATATACATAAAACAAACTTATACTTTCACGGAGAACAGCCATGCAGTTTTTCTTATATATTTCCGACTTCATTGTTCCTTTTATCATTCTCGCCATCGTTGCCTACGGCATCCTGATGGGAACGAATGTATACGATAACTTTATCAAAGGCGCCCGCAGCGGTTTCCTCACCGTTATCAAAATCATGCCCACACTCATCGGCTTGATGGTCGCTGTTGGAATCTTGCGTGCCTCCGGCTTTTTAGACTTTATTTCCCGGGTTATCGGACATTTCACAGCATACATCGGATTCCCAGGTTCCCTTGTTCCTCTTACCCTTGTGAAAATGTTTTCCTCTTCAGCAGCCACCGGACTGCTTTTAGACATTTTCAAGGAGTATGGAACAGATTCCCGGATTGGACTGATTGCATCCATCTCCATGTCCTGCACTGAAACAATTTTTTATACAATGAGCGTCTATTTTATGACCGCCAAAGTCACAAAAACCCGCTACACATTGCCGGGCGCCCTGCTGGCAACGTTCGCGGGTCTTGTCGCTAGTGTAATCCTTGCCGGGATGATGGCATGAAACTATTTCACTTCCGTAATCTCGCCATCCTTCATAAAAACAACCTTTGTCGCAAGGGTGATCGCCTCATCGTAATCATTCGTTACATAAAGAATTGTCATTCCCAGCTTGCGATGAATCCTCTTTACATCCCGAAGCATCTCTGAACGAAGCTTCTCGTTATTTTGTGCAAAATCCTCGTCCAGCAGAAGCGCCTTCGGTTGAAATACAATTGCTCTTCCAAGTGCTGCTTTCTGCTTCTGTGAATCTGTAATTGCTTTAATTTTCTTATCCAGAATGTTCCCGATTCCAAGAAACTCTGCTGCCGTTTTGACACGGCTGTCAATGACATTTTTCGGCATATTACGGAGCTTCAATCCAAGCGCCATATTATCATATACATTGAAATGCTTGTACAGTGCATAATTCTGAAATGCCATTGCGATCTGTCTGTCACGGGGCAGAATCTCATTGAGCAGATCCTCTCCCAGATAGATCTCTCCTGAAGTGATATCCTCCAATCCGCCGATCATACGGAGAATCGTGGACTTACCACAGCCGCTTGGACCGTGAAAAGTAACAAATTCTCCGTCCGGGATATGGAGAGATACATCCTTAACAGATACAAAACCGTTTGGATATATTTTATTAAGATTTTTTAATGTCAGACTTGCCATAACCGGATACCTCACATTCCTTTTACTGTTTCTATTTTATCATATCCAGTTAGGCAAAACAATGCGCAGTTTAATCTATTAAACTACAGCTATATGTTTTCGTTACTGTTTATACGGCACCTTGCACTGTGCCGCAAGGTGTCCGACCAATCTTTTTCCTTTGGCAGATCAATACAAAATGCTTTTCTGTAGGGCGCTTCCGCAGGCTGTTCCAATGACAGCCTGCCGCCATGCATTTCCACAATTTTAGCAGCAATACTCAGTCCCAATCCACTTCCGGCTCTGTTTCTGGACGCATCTCCCATTACAAAAGGATCAAACAAATGCTCTGTCAGATATTCTTCTATTTCCTCGCCTGTATCTGCAATCTGGATCCGCCACATTTCTCTTCCCGGCTCAATCCTTCCCTCACTGTTTTTCATATTCTGCTTTTGATCCTTCCACACTTCCGTCAATGAAATCCCTATGCGAGTCTTTACAGGATTGTGTTTCACTGCATTGGAAAGTAAATTCACCACCACCCGGGCAAACTGGGATCTATCAATCCTGGCAAAACATTTCGTCTGCGGAACTTTTACGTCTAGATACAGCCCCGCAGTTTCAATATCGGTATACATTTCCGCACTGACTTCCCGCACAAATTCCGACAGATCGACGCCCTCTTTTTTCAATTCAAATCCGTCACTGTCCAGCTTAACATAGTCAAAAAGCACCGTGATCAGCCGGTTCATTTGCAGAGACTTCGCATAAATTGCCCCCAGATATTCCCGCTGTTTCTCCGGTGTCTCGGCCATCCCTTCGCTCAACACCTGAGCATATCCGCTGATTGTCATAATCGGTGTCTTCAGATCATGGGTAATGTCAGAAAGCAGAAGATTTCGTTTCTGAATATATGCTTCCCTCTGTGCTCTGTCATGTTCACGGATTTCCTCCACTTTATGTACTACCATCAGACTATATGCAATGATTCCGATTACATACGGCAGCAAATATAATATCAACGACACCGTCACCGCCATTAGTAAAAGTCCTCCTGTTTTTCCCGATACAGGAAGAATGTCTGCTATCTTTGCATGATCCAAAAAACGCCGTGCAACTACCAGAATCGGCGGCGGCAGTATACTCATAACTGCCGAATAGAAGCATTCTCCTGCAAGATACAAAAGAAGACGGAACAAAATCCCCATTCTCTCCAGCATAGTCAGATTGTCCGCCAGTATGTCTATCCCCAGACTTTCTCCAATCACAGGGAAAAATGCCTGTGAGATCAACAAATTTACAAGGCTCTCACTGATCAGGATAAAGAGCATTACGACAAAGAGCCGCAGGATAAAATAGTCTTTCAGTTTCTCTGTCTTCTTCGACATACTGCTCTTCCTCCTCTCATTTTTATAGCCTTTAGAATTTATCAAATATCAGTTATCACATTTTGTATCCCTGACAATGCTGATGCCTGTATGTATCTCACATCAGGCTTTCTCAAATCTGTATCCAAGCCCCCGGATTGTCCGGATATAGTGATTGGCATCATCTGACAGCTTCGCCCGCAGCTTACTGATACAGACCATCACATTGTTGTCGTCTTCCATATATTCACAGTTCCAGCCAGCCCGGAATATCTGCTCCTTGGTAAATACCTTTCCCGGATTCTCCAGAAATAGCCGCATCAAACGGTACTCCACAGAAGTCAGCACAATTTCTTCCCCGCCTCTGTAAAGACTGCATTCGTCCAGATCCAGCTTCAAGTCCCGGATTTCCAGAACATGAACATCCTTCCCCCCGCCATGCGACCCTAAGGCATAAAAACGGCGGATGTTGGAATTGACCCTTGCAACCGCTTCCAGCGGGTTAATTGGCTTCGTAAGATAATCATCTGCTCCCAGATCCAGTCCCAAAATCTTATCCGCATCTGTATCTCTTGCGGACAAAATCAATACCGGAATATTGTTCTCTTTTCGTACCTGTCTTAATACGGCAAATCCATCCAGGCCCGGCATCATGATGTCCAGCAAGAGTAAATCTATTTTCTCTGTTTTCAAAATTTTAAGAACCTGCAGACCGTCCCCGGCTTCCAAAACCTCGTAACCATCTTTTTCCAGATAAAGCCGGAATAACTCCCGAATTTCCGGCTCATCATCTGCAATTAATATTCGATACCCCATTTTCTCTTCCTCTATATTATACGAATCCTTATACAGATCACTACTGCTTTTAGTCTCTTTTCCTGCTTACATCTTCCTACTCATTTTCAGAAGCAATACGGAACAAGTCTTCCTCTTTCAATGCCTGATAAAATGCCGCTCCCGTGCTGTACATATACGGAGTTACATAGAACACTCCCACCATACCTAATGTAACCGCACTCAGGAATAGCCACGGAATGAAAGACAGATCCAGCACAAATGCACGCCATTTATTTCCCTTCATCAGCCGTCTGCTCTCTGCAAATGCTTCTTCCTTCGTCATATTTTCATTCTCTGCCAGCAGATACGGAATTATACTGTATTCATAGTATTTACATATGCCCGGTATTATGAATAAAAGCGTCCATAAAAACGTATACAAATCCCGGAAGAACATGGTCTTCACGGCATTTTTATAACCTCTGTCAAAAGTATAGCATATTTCTTTTACATCTGCATTTTTATCCAGATTCTGATAGAAAAATCTGGAGCCGCCTACAAACACTGGATTACCGACAAATATATTGAACAGCAGGGCCACTGTCAGCATGAACAGTAAAACGATTATTAAAACAACGATCATAACAATTCTGCTTGTATTCCTGCTATACTCTTCCCATATATCTGTGTTATCATCTGATATACCTTCTACTTCTGTCACACTTGCCGATATACTATCTCCGTACATATCCCTATACCGATCATTACCATTACCTGCTGCCCCTGCGGTTCCCATTCCTACGATCGCCACAAGCAGAACAGCCACAAGCAGCGACTTCCAATAATTGGCTTTCATCCGGGATTTTCCTATCTCCTTCATTTTTTTTCTCGTCCATTTATTCATGTTATGACCTCCTTCTTTTGAATCCACTTCCTTTTCTTATAGACAGTATAGCAAAGGAAGCTTAAAGTACAATGGGAATAACCTTAACGGCAGCTTAATAACTCAAAGCAGTCCACCAGATTGTTTTACTGCATGCCTGACAGCAAAGAGGCTGTATAAAATTTACTTATTGAAATTTTATACAGCCTTTATTTACTTTCTATATCTATCCGATTGCACAAAATAATTAATTTAATTCCGGCCAGTATCCTTTGTTTGCCTCGATCAGATCATCTAAAATCTGTTTTGCCACACCTGCACTCGGAACAGTCTTGGACAACGTCAATGCCTGCCACATTTTCTGATAGCTTCCTTCGATCCAGGCTTCTACCGCAAGTTTTTCTACGCTTACCTGCTGTTCCATCAGCCCTTTCTGGAACTGCGGAATGCTTCCCTGACAGATTCTTTCATATCCGTTGCTTCCTACGATACATGGAATTTCTACCATCGCGGTGCGGTCAAAATTCTCAACAGCGCCTTCGTTCGGCACGATTAAAAGGAATCGTTCCCTTGTATTTTCAGCGATCGCACAGGCAAGGTCTACAATATAAGATGCATGTACGTCTGCTTCAAATCCGCCGTCTTTTGCCGTTCCCTTTTCAATAATCCGATGGCATGCTCCGAATACCTGTTTCTCACGGCCGTCCATAACTTCATTTGCACGGGTGTACTCCGGGTTGGAATGCTCTACTACATAGTCCGGGTACAGATAGTATTTCAAGTATGTGTTCGGAATCGTCTCCGGATCAAGAGCATAGACATCTTTTGCCTTTGTAAACGTCTCTCTCCAACTCTGATCTACATGCTGATTTGTCTCAGAAAGCGCATCTGCAAAGCCATTCTCTTTTACATGCTCGCGTATTTTCGGCATTAGATCATTTCCGTCCTTATCGTAAATCTTTGACCACCATCCAAAGTGATTCAATCCATAGTAAGAAACCATCATTTCTTTTCTGGATGTGATACCACACATAGAGGCCATCTTTTCCTCCAGATCGATCGGCATATCACAGATATTCAAAATCTTGGAATTCGGACGAAGTCTTCTTGTCGCCTCTGCTACAATTGCTGCCGGATTTGAATAATTCAGCATCCACGCATTCGGAGAATATTTTTCCATATAATCCAAAATCTCGATCACACCGCCGATGGAACGCATACCATATGCAAGACCTCCGGGGCCGCATGTCTCCTGTCCTACTACTCCGTATTTCAACGGAATCTTTTCATCCAGTTCACGCATTGCATATTTTCCGACACGAATATGCGCAAGCACAAAGTCAATATCTGTAAATGCAGTTTCCGGGTCTGTTGTATAAGAAAATACAATGTCAGGCGCATTTTCCTTCAAATAAATCTCGCATGCTTTCGCAACTGTTTCCTGACGTTCTGCGTCATTATCATAAAATTTGATCTGACGAATCGGAAATCTGTCCTGATGATCTAACAACATTAATACAATTCCCGGTGTAAATGTACTTCCGCCGCCTGCTACTGTAATAGAATATTTTCTCATGATATAACTTCCTTTCTTTTTGTAAGCTTCTTAATTTATTTGATTTCGATACATTGTTCTCCGGCTTTTGCCTCACCTAGAAGAACTGCTACCTTTTCATACTGGTCCGCGTTTGTTACAAGCACGGCTATCGTCGTATCATAACCTTCTTTTTCAAGTAATTCCTTGTCAAATGTAATTAATTTCTCTCCTTTTTTCACCTTATCGCCATTGCTCACATGAGCGGTAAAGCCTTTTCCATCCAGCTGTACTGTGTCGATTCCAATATGAATGAGAATCTCCACACCATCCTCTGTCACCATTCCGACTGCGTGTTTTGTATCAAAGAGCATTGTCACTTCTACATCTGCCGGAGCATGTACCGTATTTCCTGATGGTACTACAGCCACACCAAGCCCAAGGCTTCCTGATGCAAATGCCTCGTCCTTCATCTCTTCCAGCGGTAAAACCGTTCCCTCTGCGGGAGTCCCAAGATGCAGGATTTTCTTCTGCTTTGCTGCAGAACTTTCTCCGCCTGCCAACAGCGCTTCAAATTCATCTCTTACATTTGCGACATCCATACCGACGATGACCTGAATCGCATTTCCCTTTACTACAAGCCCATGAGCGCCGGATGCCTTAAATGAAGCCGGATCCTGTACAAGTGATACATCCTTTACAGATACGCGAAGTCTTGTCGCACAATTTGTTACATCCTCAATATTTCCAGCGCCGCCCAGCTCATCCAAGAAATCCTGTGCACGCTGTGTAAATGAATTTCCCTTTCCGCTTCCTGTCTTTTCTTTATAATCCGCTTTTGAATAGAACTTTGTCTCTTCTTCACCGTCTTCACGCCCTGGTGTTTTGATGTCAAATTTCAAGATAACTGTCTTGAATATAATATAGTAAATTCCGATAAATACAATTCCCACAATAATCTGTTTAACATAAGTCATGTAGTAAGCGCCGCCCATCGGTATCCAGTTGATGGCGATAAACTCGATCAGACCTCCGGCAAAGTTGCCAACAACACCGACCATATAGGTTACCATATCCATAATACCGGCCAGTACAGAATGCAGTGCAAACAACGGCGGACAGATAAATAAAAAAGTAAATTCAAGCGGCTCCGTCACACCTGCAACAACTGCAGTTAACGTGATGGGAATCAAAAGTCCGGCAACATTCTTCTTTCGCTCCGGCTTTGCTGTTTTATAAAAGGCAAGTGCTATTCCAATGGAACCAAAGATTTTCTCCATTCCGTAAAGAGCAAATCCCCCTTGTGGGAACAACTCTTTCAGCGGAAGTCCCGATGCTGCAAATTCTGCCATATGCTGTGTCCAGTAAGCAACGATTCCTCCCTGTACTGCCACATTGTCATATAAGAATGGAGAATATACAAAGTGATGAAGACCTGTCGGAATCAAAATTCTGTTTAAGAAGGAGTAAATTCCAACTCCGGCAGCCCCTGAGCTTGCCAGAAATACCTGCAGTGCACCGATCGCATGCTGTACTTTCGGCCAGATCAAAGCGGCTACAAATGCAACCGGTATCATCACAAAAAATCCTATGATGTAAACAAATGTAGATCCCTTAAAGATTCCCAAAAACTCCGGAAGCCGTGTGTCAAAATAACGGTTATGGATCCATACAACAATTGCCGCTACAAGAATTGCTCCCATCATTCCCATATCCAATGTCTTGATTCCTGCTACAAGGGCAAGTCCTGAACCGCTTACTGCTTCCTGTGTGAAATCGACTCCGAAAAACGGTCCCCACTGTGTCAGGATCGTATTTACAAAATAGTTAAATGTAAGGTAGATAACCAATGCTTCCAGACAGGCACGGGCATTTTGCTTCTTTGCCAATCCCACCGGCAGCCCTACTGCAAATACGAGCGGCATATTTCTGAATACCGTCCACGAACCCTGATTGATAATATTCCATAACTGATACCACATTCCGTCAGCATTTGCCAAAGTTCCTAAAATCTGTTCATTCATGCACAATGTAGAGATACCAGCCATAATTCCTGCAAATGCGAAAAGCAGGACCGGGGTGAACATTGCACCGCCAAATCGTTGAATCTTCTGCATCATAACGTGTTTCCTCCTTCAAATCAGCTCTTTTTCCTATTCATTTCCTATCAATTTTTTACATTCCGATCAGATGTTTTTCTTGATGGCATAAGCATAACGTCATTTTTTACTTAAATCAATAGCTTTGGCACCTTTAGGGATACTGCTGAAATTTTGAATTTTTTCACATATACCTGTGATATTTCACACCTTTTCTATAGAATAAAGAGTTTCGCTTGCGAAACTCGCGCCTGCGGCGGTCGCATTGCGACATCTACCTCATACGCCGCAGTGCGCATCCCCCGGAGGGTTTTTGTTCTATAGGAAAATTCGGAGAAGTTTCCTATAGAACAAAAAAAGGGCGGCTGATAAGCCTGCCGCCTTGTCTGCTTTATTCTAAAAAACCAATTCTTCACATCGTTTTTCCTGATAAATTAAATATTTGATCAAAAGAAGCTCTACTGTCATAAAAAACAAAGTTGTTGTCTCGTAATTCTGAATATAAGATGTTCCAACTGTCGATGTATTGATATAAAGATTCTCATCTCTCATTTGTGCAAGCGTATTGTTCTTCAACTTGGTCATAGAAATAATCTTAACGTCCTTCATCCTAAGGCTTTTTGCAAATTCAACCACATGATTTGATTCTCCTGAGAGTGATACAATAATGACAAGATCCCCTTCCTGGAGAATATCCATGATCAACTCACGCTCTCCTTTTCCGCCCTCGATCAGATTCATGCAGATTTTCGCAGACAAAAAAGCCCGCTTAAATTCTTTTGCCACAAAAGATTGAACCGCTCCTGAACCATATACAAAAATCCGTTTCGCTTCATATATACATCGGCAGATATTCGTATACTCATTTTTTTCCATCTCATCGATTCGCTTCCGGTAATCATCACACACAAGCTTCGTGATATTCCGGATTGGAATGCTCTTTTTGTTGCGTTCCATTTTCATATGAATCTTTAATTCACTGAATCCATCCATCGAAAGTTTCTTTGCAAAACGCAAAATCGTTGTTCTCGAAACATTACAGTTTTTTGCAAGTTCCTCGATCGTGCAGCGGCAGCATTCCTCTCGATGATTGTCAATATATTTCCATATGTGCAGATCATTCTCGTTTAATTTTCGATAATTTGCCCTGACTAAATCTTCAATTGCCATATGTGATGTCCTCTTTTTTCCTAAAATATGTCTAAATTTCTCAAGAAGCGCTGCTTTACTTTAAACATAAATCTTCATTTTTCAATTGTAACTTTTTTTAAATAACAAGTCAAATCATTTAAAAGCTCTTTCTTAATACAAAATTTAAAAGACTGACAGAAATTTTTCTCAAATAATATTTCTGCCAGTCTTTACCATTTTTTCCTCAGAATATTTCTAAACAATCAGTTTCTGTCTATATCTTCTAATTAATCTTTCTCCAACTGATTATAAATCTCTCTCTTCGGCACACCCCTGTCTTTAGCAACCATCTTCATTGCATCCTTCCTGCTGATCCCCTGAGACAGATAATGTTCCATATGTTCTCCCAGACTCATCTCTTCCCAGCGTGCCTGCTCTTCCAATCGCATTTCCTCACGGCTCCGTCCGGCAATCACCAGCACACATTCTCCTTTCGGATCATTCGCCTCATAGTAGGCAAGCGCCTCGCCAATCGTAGAACGAAGTGCTGTTTCATACCGCTTCGTCAGCTCCCGGCACACCGTGATCTTTCTCTCTTGACCCAGACGTTCTTCTAACAATTTCAAGGTTCTGACCAGCCGGTGAGGAGCCTCATACATCACGATCGTACGTGTTTCATGTTCCATTTCCCCAAGAACTGCTTCCCGTTCTTTTTTATCTGTCGGCAGAAACGCTTCAAAGGCAAACCGCCTTGTAGAAAGTCCGGACATCGTCAGCGCAGTCACACAGGCTGCTGCCCCCGGCAAAGATGTCACGGCTATCTCTTCCTCATAGCACATCTGCACCAGTTCTTCCCCCGGATCAGAAATTCCCGGTGTACCCGCATCCGTGATCAGAGCGATGTTCTGTCCCTCCAAAAGCTTTTCTACCAGCTTTCTGCCCTTTTCATATTTATTGAATTCATGATAACTTGTCATCGGAGTCTGAATTTCAAAATGATTCAACAATTTTATACTATTCCTCGTATCCTCTGCCGCAATCAAATCTACTTCTTTTAGCGTACGGATCACGCGGAATGTCATATCTTCCAGATTCCCAATCGGTGTTGCACATAAATATAATGTTCCTGGCATATTTCCCACTCTTACTTTCTTTACTCATACCCATCCGGGCATCCCATAATTCATGCCTTTGGCGGGCGGACTTTGTCCGATAATGTATACATTACGATAGGAGGCTCCACGGTCACCCGTGACTTTCCCCCTTTCAAACCTTCAATCAGAACCATCGTCGGTTCTTTATGTATATGCGGATGCACAAACTGAATCCGTTTCGGCTCAATCTTATACTGACACATTTTCGTCAAAATTTCCACCAGCCGGAACGGCTTGTGAATCATATAGAACCGTCCCCTGCTCTCTTTTAACAACTTTGCACTCTCACGCAAAATATCATCCAGCGTACACAAAATCTCATGGCGCGCAATTGTTTTGGCATCCGCTGCATTTTTCAAACCATGTTCATTTAACATATACGGCGGATTAGCCGTAATCACATCAAAAGAGGCAGTTCCGAACCTGTCCGCCGCCTCTTTGATATCCCCTGTCACAATTTCCACTTTTTCTTCCAGATGGTTATATGCCGCACTTCTCCGTGCCATGTCCGCACTCTCCGGCTGTATTTCCAATCCTGTAAAATGCTTTCCCTTCGTCTTCGCCGAAAGCAAAATCGGAATTACTCCTGTCCCGGTCCCCAGATCTAGCACCTGCTCTCCCGGCTTCACCCTTGCAAAATCTGTCAGCATGACAGCATCCACACCAAAGCAAAATCTCGCCGGATCCTGAATGATATAATAACCGCTTAACTGCAGATCATCCAGCCGCTCACCCGGAAGCAGATCCACCATCTGCATCTTCTCTGTTTCTTTCATTTTCTATTTCTTTCTAAGCCTTCTTACTTGACAGTAACAAAGCGGACAAGTCCGCCTCAAACTCCCTACATCCCTCAATCCTTTTCTCCATTATTCTTTCTCCAGCGCCTCCAGCTTCTTCATCTCTTCCTTAGACACTTTCGCTTTCTTTCGTCTCGGTTTGAACTTCAGTTCGTCTGCCTTATATTCCCGGATCTCTTTCTCATCATTTTCCAGATTCACAATCACCTTTACCTGCTTACGAAGCACGCTTAGAGAATGTACGTTACCACTCAGTCCCTCTGGTGTCGTCACCATGTCCCCCACAGACGGAAGCTGACTGTTCAATTCCTCATATGTCTCTTCCTCATTTGTCAGACAACACATCAGTCTGCCGCACACACCAGAAATCTTACTCGGATTCAATGATAAATTCTGTTCCTTTGCCATCTTAATAGATACTGCTGCAAACTCAGACAAATAGGTGCTGCAGCACAACGGTCTTCCGCAAATGCCAATACCGCCGCGGATCTTCGTCTCATCACGGACACCGATCTGTCTCAGTTCTATTCTTGTACGGAATACTGCTGCCAAATCCTTTACTAACTCACGGAAATCAATTCTTCCATCAGCCGTAAAGTAAAATAATACCTTATTATTGTCAAACGTATACTCCGCATCAATCAGCTTCATTTCCAGATTGTGTTTGCGGATCTTTTCCTGACAGATCCGGAATGCTTCCTTCTCCTTCTCCCGGTTCTTTACCTCATTCTTCTCATCCTGCTCTGTTGCCAGGCGAATCACTGACTTCAGCGGCTGCACAACCTCTTCTTCAGCCACTTCCTTCGGTCCGCTTACTACTCGTCCGTATTCAACTCCGCGGGCAGTCTCCACAATGACACAGTCTCCCTGCCTTATTTCCAGATTGCCCGGTGAGAAAAAATAAATCTTTCCCGCCACGCGGAATCTCACGCCAATTACTTTCACCATTCTTCTAGTTCTCCTTTATTGTCAATAAAAGCAATTCCATCGTCAACTCAAAATTAACATTTGCCTTTAATCTTGCCTTTGCCTTTTCCAGACCCTCTAAAATATTCTCGATTCCCTCATAAGAACTCTTATTCGCCCGCTCCCTGATATGCTTCAACTGGTCAGAAAAAACAACTCTGTCCACATTCTTAGTAGCCTTAAAAATAAGCACATCCCGGTACCATACTGCGATAACATCCAGATAATCATTGATTTCCAGTTTATAAGCCGAGCACTTTTTCACAGCAGCCATCAATTCTTCTACCTGCATATCATTGATATTCCGAAGTAAATGTACTGCTTCTTCCTTGATCTCATTAAAATGCTCAGAGGTTGCCAGCTCAATTGCCTTACCCATATTGCCCTGTGCAAATGCAACACAGATATCCGCCTTATAATCCGGAATCTCCATCTGCTCCATCAAATACTTCTTAACCAGCTTGTCTTTGATATTACGCAGTCTCATCATAACGCATCTGGAACGGATCGTCGGGAGAAGTGTCTCTGCATTCTCCGTCAGAAGAATCAGAACTGCATACTCCGGCGGCTCTTCAATTGTCTTAAGCAGTGCGTTCTGTGCCTGCACACTCATCATGTCCGCTTCGGGAATAATATAAATCTTATATCGGCTGCTGTACGGCTTGATCACAATATCATTATTCACCTGCTCACGGATATCATCTACACTGATCGTCGTCGGCTTCTCATGCGTCACCTTAATAATATCCGGTTGGTTGCCGCTAATCGCCTGCTTACAGGACTGACACTTACCGCACGCATCACCGTCCTCATCACGGTTCCGGCACTGCAGACTCATGGCAAACAAACTCGCCAGCAGCTTCTTGCCCGAACCTCTCTCCCCATTAAAAATATATGCGTGTGAAACAGCATCGGCAGTCACCGCATTTCCAATATATTGAATAATATTCTTATGTCCAACTACATCCTTAAATCCACCCATTCGATCACCTGCTGTCTGTTTTCTGCTACTTTTGGTTTCTATACATACTTATACACTATGATTTCATTACAGCCCTTCATGGCGCATATATATGTATATAGACAGTATATCATATTTTTTATGCAAGAGATACCCCGTAAATCCTAACATAAAGAATTCTTAGTAACAGTTCAGCATAGCACTTTGCATTTACTGCAAAGTCCGTAAAAACGTGTGTTGGAGAAATAGAATCCGCTCTTTCACCCCAGTAAATACACAGACCTAACAGAACTGTAGCATATAATCCATTATTTCTTGCACACAAGCCGCAAACTCTACATTTGTAAATCGTTTCTTTATGCTGGCTTTCTCCAGATTCTCTTCTGAAAAATCTTCCAGATCCGCCAGAAAACGCCTGCACATTTCCGCATACTTCGGCTCCGCCTGCTGCCGTTCCCTCTCAAGTGCCCGGAATAACCGAAGTCCGTCCTCCACCTCCACATATAATGGTACAACAGCTTCCTCACCAAAATACAGCTTCATTGCCTCATAAGACTCCAATGTGCCGATTACCAGATAGTTCTTCGTTTCCAAGTCCACCTGACCATCACTAGCTGTAAAGTAACGCCAGATCCCGCATTTTGTATGGTAAGTCCTTTGCTCAATAACACAGCCCCTTGCCTCCATCTCACGCAATGTGTCCTCCCCTACAAAATGATATTCCAATCCATCCGTCTCTCCCTCCCGGATCGGACGGGTTGTATACAAAACAATGTCCTTCAGTTCAGGCATTCTTTTTTTTATTTCCTTAAAAATCGAATCCTTTCCAGAGGAACTCTTTCCCATAACATAAAAAATTTTTCCCATATCTATTTTCCTTTTATCTGCTTTTACCTATGCCTGGCATCTGGTTTTCTCTTTCACTCTTTCTTAGCATATCATTACCTGTCATATATATAAATCATTTTCTCTTCCTGCAGTCCTTCAATATCAAATCCCATATCCATATATTGATATAATAATTTTATGATTTCATGGCTGATCCGCTCTCCTGGTACAATAAGCGGAATTCCCGGCGGGTAAACATAGGCGTATTCCAACGCCACCGCCCCCGCACTCTCCTTTACCGGACACAGCTTTGTTTGCTCCTTCTGCTCAGCCAGAATCTCCGCCTGTGCGCTTGTGCAAAACCTTTCCAGATGAGGCAAAGCCATAGATACCTCACCTTTTGCCGTCTCCATACCTTCTATAATCTTACTCTCCAATCCCATGCAAAACTTCCCTTTATAATCTCTCGTCTGCCTCTTTTTCACCTCTTTCATTCGCCCATCAATCTCAAACAAAGCCTGTTTTAATCTCTCAAAACCTTCTTCTGTATCACATACACTTGTCATTGCCAGCACATACTCCCGGGATGCCATTTCCATCTGTAAATGATATGTCGTAAGCAGCTCTTCATATAACTGCCTGCCGCTGTATGCCGTTCCCCGCGTAGAAATCACAATTTTTGATCTGTCATAACAAGACGTTCTCACAATATGCAGGCACTCCAATTGTCCAAGATCCGCTCTAAACTTTTCCAGACGTTCTGAATACAAATCAAATGCAGTTTTACCGTTTCCTATTCGTCCGCCGGCAGATACGTCACTTGTTGCTTCATCATTCCCAGATATCTGCTTCTCCAGAAAATGAATACATTCGTCCATGCTTGCCATCAGTACATACGATGGACTGCTTGTTTGCAGCATATGTACATATTTCCGAATCCGCTCCCGGTTTATCAGACTTCCATTCATATGGAGCAACGCCGTCTGTGTCAGAGACGGCAGCGTCTTATGCAGACTATGGATCACCACGTCCGCCCCCCGCTGATTCGCATTTTCCGGAAAATATGGGTGAAACCCAAAATGCGCCCCATGTGCCTCATCCACAATCAGAGGGACCCCAAATTCATGCGCCGCTTCTGCAATCGCCTTCACATCTGAAACCACACCGTCATAGGTCGGTGAAGTGATAACAACCGCCTGAATGGAATTTGTTCTTAGGATCTCCCTGATCCTGTCCGCCTCAACTGCACCGTTTAACCCATTTGCCGTATCATACTCCGGATAAATATAGACAGGCTCCAATGCATTCATATATACCGCCGCATATACTGATTTGTGGCAGTTCCGGGCCATCAAGATCCGCCCATCTTTATGCGTACATCCAAGCACTGCACTCAAGATCCCAGAGGTACTTCCATTGATCAGGTAACACGTCTCCTCCGCATGATACACCTTTGCCGCCTGCTCCTGAGCATCTTTCAGGATCTCTTTCGCATGGTGCAGATCATCAAAGCCTTCTATCTCCGTAATATCTATCTTACAGGGAAATGAATTTCTCATTATACTGTTGTTCCGCTTATGCCCCGGCATGTGAAATCCGTAATAATCAGATTGTCCATACTCTGTGAGCCGTTCATATAATAACATTCCTGGTTTCTCCCCCTCACGTTTTTACAGGACTTTGCAGTAAATGCAAAGCCCTGTTATTATCTTACCATGTTTTATTTAAAAGAAATAGTTGTTTTTCTGCCAAATTATACCTCTTACTCCAAAGCAGTTTTCTTCACCTGTGCCAATCCTTTTCCCACTGCGGGGATCAAAATCACAATAACCGTGATCACTGCCTCTGCCAGCAGGTAACTATAGTTATAAGCTACCGGGTAAATCCATTTCAACGCTTGCGGGAAATTATCCGGCATATAATCCATCCAGTACAGGTATCCGCCCAATGAATGAAATGCACCGCGGATAACAACTGCCAGAATATAACCTTTCATCAGACCATGCTCTTTCTTTGCAAAAAATCCCGCAAGTCCAAGGGCTGCAAATGCAAATATATAATCACAGCACACTTGGAAAAACGACAATACAAATGGCTCCTGTAAAAATTGTAAAATACCATATGCCAGTCCGCATAGAATCCCGGTCTGCACACCATACCAATTTGCGATCAGTACAATAAATAACATACTACATAAAGTAACACTTCCTCCCCACGGCATTCCGAACAGCTTAATATAGGAAGTTACATAAGCCAGCGCCAGCGCCGCCGCACAGAATACCATCTGTCTTGTCGTCATTTTCCTGCGGCTGCCATTTTTACCTGCCAGTACAACTGCTGCCGCAAACAGCACAATACCGATCACGATAGAAACCGCATATCCTGCTGTTGTCAATCCGCCCTCTGCATTCACCATAAAGTTAAACATACCAATCTCCTCCTTTGTCCCAGATACCTGCTGGTATTACAGGCATCCACAAATCAGTCTTGATTTGAAAAACCAAAGAAAAATGCTGTGATAGCACCCACGGGTATTATCACAGCATCAAACATCTACTGAGGTTATTTTCCTACGTTGGCATTATCCAAATCAGGTTATGGGTCTAAGCAACACAGCTTACTCTCAGCCTGCTTTTTGCAAGCTCCCCTGTTTTATTTACAGTACTATTGTATCACAACTTCTGTGTAATGCAAGAAAATTTTATATCTTCTTTCCCAGCATATCTGGGTTAGTCGCATATTTCAGTGCAGTATCTCTGCTGATCATACCCTCTTTACAGAGATTCATCAGACTTGCATCCATAGATATCATGTCTTCCTTCATGGAAGAATAAATCAATCCATCAATTTGATGCACCTTATTATCACGAATCATATTACGGATAGCAGGCGTTACAGTCATGATCTCCAATGCAGGAACAACCTTACCGTCCACAGTAGGAACAAGCTGCTGAGAGACAACCGCATTCAGTACCATGGAAAGCTGTACGGCTATCTGACGCTGCTGATTCGCGGGAAATACATCAATAATACGGTCAATGGTATTGGCCGCGCCAATTGTATGTAGTGTAGACAATAGCAAATGCCCGGTCTCAGCCGCAGTCATTGCAACATTAATCGTCTCATAATCACGCATTTCCCCAAGCAGGATTACATCCGGACTCTGACGAAGTGCGGCACGCAGTGCAGTCACATAACTTTCTGTATCTACGTTAATTTCCCGTTGACTCACAATACTCTGCTCATGACGGTGCAGGTATTCCAAAGGATCCTCAAGTGTAATAATGTGCTTCCTCTGTGTCTGATTGATTTGTGCCAGCATACAGGCAAGGGTTGTAGATTTACCGCTTCCTGCAGGACCTGTTACCAGTACCATGCCTTTTCCGCTGTCTGCAAGGTGAATGACATAGTCCGGAATACCCAGTTCATCCTTATTCGGCAAATCAAATGTGATAATTCGGATAACTGCGGATAATGCACCTCTTTGTTTATATGCGCTGATACGAAACCGAGAAAGTCCCGGAATGGCACAAGAGAAGTCATCATCCCCGTTTTGGTGCAGTTTACTTATATCTCGTCCGTCTGCCCGTTCATAAATCTCTGTCAGCAGAACCTCTGTGTCAGCGGGAAGCAGCCTTTCATCATTCAACTGTGAAATAACTCCCTGTTTACGGAAAGAAACAGGAAGCCCGGCAACAAAAAAGACATCGGATGCCTTTTCAGCAATTGCCTGTCTTAAAATTTCATCTATATGCATACTTTATTCCCCCATTGATAAAAGTTCTAACGGCTGACCGCCTTCCCATTTTTTTGTGGATATTACCTGCCATGCCTGTATTTTATAATATGTGTCTGACTTTGTATAGTCATTGATATACAAAATAACCTTTAATGCTTGTTTCTCTGATATTGGTATGGTAAATCCCAGTTCAAGCAACGGATCTTTATCCGAAAAAACATGCTCATTTTCTCTTTCAAAAATTGTATATGTCAGATCAATCCCATCTAGAAATGGTCCTGACAGAAGCTCATCTACAACTGCTTCCGAATACTCTGCAAGGTTATCGCCTGCTTTCTCTGCCCGTTCTTCAAACACTGCATCCATCTTCGCAAGGATTCCCTCTGCTTTTGAGGAAGCTTCATAATACTCTGTCTTATGAGCCGCCAGCCGTCCAGTAAGTTTATGATCACTACGTGCACTCACAAGTGACAACACAGCAAATGTAACCAGACTCAATACAAGGAATATGATCAGCAAAGAGGATGACCCGATATTTACAAATGAAGACTGTTGTTTATCTCTCTTCATGCCCGGTCCTCCTTGCAATATAATCTACAACATCCAGTTCATATATCACTTTTCCGTCTGCTTTGTCCGCCTGCCTAATTTCAATATGAGCATTCACCATCCTGCCGTCTTCCTCTGTATCAACATTCATCATATATAATGCTTCTTCCCTGCCGCATTCTATGAAATCTTCATCATAATAGATTGTTTCCGTACCCATCTCCAACTCTCCGTCCGAAACTGCGCTGATATACTCTGCTGCAGAAGTGCACTTATTAACTGCTTGGTTCAGCGCCCTGGATTCTACGCTTAACAGATGCGACTTTACAAAAATCTGCACACAAACGGCGCTTGCAATCGAAAAGAAGAGAATTGCAAGTATCAGTTCCATTAAAAATAAACCTGAAGACCGTGGTCTGTTTTTGCGTACCATAGAAACATTTTCCTTTCTTGTATCCATATCAAAATCTATATCTATTGGCTTCTCACTGCAACCAGAATCGAGTCTGTCTGATTATTCTGATCTGTACATATGAACCGGAACACTCCCTCATCCTTCTGTTCCATAGAGAAGCCCTGAATCTCCATAATTGATGTACCAGCAGACAACTCTGCTCTGGCATCCTCTTTCATAAACAGTTCTCTCAGCTCGTTATCGTAGGCATAAATATAAGTATAATACTTAGTATCCTCATACTCCTGTGTCATGATAAGGGCTTCCTGACCATCCAGTTCACCGATTTCTATCCGACCGCCTACATCGTTCTGGTGAATTTTCTCACTGATATAGGACAAGCCTGTACGTGCCGTATAGTTCAATGCAGAATTCTCCGTTGTGAAACGGTATATGCGGGCTGCAAGAAGCAGCACTGTCAGTGCGCTGAGTGCAAATATGACAAACAAAGCAATCGGAAATATTACATCTATCATATGCTTTTGTTTTGTGCCTAATTTCACATTTTCAACCCCCTTTATCGCTTTTTATCAGTCCTTCTCTCGATAATCGTCACATCCGGCAGGATATTAGAACCCGCCACTTGATAATCCACAAAAAACAAATCTTCATCATAAGTAAGTCCATAGTTCTCCTTCAGATATTCCAGACTCTCAGGATATGTTCCCTCAATCGTATAACAATATGTAATATCATGCATAATCGCATCTTCCAGACTTTCCTTCTGTCTTCTTACCGTACTGTCTGAAAGAGAAGATATTCCCTGCATAAACGAAAGCAAAATCAATAAAAACGCGCAAAGTGAAAATAGAAATTTTGGTATCGAACGTGATTGTCTCCGATAACTAAACCGCTTCATACACTGTCCTCCTTATATATTGGACATGATTCCCATAAGCGGCAGCATAACCGATAACAGGATCACTCCTACGATCAATGACAATAGAACAACCAGTGTCGGTTCCAGAACTGCCAGAAGGTTATTCATTTGTGTATCAATATCATCCTGATACATCTCTGCCACCTCGTTCATCACCTGATCCAGCGAACCTGTCTTGGAACCAACAGAAACCATCCTTGCATAAATTCCTGTAAACATACCGGAAAAAGCAAGTGCTTCACTCAGTTCTTTTCCTTCATTGATTTCTTTCTGGCAAAGTTCGATCTTTTTCTGGAATACAGGATCATCATTTAATGATATCACCAGTTCCATACTGCGGTCTAAATTGAGTCCGCTGCTTAATGTCAATGCCATACCGCTTGCAAAACGGCAGGCAGCAATTTCTTCATAAATAGAACGTGTAAACTTCACCTTGTGTCCCAATTTTCGGAACAAATTCTTTCCCGATTCCGTATGGGTGCCGTACAGTATCACACCTGCAATTATTACAATAACCACGATAAGTACAGCTGAATAGCGGTTAATAGCCGTTCCTGTATTCATCAGCACCCGAGAGAATCCCGTCATCTCCGTACCAAGCTGAACAAATACCTGATTGAATACCGGCATGACCTTAACAAGCAGTACAATTACCACGACTGCCATCATTCCTGTCATAATCATTGGGTAAGTAACCGCATTACGGATAGATTTACTAATAAACTCTTCACGTTCATAATGTCTTTTTAATGAATCCATCACGTCATCCAATGTTCCGGTCTCCTCGCCAATCTCCACCATATGAAGCATATAAGCCGGAAATACTTTTGTCGTTGTCATAGCCTGACATAAACTTCCCGTCTCCTGCATATCAGAAAGCAGCTTTGTCAGAATTTCTTTCTCATCGGCAGATGCCGCGTCCTCCGTCATGATTGTCAGCCCTTCCATTGATGAGATACCTGATTTCAAAATCAGAGACATCTGTCCACAAAAAGAGGATAATTCCAGATTAGAAAATGGTTTCATAATATCCCTCCTATTAATAAGAATATTTCACGGTATAGTTGCTTCCGTCACCGATATACTTTCCGACCGATGAGTTACTGTTATTCGCAGCAAGCGTCGGATCCATCAGAGACCAGCTTATTCCGTCAAATTCAATAATACCATTGACCCATCCGCTTTCCTCGAGATATACACTGATCCACGCATGATAGGTATCTCCCGAATAGCCTACCTCCAGTTTCGTTGGAATCCCCTGTGACCGAAGAAGTGCTGCCATCAGGGATGCGTAATCAAAACAGATTCCCTTTCCGCTGTCCAGCGTATCATCAATAACCGGAAGATAGTCCGCCTTAATATTTGCCGCGAGTTCATCATCATAACTAATATTTTCTATGATGTAACGGTAAACCTGCTCCACATAGTCCAGATCATTGGATGACCCATCTGACACCTCTTTCCCCAATGCCACTGCCTTAGACTCTGGTGTAAACCAGACATACTGGTTTGGATAAAGAAATGGCTTAAATTCATCACTGATCGCTGCACTGATTAATGTAGAAAACGAGACTGCATACATATCATCCTGTACATGTTCCAGTACCGTGATATCATAATCTCCGTCTCCCTTTGGCAGTGGAAATGACTCATAATTTCCGGCTCTTAGGTTATAGCTGTACACTGTGCTGTCCGGAGCAGTGATCTGCAGCTTCACCTTACTTACAGTTCCCGTATACCGCACCATAACATAGCCCTCCGACGTGTTGGAAGCATCAACAGAAACAGTGTCGTTGCCATAAGTAACAGTTCCTTCTGCAGCCGGAACCAAAAATTCTGTCTTGGTAGTCCTGCTCTCATCTGTATGATTCTTAGAAGACGCCCCACCGCCATCGGAACAGCCCATAATAAGAGCAGCTGCAAAAACAAATAGCAGGAACATATATAAGCAACGTACCTGTTTATACATTTTGACAGCCTCCTTTTCATTACTTATTTTTCATAACGCGAGATATACATTGTTTTCCTTGAAGACATTCCATTAAATTTGCTGCAATACTTGCGCCAATCGTTCACGTCCTGCTTTTAAGTACCGCTTGACAGAACTTTTGCTGATATCCATCAATATAGCAATTTCATCAAGTTTCATGTCTTTATAATACTTCAGCAAGATAACCTGAGATTCTGTAAACGGAAGCTTCATAATCTGATTCACCAAATATTCCTGAGAATCGATCCTGCATATCAGATCCTCTGTTGTATTCCTGCTTCCAGAATCCCCCCCAGTATCTATCTGAATTAAAAGTATCTAAATAATCATTACCTTGTTCTATTTCCTGATTATAACACTGATACTCTTTTTGTAACTTGTAGCAAACGCGAAAATTAATCTGGTTCAGCCATGAAATAACAAGCATCGGATCTTTTAATTTAGATAAATTCTTAAGAGCAAGTATATACGTTTCCTGTAAGGCGTCCTGTGCAAGATATTCATCCCGAAGATATCTGTAAGAGAACATATACACTCTCTGGTATGTGGCAGCATATAATTCTGCAAAGGCATCACTGTCACCTGCCTGAGCCCGAGTGACCAGATTCGCTATGTATTTATAATCGAGAGATTCCATTTAATTGCTCCCTTCCTCCATACTCCTCGTGTTAGAAAAACTAATCATCTCAAACTTCTAAATCATTACTACTTGCCCTCAATGCTGATAACAAGCTGTAGTGTGTTCTCTGCAAAGTCCGGAATATACACATTCAGTGTTTCATTTGGATAAGGAAGTGCAATACATCCTACTTTTTCGTCAATAAATTGCGGCTTTACCGCCTCACCCCCTGCACTGATAGTTGAAACATTCGCATAATCAATGCCTAACCCTGTATCAGACAGATAAAGATATACTAATCCATCCCTCGTTTCCGTAGATATCAAAACCGGCGCCTCCAGATCGACATTCCCTACATCGATATATTGTACGGACTGCTGGTTATTCACCAAAGTAACTGTAACCGCCATCCTTCCGTTTACCATCGGCTCAATAGAATACACATGTGCATCCATCTCGTATACTGGAACATTACGTCCGTTGATTTCTGCAGTAATACGTTTCACAGGCATCCTGGATGTAACTTCCAGTGTATATGTCGGATTTATCTCTGACTGAGCAGTATTTGTCTGAATTGTAAATATAGACGGTATAAAAAGCAACGGCAGCAACATGAATAGTACCATAATAATCACAATGATCATCCTCTGTAAAGAAAAGCGCTCTTTCCTGTAATTACTATAAGCGGTCAGTACTTCAAGCGGCACAGAGTTTGGCTCTACATTATTTTCCTTGAAGACATTCTTAAGAATTCTGCCGGCATCTTCCAACCTTAATTCAGGCTGATGTTCAACCGTTTTCTGAAAAATCGACACTGTACAACTCACCTCCCTAAATTCGCTGCGATACTTGCGCCAATCGTTCACACCCCGCTTTTAAGTACCGCTTAACAGAACTTTTACTGATATCCATCAACATGGCAATCTCATCAAGTTTCATATCTTTATAATACTTCAGCAGGATAACCTGAGATTCTGTAAACGGAAGTTTCAAAATTTGATTGATCATATATTCCTGAGAATCAATCCTGCATATCATATCCTCCGTTGTATTTCGGTTTCCACTATACCCCTTCCCTCCGTATCCTTCCGAGTCGAAAGTATCCAAAAAGTCATTGCCTTGCTCCATTTCCTGATTATAACGCTGATATTTTTTTTGCAAATTATAGCAAACACGGAAATTTATCTGGTTCAGCCATGAAATAACAAGCATCGGATCTTTTAACTTCGATAAATTCTTAAGAGCAAGAATATACGTTTCTTGTAAGGCGTCCTGCGCAAGATATTCATCTCGAAGATATCTGTAAGAAAACAGATATTCTCTTTGGTATGTAGCGGCATATAGTTCCGCAAAAGCATCACTGTCACCCATATGAGCCCTGGTGACCAGCTTCGCTATATATTTATAATCGAGAGATTCCATTTAATTGCTCCTCTCATTCGTCATCCTCGTGTTAGAAAGAGCAACTAATTGGGTAATTGTTTCAATGTCCGGGCTCTCGTTAAGTGCAACTCCATATTTAAAGCAGATCGGAAACTGCGGCTTGCTTTCATTATATCTCTTGATACGTTCATTGATACGTACCAGAAACAAATCCATTTTTTCCTTATCACAATTCTCAATGATTGCAAGGAACTTGTTGCCCCCATTTCGGCCTACAAAAGCCTGATCCAGCGCTGCCGCCTGAATAATACCAGAAAAATCACGAATAATTTCATTTCCCGCTCCATGTCCATGTGCCTGATTAAGCTCCTTCAAATTAATCAGCTCAAACATCACACTTCCGATATCCTTTGGCAATGGTTTGTCTAAATATTTCTCAATCACAGTATCACAGCTATATCTATTAGCAATTCCTGACACCGGATCAGAAGATACGGCATAATTCAATTCCTTGTATTCTTTCTTGAATGTAGAAAATAACGTAAAATCCAGGAAAATAAATAAAAATGAAATACCGCATGCCGCCCATAATAAAATACATAATGTACGTATATGTGGATTGGTTGCTATCAGTTGGTAAAGCTCCGTATCTGTCAATACAATATACAATGCTATTCCTGTTACTACAATGAAAATAATCAATTCTATCGTCTTAAAAATGTCAAATTTTTTCATAATATTTTCTTTCTCTCATAAAAACATCTCCAGGCAACAGAATTATTATAACATACTATTCAACAGTTCGTATATAAAACATTCCAATCTGTAATAATATTCTCCCCTTAATCTGAGATTCTCCCACAACTCCGAATGTTCTAGAATCCATGGATTCATTTCTGTTATCACCCATAATAAATACCTGCCCTTCTTCCAGCGTAAGCGGATATCGGACGGACCTAGACTGCGGCTCCGTTTCTCCGGCTGCATAGGGTTCATCAAGTTAAACAATATACAATTATTCTATTCCAAACAAATAAAAACCAAGGAATTTACTTCCCTGGTTACCAAAAAACTGAGCGTGCGGGGATTCGAACCCCGGACAACTTGATTAAAAGTCAAGTGCTCTACCACCTGAGCTACACGCCCTTATTCAATTTCATGTTTTTAGACAAGCAAAATGCCCAGAGCCGGAATCGAACCAGCGACACGAGGATTTTCAGTCCTCTGCTCTACCAACTGAGCTATCTGGGCATAAGACTTAAAAGTCTTGAATTGCGGGGGCAGGATTTGAACCTACGACCTTCGGGTTATGAGCCCGACGAGCTTCCAGACTGCTCCACCCCGCGATATTAAATTATATTATCTCGTTAGAGATAAAGCCGATGATCGGACTCGAACCGATAACCTGCTGATTACAAATCAGCTGCTCTGCCAATTGAGCCACATCGGCATACTTCAACCATTTTAATCATCTGAGCCACATCAGCACAAAGCCTACTGGCTAATGGATGGAGAAGGATTCGAACCTTCGAAGGCGTTGCCAACAGATTTACAGTCTGCCCCCTTTGGCCACTCGGGAATCCATCCATATAAGTGGGGCCTACAGGGCTCGAACCTGTGACCCTCTGCTTGTAAGGCAGATGCTCTCCCAGCTGAGCTAAGACCCCACATAACGACCCAGAAGAGACTCGAACTCTCGACCTCCGCCGTGACAGGGCGGCGCTCTAACCAACTGAGCCACTGGGCCTTGCGATAAACACTTAATATCTGTAATCTAGACATTTCTGCGCAACGCATAACAAATTAGAAGGTATGTACCTTCAAAACTGCATACAAAGAATTACATCACTAGTTCCTATCACCGTGCTTTGCACTTTAATGAAGTTCGATTTACTAAACTCGACAGAACCTCGCTATCTTCTTGAACATTAGCAGTTCAAGAAGCATAAGCTCCATCGAACAAGCATCGTACTAAGTTCAGCCTGCGCTTCGCTTGTCTTCACTAAGTACCCTTGCTTTGGTTATGCCCTCGACCTATTAGTAACAGTCAGCTCCATGCATTACTGCACTTCCACTCCTGCCCTATCTACCTCGTCGTCTTCAAGGGGTCTTACTAACTTGACGTTATGGGATATCTCATCTTGAGGAGGGCTTCACGCTTAGATGCCTTCAGCGTTTATCCCGTCCCGGCTTGGCTACTCTGCCATGCACTTGGTAATGCAACA
>NZ_CALPDG010000045.1 GCF_943193195.1 Mediterraneibacter agrestimuris | reverse complement strand
TAGGCACTTTCATTATACAACACACGGAATCGAGGTGTCTTTCTTTTATGCAAAATCACGAACTTGCTCATTTATAGTTTTTATATTAAGAAAACGGGCGAAATTGCAGTTTTTTCAGGAATGTACACACATGGAATAGCAGGGAACAGCAATAATCTTAATTGAATGGAAAGGATTATATGGCAACGAAAACAAAAATTAAAATTTCAGATGATATTGAACTCCGTAAAATATTAGATGAAGAATATGAAAAATACTGTTATCAAAGCGGGATAAGATGTGAATGAAAGCTGGCAAAAGGGAAATGCCCGTATGCATGATGTAAGGCAAGCCGGATTTAAAATACACCAATTAGCTAAAAGCAGCCAGGACATTGTAAAAGCATTCGGAGAATGATTCCATTCTTTGGGTGCTTTTTTTATATAGATCTGGAACCGGAAGGTTCCTTTACTTTTCATTCCGGGAGCCTTTGGCGCACCCGTATCTATAAATATTTTAAGCAGACATGCAGAAAGGAAACGATTTTATGCAAGTGTAAGATTAGAACAATAAAGAATTTTGCGGAAGGATTAAAAAGAGACATAGATGCATTGTCAAGTGGTGAATACGGATAATTGCGGAAGAATCCCAAGCATTAGAATAATCAGTTTGTACTAAACTTTGTCCCTTCTTATGAGCTGGAGAAATAAATTGAAAATATAGTAACAATTTGTTGCACATTACTTGTGGAGTTATATAGAATAAACTAGCCTGTATGCAGAGGTGTTTTTTCGGAACTGGGTTTTGGTGGGAGGAAAGTCAAATGAAGGAACTAAACAAAAAAGAATTGATTTCTCTGCGGAAGGCGTTAATGGATGTACAGCAATTTATTCGGAAGATAAAGCCGCAGAGAATGCCTTATTGCTATATACAATTTGATAATATGCTCAATAATATTGAGATTTATCTTTATTGCGAAGACACAGATATATACTTGATCAGTGAAATTCTGTTTCGGGACTGGAAGAATGCGAACCACGAACTGCTGGGCATATCCGCCAGTGAATGGAATTGTATGAAGTCATTTGGAGATAAGGGAGAAGTATATCGTTTTTGGGAATTGATTGCGATTATAGAAGCATATTTTCAAGAGACAAATGAAACAGAAGAAGATTTTTATCAAACATATTATTAAATATGAAACCTTTTGGGCTGGTTGTTGGTCTAATAAGTAAGAACCGATGATAAACCGGGGCGGATAAAGAGAAAGGAGGGACTTGTTTGAATTGTTTAGTGAAACAGGCAAAGAAAAAAGACAAGCAGTCATTTGTAGAACTGATAGAATTGCATAAACAGAGCATGTACAAGATTGCGTGGAGCTATCTGCATAACGATGAGGATGCAGCAGATGCAATTCAGGAAACGATACTAAAATGTTATGAGAAAATTGAAAAATTGAAGAATGAATCTTATTTTACAACATGGCTGACACGGATTCTGATCAATAATTGTAAAGACATTTTACAGAAGAAAAAGAGGGAGACGCTAAGCGAGGTGCTGCCGGAACAGGGAGATGTATGCAGAGAACTGGAGAATTACGAGTTTCAAGAATTGCTGAAGACGATTGATGAAAAATATCGTCTTGTTCTTCTATTATATTACGGTGAGGGTTTTAAAATCCGTGAGATTGCGCAGATACTGGAGATGGATGAAAATACAGTGAAAACAAGACTGGCGCGCGGACGAAGAGAATTTGGAAAGGTATATGAGACAGAGAACTATAAAAACAGACATCAGGAAAGGAGTAAAATCTGTGTGTAGAGAATATTCAGAAAAGGAAATACTGGAGATTTTAAAACGGGATGTGACCATTCCGGACAAAGTAGAGGAAAAAATACAGGATGCATACCGTCAGATCAGCGGGGAAAAAGTGACAGTGGCGAGACGAAGGAAGATTCCTAAGATGTGGAAGGTTGCTGCGGCAGCTGCAGTTCTGACTGTGGGAACCTCTACTGTCGTACTTGCGGCTAACTATATGTTGTCTGCAAATCGTGTAGAAAGCGGAGAAGACATGATATACGATATTTCTGTAGACAGAGAATTGGAAGCGCATGCGGTGGAGGCAGAACCGACCTATATGCCGGAGGGCTATGTATATCAGGAGGAAGGTCCTTTTGGCGGAAAATGGCGGAACGAAGAGACAGACAGTACTCTGACGATTGTAGCTTATAATGCGGCGGAGCTGGATTGGATGGATAGAATCGGACAGGACGTAGGCTTCCACGGATTTAAAAAGGATACGAAGCTGGAAGAGGTGACGATCGGAGAGCAGAAGATGGATGTATATACCGGGGAGGATTTTTATGTGGACTCCGATGATACAGTGAAACAGCTTTATCTGTTCAATGAAGAATATGGCTATGGAATCTGGATTACAAATAAAAGTACCCTGGAATCAGAGGAATTGGTGAAAATTGCGGAAGGGCTGGAGATAAAAGTACTGGATGAGGTTGTTCCGTATGCGACAGAGGCGGAAGTAGAAGAGGAATTAATGAAAGCCAGGGAATCTGCTGACGAGATGGATGCGTGGTATGGAAGAAAGGTGGCTTCAGAAGATGTTCATACGATTGGAGCAGAGGTGATCTCACCACTTTATGATCAGGAAGCATTCCTTGCGTTCATGGAAGTAATCAAGGAAGAAGGCGGAGTCATGCCTGACGATGTAATAGATGATATCCGCTTTACGGTAAAATCGGCAGAATTCAAAGATCGTATTTCACTGGAGGAGTTCCCGGCAGAAAATTTTGAGACGTATGATCGAATTGCACCGTGGCTGAATGAAGACGGGACTTTAAAACCTCATGAAAGAACATCGGACAGTAACAGAGATGAAATAGAGACTGTGAATACAAAGTTTCTTGTGGTTGAAATGAATGCGACAAATGCAGGAAATACGCAGAGTCAATGGAACTTGAAGGACGGTATCTCAATTGCGCCGGATCTGACTACATTGAAATTAGATGCAGACGGAGCATACAGTACGCAGACAGAATTTTATCATGCTGTTAATGAAGGATATGCACTTCAATATTTTTCAAATGATGGAAGTTCTTTTCCGGTGTATTTTGACCAGCAGTATTACACCGAAGGAACACAGGGGCTTAAACATGGCTTATACAGACCGATCGCGCCAGGAGAAAGTCTGGATTACACACTTATTTATGTTGTAGACGAAGATCAGATTGACAATGCGTGTCTCTGGTTTTCTTCCGGAGTAGTCGGCGGAGATGAAACATATGTGACAATCGGAAAGAATGTAGTGAAATAGGTATTTTTAATTTGCAAAAATATAAATCAGGGAAACTCCGGGATGAAGTTTCCCTGATTTTTTAGGGTGGATCCGTATATTTAGCATTTGGTTTGGGTCAATGTATTCTTATGCTGGAAAGAGTTGGCATATGTTTTAGGAGAACACCCACAAATTTTTTTGAATTTTTTACTAAAATAATATACATCAGAAAATCCAGATTCTTCTGCAATTTCAGTGATTTTTAAATCTCCCTCTCTCAAAAGTTTTTTTGCGGTTTCCATGCGGAGCGTAGAAAGATACTGCACAATTGAACAATGATGGATTTTTTTAAAAATACTTCCCAAGTACGAAGGTGTTATGCGGAGGTTTTCTGCGATTTCTGAAACAGATAAAGCGGAATCGTGAAAATGTTGTTCCAGATACTCCGTTACTTTCCGGCACATTGCAACATCTGAAGGTACAATTTTGATTTTGTGGATACATTCCAATCCATAAAATATCACTTCGGATTCTAAATCGCTCAGAGAATATTCTACTGCAATGATTGCATTTGCAAAGTCTGAAATAGACTGTGTAAGCGGTTCTGGAATATGAAAATACAAACGATAAATGGTAAAAATTTCAGTTACGACCAGGCACAGATAGTCACAGCTTTTTTTCTCGCTTAATGATTGAAATACTTGTCGGATGTATTGACACAGTGTATCTTCTTCATTTGTATGCAGGACAGAAAGCAGATTTTTGCGCAGCAATAAAACTTCTTCTTCAAACTTTGGTTTTGAGTGATGTGAGGGGCGTACACATAAGCCGGAATCTGAGGAAAAATACCGCTCTGTAACCAGATGCAGAGATCTCTGATAATAAGGTGTCCAATTGCTCTGAGTGGAAAAGATTTCGTCTAAATATATGTAAATATAGTCGTTTTGACAGTGGACGAAGTCTGTTAAAATTCCTTGAATATGTTGGAAACATTCTTTTTCAGGTACAAAAGTTTGAAGAATACAAATACATTCACTTTCTTGAAAATGGACACAGGTAAAATTCATTTGAGATAATTTCTGGTTTAAATCCTGGATTTTTTGTAAAAGTGATTTTTCAGCGTACATAGTACAGTAAACACTATAGTGGAATTGACTGAATTCCTGGTACAGATTACAAAAATCATCGTAAGAACGGGATCCATCCCGAATAGCAGAAAGATGATGTCTCCATTCATATTGTTCGTACTGTTTCAGACATTGCTGGATATCAGATCGTGCTCTGATAGAGGCTGCGCAGGAATGAATTGCCTGAAGTAGTTCTTTTTGCTGAACTGGTTTTAAAAGATATTCTTTTGCGCCAGTACGTATTGCTGCCTGTGCATAGCGAAAATCATCGTAGCCGGATAATATGATTATATGGGTGTTTGGAGTATGCTGTTTTACATATTCGGCTACTTCAATTCCGGACAATTTTGGCATTTTGATATCTAATATCAAGAGATCTATGTTATGTCCGGCGAGCAATGACAGTACTTCTTCACCATTTTCAGCCTCACCGGCTAATGTTAGCCCAAGATCCTCCCAGGGGATCAGCTTTATAATTCTTTTCCGAATAAAATATTCATCGTCAGCGATTACTACGTGGATTGGCATGGGTATGCCTCCTTTCGTGGAATAGTAATGGTTGTCTTACATCCGCCCTCAGCAGGAATCTCCATGGAAAGTCCATAGGCATCTCCGTAGTAGAGATGAATTCTTTGATGGATGTTCTGAATACCAAAGTGATCATTTTTTTGCGTCCAGATTTGTTCTAATTGCTCGGCGGTCAAACCGATTCCGTTATCCTGCAGAATAATCTGGATCGTATCTTGGGCCGGACGGCAGTCGATCCGTATGATTCCCTTTTTTTCCAATTCTTTGATACCATGATAAATGCTGTTTTCTATAATTGGCTGCAAAAGTAACTTGATGCAGGAACAAGACATCAGTTCTTCAGGACAAGAAATATCATAGGTAAATTTATTGGGATAACGAATGTGCAAAATTTCCAAATAGGACTCTGAAATTTTAAGCTCTTGTTTTAAAGTAATCTGCATCTTTCCATTACTTAAGCAGGAACGGTAGAAGGCGGACAAATTCATGACTAATTGAATAAGAGTCTCTTTTTCCTCCAATTCTGCCAGAGAGCAGATGTTATCCAGTGTATTATACAAAAAATGAGGGTTGATCTGCTGCTGGAGGAGACTCAGAGATAAAATCTGCTTTGATGTTTCTGCTCCCAGCAGCTGCAATTTTATTTCGTTTTGTGCAAGAACCATACTATTGAAAGAATGTACAAGGGTTTCTATTTCAGAAGTGCAGGGGATTTTTTTGATCGTATGTAATTCTTCTTCATGCATTTCTTCTATGTGTCTGACAAAATCCTGTAAAGGTGCAGTGATCGTATGGGAAATTCTGTGTGAAACCCCGATATACAATATAATTGCAAGCACAGTCATGGACAATGAAATTAAAAATAAGATCAAGAGCGGCTGCAAAAAGGTGATCAGAGGAACTTCGTTAACGATATACCAGCCCAGTGTGGGAAAATAGCGGTAAAAAAATAAAGTAGAATGAGCAAGCGATACCGAGGTATATTTTGCAGAAGAAAGCTCATTCAGAAAAGCATATTCAGAATGCAGCAGATCATTATTTTCGCAGCTTTGGATGAGTCCGTCCCGATCGATCATCAGTATGGTATCTTCTACGGCAATGTCGTGATAGATATTGGCAATTTTTTTCTCTGGAATTGCTATTTCAATATATCCTAATAATTGTCCGGACGCAGTATCATAAAATGGGGACTGGAGAGACAATACAGAAATTCTCTTCCTGGAGTTCACAATATCCTGTTTTTCTCTCATGCCCCATATAAGTCTGTCAGGCAGAGGAAAAGACAGATGACTTTGAGAATACGGTTCTGTAGCGATCAGGGGCATATTATCCGGAGTATATAAAGTTACAGAATGAATGAAATGGGTGGATTGTATAATCCGTAAAATGAGCTGTTGCATTTCTTTGTCATTTTTTTGTAAACTACGGTTTAAAGGATGGTAAAATGCTTCTTTCATAAACTGCTGCACATCTGTATTTGAAATAATGGCTTTGGAGTAATTTTCTGCACTGTCCATCATAAAAGTAAGATGGTCGGAGATATATTCTAACTGCTGGAATGCAGCTTCTTTTTTTAAAGAAAAACTGTTTCTCAGAAACAAACAAGAAGTTCCTAAAGATAAAAAAATAATTAAAAATGCAGTGGGAAAAAGCATGCTGAAAAAAATATTATATCTTATGGTGTTCTTTTTAAATTGCTTCTTCCATTGTTTCATGATCCCCGCCCCCTTTGTATATTTATTATATAGAGAAAAACAAACAGAGTCAAACTGATATAGAAAATGTACAAAAAATTGAGAAAATGTACATTGTGAAATTTATGGTTTTTAATATACTGAAAGATATAAACAAAACGAATTTAAAATTCAAAGGAGGAAAAGGTATGAAACTGAAAAAGGTTGCGGCCAGTCTTTTGGCTGGAACAATGTGCGTGGGGTTATTAGCAGGCTGCGGTAGCGGGGGAGATGCAAAAAATGACAAAGACGGCATTACAATCCGTCTTTTGACAAGAATGGCAGGTACAACCACACAGGTGGGAATCTATAATGATATATTGGATGCATTTAAAGAAAAACATCCTGAGGTAACGATCATTGACGATTCACAAGGAGATGAATCTGCATTTAATAATATCTTGTCTACAGATATTGCTTCCGGGACTATGGCAAATATCTTCCGTATTCAAGGTGTTGCGAATTTGTCAGAATATATCGATAATGGACTGATACTGGATATGAGTTCATATTTGGAAGAAGATTCTGAATGGGGAGGAGGCTTTACAGAAGGCGCTCTTTCATATTACCAAGTGCCGGGAAAGGAAGGAATCTATGGTATTCCGATGGAATCCGGGCTGATTGGTGTGTATTATAACAAAGAGTTATTTGAAAAGGCAGGTATCAATGAATTTCCTAAAACATGGACAGAACTTAAGGATGCAATTACAAAATTAAAAGACAGCGGAGTGATTCCGATTGCTATGGGATGCCAGACAACTTATATGGCGGGACACTTACATAATCAGATTTTCTATAAATGGCTCGGAACAGAGGCAGCAAAAGAACTGGGAGCAAGAGAAAAGAACTGGACAGACACAGACGTAGTAGAAACCTTAGAGTTCGTAAAAGAATTAATTGATATCGGAGCATTTGATCCAAATGCAGCAGGAATGACAGATAACATCGCCATGACACAGTTCCAGCAGGGAGAAGCAGCGATGGTAATTACAGGTCCGTGGAATATCGGAACTTTTGAAGATCCGGAAGAAACACCTGTACATGAAAGTATAGAAGTTGCAAAATTTCCTTACTTTGAAGAAAAACAAGAGTTTAAAAATGAAGATATGCAGACAATTTCACCTTATATGGTAAGCGGTAAGTTAGAAGGAGAAGAGCTAGAATTAACAATTGAACTTTTGAAAATGCTGACAGATAAAGATGCGGCAAAACGATATGCAGAAGAAGCAGCATTTTTGATCCCAAGAACAGATATCGAGTTAGATGACAGCAAAGTATCTCCATTGTTTGCAACAAATGTAGAGCTTGGCGGAACTTCAGAAGGAATTGCAGTAGATGTCTTTGATTTTGATTCTATTACATCGATGCAGGACAGAACAAGAAATTCAATCGCAAGTATGTTCACAGGAGCAGAGCCTGAAGCAGCAGCGAAAGAAATTCAAAATGAAGTAGACAGTAATAAATAAAACAAGATAATTTGTAAATGCCCTGTTCTTCGTGATAGGGCATTTTTAAATAAAGTACAGGGAGGTTTCCAGATGATCAAATTAAAAAGTAACAAGACAAAAATGGGAGTGCTTTTATTTATCCTGCCGGCTCTTGCGATTTATTTGGTATTTCAGATTATACCGATTATCGGTTCTGTGTATTTTTCGTTAGTAAGTTGGAATGGTATAGCAGGATCGGCGCCGGAGTTTATAGGGCTTCAAAATTATATTTATGCTTTTAAGAGTCCTGATTTTATTTTATCTTTGAAAAATATGGCAAAAATGGTGATTGTCAGTGTGATTTTTCATACACCGATCGCACTTCTCATGGCAGTTGCGATTAATACAAAATGTAAAGGATATCGCTTGTTCAAAGCGCTGTTCTTTGTTCCGACAGTATTTCCTCTGACAGCAGTTGGTCTGATGTGGTATTTCATTTTTATGCCGACTGGTTCTTTTAATGCCCTTTTAGATGTAGTTGGTTTAAGTAATCTTGTAACCCCGTGGCTTGTAGATTCGTCTACTGCAATGAATACGATCGTATTTGTAAATATATGGGCAGGAGTCGGTTATTATATGGTTATTATTTTGGCAGGTCTTACAACGATTCCAGAAGATGTGTATGAAGCAGCAGCGATTGATGGGGCAACTTCTGTGAAACAGTTCTTTCAGATTACGATACCGATGTTAAAACCGATTTTATCTATGTGTATTTTAATGGATATCATAGGATCTGTAAAAGTGTTTGATCTTGTATTTGCCATGACAGGCGGAGGTCCGAATGGACTTACTAATCTGCCTACAACATTGATGTACAACGAGGCATTTAAATACAACCATTACGGTGTGGGCAGTGCGATCGGAATTATCATTATGCTGATCTGTATTGTGGGAACAGTGGGAAGTAATTTCATTACAAATCGGAAGAAGGATATTTAGGAGGGAGAAGACAGATGAAGAAAAGAATAAGTGGCCAGAAAATCATCATGTATATTTTGCTGCTTCTTACAGCGGCAATGTTTGCGGCGCCAATGATATTTACATTGCTGTCGTCTGTAAAAAATAAAGTAGAGATATTTACAAATCCGTTTGCACTTCCGGAAGTAGTTCAGTGGGGAAATTATGTAGAGGCATGGACAAATGCAAATATGAGTCAATATTTCCTGAACAGTGTGCTCCAGGCAGGCGCTACTGTTATTGTACTTGCTATCGTATCGTCTATGGCGGCATATGTATTATCCCGATTTCAATTTAAATGGAATAAAGCAATGCTGCTTTTCTTTATGGTTGGTATGATGGTTCCGGTTCATACGGTTCTTGTCCCGGTTTCTTATATCATTGGAGCATTTAATTTGAAAAACAATATACCGGCACTGATTATGATTTATGTAGCATTTAACTTACCTTTCAGTATATTAGTAGTAACAAATTTCATGAAAGGTGTTAACAAATCATTAGAAGAAGCAGCATTGATTGACGGAGCATCTTATTTCCAAATATACCGGTTTGTTATGCTCCCTATGACGGTTCCGGCACTTTCAACGATCTCTATCTTTAATTTCCTGGGTGCATGGAATAATATTTTGTTCCCATTATTGTTCATTAATGATAAGAAGTTAAAGCCGATCGCTCTTGGACTTCTGAATTTCAATGGAGAACGCGGAAGTGATTATGGTCCATTGATGGCTGCCATCGTTATTACTGTGGCAGTGCCGCTTATCATCTACTTATTATTCCAGGAAAAAGTAGAGGGCGGACTTGCGGCAGGTGCAGTAAAGGAATAATTGTATATGAAATCTCTAATATATAATGTTGCAGGCATCGTATCATATGCGGTCGGAATCTATTCATTTGCAACACCGCACCAGATTGCACCGGGAGGCGCCAGCGGAATCGCAATCCTTGTGAATTATGTAACCGGATGTCCTATTGGATTTTTTGTATTTGTGTTTAATATTCCGCTCTTAATAGTGATTCTTTGGAAAAAATATTATGAGAAGAGCTTTGTGTTCCGTACATTGGCGTCTACGGCATTGCTTTCCGTGGTGACGGACTTTGTAGTAGTACGGTTTCCGGTTTATCATGGGAATCCGCTTTTGGCAGCTATGTTCTGCGGCGCAATGATGGGAGCGGGGCTGGCTTTGGTACATATGGGGAATTCCAATACCGGGGGAATTTCACTCCTTGGATTAATTTTACAAAAATGTAATCCGCAATTTCCGGTAGGACAATGGATCGCAGGGTTGAACATAGGTGTTGTGATTGCTTCGGGATTTGTATACAGAAATATTGACAGTCTTTTATATGCGGTTGTGACGGTGTACATTTCAGGACTTTTTATGGATCAGATTTTAGAGGGCGCCGAGGCAAAAAATCTAATGATTGTTGTGGCACGTTCTACTGATAAAGTGCGTCAGGTCTTTTTGAACCGAAAAGACGGAGTTACAGTATTAAAAGGAGAAGGCGGTTATTCCAGTGAAGTACAACGTGTTGTACTTTGTGTAACGGAGAAAAAGGAATGTGATATTTTACAAAAAAAGATTCGTAAGGAAGACCCTGAAGCTTTGGTGATCGTAACAGAGGCAGAAAAGGTTATCGGGAAAGGGTTTAAACATTTGACTTAGAAGGGGGCAGACATGATAAAAATCGGTGAATATAAAAAGGGGATGCATCGCGTTTCATTTATACGTGAAAAAGTACAGCCATTTATTATGACTGGATATCAGGAAATAAGTATCCAGATGACGGAAGAAGGAGTGATTGAACTTTTTATAGGTACAGGAAAAAAAGAGATTACTCTTCGCAATGTAAAAGAACTTATGGCTTGTGCCGCAAAAAAAATGAAAACACTTCAAATTGCATCTTATCAGGCAGACGTAGCTCCTTTGATCTTGGATACAGATCTTTCCGGTATTCGTTTGGCGGTACAGGGAATCTATGAAGGAATTTATGAGGTGCACCTTCCAGGAGAAAAAGAGCCGGAACTTCCGGAGGTGACACTTGTAGGTGTGAATGCATCCCACCTGTCAGAAGCAGAAGACTTTTGTAAAGAAGGAAGTGTACTCGGGGAAGCACAGACATGGGTAAGACACATGGTAAATGCGCCGGGAAATCTGTTCCGTCCGATGGATTTTGCCAGAACTGTTTTAGGAAAAATGGAAACGGCACCAGTTTCCTGCGATCTTTTTGTATATAGTAAGCTGAACACAATGGGGATGCATGCTTTGACGAGTGTGGGAAAAAGCAGCGAGAATCCCCCATGCCTTCTCGTGATGAGATACGAGGGGAATCCCGGTGAGAAGGTGACCGGACTGGCAGGCAAAGGAGTAACTTGTGACACGGGAGGATATTGTCTGAAGTCTTCAGACTCTATGATGGGAATCAAGGGAGATATGGCAGCCGGTGCTGCTGTTGCCGCGGCGGTCTATGCGTTGGCTATGCAAAATGTGCCGGTGAACGTAGTGGGAGTTATTCCGATGTGTGAGAATCGGATCAGCACGTCTAGTCTTGTGCCAGGAGATGTGATTTCTTCTTACAGCGGAAAGAAAATCGAAATCTGCAACACAGATGCAGAGGGAAGATTGATTTTGGCAGATGCAGTTTCGTATTTGGTAAAAGAAGAAAAAATTGACCGTGTGCTGGATATTGCTACTTTAACGGGCGCTGTTGTAAATATGTTTGGATTTTCTACAGCAGGAACGCTTACGAACAGTGATACATTTTATAAAGAATTTGAAAAAGGCTTTGCAGCAAGCGGAGAACGCTACTGGAGACTTCCGGTTTATGAAGAACAGGAAAATATGCTGAAAAGTGATATCGCAGATATTAAAAATATGGGGCAGGATTATTGCGGAACGATTACAGCAGGTTTGTTTGTGCGCGCTTTTACGGAGGAAAAACCATGGATTCATGTGGACATTGCGGGAACCGCCTGGGTAGACAAGCAGTTGTATAAAGGGCAGCCTAAAGGAGCGACAGGAGCGGCTGTTACGACATTGTATCATATGATGAAGGAGAATGCATAGATGAAATGGTCAAAAGAAAGACTGGATAAAACGGAGCAGCAATATCTGCAATTGAAAGAAGAGATACCGGAATTGAGACAGGCTGTATATGCACGTGTGGAAAATGAGGATGAAGAGCTTGCATTTTTATTAAAATATTTGTACAGCCATATGCCACTGAGTGATGCCGTGGATTATCCTTATGACATGTTCCGTTCATTTGCAGAGCATGGCATAAAGATAAGAAAAGAAGTTACATGGAAGAGAAATCAGGAAATCCCGGAGGAACTCTTTTTGGATTATGTACTGTTTCATCGTGTGAACACAGAATCGCTGACTTTTTGCAGAGATATTTTTGCAGAATCGCTTTGGGAGCGCGTAAAAGGAAAGAAGATGGAAGAAGCCGTTTTAGAGACAAATTACTGGTGTGCTGAGGAGGCAACTTATCAGACCACAGATGAACGTACTATTTCTGCGGAGGGGGTATTCCGGGGAGCTGTCGGAAGGTGCGGGGAAGAATCAGTTTTTACAGTGAATGCGCTTCGCAGTATTGGGATTCCGGCGCGACAGGTGTATGCTCACCGATGGGCTCACTGCGATGATAACCATGCATGGGTGGAAGTATGGTGCGGCAGTGAATGGCATTTTTTCGGGGCATGTGAGCCGGAAGAAATATTAGACCGCGGCTGGTTTTTGAATGCTTCCTCCAGAGCTATGATGGTTCACTCGAGATTATTTGGAGCGCAGGAAGCAGATGGGGAAGTTATTGAAAAGAACGGAATTACTGCAGGCGCCAGTCAGTTAAAGCGCTATGCCAAAACGGTAATGGTCACGGTATATGTTAAAGATGAAGCAGGAAATGCTGTGGAAAATGCAGAAGTATCTTTTTCGCTTTTAAATTATGCAGAATTGGTTCCGATTGCATATAAACGGACCAATCAGGCGGGAAAGACCACATTAGAGACTGGGAAGGGCAGTTTGTATGTTTCAGTGGGAGACGGTGAGAATTTTGCCGAACAGGTTATCGATGCTGCAAAAACAACAGACTGTGTACTGATACTTCATAAAGAGCAGAAATCTGGATGCTGGAAAGAATTTGATATGAATGCTCCACTTGGTCAAACTATGCATACTGTGAAATTAACAGATGAGCAGAAGCAGATTGGAAAGAAGAAGTTTGAAGCAGCAGTTGCAAAGCGTCTTCAAAAGGTATCTTTATTTCCGGCAGAAGAGAAAGGATGTGCATTACATTTCAGCAGAGGTAATTCACAGGAAATCCTAAAGTTTCTGGAAAGTTCTGTCGGAACAAAGGAAGAAAAAGATTGGATACTTTCCCAGCTTAGTATCAAAGATTTCCGCGATGTGAAAGCAGAGATTTTGGAGGAACATCTTTTTTGCGCACTATCTTATAAGAATGACTATGAAAAAGAAATTTTTGTTTCCTATATTTTGAGTCCGAGGATTTTTATCGAATCTCTGGGAAAATATCGAATAAAAATAAAATCTGTATTTTCAGAAGAAGAAAAACATGTCTTTCAAAAACAGCCGGAACTAATCTGGGAATGGATTCAGATACATATTCGAGAAGTGAATAACAGAGAATATCAGGAAATTTTCACAACACCGTCAGGATGCATGGAATATCGAATGGGAACATTGATTTCTAAGAAACTCCTGTTTGTGGCAATTGCGAGAACTTTTGGAATTCCGTCAAGGCTGGATTCGATTACAAGGCGGATGCAGTATTGGAAGGAAGGGCGTTTCTTTACAGTACAAACAGAAGAAAGAACAGGAAAGACAGGGAAGATAGATATTTTCGGAGCAGATGATACACATTGGGTGTATATGCAGAATTGGACGATCGCAAAGAAAAACCAGGATAACGTATGGCAGACTTTACAAATAGGGGAAGGATATCAAGGAAATATTGCAATAGAGTCAGAGCCGGGTTATTATCGTATACTTACGAGCAATCGTCTGCCGAATGGAAATCAGTTTGCTTCCAAAAAGGAATTCTGTTTAAAAGAGGGAGAGGAACAACAAATTGCAATTTCTCTTCGGGCAGCAAAACTGGAGGAAATGTTAAATCAAACACCATTGGAAACGTTTTTTGTACTTGATGCATATGAGCAGAAAGTACCGGCTGAGAAGTTTGTACAACAAGGTATGCAGTTATTCATATGGGCAGAAGTGGGGAAAGAACCTACAGAGCATATTTTTAACGAAATGCTGGAAAGACAGAAAGAGTTTGCAGTCTTTGAAAATACAATAAATGTGATTCTTCGTAATGCCTCGGATGTGAAAGACCCTACGTTTGAAAAAACGGTAATGGCATTGCCGAATATCCGGATATATTACGATCATGAACATGAAAATATAAATGTACTGGCGAGAAGAATGTACGGCGATCCAGATAAGCTTCCGTTAATTTTAGTGGTAGATGAGGAACAAAGAGGACTTTATGCAGCCAGCGGATATAATGTAGGAACGGGAGATATGCTGCTTCGTATTCTGAAGCATTACAGTAACAGTTCAGCCCAGGACTTTGCACTGGCTGCAAAGTCCGTGAAATAACGTATAGGCAGAGATGCATCAAGCCACCACGAAGTGGTTTTACATGGCTTGATGCCTGTAACAGGAAGCCGAAGGCTGAACTGTTACGCATTACAAAAGGCCAGGAGGAAGAAACCTTGAATAATTTGTTGAAAATATGGTATAAACAACCGGCAGAGAATTGGGAAGATGAAGCGCTTGCATTAGGAAACGGATATATGGGTGCTCTGGTGTTCGGAGGTCTGCGAACAGAAAAAATTCATATCAACGAAAAGACGGTTTGGAAAGGCGGACCATCAGCACAGACTTCTTACCGTTATGGAGCAACGAATCCTGTGGATACAAAAGCGGATCTGGAAAAGATTCAGGCAGACTTAGATGCGATCCGTAAAAAGCTGGATGATAAATCTGAATATGTTTTTGGCTTTGCCGGGGATTCATATCAGGCATGCGGAACCGATACAAAGGGTGAGCCAATGGATTGGCTGAATCGTCTGATGGGGGATTTGACTGGCTATGATGCGCCGCAGGATTACGCAAATATTTTTTTTGTGCAAGAAGCGCTTGATGAAAAACAGGTCACGAATTATGTGCGGGATCTTGATCTTCGCACCGGAGTTGCAACAGTTCGATATGACGCTGATGGCGTACACTATACAAGAGAAATGTTTACTAGTTATCCGGATAAGGTCATGGCTGTCCGGTGGAGCACAGACAGGAAGGGTATGTTAAGTACATGTGTACAGTTGGAAGACGTGACGGGCGGAAATGAATTAAATACTGTACAGGGTGATACGATTATTATGAAAAGCACGCTGAGAGACAATGGACTGCAGGCAGAATCACTGTTGAAAGTTGTGGCAGAGGGAGGTACGATGACAGCGTGTGATAATGCAATTTCTGTTACAAAGGCGGATCAGATTACATTTTATTATGTCTGCGGGACAGACTATAAAATGGAATTGCCTTCATTCTGCGGCGAACATCCGCATGCTGCGCTTTCTGCCTGCCTTGCACAGGCAGCCTTGAAAGGATATGAAAGTTTAAAAGAAAATCATATTCGTGATCATGCCGCTTTATTTTCCCGTCTGGAATTGGGTCTTGGAGAAGAGATCCCGGATGTTCCGACAGACGAATTGATCAGAAAATACCGTGATTTGGCAGAACATAATGGGGATTGCCTACTGACCGAGCAGGAACAACGCGCGTTGGAAGTTATCTGTTATCAATTTGGACGTTATCTTACGATTGCAGGATCTCGTGCGGGAGCACTTCCGACCAATCTTCAGGGGGTCTGGGGAGAGGGAGAATTTGAATGGGGCGGAGACTATCATTTTAATATTAATGTTCAGATGAATTATTGGCCAACGATGGCAGCTAATCTGGCGGAGTGTCATATACCATATAATGAATATCTGCATGTGCTGCGGGAAGCAGGAAGAGAAGCAGCAGCGGCAGCTTTTGGGATCAAAAGTGAAGAAGGTGAAGAGAATGGCTGGCTCGTAGGATGCTTTAGTACTCCGTATATGTTCAATGCAATGGGACAGAAAAATAATGCGGCAGGCTGGAATCCGATAGGATCTGCATGGGCATTGCTGAATGCGTATGAGTATTATTTGTATACAGGAGACAGGGAATACTTAGAAGCAGATTTGTACCCGTCGATGAAAGAAGTGGCAGATTTCTGGTCAGAGGCACTTTACTGGAGTGACTATCAACAACGATATGTGTCGGCACCGTCGTATTCACCGGAAAACGGACCTATTGCAAATGGGGTTTCTTATGATCAGCAATTTATCTGGCAGCATTTTGAAAACACGATTCAATCTGCAAAAATTCTGGGTATAGATGAGGATTCTATTGTAAAATGGCGAGAAAAGCAATCCAGATTAAGTCCCATTTTAATAGGGAAAGATGGGCAGATTAAAGAGTGGTATGAGGAAACAAGAATCGGGTATGCACAAGCGGGAGAGCTTTCGGAAGCACCGATTCCGCAATGGCGGCAAAGCCTTGGAGCAGAACAGAACGGAATCCAGCCCCCTCACAGACATTTATCACACCTGATGGCGCTATATCCATGCAATATGATTCATAAGGAACAAACGGAATATATGGATGCTGCAATCGTGACATTGAAAGAAAGAGGACTAGACGCAACTGGGTGGTCCAAGGCTCATAAGCTGAATCTGTGGGCACGTGCAGGTCATGCGGAAGAAGCGTTTCAAATTATTCAGTCAGCTATCGGAGGCGGGAATTCCGGATTTTTGACAAATTTATTTTCTTCTCACGGCGGTGGGATAAATTATAAGGAATATCCGATCTTCCAGATTGATGGAAACTTTGGATATACAGCTGGTGTGAACGAAATGCTTTTACAAAGTCATACAGGAACAATGCAGCTATTGCCTGCTCTTCCCAAAGAGTGGAAGAACGGATTTATAAAAGGAATCGTTGGCAGGGGAAACTTTGTGCTTGATTTACAGTGGATGGATGGTGTGCTTCAGAATGTGGATATTGTATCCTTAAATGGAGAAAAATGGACCGGGGAATATAATAATCTTTCACAGTATAAGGTATTTGATATGAATGGAGATGAGGTGGTGTTCGAGACATACACAAATAATAAGATTGCTTTCCAGACTGAGAAAGGTGGAAAGTATGAGATTAGATTTGCGGAAAACAGCAATGTTTAATTAAGAAAAAAGCGAAGAAGCGATACGTCTGTGGACTTGGATTAAGAGTGTATAGAAAATTTAAAAATCAGGGGAAACTTTAGGAAAAAGTCTCCCCTGATTTTTAGGTATGACGGGATAGTAGACAAGAGCTGTCTTATTCTTGATTCTATAAAAGAATAATTTTTTAAAAGTTTTATTTTTTCTTTATTCTTGTTGTGTTTAAGATCAATCCAAGGAATGCCAGTCCGATCAGCATCCATGTTGCAAATACAACAGTACCTCTTTGGCTGAACATATCATAATACCCCTTCAGGTAGATGACAACCACGATCCACGGAAGTATATAGGTCATATATCCGCGGATCTTAGCCGGGAACTTCATGCCGTTGCCTGAGTTCGCTTCTTTTATGAAGTTATTCCATCCCCAGCCATTTTTATGCGTACAGAACATCAGGTATACGACAGATCCGAGGGGCAGGATATTGTTGGATACAAGGAAGTCCTCCAAGTCCATAATATTCGTTCCTGCGCCGAGTGGCTGGATGCCGGACAATACATTGAAGCCGAGAATACATGGAAGGCTTAACAAGGCGATCGCGACAATGTTGATTCCCACCGCTTTGCGTCTGCTCCAGTGGAACAGATCCATACCGAAGGATACTATATTTTCAAATACACCGACAATTGTTGACAGTGCCGCAAAGAACAGAAAGAGGAAGAATAAAGCTCCCCAGAACCGTCCGCCTGCCATCTGTGTAAAGATATTCGGCAGTGTAATGAATACAAGCCCCGGTCCGGCAGCCGGTTCTACACCATAGGCAAAGCATGCCGGAATGACGATCAGACCGGCGGTCATTGCGACAAAGGTATCCAGAAGGACAATGCTGACAGATTCCCCGGTGAGAGAGCGGGACTTGTTCAGATAGCTTCCGAAGATTGCCATACCGCCCATACCGATGCTCAGTGTGAAGAAAGCCTGACTCATAGCTCCGAATACGACATTGCCGATTCCATTGTCAAGCATTCGATGAAAATCAGGAATCAGATAAAAACGAAGTCCTTCAGCGGAACCAGGCAGGGTAACAGAGCGGACCGCAAGCACGACCATAATTCCGAGCAGACAGAGCATCACTACTTTCATGACTTTTTCCACGCCATTTTGAAGACCGATGGAGCAGATTCCGAAAGCGATCAGAATCACAAGGAAGGTCCAGAAAATCAGGACACCCGGATTCTGTGTCATGGAATCGAATTTTGCGGCAATCTGTTCTGTTGAGGTGCTGACAAATTCACCGCTTGCCATGCGGTAACAGTAGTACAGCATCCAGCCGCCTACCATGGAATAAAACATAACAAGAATATAGTTACCGAAAATACCAAGCCAGCGGATGGTATGCCATCTGGAGTTTTCAGGCTCCAGTACGTTGTAAGATGTTGCGATACTTTTCTGGCTGGCACGTCCTACGCTGAATTCACAGACAATGATCGGAAGTCCGAGAATGGCAAGGAAAACCAGATAAACCAGAATAAATGCGGCGCCGCCGTACATTCCTGCCATGTAGGGGAACTTCCATACGTTTCCCAGTCCGATCGCACAGCCTGCGGACACAAGAATGAAGCCTAAACGACTTCCGAACTTTTCTCTCTTCATAATATAGATAACTCCTTTACATTTGGTTTCATGCTTTATACTTTAAAACTTTAATCCAGCATAGTAACGATTGTACCACATTTGACTTGCTGTTGTATACAATTTATGTTAAAATTATTGGCAGAAAATCGGAGATTATTTTGAGGAGGAAACTATGGAAAACGAAACAGTTTCAAAAAATTTTATTGAGCAGGAGATAGATAAAGATTTAGCAGAAGGCATATATGATCATGTCTGTACACGATTTCCGCCGGAACCGAACGGATATCTGCATATTGGACATGCCAAGTCTATTCTGTTAAATTATGGACTTGCACAGAAATATAATGGAGAGTTCCATATGCGGTTTGATGATACGAACCCGACAAAAGAGAAGATGGAGTTCGTGGAGTCTATTAAGGAAGATATTCAATGGCTGGGTGCAGACTGGAAGGATCATCTGTATTTTGCATCCGATTATTTTGATGAGATGTACGAATGTGCTGTGAAGCTGATCAAGAAAGGCAAGGCATTTGTCTGTGATTTATCGGCAGAAGAAATTCGTGAGTACCGAGGCACTCTGACAGAGGGGGGTAAAGAAAGCCCTTATCGTAACCGCAGTGTAGAAGAGAATCTGCAGATGTTTGAGGATATGCGTGCAGGTAAGTACAAAGATGGTGAAAAGGTACTGCGTGCGAAAATTGATATGAATTCACCGAACATCAACATGCGTGATCCGGTGATTTACCGTGTGGCTCATATGTCTCATCATAATACAGGCGATAAGTGGTGTATTTACCCGATGTATGACTTTGCACATCCAATAGAGGATGCCATTGAGAAGATTACACATTCCATCTGCACACTGGAGTTTGAGGATCACAGACCATTGTATGACTGGGTAGTAAGGGAATGTGAATATGAGATGCCGCCCCGCCAGATTGAGTTTGCCAAGATGTATGTGACCAATGTGGTAACGGGAAAGCGCTATATTAAGAAGCTGGTCGAGGATAAGATCGTAGACGGGTGGGACGACCCGCGTCTGGTGTCCATTGCAGCCCTGAGAAGAAGAGGCTTTACACCGGAGTCTTTGAAGATGTTTATTGATATGTGCGGTGTATCCAAAGCTCAGAGTTCTGTAGATTATGCAATGCTTGAGTATTGTATCCGCGAGGACTTGAAGCTTAAGAAGTCACGTATGATGGCGATTCTGGATCCAATTAAGCTGGTGATCGATAATTATCCGGAAGGAGAAATGGAATATCTGGATGTGCCGAACAATCTGGAAAATGAAGAGCTTGGTACAAGAAAGGTTCCGTTCTGCCGTGAACTGTATATTGAGAGAGACGACTTTATGGAAGAACCGCCGAAGAAATATTTCCGTCTCTTCCCGGGCAATGAAGTTCGTCTGATGTCCGCATATTTTGTGAAATGTGAGAGCTTTGTAAAGGATGAGAACGGTAAGGTGACAGAAGTACACTGTACGTATGATCCGGAGACAAAAAGCGGAAGCGGATTCACCGGAAGAAAGGTTAAGGGAACGATTCACTGGGTAGCAGCACCGTATGCACAGAAGGCAGAGGTTCGCCTGTATGAGAACCTGATTGATGAAGAAAAAGGTGTATATAATAAAGAAGATGGCTCCCTGAACCTGAATCCAAACTCACTGATTGTTTTGAAAGATTGTTTTGTAGAGCCGAGCTTTACAGATGCTAAGGCTACCGACAGCTTCCAGTTTGTAAGAAACGGTTATTTCTGTATCGATGTAAAGGACTCTGCGCCAGATGCATTGGTATTTAACCGGATTGTATCTTTGAAGAGTTCTTTCAAACTGCCAAAATCTAAATAAAGAAAAAGATAATAGAGCCTGAGCCTACCCTAATAAGAGTGGTTTGGGCTTTTCGAATGAAAAGAGAGAAGACAGATGAATGAATTGACGATTAGTCTGGATACAAAATCAAGAACACCTTTGTATGAGCAGATTTATCAATATATCAAAGAAGAGATCCAGAACGGACGGATTCCCAGCGGCGAAAAACTTCCGTCTACGAGAGCTTTATGCCATTTTTTAGAAGTCAGCAGAAGTACTGTAGAGCTTGCATACGAGCAGCTTCTGTCAGAGGGATATATTGAGGCAGTACCATACCGGGGATATTTTGTATCTGAATTAGAAGGACTGTATCAGTTAAAACCTCAAAAGAGGACTGTGTCAGAAAATACGGCTGAAAAAAAAGAAACTTATCGTTTTGATTTCTCACCAAACGGAGTGGATTTGAACAGCTTTCCTTATAATGCGTGGCGGAAGCTGACCAAGGAATGTCTCGTGGATGACAGGGCAGAACTGTTCCGGTTGGGGCACCCTCAGGGAGAATGGGGGCTTCGCAATGCGATCAGCAATTATCTTCACCAGGCGCGGGGGGTCAATTGTACACCGGAGCAGATTGTTGTAGGAGCGGGAAATGATTATCTGCTGATGCTTTTGTCTACGGTAATCGGAAAGAACCATAAGGTTGCATTGGAGAATCCGACCTATCGGCAGGCCTACCGTTTGTTTGAAAATCTTTCCTACGAGGTATGTACTGTTGATATGGACAAATGGGGAATGCAGATATCTGAGCTGACACAGTCTCAGGCAGATATTGTTTTTGTGATGCCGTCACATCAGTATCCGCTGGGAATCGTAATGCCGGTCAAGAGGCGGATGGAATTGCTGCGCTGGGCATCAGAAGAAGGAAGGTATATTATTGAAGACGATTATGACAGTGAGTTTCGTTATAAAGGAAAGCCGGTTCCGGCATTGCAGGGTTATGATAATCATGAGAAGGTGATTTATATCGGGACATTTTCCAAGTCCATTGCTCCCGCGATCCGAATGAGTTATCTTGTACTTCCGACAAGTCTTCTGGAAATATATCAGAAAAAAAGCAGTTTTTTAAGCTCTACTGTTTCTCGGGTAGATCAGTTGATCTTGCAGAAATTTATCGAAGAGGGCTATTATGAGCGTCATCTAAATAAGACAAGGGCTCTGTACAAGAGCCGGCACGATACACTGCTGAATGCTTTAAAAGGAGTGGAGCCGACTGTGCAGATATCAGGAGAGAATGCCGGAGTGCACTTGCTTTTGACATTTCATAATGGGATGAAGGAAGAAGAGCTGATTGCCGCTGCAAAAAAAGCAGGGATTAAAGTATATGGTCTGTCAGGGTATTATGTTGCATTAAAGCCCTCGACTCCTGCTACAATTTTGCTCGGATATGCAAATATGAGAGAAGAGAGCATTGATGAAGCTGTGAAAACATTAAAAGAAGTGTGGGGATTATAATTGTTATCAATGTGTATACATGGATTGTTATTACACGAGATGATAGTAAAAATCGAGAGGAAATATGTGGGGATTCCCTCTCGCTTCTGTTGCCATGCATGTGATAAAACAGTCCGGTGGACTGTTTTGAGTAGGTATGCATGTTTACTGTAATTTAATTATTTTATGTGAAAAAGCTGGATGGACGGATTACTCGGGATTTCAGATATATTTTTCAATGGATTTTATTTTATATAGAGACATCTGTTTTGTCAGAAGCTTCTTTTATGGTTTCTTCCATTGCTTCTGTATCTGTTTCAGGAGAAGCTTTTTTTAAAGGTACATATTCACGTTCTACTGCCTGAAGGTCAGAATCCAGATCAAAATCTTCATCTTCCCGTTCAGAGTCAAATGTATTCTCATCTGCTTTGTTCTTGCAGAAGAATGTGATGAAGAGACCGATAGCGGCTCCGATAGCGGCGATGACTGCGAGGCATTTTAAAACTTTTTTCATAGTGAAGTACTCCCTTCTAAATGTATGTCTTTACTTTAAGTTTTTATTTTAATTTTAACTATTTATCATTTTAATACTTTTTGAGATGAATTACAACATATTTCCATTTCCAAATTTCGTCAAAAGGTAACAGTTCATTGAAAAGTCGCCTAGCGGCGAGGGGCTGGATGTCTGAAATCACAGCTTTATTGGCCGGATGCCTTGCAGCGGGGTGCAAGGCACCGTGAACCGTAATGGCGGATTCTATTTTCCCAGCACACATTTTTACGGAGTTTTCAGCAAGTGCAAACTCCTATGTTGAACTGTTACTGTCAAAAATTTTTCTAAGGAAATTTTAAGGTTGCGAATGTTGTCGGAACGGGGAAAGTGTGATACACTATGTGGTATTCAATTGAAGGGAAGTAAATTCTATGGAATCTAAAGCGGCAAAAAAAGCGAAGAAAGGATTTTTAAGCATTGTGTTTAGCCGGACGGCGCTGATTCTGTTACTTATATTGTTACAGCTTGGCATGATGTTTGTACTGGCAACTAAGCTAAGCGATTATGCGATCTATGTATATGGTTTGCAGACGGTCATTCAGGCAGGCGTGATTATTTATATTTTTAATCAAAAGGGAAATCCGGAGTCCAGCCGTACATGGATTCTTCTTGTATTGCTTATACCTGTTTTCGGATGTCTGTTTTATATTTATGTCCAGATGGAATTTGGTACGAAGTATGTGGGAGAGCGATTGGGAAGAATACAAATGGCAACGTGGCCGTATCTGTCAGAGCGGACAGAAATCGTGGATGAACTGCGGGTAAGCAAGCCTGCTAATGCAAATCTGGCTTATTATATGCAAAAGCAGCTTCATTTTCCTACCTATCGTAATACGAAAGCTCTCTATTTTCCGAATGGACAGGCAAAGTTTAAAGTGATGCTGGAGAAGCTGAAAAATGCAAGAAAGTATATTTTTCTGGAGTATTTTATTGTAGCGGAAGGATATATGTGGGATTCCATTCTGGATGTGTTGAAGAAAAAAGCGGCAGAGGGAGTAGAAGTACGCTTTATGTATGACGGCATGAACAGTATTTCCAATCTTCCTTATAATTATCCCAAGAAAATCCGGCGTTACGGAATTAAGTGCAAAATGTTCAGTCCGATCCGTCCTATTCTGACAACTACGCAGAACAACCGTGACCATCGTAAAATTTGTATTATTGACGGTGAATATGGATTTACAGGCGGGATTAATCTGGCGGATGAGTATATAAACAAAATAGAACGGTTTGGCTATTGGAAAGATACGGCAGTTATGTTGGAAGGGGAAGCGGTACAAAGTTTGACGATGATGTTTCTGCAAATGTGGAATGTCACTGAATACAAACCGGAGGATTATGGCAGATACTTGACAAAACGTCTGCCGGAAATGAAGCGGGAGCTGGGATATATGATTCCTTATGGAGACAGTCCTTTCGACCATGAAGATGTAGGTAAAGAAGTATATGTTCATATTTTGAATCATGCAAAGAAATATGTACATATTATGACTCCGTATCTGATTTTAGACAGTGAGATGACGGATGCGCTGGCAAGAGCTGCGAAGAGCGGAATTGATGTGGCTATCATTATGCCTCATATACCGGATAAATGGTATGCATTTGCAGTTGCGAAAACTCATTATAAAGAGTTGATTCAGGCTGGTGTGAAAATATATGAGTTTATACCGGGATTTGTACATGCAAAGATATTTGTATCCGACAATGATACGGCGACTGTCGGTACGATTAATCTGGATTACCGCAGTCTGTACCTGCATTTTGAATGCGGCGTATTTATCTATAATAATCCGGTTGTGCGGGATGTAGAGACTGATTTTCAGAATACATTGAAAAAATGTCACAGGATTTCCATTACGGATTTGAAGAAAATCAATCCGTTTATGTTGCTCTGCGGAAGAGTATTGAGGTTGATAGCGCCGCTAATGTAATTGTATTTTTTATTTACATCCAAAAAAAACTGTAGTATAATTCCGAATGTATTTTTTAGTAACAGTTCAGCCATGCACAAATCTACAAAAACGAATTGGTAAGCTTGCTTACAACAAGACGTTTTTGTCGCATGCTTGGCAGCCAATTCGAGCTGTTATGGCTGAACTGTTACATTTTTTAAGGTTTGTAAAAACTTTGAAAATAAGACTTAACAGTATGAATCATATTTTCAAGGCGCAGATGCGAGGAGGATTTGGAAATGGTAAAAGCAGTAGTTGGAGCAAATTGGGGCGATGAGGGAAAAGGCAAGATTACAGATATGCTTGGAAAGGAAGCAGACATTATTGTTCGTTTTCAGGGCGGAGCCAATGCAGGACACACGATCATCAACAATTATGGGAAATTTGCACTGCATACATTGCCGTCAGGTGTGTTTTATGAACACACAACAAGTGTGATCGGAAATGGAGTGGCGCTGGATATACCGACGTTGTTTGGAGAAATACAGTCTGTTGTCGGACAGGGGGTTCCGACTCCGAAGATTCTTGTATCAGACCGTGCGCAGATCGTGATGTCTTATCATAAACTGTTTGATGCATATGAAGAAGAACGCCTGGCAGGGAAGTCTTTCGGTTCTACAAAATCAGGGATCGCACCGTTTTATTCCGATAAATTTGCAAAAATCGGGTTTCAGGTAAGCGAACTGTTTGATGAAGAACTGCTGAAAGAAAAGGTGGTTCGGATTGCAGAGCAGAAGAATGTCATTCTGGAGCATTTGTACCACAAACCACTTCTGAATCCGGAAGATTTATATAAAGAATTACAGGGATATAAGGAAATGATCGCGCCATATGTGTGTGATGTATCTTTGTTCCTTCATAATGCACTGAAGGAAGGAAAGAGTATTCTTCTGGAGGGACAGCTTGGTTCTCTGAAGGATCCGGATCATGGTATTTATCCGATGGTAACTTCTTCATCCACGCTGGCAGCTTACGGTGCAATCGGCGCAGGTATTCCGCCTTATGAGATTAAGCAGATCATCACAGTGTGTAAGGCATATTCCAGTGCGGTCGGTGCGGGCGCATTTGTCAGTGAAATCTTTGGTGAAGAAGCAGATGAATTGAGAAGGCGCGGCGGAGATGGCGGAGAGTACGGTGCAACTACAGGCCGTCCGAGACGTATGGGATGGTTTGACTGTGTTGCTTCTAAATACGGCTGCCGTATGCAGGGAACAACAGACGTGGCGTTTACTGTATTGGATGTACTTGGATATCTGGATGAGATTCCGGTATGTGTCGGGTATGAGATCAACGGCGAGGTGACTACAGACTTCCCTGTTACACATCTTCTTGAGAAGGCAAAGCCGGTGTGTGAGAAACTTCCAGGATGGAAATGTGATATCCGTGGGATTAAGAAGTACGAGGAACTGCCGGAGAACTGCCGGAAATATATTGAGTTTGTGGAAGCACAGATCGGATATCCGATTACGTTTATCAGCAACGGACCGGGAAGAGATGATATTATTTATCGAAAGTAATTGAGAAGAAATACAGAGATAAGGGAAATTGACACTTGAAATAGAGTGTCTTTTTCTATATTATGAAGTTAACAAGCGAGAGGATAAGAATATTCCTAACATAATAATTATAAAGTCAAGTTTTCAGGCGAAGTTTGAAAGGAAGTGTAAAAATGGCAGCTTCAAATATTAAAGAAATTATCAGCAGTGATATTTATATAATGTAATATTCATAAGGGGTATGAATAAGTAGGGGGGGAGATAATAGAAAGTGTAAATTCTTCATAAAATATCTGACAAAATTTTTGTTGGATTTAAATATTTGGACATAAAACAGTCACATTTTGTGAATAGAATGTAATTGTGCCGGAAAGGAAATCGGATATGAAAAGGCGGAATGTGTATTATATATGTGATTTGAAAATTTTCGGTATATTTTCAGGAGGGTGGTCATAGGTTTATAAAGTTGAGTATAAAAGATGAAAAGGAGGTATTTTTTATGCGACAGAACATAAATGGAGATCGGCAGGGAATGATTTCAATCGAAGAATACCTGCGGAAAAGAAGTTTGATCAGAGAGAAGGAGAACAGAAGAAAAAGCAGCAGCGCCAGTCAAAAAAGCCTGTGTGGAGAAGCTGTGGAGCTGGCAGAGCTTTATATCTGAAATCAGTTTTCTTCCTGATTTTGATTTCTTAGGCGGCAGAACAGAAGAAATCCATACAGAAGAACCGGAATCAGAATGGTAGCGCCGATGGAGGCTGTTAAAAGATCGTTGGTGAGCGGTGAATCAATCAGTGCAAAAACGAGCGTACTTATGTAAAGAAGCAGGAGTAATATAGCGCCTGTCAGTGCTGAAATTCGTTTTATTTTGTTCATGGGGAAAGCTCCTTCCATAGAATGATGATGTTTTATTGCTATTATATATAATTTTTTCTGAAAATACAACTGATGCTTGCAGATAGAGTAATAGAAAAATGTAACAGTTCAGCCATAACAGCTCGAATTGGCTGCCAAGCATGCGACAAAAACGTCCAGTGGACGTTTT
>NZ_CALPDG010000044.1 GCF_943193195.1 Mediterraneibacter agrestimuris | reverse complement strand
TGTGTGAAGAATTTGAAGTAAAAGAAAATGACCGGAAGCGTATGCTTGGCCACAAATTCAATGACGTGACAAATTCAATATACGGACACCGTGACCTTGAACATCTCCGGCTTGAGATTGAAAAGATAAAAGTATGATTTGTTGTAAGTGTGTTGTAAACGAATCCCTTTTATTACATTTTTTTATAATGGAATATGCTATTATATAATGCTATTTTTCTGCGTGGTTGACACGTTTTTCCGAATTTTCACGTCAACCACGCAATCCATGCCAGATTAACGAGGACTTAATAATGTCAACGCAGAATAATATATGTCCAACAATTCAAAATATCCGCAATACGCTTATAAAAATTTGTAAAAGGGCTGAAATACCTGTTTACTCTTTACATGCTCTGCGTCACACATTTGCAACAAAGATAGTGCGCCAGACAAAAAATATGGGTGAATTGAAAGATGCTGCAGAATTGTTAGGAGACAGCTATGAAGTAATCTTAGCAACTTACTTCCATACTGACAGCGAAAAGAAAATCGAGCTTGTAGATGCGATTGCATAAATCCGTCCACCTTATCGTCCACCTTATGAAGCGATTTAAGCCGATTTTATGCGGTTTCTAGCGGTTTTATAAAATACTTTTTAACACTGGGATCATAAGATGGTACCAGGTCTGCAGTTTGTGCTGGAGAGATGAAAATAATTTCGTCCACCTTATTATTTTTTTATTATCATAAAAATAAAAAAGCCCAAGAAATGTTGAATTTCCAGGCTTCTTGAGAGGCGCAGACCGGATTTGAACCGGTGAGTGAAGGTGTTGCAGACCTTTGCCTTACCACTTGGCTACTGCGCCTAGCTATGAGCACTTGACGTCTGTATTTTAGACGTCTACGTGCGATGCATATCGTCGCCGTTAGCGAGGCTCTTACGAGCTTACCAGACGATGAAGCTATGAGCACTTGACGTCTGTATTTCAGACGTTTACGTGCGATGCATATCGTCGCCGTTAGCGAGGCTCTTACAAGCTTACCAGACGATTTAATCTAACTGCTGTCTGAACTATTCTATTCCGACAACAGTTAGATTATACCAAATCACATCTAAAACGTCAATAACTTTACCGTGGATTTCTCATTCTAAAAAACAGGAGCTGGTACATTTATGCATCTTCCTCCGCAAGCTCTGTTGTACGGTTCTTCGGCGGTATTGCCACTGAAAAGATCAAAAATGCGATCAATCCTGCAATCAGCCCCGGAACGATAGGCTGGCTAAAGTGCAGACCAAACAAATCTCCTCCGGAAATATTTTCCATATATACAACTACAATTGTTCCTGCAATCAGAGACGCAATTGTTCCCGCAGTAGATGCTCCTTTCCAGTAATGTCCTAATACATATGGGAAGAAAGAACCTGCCGCACGTAAAGTGAATGCAAACATCAGAATGGTCAGGATGCTAGATGTATTGAACAGTGCAATCAACGTCGCAGCTACGCCAACCAGTGCCATGGTCACTCTTGTTACAATCATGACTTCCTTATCTGTAGCCCTCGGCTTAATCAGAATCTTATAAATATCGTTTGCAAAGATAGAACCCGCGCCCAAAAGGTCAGAGTCTGCACTCGACATTGTTGCAGAAACAATTCCTGCAAACAAAAGTCCGCAGATCAGAGCAGGCATCGCTTCCATTGCAAGTACTGGAAGTGCATATCTCGCACCTACGTCTGCAAAATCTGCTGCATTGAAACGGCCCATATTAATCAGTGCCAGTACGATGATTCCCATAATAGTCGGAACAAACGCATAAATAAAATTTACGATTGCCGCCAGCACTGAACCCTGTTTTGCTGCTTTGCCGTCTCTTGCCGCATAGTATCTCGATACAGCTTCCTGCCCCACAGTAAATGTCGCTACATACATCACGGTCAGGCTGATTACATCCATCACACTATAACCTTTAAAAATATCAAATGTCTCCGGCGGTACATTTGCAACAACTGCGTCCCAGCCGCCTGCCATATTCGCCCCGAAAGGCACTGCAATGATCATCCCTGCAACAATTAAGAATACCTGAATGAAATCAGTCAATGTTACACTCCACAGACCTCCCATGATCGCATAAATCGTAACCACAATTCCAACAATCAGTACCGCAGCTTTATAATCCAGATTCAGCATAGTCGACAGGATTACTGAAGATGCAATAAATTGCCCCGCCGTCAGACCGATCAACGGAACAAACATGATCAATGCGGTAATCACACCAGAAGATTTTCCATATCTTCTGCGAAAATATTCTGGAACGGTCTTTACCATAGCCGCCCGGAACTTAGGTGCTAAAAATGTCAGTATTACAAAGGCAAATCCCATTGTAATAATATACCATGCCGCACTTAATCCATGACTCTCCATTCCCTGCTGAACAACTCCGAGTGAACTTCCTCCGCCAATCTCTGTTGCCGCCAGCGTTCCTGCCATCAAAATTGGTCCAAGTCGTCTTCCTGCTACGACAAAGTCAGTATTAGATTCAATACGCTTTGATGACAGATAGCCAATCAACAACATGATAAGCAGATACACAACAACTACACTTGTTACAATAATGTTTGACTGCATAGTCACTTCCTCCTCAAAAAGTATTATATTTTGCACCTTCTGCAATAATAGTACATTCATTATAAAATATTTATAAAAAGTAAACAAGCCATATCAGCAAAATTGTCAGAAAATTTGTAACAGAACAGTTAAAAGATTAAACTGTTACGATAGCCTGTGCAATCAATGTATGCAAATTTTTATTCAAGCAACAGTGAATAATCTTCTGTAAAAATTCCTGTCAGCCCCGGGAATACATATGCATCTCCAATCACATATAAGGTATACATTCTTCCCGGTTCTATCCACTCTGTCATGTCAAATACATCTACGCCGTTCATTGTCTCAGTAACGAAAAAGGTCTGCTCCCCCTGCATCACCTGCTTATAAGCGGCAACACTCTTGAATCTCAGATCATCAAACACAACTCTCTCCGTTTTATTTACCACATCCACCGCCGGAGCGTTATAGGAAAGATTAGCTGCACGCACACAGGCGAAATTCTGCATCTGATTCTGACACGGACTATCAGATATCAGCACCATTGAAATACCTTCCATATTATTTACCAGTGCAATGGTGTACACATCCCCCTCCTGAAACAGGAACCGCTCCTGCGTAATCAGAGCTCTTCCGGCAGTTCCTTCTGTCACACGGATATTTTTAAATCCAGCCGCCTCAATAAAATATGACGATACTTCTCCATACCCGAGATTATGTGCCAATGGTCTGTTTCCAACAGATACATTGACTGTATCAAAACCAACTGCGGCATTCAAAAAACGGATCGTACAATATCCTACGCGGTTTCCCTGACCTCCGCCGGGAACAATCGGGATAGGAATTACAGTAATCGGCGGTATTTGCCCTCCCCCCGGGATTCCCGGAAAATTCGGCCATGTGCCGCCGGTCTGCGGCGGTCTGCTCCCATTTGGACGGTTCGTGCCTGCTGGCGGAATTATCGGCTCCGGACGGGTCGACGGGCGATTCGGATGGGACGGAACCGATGGCGTTGGAAGATTTGGGGTTGTCGGTTCTGCCGGACGGTTTTCTCCCTCACCCACTGCCGGCGGCGGTCCAAAAATCGGCGTATCCGGGGATTCTGGAAGTCCCTCCTCCTGATTTGCTCTAAGTACATGGTTGTTAATTCGACTATCCGTTCGGATTTTATCAGACATATACATATGCTCCCTTCTGCATCTCATTTTGCTTTTCGCTGCGATACTGCATTATATGCTGAAAAAAATCAGAGGTGCAGAAAACTCACTTGCGCTTTCTTGTTCTGCCTGTTACACTGAAAAAACAACATACTATAAAACAGCTTCACAATAACACTTGCAAGAATCGAGGTGTAACATGCCCGCACATCCATTTCCTTATGAAATCATATACAGCTCCCGCAAAACCCTTGCCATTCAAATCACCGCCGATGGCAAAGTTCGTGTACGTGCCCCGAAGCGGATCCCCAACTCTGTCATTGAGCGTTTCCTTACAGAAAAAGAGGGGTGGGTACTGAAACATTTACAGAAGAAAAAAGCAGATGCAGAAAACGGCTATTTCCGGGATCGGGCTCAGCTTTCCGAACAAGAACGAAACCATTACCGGGAAATTGCGAGGGATATTTTCACAAAAAAAACTGCTTACTATGCACAGATTATGAGCGTTACCTATGGACGTATCACTATCCGGGAACAGAAAACCCGCTGGGGAAGCTGCTCAATTGACGGCAATCTCAACTTCAACTGGCGGTTGATTTTCGCACCAGAAGAAGTATTAAACTACATCGTCATCCATGAACTGGCACACCGTAGAGAAATGAACCATTCTCCGGCATTTTATAAAATCGTCGGTGAAATCATGCCGGATTATAAAAAGCAGCAAAAGTGGCTTCGTGAAAACGGACAGAAACTCTGGAATTGAGCTCCTGTCCGTTTTCTTGATTAGATATTATCCGATAATTATCCGATACTCCCCAGCATCTTTAACTGCTGATACAGATAAGCCACCGGAAGTCCTACCACATTATAATAATTTCCCTCAATACGGTCTATATATGCTGCGAATCCTCCTTGAATCCCGTAACCTCCCGCCTTATCCATTGGCTCCCCGGTTGCGATATAACGGCGGATTTCCGCATCCTCCATAGCATGGACAAACACCTCTGTCTGTTCCGCATGACTGATGACTGTTTTCTCACCTTTTTCATCATGTGCCAAAAGCGCAGTACCCGTATAAACCTGATGATTCCTTCCCTGTAAATGTTTTAACATCCGAAAAGCATCCTCTTCGTTTTTCGGTTTTCCAAGAATTTCACCGTCTAACACTACAATAGTATCCGCCCCGATCAGCAGAGTATTTTCTATACTTTCCACCACTGCCGCAACATTTTCCGCCTTGGCAAGCGCCAGTTCTTTTACAATCTCTGCCGGGTCTGTACTTGTGTAGTTCTCTTCGCCGTCACTTACAAGCACTTCAAACTCCACGCCGATCTGCGACAACAGCTCCCGCCGCCTTGGTGACGCAGAGCTTAAGATAATCCGTTTTTTCATGTTGTTCTCCTCCATATGTATTCGGTACTTCCTTATATCTTCACTTACCACTTCTTTTCAGAGGAATTAAAATCCTCAGTTCAAACCAATTATCCTGTATCCCCGCAGTCACAGAACCACCGTATTTCCGAACTGTGCTTTGAATACTCTTCATGCCAAAACCATGAAAGCGTTTATCCTCTTTTGTAGTCTGCGGCAAACCATTTTTGAAAGTAATCTCTTCTTCACAGTAATTCTCCACCTTGATACGCAGAAAATTTTTCTGCTGTACCACATACAAATGTATCAGCCTCTTTTCTGGCTTTTCCAACTTTTCCACGCTCTCAATCGCATTGTCCAATACATTCCCAAAAAGAGCACTGATATCCATCTCTGCAATAAAATTCAACAGTGTTCCGTCAGCCACATAGGTTAATCCGATTCCCTTATTCTGACAATACAGGCTCTTGCTTGTAAGCACCGCATCCAATACTTTGTTGCCTGTCTTATTCTGCGCCTCATAAGATTTGATTTCCTGTTCCATCTGTTCCAGATATCTGGCAGACTTTTCACTGTTTGCTTCTGCTTTGAGCAATGCAATCTGGTGCTTCAGATCATGATACTTCTGATTCACAATATCAATGCTTTCTTGAGAGAGCTGATAGTTCTTGTATTGCATCTCCAAAATATTCTGTAGTGTATCCACCTCAAATTTCATCTGTAATTCTCTCACCTGAATATGATAGGCATATAGCATCGCCATACCGCTCAAATCTACAAGAGTCCGGATGGTAAACATTTCTCCGGCAAACCTGCTGCTAAACAAAACATTTTGGTTCAGATAGCTCAGATTACTTACAGTAAACACTGCCGCACTCATAATAATAACAGTAATCAACTCTCTCCGGTTGACATTAACATTCTCCACATCCTTCTGAAAATAACGCTCCAGCCAATAGATAGCCCAAAAAATGAGCAGATAGACAATTCCCAACTGAATACATCTTCCCATCGTTGTATCTACAGCCTTCGGAGATATCTTCACCTGATAAAAATAAATCTGCCAGCACAATGATGCCGCGAACTCTCCCATAATAAATGCTCTTGCACAATAATAGCCGGCTTCCGTCAATTTAAAATCACAGCACACATAGATATAAAACAAAATCAAAGAAACCGAAACCGCCATACAGAGCAGAAACCATGCCTGCCTCACACCATCCGTCAGTGCCATAAATCCAACAATTGCCGCAAAAGAAACAACATGAATACCAGTCCGGCTTCCTCTGTCACTCCGTTTTCGGTTCGTGGCAATCACAATCAGCGCCGCCAGAAAATACGCAGTGGAGTAGTAGTATCCAGGTGTATTTATCAATTCCAAGCCTCTCATCTATCTGCCCGCCTCATTCATATAATTATTCAGGGCGTCCAAAAATGCCTTTTTTCTGGAACGGCTCACCTGAATTACATCTCCTGCTATTGTCACGTCGCTGCCATGGAAATCTTCTACATAATCCAGATTAACAAGATAGCAGCGGTTACATCTAAAAAAGATGTTCGTATCCAGCTTATCCTCCGCCTCTTTCATTGCTCCCTTCACCATCACTTCTCCATCTGTCTAATGGTAGATCAGGAAATGATCCTGTACTTCCACATAGCAGATTTTTGATTCATCCAGTTTCCTTCTTCCACCCTTCTGATGAACTGTAATATATTTCTTCGCTTTTCTCTTTACCCTTGTCAGCGCGCGGTCAATCCTTTGTGAAAATGCAAAATATGAAATCGGCTTAAGTACATAATCCAGCGCATCCACCTTATACCCTTGAATAGCATACTGCGGCATATTTGTAATAAAAATAATCACAACCTCCGTATCCATTTCTCTGATCTTCTCCGCTGCCTTCATGCCGTCCATAAACGTCATTTCCACATCCATAAGAATGATATCAAACTCCGCAGAATAATCTGTCACAATATCCTCTCCGTCCTGAAACACTGTAACAGTCACCTTATGTCCTGTCTCACTTTCATACCTGACAAGATATTCTTTCAATTGTGCAGCATAAGTTTTGTCATCTTCTACGATTGCAATATGTAACATAGCATTCTCCGCCTTTTCTTAATATTAGCTTAGGAAAAAAATTATCGGTTGTCAAGCATTATCCGCGTACTGTAAAAGTTCAGATAAAAAAAGAATCCGCCCTTTCACTGTAGGTGAATTTAAAATAGGTCGGATTCAGTTGCCAAGCATGCGATAAAACAGTCCGCTGGACTGTTTTGAGTGACTATAAAGCCGAAAGGCTGGATAGTTACGGCGGACTTCCCGGCCGCTGCCGGGATAGACCGCCTGTCTTTTTATAAAAAATCTTTTACTCTTCGTCCTTTACTACTTTAAAGAAAGAACCTGCAATATTCAAAATAACTGCTGTAAGACAACAAACCATCCCTACAATCGCACTGGAAAGATCCGCCATTGTCTGCGCATTTCTTTCAAATGATAAAATTGTTGCAACACTATTCACACGGGCGCTGGCAAACAATGCAAATGCCACCATTAAAAGCACTCCGTTTACAAGTGGTATCATATCCATCACGGGATTTACTCCCATTTTAGTGTACCCAACGATATATACAATTTCTAGGACAATAGCTGCAGTAAGTAAAACAATAATAATGGTATTCATTCCTAAATTACGAAAATAATCCGTATTACAGTTAATCATATAAAATACCATTCCAGCAAGCGCCGCAATCACCGTAAGTACCATAAAGTAAAAACCTGCCGACTGTTTTTTGATAAAACCCATTATCACATACCTCCCTGTTTATTTTTCTTCATGCCTTTAAAGTACATTGCCAACGCTGCCAGAGTAAGTACCGAAAACGCTGCTGCTGTCCCTGTCAATGCATTATCATACCATGTTCTCACGTCTTCGATATGTGAGGTTTGATTCAGCCCGTCCATTGCGTTGGAATTTGCAAGTGCATAATTCTGCCATGTCATGACATTTTTCAAATCCTTCATCAATTCTGCATCCTTGCTTACATTTTCTGTTGTCCAGTAATCCCATTTTGTGCTGACCGCCTCCATCGTGCTGTCGCCTGTGTTACATGTCATTGTTACTCCGCAGTGAACCGCTTCTTTTAGTACGGAATAGTTTGCATCCTGGATAAAATCTTCACTCATCAGTCCCTTGAATCCCCATTCACCGCGCAGGATATTCATAAGCAGTCCGTAATGCGCATTTCCTGCTGTACATCCTATTCTGTTAAATGTTGTCATCATTGCGAGAGTCTCCGCATCCTCTACAGCCGCCTGAGTTCCCCGAAGTTCATTTTCACGGGCTTTCTGCTCCGTCATAAATGTTGCGATACCGGAACGGTTAATCTCTGTATCATTAAACGCAAAATGCTTCGGCGCGATCAGTACTCCATATTCTTTTCCTGCCGCAATGTAACTTGCTGCCTGATAAGCTGTCAGAACCGCATCTTCTGAATAGTACTCGTGGTTACGTGCATTGTACGGTGTACGGTGGAGGTTCGTTCCTGCTCCCCAGAAGATTGGAAGATTAGACCAAATAGAATAATTTCCAACCACATTTCCGAATTCTGCTGCCAGTTCCTTACTGAATGTCTGTGCAATTACAGTTTCGTTACACATCGTTCCAAATTTGTAATTTAAGTTTTTGTCGTTTGCATCTGTCACATACGGATCCGCCGAACTTGTATCCTTATTTGCATACTGTCCCAGTGTATAGGAGTTAATTCCATTTGGTCCATCATTCTGTACTGCTTCCGGTGAGGAAATTGATTCGATCGGCTTTGTACTTGTTCCGCCAAATCCAGTACGGATCATACATTCTTCCAAAGTAATCTGATCCATCAATTCTGCCCATTTTTCATCTTCAATATCCACCGTACCTTTCAAATCTGCCAATACCAATCCGTTATCAGCGCCAAAAGTTACCGCTTCACTGTCTCCCTGCTCTTTGATTTCATAAGTATCATTCTGCATCTCTGCAAGCATCTCATCCGTCGCAGTCAACTCCTTATACGTCACCGGGAAAGTTCCGCTCCAGTCATTTCTTGTCAGGTAAGTTACCGTCCCCGGTATATGCTCATTTAAATCCATATCCTGTAACTGGTTCTCTACTGCCGTTCCATTCTTTGTGTGTGCAAATGTTGTGGTATCCATTTTTGCAAGATTCCATGTCTTTACATTGGATTTATCCCCTGCCTCTGTCATTCCATCTGCCTCGCTGCAGCCCTGCGCTGCCAAAACGTTATTAACTGCCTCGTGGGAACCGTTTCCAACTGTAAAATAATATTCACCTGCGTCTAAAATATAATTACCCTTGGTATCTGCTTCATTAGCTGCCGTACTGTCCCAGCTCGCCATGTCCTGGGCATCTGCTGTAACCGTTACAGTTACAGACTCTCCCGGCGCAAGCTCTTCTGTCTTCTCATAAGCAAGCAGCTGAACCGCTGATTTCTCTACTAAATGCTCTCTGTCATAATCTGTATATGGTACAGATGTATATAGCTGTACAACGTCCTTGCCTGCCACATCACCTGTATTAGTCACTGTCACTTCTGCCGTTACAGTTTTTTCCTCAAGATCAACCTTCAGACTGTCCAGTCTCTGATCAAATGTTGTATAAGACAATCCAAATCCAAACGGATAAGACACTTCATTATCGTACCTCCACGCTCCGCCGGCAGAACTTCCTGCATCATCGGCTGCATTCCCCTGACCAAGTACGGTATCCGCATAGCGTGTCTCATAATATTTATAACCTGTATAAATACTTTCAGCTTCTACAATCTCTGAGTTGATTGAATACGCTGGATCTGCATTTACCCATGCATAATTCCCATAGTTCTGGGCTGCCGGAGAAGCAGAATTATCAACGGCATAAGTATCTGAGAGATGTCCCGATGGATTTGCTTCTCCGCTTAATACATCTGCAACTCCATAGAATCCATATCCTCCCGGAAGTCCGATTTCTAAAAGAGCATCCACGCCTGTATTATGCTTAATCTCATCAATCTCCATTGCACTTGCATTATTCAATAAGACAATAACTTTACCGCCATTCTTTTCCTTTGCCTGTACAGCTGCCTCAATTGTTGCGCGCTCTGTATCTGACAATCCAAGCGGATCCGCCTGATTCAAATGCTGTTCCGGGTTCACGCCCGCTTCACCCGGTGTATAATTTGCATTTTCTCCCGCTGCACGCGCAATAGTCACAATCAATATGTTATAATCATTCATGCTGTCTTTCCAGGTTGGCTCTGCTGCATCCAGTGCTGCCTGTGTTGGCTCTAAGCTTGTAAATGTTCCGTCAATAGATGGTGCTGTGGCGCGGTAATATGTTGTTACCCCCCACGGAAGAACTGCTTCAGACTTAAATTCTTCTTTCATATTTTGATACATGTCCATAACGGTTGGATTCAAAGTATACCCCTTCGCCTCAAATGCCTGTACCATATCTACCGTATCTGCGTCTGTACCTCTGTTCTCTGCAAGTGAACTTCCAAAATCACCGCCCTGTACCGGATAATAACTGGAGAATCCCAAAAAGGTAACTTTCTGTGTCTCATCCTCAGAAAGCGGCAGCGCATGATTGCTATTCTTCAGAAGTACGGTTCCTTCTTCATTCATGCGTTCTCCGAGATCTTCAATTGCATCCAGAAGTTCTGTTGTGCTGCCATAATCAGACTTATATGTATAGTCATCTTCTGTCTGATTCTCTGTAATCATTTTTGTACTCTGTGTGCCAAGAAATTTGTCAATGTCAGTACGGAATGTGTCAATGATCATTGATGCTGACATCGTCAGCGCCAACAGTGATGTTCCCGTTGTAGCTGCGCCCCGCCATACACGGCGCTTTGTTTTCTTCTCTTTCATAGTGACCTCCTTTAGATTGTTTCATCTATTTCCCCAGCCTTTCCAGCTGAAAGATTCCTCATTTATTTCCCCACGTCTGCCGCACGGGTTCTGCTTTCAATTTCCTTCTGCTCTTCCTTCAGATTATCCTCTACATGGAAGAATAAATACAGCAGGACTGCGCAAACAGCATAAGCTGCTGTTTCAATCCAGATATAACTGATGGAAATCCCCATTCTCGCCAATGCACTCTGCACGTTATCTCCCACGATCAGCTGCTGATCATACCCCGACACATTCAGAACCGCAGAAAATACTGCATTCATAATTGGGGATGCAGCCACCATAAGAGAGCTGTAAATCGACATGGTCAGTCCATCTGTCCGCAGTCCGGTTTTCCATTCGATGTGATCTATTACATCTGCCAGCATCGCAAGAATCATATAGCATGCCGGAGCAGAGCCCAGACATTTCAACGCAACACCGACAGCTACCGGGATAATATGACTTCCGCCCACGCCTGCGATCACGCCTCCGGCAACTCCAAGCATCAAAAATACACTGACTGTCAGACGTTTGCCGAATTTCTGACATAACGGATTGACAAAGACCATCGCTGCAGCCATGGGAACAGCACCCATGACCGCCAGTATGGACTGGTAGGTTCCCCATGCATCTGCACCCAGGGCCGAATTGTCCAATACCCACTTGCAGAAATAAGACATAGAACCATTTTTAATGGCGCCTGAGAACTGGAATACCATGTAGAACACCATCACGACCCACCACCATTTTTCTGATGCTACTGCTTTGAACTGTGTTCCCATGGAAACGGTTTTTGTTCTCTGTTCCCCATCTGTATCTTCCTTTTTCTCCAGAAGTTCTTCCGTAACACGCTCTCTGCTGAACTTGTACTGCAGAAATACAGTCAACACTGTCAGGATTCCCACCGCCAGCATCGCCATAAACCACAGCCCTTGATTTTCTTTTAAGGCAAATGACACCAGTATCGGAAACACCATGGATCCCGCTCCCATCGCTGCCAGTCCTGCGATATTTGTAAATGATGCCAATTTTCCCCGCATGTCGGAATTTCTCGTAGACACAGCTACCAGAGTAGAATTAGCGGTATTATAAATCGGGTATGCAACAGAATAAAACAGGTTGTAAGCAACTACAATCCACACCATTTTCAGAGTACCTTCAAAAGGCACAATAAACATCAATACCGATGCCGCTGACAAAGTCAGCGCTGATAAAAGAATCCATGGTCTTGCCTTGCCCGCCATTACCTTTGTTCTCTCAATCAATTGCCCGACTACAAGATTTGCGATTACGATCAAAATCGTAGAAGCAAGCTGTAATGTGGTTAAAAACGTCAAATTCAATTTTAAAACATCCGTAAAATAGGTGTTCAGAATACTGGTGAAAATCCCTGATGAGAGGAGACCGCCAACGGGTCCGATAAAATACCCCAACAGCATCTCCGGCATTCGTACATCTTTTTCTTTGATCATCGAAGATGTCAGTGGTGTATTCCAAAAGTTTGATTGTGCTTTCTGATTCATTCCCTTTTCTCTCTTTCTTTTTCATCTTTATCTAAATAATCGCTTTTCGGATACAGACAGCTCACACTGTATTTTCCACTTCCATATTCCATCTGACTTCCATCTGGCAGTTTAACCATGCAGACAGTAGAACAGGGAATTTCAATTTCCAGATAAAATCTGTCATTCTCTATCCGCCATTGTGATACAATCTTTCCATAAGGTGTATCCGTAGTTCCTTTTGCCCACGTTAATCCTCCGCCTGCAAAAGGTCTTATCTGAAACCTTTTGTACCCTGGTTCAATTGCTTCAATTCCCGCAATCCTCCGGTAAAGAAACGCTCCTACTGCACCAGATGCATAATGATTATAGGAAATCATCATATCAGTACCGTCATTGCCAATCGGACATTCACCATTTTCATCCAATCCAGCCCAACGTTCCCAGATCGTTGTTGCTCCAGATTTTACTTCATACAGCCATGACGGACATTTTGTATTCATCAACATTTTAAATGCCGCTTTCGCCTCTCCATTATCCGCAAGTGCAAAAAGAATGTATGGGGTTCCTGGAAATCCTGTACCTATACAGTAATCCGATTTCTCCAGAAGCTTTACCAGATTGGCAGCTGCCTTTTTCCGTGTTTCTCCGGAAAACATCTGAAACTGAAGCGGAAGTACATATCCTGTCTGAAACTCTCGCTTCAGCCTGCCATTTCCATCCGTAAAGACAGAAATATATGCATCCGCTGTCTTCTCTGCAAGATTTTTAAAATATTGTGCATCCTTTTCTTCTCCCAATATCTCTGCCACAAGCCCTGTAATTCTGCTTGTATTATGCAGACTGGCTGTCGCAGTCCATTTACTCCGACCCTGCCATTGGGACATTTTCGGAACATCCGGCGCTACCCAGTCACCAAAGTGAAGTACTGACGGCGTATGCCAGATATATCTGTGTTTTCCAACTCCAAATCCTGCCCAGAAACGGCATGCCCTGACATATCTCTTCATAGTCGGATACATTTCTTTTAATATCTGTGTATCTCCTCTTGTAATATATTGTTCCCACGGGACAAGTACACAGGCATCTCCCCACCAGTCAATCGCCATGGCCGGCATCGTTGCCGGGAATCCATACCCTTGGGCGGGAACTGTATTAGGAATCCCACCGCCTGGCAGCTGTTCTTCCTTCACGTCCAACAGCCATTTCTCTATAAATCTGCTGATATCAAAGTTAAAGTTTGCTGTCGGCGCAAACACGGCGATATCTCCCGTCCACCCCATACGTTCATCACGCTGGGGACAGTCTGTCGGAATATCTACGAAATTAGACTTGCTGCTCCACTCTATGTTCTTTTGCAGACGATTCAAAAGCCCGTCCGAACAATTAAATTCTCCAATCTGCTGTACATCCGAGTATAGGGCAAGCGCCGAGACTTCAATTTCTTTTTCCTCAATTCCTTTGATACCTGCATAACGGAATCCCATATATGTCAGCTTCGGGCTGTACTCCTGTTCGCCATCCCGGCAAATGTAAGTAGCTGTTGCTTTTGCAGACCTTAAAAATGTAATATTAAGGCTGCCGTCCTGATTCAGAATTTCCGCATGCCGTACAGTAACCGTCTGTCCTTTTTTTCCCCGAATCTTTAACTTAATAACACCTGCAAAATTCTGTCCGAAGTCATAGACCAGTGTACCATCATCCAGCCGGCTGCAGCCCAACGGCCTCATTTCCTCATGTGCCTTTACAGGAGCGCCGTAATCTGCGATCAGATTTGGGACAAATCTCAGCTGCTCTGCCGCGGCATGCCTCCATTGAATCTGCTCCATGTCTATAGTCGCGTCAAATGTTTCTCCGTCATAGAAATCCGCCATACGGTACGGACCTTCTTCTGTCACTTCCCATTCCCCGTCAGTTCCGATAATTTCTTCAGAGCCATCTGCGTAGACAATACGAATTTCCATCAGCAGTGCCTGCCGGTCTCCATCAAAACGATTCCCCCTCGTAAACACAAAGGAACCTACTGCCCATCCTCCTGCAACTACAGCGCTAAGCACTGCTTCACTGCCTGTCAGAAGATTGGAAACATCATACACCTGATACTGCATTTCATGTTTATAAGAGGTAAAGCCCGGCGCAAAATATCTGTCGCCGACTTTTCTGCCGTCTATATCCAATTCATAGATTCCAAGAGCCGTCGCATAGATCTTTGCCGATACTACATTTCCTTTCAAGGCAATTTTGCGGCGGAACAATATTGGTATCGGAGATATTTTTTTTTCTGTAAATTCGTAAGCCGAATCACTGATCCACTGTGCCTGCCAAGGTGTTTTCATTCGACCTGTCTCAAATTCTGCCGATGCCTCTGCAGTTTCTCCCGCATCATCCACTGCCTGTACATGAACCTGATATCTCGTAAAGGGAATCAGCTTCTGCCCATTATAAGGTACAAGCACCTGTTGGTCTGTCTCTGTTGACCAGTCCCCAATCTGAATTCTGGCACGTTTTAATGATACATTCTGTCTGTTACTGTTAATACGGAAAGATACCCTCGGCTGTTCTCTGTCGGTCACACACCCCTCCGTCAAATGTTCTACCGTCAGCTTGCTGATTTCCAGCATATTTCTTTCCTCCTCTTTTCTCTCGTTGGTCTTATGTTAGCATCTTACATTTAAAAGAAACCAAAAAATACGCAAATGGCTGCAATTCTAACGCAATCTGCATATACCCAGTCTTTTCTTCACTCTTTTTCCAACGGAATCTCCACAATAGCCCTATGTTTACCGTCTGACACTTCCAGATGAACCGGTCCGGCGCCCTCCGCCTGCACAACTGCAAGCGCCTCGCCCCAATAAGTATCCGTCCTGTCTTCGCAATAACCGATTTTATTATAAGGACAGCCGTTCCCAAGACCCAACAGTCTGCCGCCGCTTACCCTCACCTGTAGAATTCCCCGCTCAAGCGGTTTTATAATTCCATCACGGTCTGTATATTGTAAACGTATAAAGCTTAGACCGCCTGCTTTTACTGTCATTTCCTCTGCTTTTGCACAAAGCCCGGTTTCTTCCTTTGCTGTATGAAGAGTGCTTTCTGCCATTACATTTTCGTCTGCATCATAAGCGATCGCTTTCAAAACTCCTGGTTCATACACCGTTTGAAACATTGTATGACATGTGTTTTTCAGAGCCTTGCTTCCCACTTTTTTTTCATTCAGATAAAGGTCGACTCTCGCCGCTCTTGCATAAACTTCCACAATTGCTTTGTTTCCGTCACAGCCGTTCCAAGACCAGGATTCCACTGCGTTAGTCATCTTCCATGCGGACGGCGAATGCTTCTCTCCTGTATGGTTGACCGGACGCACGGCAATCACTGGTTTATCTGCCAGTTCAAATGCCGTCTTTGTATAGCCTGCCTCTGCCAATGGTTTTCCTGTCAGATCAATCCGCCCGCTCCCGGCAGTCATCCACCCTAGTCCGTGAGAAAAATCCGGGGCATAATCCTTATACTCCCAAGCCCCAACTCCGACCTCTCCCAGATAGTCCATACCTGCCCATACAAAATCTCCGATAATCCGCGGATGTTTTTTTGCCAGTTCCCAGAATCTATATGCATCATCACAAAATGTCTCACTCCCAAGAATCAGACGTTTTGGATATTTCTTCAAATCATGCTCATATCTGTCGATCCCATAGTTATACCCTGCAATATCCATATTCGCAAAAGCTTCTCTCGTCTTAACGTCACAGCCGTAAAACGTAGCTCCTGTTTTCATGAATCCACTTCCCATCAGACCCGCCAGATCATTGAAAAATTGGCTTCCAACAGCTTTCTTTTTTGGGCTTTTCTTCGTCTTTTCCGCCTTTTTTACTTCCTTTTTCGCTTTTTTATCGCTGTATACTCCAAGACCGACAGAACTCAAAAAATTGAAAAAGATATTGATTCCACAAGAAACCGGTCTGGAGTTATCTAAACTATGAAGATACTCCGTCATTTTCCTGGTCAGGCGGATACCCTTAGGCTGTGCTGTTTCTGACACTTCATTCCCTGTCGAATATAAAATGACCGATGGATGATTAAAATCCTTCGCTACCATATCTCTCAGATCCTGACGCCACCACGCTTTGAAATAATTTACATAATCATACTCTGTTTTGTGAATATACCATACGTCTACAAACTCATCCATAACCAGCATTCCCTGTCGGTCGCAGGCATTAAGAAGCGCCTTTGAACATGGATTGTGTGCAGAACGAATTGCATTATATCCATTTTCCTTCAATATCCGTACTTTCCGCTCCTCCGCATCTGCATAACAACAGGCTCCCAGAATCCCATTGTCGTGATGGACACAGGCTCCCCGGAGAATAACACGTTCCCCGTTCATGCAAAGCCCTTTCTCAGTGTCCCATGTAAGTGTACGGATTCCAAAGGTCACCGTCTGTTCATCTGCTTCCTTGCTAATATTTTCCTCCAAACCAGAAATCCTTGCTGGTTCTTCACAGCTTATATATCTCACTTTCATACAATAGAGATTCGGTTCTTCAACACTCCACAGCTTACCTTCCGGAATCTCAACCTTCACAAAAGCGCGTCCGTCTGTATCCACACTTTTTGTTATAACTGTTGTCTGTATCTGCCTCTGCTTCTGATCCGAACAAAGCTCCTGTACTTCCAGGTTCAATACCCCCGCCCCCGTTGTCTGTATTTCTGCTTCCACGATAGCAGGCGCAATACCGACTGTTTTTACCCGGATACCATTTCTCTTAATATGCTGCTTCGGGCATACCTGCATCCACACCGGACGGTAAATTCCGGCACCCGAATACCAACGGCTGTTAGGCTGGTCCGCATTATGGGCAATCACACAAATCTGATTGGTTTCCCCATATTTTAAAAATTCAGATGCATCCGCATGAAAAACAGAATATCCATAAGGACGATATGCCGCCTTTTTACTATTGATATAAACTTGTGCATTATGATAAATCCCTTCAAATTCAAAGCTTACACATTTATCTTTATATTCTTTTGGAACATAAAACTCTTTTTCATAAATATAATCATAGCCTTCAAACCACCCTGTATTAATACCGCCTGCGCTGTCTGTAGTTCTCCGCTCTGATATCATCGCATCATGAGGTATGGTCACATCTTTCCATGGCTCATGATGTCCTTTCCGGCGATATTTCCAACCACTGTTAAAATCTATCACTTCCATATTGCTCTCCTTCTAATTCTCTGGATTTTTTCCTCTGCGTTTACATTCCCCGCTATTTTCATTTAGCATAAATATAACATGCTTTATCCTCCAAAAAGAAAGACAGACGCGAACGGTTTATATTTTAACGCAAAAAGAGACCTGACAGTCTCACACTCTCCGGTCTCTCATATTTTGTCACTATTCCGCCTTTCGGCTGAACTGTTACCCATATTTTACTTATATAGCATTTTTTGTATGGATTCCGACTCCAGATTTTCCTTCGTCACCCATGTATAACCTGTCGTAACTACGGCTTCATTGCCCGCCTCAAGCACAGTTCTTGCCGCAGCGATCACAGATGCATATCCTATGGCAAATGGGTTCTGCACTACCAGACCTGCGATTTCCCCATCCCTCAAAGCCTGAAGCTGCTCCTCACCAGCATCAAATCCCATAACCATAATATCTTTCTTTTCCTTCGCTTCCTTCAGCACAGATACAGCAAGCTGTGTTGTCAGATCATTCGTACCGAAAATCCCCTTCACCTCCGGATATTTCTCCAGATAATGAAGAATGACTTCCTCATCTGACATTTTCTCAGCTGCGGACAAACGTTCTTCTTCCTGGAGCTCCGGCTGCGTTTCTTCCACGATTGATTTCTTTAATTCATCCATCTTGTCAAAGTAAATAGTCTCGGCAATCTTAACTTCCGGATAATTTTCCTGTATCTCTGCCTGAAAACTCACCGTGCGTTCTTTTGCTGTCTCTGACTTGGAATCATGTACAAGTAACAGAACACTGCCCTCTCTCTCCATCGCATCTGCCAGCTTATAAGCTCCTGTCTTTGCGGCATCCTGATTGTCCGTTTTCACCGTACACTGAATGCCCGGATAATTATTCCCGGAATCCAGCGCGATCACTGGTATCCCATTTTCCGTCGCCAGATCGAACTGTACCGTACAGGCGTCCTCATCAATACTTGAAATCCCGATCACATCTGGATAACGTGCCAGTTCCTCGTCCAGAATATTGACCTGCTCATCTATATCCCCGCTCTTTGCAGGCGCATTGTAAACCACCTTAATTTTATCACCGCCGGTATATCCCAGCTCCTCATTCAAATCCTCTGCAGCCTGCATAGCCCCCTTCTCCACATTCTTCCAAAAAGCTGCCGTCTCATCCTTTCCAATAATAGAGATATATGTTCCCGGCTCCAGATTCAGCCCCCGCACCTCACTATATGCTGTCGGTGATATCTCATTCAGATTTGTCTGATATGCCGGTTCTTCTGTTGTATCTCCCGTAAATGTCGGCTTTTTTTCTTCCTCTGCGCACCCCGCAGCTGCAAATATCATTGCCGCCGCCATAACCGGCGCCAATAATTTATTACTCCGAAAAAATCTCATAATTCTCCCTCGCTTTATATCTTTGATACTCCCCAGTGTTACTTACATGTTCTTTATATTACCACATTTCTCTTTATAAAAAAATGATGTATTTCTTAATTTTTTGTGTTCTTGTAAAAAACACAAAAGTTCTTGTATATTTTCTGCGTTTGTATTAAAATTAATGTAGCAATTTTAATTGCAATTTATAGAAGGAGGATACATACTATGGCACACGTAATTAGTGATGAATGTGTAAGCTGTGGTTCTTGCGAAAGCGAATGCCCGGTAGGAGCTATTGCAGAAGGCGATGGCAAATACGAAATCGATGCTGATGCTTGCATTGATTGTGGCGCATGTGAAGCTGCCTGCCCGACAGGAGCTATCTCCGCAGAGTAATTTTTTCAAGAATAAATCGCAAAGTGATCACAAGCAAAATACCGTTTCCCTGGTGGGTGCGGTATTTTTTTGTCTTTATTTGGCGAACGAATCTTAAAGAATTTCCGAATATCCTGTGATACAATATATTCAGACGAGGAGGTATTACATATGGGTGAGATTAGATATATGATTTCTGAAGCTGCCAAACGTGTTCATGTTGAATCTCATGTACTGCGTTATTGGGAAGAAGAACTGAACTTAACAATCAGCCGCACAGAAATGGGGCACCGATATTATACCGAAGATGACATACAGCTCTTTTGTTGTATCAGAAAACTTAAGAATGAAGGAATGCTTCTAAAAGATCTAAAACCGTTAATCCCAAAATTAAAAGAGACGCGGGACAAGCTCAATTCAGCTCAGACAGATGCCGCTGCAACAGAACAGGAAGCTTTAAAAGCCACTTCCGCCAACCAGGAAGCTCCAGATTCTGCTGTGATACAAAGCAAAGAAAACGATTCTCTTTCAAATTCTACCCTTGCTGAAGGTATTTTGGCTAACTGTCCTTCTGCTGAATTTTCTGCAGAAACTTCTGAATCGGCACAAGATACCGATGAGATCAAAAATGACGTAAAGAACACACCGGTAACTGTTTCAGCGGATTCCAAAAGTACCGCTCTTGCTCCAACAGAAGCAGAGGTTATTCCAATCACCCAGTTAGAGCAAGTACGCGGTTTAATTGGGGATGTGCTCAATGAAGTCGTAACAAATAACAATGCCGCTCTGGAGCAGTCCATCAGCTCCAAAGTAACCAAAGACGTGATTCGTGAAATGGATTTTCTCTTCCAGGCAAAAGAACGTCAAGAAGAAGAGCATTACCGCAAATTAGACTGCCTGATCCGTCAGCAGCAGGCAACCCGCAGAGAACTGGCAGAAAAGGATACCGCTTTTGGAAAACTGAAAAAAATGCTTACATAGCGGCATTTCCCACAGGCTCTACACTCGCCGTGAAATGCGTAAACTCAAAATGAGAAGTAGAATGTTTTCCTTACACGAACATCCTCTTCTCATTTTTGTTAACTCTTTTTATGTTCTTCCCATGCTTCCTCAAGCACTTCTGCATTCTTTAATAGTTCTGCAGCTCCCAGCGCCATACACTCTGCCGCATAGAACATCGCCTTACTTCCGATACTCATACCAACCTGTGCAGTCGCCGCCCAATGATGCAGCGCCGTACCCCTGCACATTGCCGCCGCACTTAGCATTATGGTCGGTACTGTATGGCTCATATCCGACACATCGGTTCCGATCGCAAGCGGCACCGGTTCATCTTCTAATGGTTCCAGACCTTTAAAATAAATACCGTCATTATTAAGTCCCGCCGCCTCTGTGATCGCCCTCGCATATTCCACTTCTTCTTGTGTATGCTCCGGCGCCGGAACCTGCTCCATCGCCTGATAGAAAACCTCTGCAAGCGTTCTGTTGACCTTCATTTCCTTATGCCGGATCACCGTTTCTATTTCAACGCTTGTTCCTGTCATCAGAGCCGCACCGCGGGCGCAATTGTCCACCCGCTCAGACGCATCCTGTGTCCGTTTCCATTCTGTGGAACGAATATAATAATTGGTAGATGCATAAGCCGGTACAATATTAGCCGGACCGTCTGTATTGGTGTATGTATAATGCATGCGCACATCATCTGCTACATGCTCCCGCAGGTAATTCACACCTACATTCATCAGCTCTGCCGCATCCAATGCGCTTCGCCCCATCTCGGGACTCCTGGATGCATGAGCAGTCTTACCGTAAAACTTATAATTCTTCACTTCCTGTGCCTGCCAGATATCGAAACTGACCCTGTTCCGGTCAAACGGATGCCATGTGATTGCTGTTGACAGATCATCAAATACGCCGTCTTCATTCATTTTAATCTTGCCAATAACGGTTTCCTCCGCCGGACACCCATATACCCGAACTGTTCCGAGAATCTGCTCTGTTTCCATCCATGCCTTTAATGCACAAGCTGCTCCTGCACATGCTGTTCCCAGAAGATTATGTCCGCAGCCATGCCCCGGTCCTTTGGTTGGCTTCTCTTTACTGCATAATTCCTGCCCCAATCCCGGCAAAGCATCATATTCTGCCAGAAACCCCAGAATCGGCTGTCCCATTCCCCACTCTGCCGCAAAAGCAGTCTCGAATCCGGAGATTCCCCATGTAATGATAAAACCGTTCCTCTCCAGAAATTCCGCCAGACAGCGGGAGGATTCCTTCTCATCCAGGGAAAGCTCCGGGTGATGAAAAATAAAATCTGCCGTTTCCTGCATGGATAGCCGGTTTTCCTCAAACCATTGCTGTATAATTTCATTTCTCTGTAAATTATTTTCCGTAATCATCTCCTGCCAATCAGCCTTCCCTAAAATTCTATCAGGTTCTCATAGCTCCGTCTACAGAAAGGATCTCTCCTGTTACATAGCTTGCCATATCACTTGCAAGGAAAAGGAATGCGTTGGCAATATCTTCCGGTTCACCAATTCTGCGGATCGGTATATTTGCGATCAATGGCTGAATCATCTGCTCCGGAAGAGCTGCAACCATATCTGTTTTCGTAATTCCAGGCGCTACAGCATTTACACGGATGTTGCTTGGTCCCAATTCTCTTGCAAGAGACCATGTTAATCCATTTACAGCATACTTACTGGTCGGATATCCGCAGCCGCTCTGCTGTCCGCAAATACTTACCATAGAGCTTGTATTCAGAATACATCCGCCGCCTTGTTCTCTCATAATCTTCACCGCCGGCTGTACCGCATTGAAGATCGCAGTTACATTCAGCTTCATAATCTTCTCAAAGTCTTCTGGATTATAGTCCTCTATCTTTGTGCTCTGGGAAATACCTGCATTATTTACCAGAATATCAACCCTGCCGAATTTCTCTTTTACCGCTTCGATCGCCCCAGCAACTGCTTTCGCATCTGTCAGATCTGGATATGCACCGTCTACTGCCCAATCCGCATTCTCCTCTTTGAGGGAAGCAAGAGCCTTGTCCACAGTTTCCTTGCGGGAACCAAACAGAACTACTTTCGCTCCGTTCTCCAGATATTTCTTTACAATAGCATAGCCAATTCCCCTTGTTCCGCCGGTTACAACCGCTACTTTGTCTTTTAATAACATACAATATCCTCCTCTTCATTCACTGCAGATTATGTGCAGTTTTATTGACCTAGAACATATCATACTTTATTTCTTGTAAAATTGCTATAAAAACCAAATAACTTTCTGTATTTTTTTGTGGATTTTGTAATTATGAATCCCAAAGGCTGAATAAGTTACTGTGCACAATGATGGCCGCCTTCCTGGTCATGATGCTCATGATGGCTGCATACCGTATCTGGATCATAATTCAGAGTTCCAGCAATAAAGGACGCAACCTGATCGTCTGCATCTCCATGGGCTCCTGGATACAACTCAATTCCCGCCTCTGCCAGTGCATTTCTTGCACCTCCGCCGATACCTCCGCAAATCAATACATCCACACCGCCGTTAAACAAAAATCCCGCCAATGCGCCATGTCCCTGTCCGTTGGTATCTACAATTTCAGACTTCATGATCTTGCCGTCCTCAACTTCATATACCTTAAACTGCTCCGTATGTCCAAAATGCTGAAATACCTGTCCGTTTTCATAAGTTACTGCAATCTTCATAATTCTTCTCTCCTTATTCATACTGTTGGCTGCATATGCATCATATTCAGAAACTTTCCGGCTTCCGCTCTCCAAAGAACAAAACCCCTTGCCGGCACAGCCTTCCGTCAGCGGATCCCCTCCGCACAGGCGATAGTCGCCGCCCTCAACCTGAAGTGCCATACCCTCTACAAGAAACCTCGCCAGCTTCTTTCGCGCAGCCGCATAAACCGACTGCGCCGTTGCCCGGCTCACCTGCATCTGTATAGCGCATTCCTCCTGCGTAAACGCCATGTAGTCAATCAGACGGATACACTCGTATTCCTCCACCTTCATAACAATCCCGTGATTCTTCTCCCTTTCAGAGCAAAATCGTTGATTCTGCGGAAGCCTGCACACCCGCCGTTTTTTCTCTGTCCGTGCCATCTTGTCTCCCTTTCTTAATTGACATATGCTAACTATAAATACAGTTTACTCTCTTAATTGGCATATGTCAATTATTTCTCTTCCTTTTCCCTCTTCCAATACTCCTTCCACTGGAAATCACTCATTCCATCCACAAATCTTCTCTTCACCACCAAAAATTCCTCCAGCTCCGTCAAAATATGATACAAAATTGCCCGGCTCTCAAACTCTTCCCTTGTTACGGGAAGCTCTTCTTTCTCCAAATTTCCAAACAATTCAGAAAGCCGCTCCATCTGCTCTGCCGGAACATTAATTTCTACCACATAATCCATCATATATAAAATGTAATCTGCGACCACCGCTGCCTGCTTTGGCATGTGCCGCATTTTTTTCATTTTATAATGCAGATTATGCAATATATTCGTCTGTTTTGAGCGCATTTCAAAATACTCAATATAATACTGAGGATGCGACTGAAACGTATTATTTTGATAATCATAAGCACTTCCGATATATTTCTCTAAATCCCTTTCCAGTGCAATAATATCATCCCACACATTTCTCTGCATTTCCTTATTTGAAAGATAAGCCGCCATTTCACCCAAAATCATCTGCAGCCGCTGCTCTACATGTCGCATGCCGCTGATAATTTCTTCTTTGCTGTCCAGATTGTTATTGAACAGATTCAGAATCACCGCCATTGTAATTCCGATCAGCACCAGCATAAACTCATTCAGAATGAACTCCATGCTGAAATCCTTCTGCGTCAAAAAATGCATTGCAATCAGCGCATTTACAGAGATGGTTGCTTTCCACTCCATCCAGCCGCAGATAATCACCATCATAAATGTAAAGCAACCATATGCCAGCCACACACTGTTGGTGTTCAGAAAGAAGAGCCAGCAGAATGCAACCGTGATCACAAATGTGATCAGCCGATACAAAGACAACTTCACCGTCTCCCACTTTGTCGTCACAAGTGTCAAAAGTGTTACACTGCCCGCTGCAATATGTGATTCCAGATGCATCGCGTCTGCAATATAAATCGACAGACAGCTTCCAACCGCAATTTTCATCGCCCAAAGTACAAGCTGCTTTATTTCCTTTGAATCCTTCATCTGTTACCCTCTCATATTCCCAAAACTCAAAAATTATCTGCAAAAACTTTATTATAAAGTAAGAATAAAAAAGACGGGTATAAAATAGTTCCATCTTATACTCGTCTTTTCTCCATCACACTTTCTTACTGTTTCTTTATTTTGTTGGTCCTTCATACTCCCTGATGATCTGTCTTACCGGATAAATAAATGTCGGTGACACAGACAGTTCGTCTACACCCATTGCCATAAACCGATCTGTCAGTCCTGTATCTGCTCCAAGCTCTCCGCAGATGCCCGCCCAGATACCGGCTTTATGTGCATTATCCACAACCATTTCAATCATTCTGAGCACTGCTTCATGATGTGGATTATAGAACTCATCCAGCTTCGCATTCTGACGGTCGATAGCCAGCGTATACTGAGTCAGGTCATTTGTTCCTATACTAAAGAAATCAACCTCCTGTGCCAGCAGATCACTGATGATCACAGATGCCGGGGTCTCGATCATGATGCCTTGCTCTACTTCACCGTACTGAATGCCCGCTGCGTCAAGCTCTGCCTTAACTTCCGCCATAATTTCCTTGATCTTGCGAACCTCATCCACAGAAATGATCATTGGATACATTACCGCAATATTACCAAATGCACTTGCCCGCAGAATCGCACGGAGCTGTGTCTTGAAAATCTCCGGTCTTGTCAGGCAGATACGGATAGCACGAAGTCCCATTGCCGGATTCTCTTCCTTATCCAGATTGAAGTAGTCCACCTGTTTGTCTGCTCCGATATCCAGCGTACGGATAATAACCTTCTTACCCGCCATTGTTTCAGCAACCATCTTATATGCCTTGAATTGATCATCCTCTGTCGGGTAATCGCCGGACTCCAGGTATAAAAACTCACTTCTGAACAGACCGATCCCTCCCGCATCGTTCCCCATTGCTGCCGGAAGATCCGATACAGAACCGATATTTGCAAATAACTTGATCTCCTTGCCGCTCTTCGTCACTGTCGGCTTGCCCTTCTGCTCTGCAAGCAGCCTCCTGTGCTCTTCCTGCTCTGCCTTCTTCTCCTGATATTTCTCAAGCACCTCCGGTTCCGGATCGATGTAAAATTCTCCGCTGAATCCATCGATAATTCCCATCTTACCGTTCCATTCTTCTTTGATATCAATCTGGATCAAAGCCGGAATGTTCATCGTTCTTGCCAAAATGGCGGTATGAGAATTGGAAGAACCAAGCCTGGTCACAAACCCAAGCAGCTTACTCTTATCAAACTGAACCGTCTCACTCGGAGCCAGATCCTCTGCCACGATGATCGACGGTTCCTCCCAGCCTGACACTTCTCCTACACCCATCAGTACATTGATCACCCGTTCGGAAATATCCTTCATATCCACAGCTCTTGCCTGAAAATACTCATCTTCCATCGCTGCAAATATCTCTGCAAAATTATCGCCCGTAGTAGCTACGGCATACTCAGCATTTACCATCTGCGTTTCAATAATATTTTTTACAGAATCATTATAGTCATCATCTTCCAGCATCATCTGATGTACTTCAAAAATCTGCGCACCGGACTCTCCCACTTCCTTCAAAGCCTTCTCGTATAACTTCCCGAGCTGCTCTTGTGCCGTAACGATCGCAGCCTCATAACGTGCAATCTCTCCCGCAGTATCTTCAATCTTACTTCTTTTTACCTGATTCTGTTCCTTTGTAAAAAATATAATCGGTCCAATCGCAATTCCGCCGAAAATAGACTTTCCCTGAATTACCTGCATAGTTAGACCTCCTTACAGATTTTCTTTGAAAAATGTCTCCATCTCAGCAGCCACTGCGTCAGCATTGTCACCTTCTACTGTTACTTCAACTTCCATGCCCTTTTTAACACCCATACCCATAACTGCCATCAGTTTGCTTGCATCTGCACTCTTGCCGTTGCAGTTCAATGTAATCTTAGCTCCTGTTGCCTTAGCCTGCTTTGCAAGCAGTCCCGCCGGTCTTGCGTGAAGTCCTACCTCGTCTGTGATCACATAATTAAACTTTGCCATTGTTTCATCCTCCTCTAAAGATACTTATATTTTATCCTCAACACCGGAATGTTGAAAGACATTTTGGGGGAATCCCCCTAAAATCCATATAAATAATTTAACACATTTCCTACAAAATTTCTACCAAAAGCTATGTTTTTTACTTCTCCCTATACACTGCCCTCATCTGCTCTCCGTCATCTTCCACATGTATTTTGTCAAAGCTCTGGATATACTGTTTGAACTGAGAATAACCATAGTCTCTCACTTTAAAATCCCGGTATTTGCTCCGAATCCGGTTTCCCAGTGTTCCAAGGGAAATGCCCTGACTTCCGGCGCCTTTTACCTGACCGAAAATATATTCCTCCAGCATTTCCTTCCGGCTCTTATCCTCATACAACATCACTGTCACCTTTGTGCCGTCCTGCTTCATATATAACTTTGGAAATGTCTCCAGAAATTTAGATAAAAGACTGTAACCGTAGCGTCTCACATCAAAATCCGGATACAGCTTGACAAGACGGCTTCCCACCTCCCCCAGTCCGGTTTCTTTATCATTATTCTGATTTTCCGTAATAATCTTGACCACTGCTTCCTCGATCTGAGTTTTTGAGACTTCATGACCTCCATTACTGTTTTCTTCCAGCAATAATTCCAGCTCGGTAAAAATATCGCATGCCTTACGGAAAGGTCCTGGCGTCTTACTCTCTCCCATACCAATAACCTGTTTCCCACTCTCTCTCAAACGGCTTGCCAGTTTCGTAAAATCACTGTCACTGGACACCAGACAGAACCCTTCCAATTCACTTGTATAGAGCATGTCCATTGCATCAATGATCATAGCGGAATCCGTTGCGTTTTTTCCCTGCGTATAACTGAACTGCTGGATCGGCGTAATGCTGTTCTGCAGCAGTTCCTCTTTCCAGCTGGAATTGTAAGAACTTGTCCAGTCCCCGTAAATTCGTTTATAGGTCACATTTCCATATTTAGAAAGCTCGTCCAATATCGGCTTAATATATTTAGCAGATACATTATCCGCGTCAATTAACAATGCAAATCTGTCGTCCATGTTTTATATACCTCTCCCTTTAAATTTTTCCATTCAAACCGATGGACAAAACACCCTTTCGATGAATCTGACGACTCATTTCTTTCCACCTCAACCGTCATATAACTGTGCTCCGCGTTCTCCTTCGGAATTGACACAGACCCCGGATTCATATAAATATACTCTGCTCCTCCCTTAGCCGTACATTTCTCACAAGCCGGAATGTGCGTATGCCCGTTTAGCAATATATCCCCGCTTTTCAGCATCGGCGGGTTTTTTGGATTCTGCTTATGTCCATGCGCTGCATAGATTAACTGCCCATTGATCTCCAGCAGGCAGTATTCAGCCAGAATTGGAAATTCCAGCACCATCTGGTCCACCTCTGTATCACAATTGCCCCGCACACAAAGCAATACTTCCTTTCGTTCATTCAACATGGAAATCACTTCCCTCGGTGCATACTCCTTTGGCAGATCATTTCTCGGTCCGTGATACAGAATATCTCCAAGAATAATGAGCCTGTCCGCCTGTTCCCTGTCATAAGCCTTCAACATTTCCCGGCAGTAAAATGCCGAACCGTGAATGTCAGATGCAATCATATATTTCATAGTTTTTACCATTCCTTTCGCTTCGCTCAAGGCACAAACAAGTTATGAAAAATGTTGTGCCCCTCCTCTTTTTG
>NZ_CALPDG010000043.1 GCF_943193195.1 Mediterraneibacter agrestimuris | reverse complement strand
TAGGCACTTTCATTATACAACACACGGAATCGAGGTGTCTTTCTTTTATGCAAAATCACGAACTTGCTCATTTATAGAATTTTATTAAAAATCTTCAATATCGTCAATCCTCCTTTTTAAAAATAAACAAGTCATTTATGCCAGCATCCAATATCTGTGCAATAGTATATGCCAACATGAGAGATGGATTATACTTATTCTTTTCTAACTGCATTATCGTCTGTCGTGATACGCCTGCAAGATCCGCAAGTTCTTGTTGTGTCATTCGCTTTTTCGCACGCCAAACATGAATTTCTGTATCCATTTTGTATTTTTTTATTGCCATCTTCTCACCTCACTTTTTATTTATTATAGTAACATTTTTCATCTATTTTGTAAATGATTTTTTTCATATAGTACAAATTGAATTATGTATTAGGAAAAAAGAGACACACACGGTAAAATCCACAAAAAACATTACATGATTTTCGATATGTCGGAAATCCCATGTTATTTCAAAACAAATACTACTTCAAACTAATAGTCATAATTCAACAAACTACTTAATGAATTACTTCTTTCTTATCAACACATCCGTTTTAAAACCAATTTACCTTTACCCAAAACTCCAATCAAGTATACTCAAATAACTCTATCCTACCAATCTACAATACTCAAACGGAGCAGCTATAATCCAACTGCTCCGATGATGTACCTTTCTTTCATATAATTTTCAATTTGCTACTAAATCTAAAGATGCTTTTATATTAATCTCTCCTGCTCCAAATTGTATATCATTACCGATGGCTCCTAAATCAGTAGCACCATTTTTGAGATAGCTAATTGTTTCTTGAGTCCCCATATTAACATCCATAGCCCAAATGTCAGCCAAAGCAGCGGATACAGTTGGTGCCGATAAGCTAGTCCCATAAGAAAATGAATATCCTTGTGGTATTCCATAAGCAGAAAGACCATTATCCATTGTAGTTGGATATAAACAATAAATCCACTTGCTAAGATCAATATATTCTCCTTCATACACTAAATCGCCCCCTGGTGCACATATGTCAATTTCCGTTCCATAATTACTGTATGAAGCAAGATAGTTTCCATTTGTAGCCGAAACAGTAATCACACCCGCAATACTCCCTGGTAAATGTTTAATATGCTCAGTTTCAAAATAATGATCAAGATTTAAGCTACTATTACCTGCGGAGGCTACAACAATACATTCTTTTGCCTCTGCATATTCAACCGCTCTCTCAAAAGCTAAAATAGTCATGTTTTCGCTATCAACGTCAATACATTTATATGTTCCCAAACTCATATTAATAATATTATTTCTATCATCCACTGCTTGTATCAATGCTTCTATAGTCCATTCTGAATCTCCTGTTGATTCACCAATTACCTTATATGAAGTTAATGTTGCTTCGGGTGCTATTTGTGCAATAATACCGGCCACAGCAGTACCATGTCCATTTTTATCACTTACATCTAACTCTCCCGTCACAAAAGATTTAGATGTTAATGTATCAATTTTTCCTGAAAGTATAGGATGGTTGTAATCTATACCGCTATCTATAATGGCTATTTTTATTCCATCTCCCTGAGATATCTGCAAAGACTCACCATCAGAAGTTACTTCGTCCACATGCCATGCCATAGTATCAAACAAATCTGTTTCCACCGAACGAGTTCTAGGAATGCTTCTTCCAATTGTTGTATTAAAATCAATTGCATTCAAAGGAGCTTGAGGCATTTCCATATCCGGCATTTCTCCATACAACTCAACATATGGTTGAATTGAACTCGCATTTAAGAATTCTTCTTTAGTCATTCTTGAAGGTAATTTCACATGGATTAAACCTATTTCTTCAATGAGAGAGATACTAATTTCTTCTGATATCTCATATACACATTGTATAAACTCATCCAAATCAGCGCTCTCTTTTAGAATCAAATCAAACTCTACAAATTCTGAATTTTCCATATCATCCGCCAAAAACTCTTCCGAACTTATAAGATCATTATCCATGAAATTAGAATTTAAGCTTACCACTCCTTCATTAAAAAGACTTTCATCATCAACCACTCCTGCTACCTCGTAATTTTTCTCTAACAATTTACCATCTGCAAATTCTATATCTACTTGTTCAGATTGACCAAATGCCTCTTTGCCATTTATATCCTTCACAGTATCTGCTAATACATTATTTGATAACATTACTATACTAATAAATACACCTATTAAAACTTTCTTTATCCTACCCAATTGCCTGCTCTCCTTTCAATTCACTTGCTTCAAGATTCCCTGAATAAATGTAACTATATAGTCCTCTTTTTTTCATTAATTCATCATGGGTACCCTCTTCTACGATTCTCCCTTGGTACATCACAATAACTCGATCAAAATGCTGTATAGTATTCAAACGATGCGAAACAACGACACAAGGAAAATCATATTCTTTAACTCTATTCATAATATAATTTTCAGAAATATTATCTAAAGCACTCGTTGGTTCATCCATTAACATCAACTCTGGAGTATTAACAATAGCCCTTGCAATAGCAATTCTTTGCATTTGTCCACCAGATAGATTCATTCCGCCTTCGGATACCTGTGTTTCATATCCCATCGGCAACATATCAATTATCTCATTTACTCTTGCATCTTTTACAGCTGCCATAAAAAGGGATTCATCAACCTCGCTTTTATTCATAAGTATATTGTCCTTTAGACTCATATTAAAAATAGCCGGATTTTGATTAACCATACTAACCTTTTGACGAATAGACTCTTGTGTGAGCCCTTTGATGTCCTTCCCGTTTAGCAACACCTCTCCCTCTGATGGAGAATACAAACCAGACAAAACCTTGACTAAAGTACTTTTTCCAGATCCACTCGGTCCTACAATTGCTACTTTCTCATGTTTTCCAATGGATATATTAATATTTTTCAATATGGGGTCTTCAAATTTGCTATACTGAAAACTTACATTTCTTAATTCTATAGACTCATAATCTTCATCAAATACTTCTTTACTATCCTCATTCTGAACTTTTTGTTCAAGAATTTCCGAAAGTTTACCAAAATATGATTGCAATAACATGATTGAAGAATACGAACCCATAATTGTTATTATAGGAGTAACAAATGCTGTAGCTATTGCATTAAAGCTAATTAATTCTCCTACTGTCAAAGATCCATTACTTATTCCATAAATTCCCACTCCCATAATCATTAATGGCATTATAAATTGTGTAGCTGTTGCAATATTACCAATAAAACCCGATGCTCTATTTTTACTCATCTGAACTTTTAATTGTTCAATAAAGTTCTTTTCCCAGTCTTCATAAAATTGTTTTTCTGCTCCAATAGACTTTACTGTTTCCATCCCCTCAAACAACTCTACCAATGTTCTATGAATTTTAGAATGTAATGTTAGTTCTTTATCTGTTAGATATTGATAACGCTTTGTGTTACAAAATGATGATACTATAATTATTGCAATTCCAAACATACTAACTACTGTCAGCTGTACAGAATAACTAATCATCAATGATAAATATGCCACAACAAATACCATATCAATAATTGTCGTAATCAATTGACTACTTAGCAATTGTTGAATATATGTTGTTAAATTAGAACGAAATATCAAATCTCCAGTTGATCTATTTACAAAAAAACTTAAAGGCAAGGACATAATTTTTTTCATAAATTCAGTCATAAGATTTTTTTCAAAATAATTTTGAAAATTTGCAATTAAAATGGTTCTAAAAATTTGCAAAACATAGTATACACCAAAAACCATTCCAATTAATATCATAATCTCAGTAACTGTCAAATCTTGTGACAAAATCTTATAATTGTCCACAGCTCGTTGTGTTATAACCGGAATCCCCAATGCAAAAAATTGAATCAACAAAGTAAATAGAATTAATCCAACTATTTTTAGTTTCTGTTTAAATAATATAGAAACCAATATATTCTTCTTTTTCTCTATTTTATAATCCAGATGCAAGTCTTTATCCATTCCTACAGGTACCAATACAACAGAAGAAAAGTGTTCCCAAAAATCTTTATAAGAATATTTCTTTCTTCCTAACGCCGGATCAACAATAATAATTTTATTAAATTTTATTCTTTCAAACACAACGTAATGTTTATTATCCCAAAACAGAATACACGGACGATTATTTTCTTTAAAAAACTTCAAATCATTTACCTTAAATCCAGAAGTACTTATGCCGAAATCCTGGAATATCGATTTCAAATGAAATAATGTATTTCCTCCTTTTGGCACGCCATATTTATCCCTCAGAAAATTAAGACTCACAGGTATCCCTAAATAGTTGAGTATCATCGTAATAGAAGTAATACCACATTCACTATGCTCGCTTTGCTCTACGAACTTAACTTTTCTACTCCACATTTACAGTTCCCCCCATTAATATTCTCGCTGCAAAATTGTGTTCCGAAATTTTACTTTCATCATCTATTCCACTTCCTTGTATAGATTGCATTTCAATATTAGATATTTCCTTATACTCAGCAGACGACTGGTTTTTTATTTCAGATAACATGCCCGCATATATATTCATCATTCTAAACACCTGCCCTCATTTTTAAAATTCTTGCCTGGATATACTCATTAGATATATACCTAATCTGACTATTTCCGCTACCATAAATATCTTTCAGATCCTCTTCTTCAAGTTTTTGGCAATTAATGCCTCTTGTAACACATTGTTTAACTCTTTTTCTGCTCTTTAACATTTTAATCCTCCTTCTTTAACATTTTAATACATCTTTTTTATACACAAATTGTACATTATTTATTTTAAAATGTAAAGTATTTTTTTTATTTAGAAATATTTATATTCCACTTGTCGAATATAGCACTATTTATAATCTAAGAAAAATATAAAAAGACCAGCAATAAAAAACTGATCTTTATAAATCATGTATAGAAGAACATCATTTAATCAGAGTTTCAAAAGAACCCACATCAAAAAAGTGATTTTTTTTCCAATACTGGTACTCTACATCATTTTCACGTTCTGCTCTGCACTCCATTATTTTTTTTAATGTTATATAGATAGCATCAATAATTTTGTTACTCTTAATCGGACATTTTAAACTGTCAACAATCTTTTCCGCATGTTCTTCAATCAAACCATCATCATAATTATAAACAGAAAAAATGTTAGCACTTGCAACAACAGGACACCCGAAAAATGCCATTACACGTTCCAGATAATCTACCACAAGTCGCCCACCATTACTATCCGCCGATGAAACCACCATACCGTTTTTCCCACGCAAAGCAAAAATATGTGACCAATAGCTCAATCTATCAATAAAATTCTTCATGCTTCCAGATACATTATGCAAGTATACCGGGCTCCCCAAAATAACAAAATCAGCTTCCAACATTTCCTTCTTTAATAGATCCATATGATCAATCTGATCCAAATTACACTTATGTGTATAAAAGCACTGACAGCACCCCTTACATAATTCTAATTTAAGAGATTTTTGTGTATAATACGATACATCAATCTCAACTTTTTTATTAACCTCTTTTAGAACTTCCCTGATATAATGCAAAGTACTGCTCTCTGATTTATCTACACCTACAAATACAACTATTTTCTTCACAATTGATCCCTCTTTTATTACAATCAAACAACTCTTGCCTAACATTAACCGACAAGAATTGTTTGATTCATATTTTAATTTCTTTTAACGATTTCAAAGCCCATTACTATCAGGCAACATAATGCCGCAATAGAAAGATAGTCTATTGGATTCCAACCAGAATACGCTGTCACAATACTACAAGTATAGGCAGCATAATATAGAGTAAAAGCTACATTAACACCAATAAACCATACAAAAGCTTTACCTAACCTATTTAGCATTTTTTCCTTATTTCTTGTTATCATCAATAACACAACACATGCAAATGCAATCTCTAACACTTTAAACACCATAATTATCTCCTTTACTATTTAATCCAATAACAAAATGTTGGGTAGATCACTATTATAAAGACGCAAGAATTCATATCCAATACCAGACACCCCAACCATTAAGCCTAAATTAGGCATACCCTTTAATCCACGAATTGAATACTTACCAGTTTTCAAATGACTCAAAACCTCGACTAGTTTTATTTCTGCCTTTTTCTTACACTCATCGGATATATATTTTGCAGAGAGCACTTCATTAAGAAATTCAACTATTCCCATGTTGCCATGGCAAAGGCAATCATCATCCAAACGATCTGCCACAACTAAATCCACTGCTTTTTCGACATCCTCAATCAAAAGCTCCTTATTCAAATAAAAACTTTCAAGCATTCTTAGTCTTACCAGTCCAATGCCAGCAGCACCATGACACCACACATCTTTTTCGTTACTCGCATCTCGCAAATCTAACCATGCACCTGTAGTTCTAGAGGTTGATTTATTCTCCAATTTTATGCACAAATTAATCATATTGATTAATCTCTGATCCGGTCTTTCTAACACTTTATTTAATTCTAGTAAAGCAAGTGCAACACCTGAAAATCCATGCGCCAATCCCGTAGTAGATATATTATTTATATTAATTTCCAATGCATACTTCATCGCTACGTCCAAAATAACTTGATCCTTACTAAATTTATAAATACCAACTAACACTTTAATAAGTCCGGCTTTTCCTGTTAACCAATCATCCTTATCCATAATATCAGTTGAGTCCTCTACCGCTTTTAACAAATAATCTATTTGTTCTCTGCACTCCGCACTTCTACATAATTTCATCTTATTGTATAGTGGATATAATGGGCTTAGACGACCTTCATATACACTCAAATTCTTAACATTAGGGTTTCCCTCCTTTAAAAGCATTTTTTCAATTACTGATAACACTTCACCATATTTCTTATCTGGTGACAATTGGCTTAGATACAAAAAGAATAAATATATTCCAGAAAATCCATCATATAGATTTATAGGAATATTAAAATAATTCCAATTTTCAAAATCCTCAGACACAATATCAGCCCAAGAAATGCTTCCATCCTTTCCCCTCACAGCTCGTTCTATAAGATAATCGCCTATATTCATCGCTTGATTTAGCCAAAACCGATTTTCATTATCTTCGATACATTTATTATTTAACTCATGCTTTATGGGAGTTCCATCAAACATATTTAGCGCAATCAAAAGTAAATTTTTTTGATGTTGTATACCATTGTCATCCAAACTACAAATCCTATTTAAAGTTCTGTCTATTGCTTTTATCGGATAGTAATTCGTTATGATTTTTCCTTCACTAGTTATTATATCTCTGGAACTAGTATCATTAAAGAAAATCGGAATATCATTCACGAGCAACTCATCAATTTCAAAGGGAACGACATCTAATTTCTTATATGGATATCCCCAAATATTCTCAAAAAGTTTTTCTCTTTCAACATAATCATACATACATTTAGGATGGTAACTATAATCTAACATATCAGCATACTTTTGAGTCGCTTTCAAAACATTCCGCACAACAATATTAGAAAACAGTTCCTCTACATCCTTCACGATAACAGATTTATTTTTAATAAATACATTCATGGCATCTGTAAAACCGCTTAGAATGTCTGCCTTATATTCTTCATAGTTTATTTCTCTTCCATTTAAATGCGGCAAATTGTCTGCACCTTTAATTGAATGTGTTTGATATTCAAACTTCATTTCATCTGAATCGTCATTTATTGGTTTTAGCACCTTAAAAGGCAAGACTTGCGCGCCCCCATTTAAAGCACTTAATCGTAATCCTTTTTTATCTCCACCAAAATTACCAGATGGTAATAAACCCGTTCCCAAAATTGTCTCCGTTCCCTGATACATAACTTTTCTTATTGCAGTAAGTTCTGTATCCACAGGATTGACATTCTGAATCATCGTTTCAATATCAATAATAACAGGATATTTTCCATGAGCTATTACATTTTCGAAATGTAAATCGTTAACACAAAGCATATAACTAATAGCTATCTGCTCTCCAAATTTGTAATAATACTCTTTTATTTCTTCTACCCTTTTACATTCTTCATGGTCAACAAATTCTTCAATAGTGTATCCTTTCCCTATTATCCGCTTAATTTTGATAAAGTCTGAACTCACACTATATTGTTCAAATCTTTTTAAAAATTCATTATACGCCTCTCCAATCTGTAATTCCTTATATTTAAATACCAACTTTTTTCCTTTTGTTTCAATAATAATTACAGACTTACCCTTTCCATGACTATCTCCTGCTCCCATAGATATAATTTCTATTGAATCAGCCCTTACTCCAAAAACATCATATATTTTTTCTTTACTTTCAAATAGTGCATGCAGAAAACTTTCTAAATTCTTAAGTTGGAAGGAGATCCTTGTAGCCAATATCCTTGCCAATACAGGGTATTTGCAGAAAAATTTTTTAACATTCTCCCGGTTACCAAATCTCAAATTTAAATAGAATGCAAATCTCTCTTCTGCGGTACATCCCATAAACTTTTTCATTTGCTTCTGAGTATGCATGTCAGCCACTAAAACTTTCATACTTATCGTAAGCAGTTCCAACAGATATTTCTGTAGCATAAACTCTTTATTAGCAATGCGAACATTCTCTTTATATGTTTCTAAAATCCCATTAATAGAATCTGATATATACTGCATATGATACCGTAATGCATATGAAAAATCCTTGATAGTCAAATCACTCCAATCATCTTCCGGATTGCTAAGGCATTCATTATGCACCTTAAACCATTCTGTTGTTTTAACATATTCGTATAATCTTTCTTTATTTGCAGTACTCAACTCTTGAAGTCCAATAGCAAAATCATCTCTGGAAAGATTTCTCATTTTCAATGAATTTTCAAATAATTTTCTTGTACATAATGATTTCCTATTTTCCCAATTTTTTACCTTAGAATGGTCAATAGTTTCTTTGTCTATATTTTTCAAAACTTTTATTCTTTCTTCTATGCTTAAAGCATACACTAGATTAAAATGTTGCATATTTTTATGCCCTCTCCTTATATCATTACAACTACCACAATAAATATAACAATTTTATATTGCTTTCACAGATTCATTATGGTATATTATTTATATAAGGATGTTAGTCTAAAGATTAGCATTCATACAGTCCAACATCCTTATATTTTTATTTTTGATTATGTGATTAAATATATTCTTTTTCTGCAGATGTAAGAGGGTATTTTAGCACTTTAATGCACTAAGTACTCCTCCTACTGATGCCGATGCTAGGAAACAGATAACAGTAGTTTCTGGATCCACATCGGCTCCTGCACCTTGTAGTTCGCTCATGTCATCAACCGTTAATTCTTCAAACGGCTTTCCTACCATAGCATCAATAAGTGCTAATCCCGCTTCACCAATGACAACATGTGTTTTTTCTGGATTTTCCTTTGCAAATTTTGCATATTCTTCTTGTGTAACAAATCCATATTTATCCTGAATTTTTTTCACACCTGCCATTAATTTTTCATTATCAATTTTAATTTCCGCCATAATATACACCCCTTTACATGATTTTTGAAATAATTAAACTTACTGCTCCACTCACCGCTGCCGATGCCCAAAAGGATACACTTTCTTCGCCCACGTCATCGCCTGCTCCCTGTGATTCATTCATTTCTGCCTCAGTCAATGCTTCAAAATCTTTTCCAACTGCTTTATCCAAATCTTTATTTTTCTTAATATCAATACTCATATTTCTTCTCCTTTAACAATGCTTAATTGATAATGTCAATGTAATAGAAAAACTCAATCCCGCTCCACACGGAATTGTTGTTTCAGGACTAATATCTCCGCCTGCTCCCTGTGATTTTTCCATTTCTTCAACTGTTAATTCTTCAAAACTTTTACCAGTCTTAAGTTCATCTCTTTTATTGTCAGCCATCTTAAATATCCTCCTTACTTATTAATAATCGATAAAATTAATGATGCTGCAGTCGTGATAACAGAAACAGAAACTACTGTTTCGACATTAACATCATCACCCTGTCCCTGGAACTCTTCCATCTCTCTCTGGTTCAATTCCTCAAAACTTTTTCCGACTACATTTTTCTCAGTCTTTTTTTCGCTCATAAACTATTTACTCCTTATTTATATTGTAATTGCACGTGCTTTACAACTAATAATATATACTCTCTCTCTTTAAATGTCAATTATTTTTTTCATTTTAGTTATAATTTATTTCTTTTTGTATAATATTTCTTTTTTATTATATGTTTTACTTTGCGCCAGCATGTCAAAATGTTGTTATAATATTCATCACTAATACGTAATACTTTTCACTATGTTCATTACCACGAATGCACTCCTCCTGTTTTATTCGTAAACACTCTGTACTACTTGGACACTCAATTTTAACTATATATTTCATAATCAATATAAAAGATAAACTTACCGTTGCATCTCAATCTAAAAGGACCTCTGGAATAACCAGAAGCCGCTTTTATCTGTTACGCTACAATTTCATATTCATCTGGAATCAGGTTCGTCGTCCAACGGTAATAACCATCCGTCCAATAGACCTGTTTCCTTTTCATCCCTTATCGTACTTTTTTACCAGAATAATTTCATCCCCTGGCTTCTTTCCACCGCTTAATTCATACTGATTAATAAATCGGATTCTGCTGCCAGCGGGAAGAGATTCAAGTACTTTCCGCTCTCTCTTCCATTCATTGTATTTCAAGCAACGCTTCCTCCGTTCCTTAGCATATGTGGCATCCGTTTCAGTCAGCAAATTTAAGATTCCTTTCGAACATTGGCATTCTGTTGGTCCACAGGTTTCGCCCATAGCCTTATAGCCAAAATTATCATATTTTCCGCATTCTGTTTTGGTATGGAAACAGCATCCCAAACTATACTCTTTCCATGCCCTGTTGTAAATGAAACCTCTACACCAAGCCTTTTAAGGATATCCTCGAAGGACACCAGTTCCCACTCCTGCCTTATTTCTTTTTCATAACAGCGGCAGACATTGTAAAGCCTGCGAATCTCCTGCTGGCATTGCTCCACTTGAACTTCCAACTGCTCAATTTCCTTTTCTTTTTCTGACAATAACTCTTCATACATATCATACATATCACACATAATATCCTCCAGTTCTATTACATGGTATGTTGTTGAGCGACAAATTCTTGTCACCACAAACAGTACTTTATTGTATCCACAGCGGCAGAATCGTATCTCAAAATCTCGTTTCTGTCGCTGTCACGGCATCTTATCATGGTTCTTCCGTAATTATATAAAATCAGCCTTGCCCATATTTCCTGTGTAATATACCCGCGCTTCTTTGAATGGAAATTGCCAGTTCCAATGACATGTTTTAATTTACAAAAGGATGTTTCGATGCCCCATCTGCGGTGGTAAAGCTGTTTCATATCTTCACTGGAAAATTCATTTCCTGGAAGATTTGTAACAATATTTTCATAGGAATCCTCTGTTATTTTGAATCTCAAAACACGAAGGTTTACGGTATATTCATCATAAATATCTTCTGGAGGCAGATAATCAAACCGTACAGATTTACAGATATACCTGTGAGAGTCTTCTAATTCAGGGCGCTTATGTTTTTTCTTGTTTTTGGAACGGGAAAGTATCCTAGTAATATCATTATCCAAAAGATCCGGCAGAACCTCACAGCCTGTAAGACGCTTCATGTTTTGATCCTTAACCCGTATCAAGAAATAAGCATTATTTTCAATAGCATGCGCGAAGACATTGTATGCAAAAAATCCTCTGTCCGCCAGAAAGACAGGAGTTAATGGTGAGGTATTTCGGATTGTATAAGCATAAGTTCAGAAAGTGCTTTGAATTCATTTTTTTTACGAATAGGCTGTATAATGGCATCGGTGTATCGTTCACTTTCAAGATCATAAAGCGCAACTGTATGAACTTGATTAAACCCTTTCGTGGATTTTCCATCAGGACCATAATAAGCATCTATATCAGCAGGATTTCTGGTAAAAGTAAAAGTGCATCCATCAGCTGCCATCAATTGGTACTTTCCTTTATATGGCTTTGGAGCATAATGGTTATTGAATCTATGAAATAGTATTTTAAAGGTATCAGCTTTTATTTTATTGCGTTGCTGGCAATAGGCAGAATTAGAAAGTGTTTTTAAATCATAATCAAAGTATTTGTATAGTTCATGCCGAAGAGTACCACCTTCCATAACAATGGGAAACATCAGCATATCTTTAAAACTGATTTTCCGAAATCGTGTGAAATCTTTATTAGGATGATTACAGAACAACTCGGGTGTGTTTGACATAACATCTATTTCAGATATTAAAGAATTTTTGACAGATACAGAAAAGTTCATAGCGACCGCACATTTGAACTATTGTGTCAACAGTTATCATGAAAATATTTAAAAAATGAGTTAGACCCTATTGTAAGAATCTAACTCAGATTATTATCTAAATGACATTGCTTCATAACTGTCACCCTTTTCCGGTGTAATCAGATAGGTACTCAGATATGTGCCCGGACGGTCCGCAAAAAATCCCTGCCCGTCTTCACTGACAACATCTTTCAAGGCAGCCTTTTCACCTTTTTTCAAAGAAAGACCTGTAAAATCTTTTTCAATTTCAAATGTTTCTCCCTGCTCAATCGTCAGGGTTTCGGCGGTGATCTGTTCCCCTCTCTCATCGCCCTTTTCCTCCTTTGTCGATTTTATTTTCTCTCCTGCCGTCTTCTCTCCCGGTGCTGCAAATACCATATTTCCAGAAGAAACAAGTACGGAAGTACGGAACAGGACAAAAGAAAAGCCAGCGTTCCCGCCAGCCATCTGCGTCTCCAATTTTTCAATCGCAAAACTCCTTTCCTGTTGTTGATTTTTTAATCCCTGAATTTCGTAGCAGCGCTATATGTCTGCCTTGTTACTGCCCGGCATATCTGGGGGCGGACTCTCCCGTATGTGCATACCCTTTCATCTCCCTTCTTCTGGCTCATACATAAATCAGGCCATAAAAAAAACGGAACTGTGTCATTACAGCTCCGCATTTTTATAACCCGATCGCATTCTGGTATATTATTCCTCTGCCAGTTGTACTTTGCAGCGTTTCATATAACATGCAATCCCATATTTTAAAATTTTATCCACTCCGTTTTCCCGGAGTTCTTCATCATACTTCTTTTCCTCTATCTGCTGCAGCGCCCGTTCACAAGCCTGATCAAGATTTCCGTCATTGGCATACTTGACTTCGATGAGGATGACTGTTTCACTGTTTTCGGTTTCAACGAGGATATCGCTGTATCCTTCGCCGCTTTCCTGATTGGACGATACATACCATTCTTCCTTCACGCCCAGAATTCCAAGCAGTATCCCATGATAAAAGCAGACACTTGGAGACTGTTCTTTAGTCTCCTTAGTGGTCGCTTTCCCTGTGGGCAAGTTCTCCTTACTTGTTTTTCTCACAAACGTATCCCGGATACTGATGGTCTTTTTCAGGTATCTTTCAAAAATCTCCTCTACCTTCGTTTCCTCTCCGTTTTTCAGGGCATCACAGAACCGGCTTAACGTATCGCCGTCTTTTGCAACGCTCTCTTTGAAGTATTCCATGATCTGTGTTTCAAAAATATTCCGGATTTCCAGATTCGGTATCGCAAGTTTATACCGCTTTGCATCAACCCTTCCACGCTGCGTTAAATATCCCGTCATAAATAAAAGACTCCAGACGTTCTCCAAAGACTGATACATCTCCGGGTAAATCAGCTCCTGATGAATCTCTTTTGTGATTTCCTCACCGGCAAGCAGAATTTCAATCTCACGCTTGGTTTTAAGATTGTCGGACATTTGAATGAATTTCTTGACAGCATCATTACTGCTGGTGTTGATCCAATAGTTTTCCGCAAACACATTTGCATGGTCTTTGATTTTATCACAGTGGTTCAATACATCCCACGGGCAATACACTTCTACGCCGCCAAACTGATACCCATCGTACCAGCTTTTGATTTCTCCATATTGATCCTCTGTTTCATAATACTTCAGCATTTCTCTTACTTCCGTATCCGTAAAACCAAAATATTCATCATAACGTTCATCTGTAATGGATAATACTTTCAGGTTATTAAGCCCCGTAAAAATACTCTCTTTTGAAATGCGCATACATCCGGTCATTACTGCAAATTTCAGACTGTTGTTTGTTTTTAGTGCCTGTTCCAGCAGATTACGGATTAAAAATATCATTTGCTCATAATACCCATTTTCAAACGCCTTTGCTAATGGAACATCATACTCATCAATCAAAAGAACTACTTTTGTTCCATAATGTTTCTCCAATAATTCCGATAAAGTTTTCAATCCGCTGCAAAATACAGCTTTACTCATTCCACTATCTAAAAGTTTCTTATATTCTGACTTATCAAAATCACTTAGATTCCCGCTTTCCAAAAGAAACTGCATTTTACCTGCTACATTCTTCATAATCTGAACTGCAAAATCAAATGCATCCTCATAAGTGGCTGCATTGATTCCTTTCAGGGAAATTGAAATAAACGGATATTTTCCCATATACGCTTCACACAGTTTTGTATCTTTTGAAATTTCCAATCCATCAAAGATACTCTTCTCTCCTTCTATGGAAAAAAAGTGTTCCAGCATACTCATATTTAAGGTTTTCCCAAAACGTCTTGGCCTTGTAAAGAGATTTACCATTCCGCCATAGCGGAGCAGTTCTGAAATCAGTCCTGTTTTATCCACATAATAATAGTTATCGTTAATAATCTGCTCAAAATTTTCTACTCCCACCGGAAGGCGTTTTTTTCTCTAACCATGTCATTCACACTCCTTCTCTATTAACTATATTATAACAAAGATACATCCAAAAGCCTATACCTAACTTTTCTCATAATGCCCCGTTGTCAATGCCTGTTACAGTTCACACCCGGGCCGGGCACTACGCTGCACGGCCTGAGACCAGTACAGTATCGGGGCTGGAATCCGGTCTCTTGCCGTAAGGCAACTTTAAATAGACCGGATTCGTTGCTTTGAGCACCGTAGGTGTGAAAAGTAACCAATGCCTTTGTAATTTTCCCGCCAGTAACCTTCGTCATCCATATTCCAAACTGCACAGGCTTCGTTGTAAGCACGATCACAATGAAGCCGTATGCATTTATCCATGTATTTCGGGATTTCTTCCAAGAGATACTGCACATAATCAAAAGATTTCAGATTATTGGCTTTTACAGTTTCCACAATGCTGTAAATGAATGCGTAAGTCTTGACTCTATTGGATTGTATCAATCATCTGTCAATTCTTTCTTTTATAATCTATAGAACATGACAGTTTCCATATTACCGGAATTATGGTTTCCTCGGTGCAAGAATATTCAGTAATTTTAAATTTGACTGCATTTTGCGAACTCGTTAACGGATAATCCCTACTGGGCAGGTGCCCCCAAATAGATTAAAAAATGCCCGTTCTGCCTAATGAAATCTAACATGAGCTTATTAAACAAAACCGGCATTTTGTATTTAAGAAAAGGAGCGCTTAAATATAACTTCTATTATTAAACTCCAAACAATATCTATCAGAACCAGTAATATCAAAAGAAAATTGATTCCATGATTCTAATAATTTCGCAAATTCTGTTCTGCTGTCATATCCTTTTACTGCCTGATAATATTTGGATGAAAAGACAGCAGAATTATCAAAAAAGTAATCCCAATATTTATTATCTTTGTATCTGTCAATGAACCCCTTTGAAAATTCCTTTTGATCACTCCTGCTTTGTGCAAATTTAATCCCCTCAAGAATGGTCTTATGATAGTCATTCTGATTCTCTTGATAGATGGACAGGAATCTATCGCTGACCGCATAAATTGCGGATATATCATAGATCGGATTTCTGTCCTTATCATAATAAGGCTTGTCGTACATGTCAAGAATTCTATTATTTTCCTGATCGATTTTTTTCCTAATATAGCCTTTGATAGATGATGTCATTTTGCTAGCAAGCCCTTCCGATACATGTTCATTTTCTGAAAACAATTTGGTTTTTAAAAGAAGTACTCCTACTTCCATACCAACACTTTCTTCATTTCCAAGAGATGAAAATAATTTTGTCTGATTGACTTCATCTACCATACGGCTGGCAAAAGATATTTCTTCCAAAGAGTAGTGACTGTCAGAAAGTCCCTGATTTTGTGTTTTTTCTGCTGCAGCTTTTTGCAGCTGCTGTGACATATATGCGATGTCATTTACCAGCCACCGGTCTTCTGAATTTTTTAAATGAGCATAATCCTTATTGTTCTCTGCAAACTCAGTATAGGAAGACACTTTTTTATGATATTCAGACATAATACTATCATATATTTTTTGGGTTTCATTTTGCAGCCCATTCTCTTCTAAAAAATCGCCGACTTTTTGTGAAAAATGATTGGCAATCTTCTCTGAGATTCCAGAAACAATTGATTCCAGTTCCTTTCTGTAATTTTCAAGTTTCTCACCACTAAAGTTTGTTTCTAAATGCTCCAGCGTCGTGATATAAGTTGCTGCAAGACGGTTTAAATTGGTATCAATATCGCTGTCCATGATGCTGAAGTCTAATGCATAATTTAATCTGTTTTTGTCCCATTCTGTAATTTCTGTGTTGTTCAGATTATCCATATATTCTTTTGGAATCTGCGATACGTCATGAATCATTTTAGAACCTGCATCCTTATCGAAAATAGAAAGCGGGTTCTCTTGCCAATACTTATACATGAGCGCGTCTTCTTTGGTGATTTCCTTATTACCGCCATATAAGGAATCAATCACCACATTACTTCTTGTATTAACAGCAGAAGTCCTCAAATTTTTATTCTGAATGGATGAAAAACAGTTTCTCGAATAGAAAAGACTGGAACTAGAATTAATCCGCATAAAATCCCTCCAAATTTACAACTTAACTTAAGTTATATCACGTTCTTATAAATTAATCAAATGGATTATAATTGGAAAAAAATGTTGACGCTTTATCTGTAAATATCCTATAATATATACGTTAAAGATACGAAAACGAAAGAGAGGACCGCATAATGAAACAGTTTTTCGGAATGAGCCAGCAGGGAAATTTAACAGACGCGGTTCGTGGATTAAGCAGACCTCAATTTATTATGCTGTTTTCTAATAGTAATCAGTTTGAGAAACACGTAGTAGAATTGGAGAAGCTTTTTCCCGAAGTGCCAAGTATTGGATGTATCGGTATGAGTTACGACACTAAAGTAGTTGAGAAAGGTGTCGGCGTTGTTGCATTTTATGACGGCGTTGCCGCAGCTGCAAACGTATTAGAGGAAGTATCTGTTATGCCTGTAAAATATATCCAGCGCCTTGAGGAGGACGTAAAACGCGTGAACGGCTCCCAGAACGATACGATATGTATCGACCTATGCTCAGGAAACGATGCTTGTGTACTTACCACGATTTATTCCGTGTTAAAGCGAAAAAATATTTCCCTAGTGGGAGGAACCGGCGATGCAGGAAAAGTGTCAGCAAACGGCAGAGTCTATGAGGACGCTGTTGCCTATGCAATAGTGAAGAACCAAAACGGAAAGGTAAAAGCATATAAAGAGAATATCTACCATCCATTAGACCAATATCGGTTTATCGCATCTCGGACAGATAAGGCAAATTATGTTATGGGGGCATTAAACGGATATCCGGCAAAGCGGGTTTATCAGGACATTCTACATATAACAGAGAAAGAAATCACAACACAGACCTTCAAGAATCCTTTCGGTAAAATTAACGGAGACGACACCTGCATTGTTTCCATCAAGGAAGTAAAAGGAGATGCTTTGACATGCTTTCGGCAGGTAAATGATTCGGATGTATTGGTTCTTTTGGAATTAGGCGATTATAAAGAGACTGTAAGGAATACGATTCGTCAGATACAACAGGATTTCTCCCGGATTTCCGCAGTATTTTCCGTAAACTGCCTGTTCAGATATTTACTGTTTACCGACAACCACTATATGCAGGAGTATTTGAACGATATGAGTTTGTTGGGATCACATGCAGGCTTTGTGGGATATGGAGAACACTATAATAACCGCTTCGTGAACCAGTCCATGACCTGCGTAGTGTTTGAGTAAAGGGGGATTCATGATGTTTTGGAATAGAGATAAGAAAGATACAAAAAAGATGCCTGAAGACACAAACGATCTGTATCCGGTACTCCATGTAATGGAAAGTTTGAAGGACTACCGTACCGAGCTGGTGCAAAAAGAGGTGGAATCCCTGCAGGAATTGGGCAATATAGGAAGTTCCTTCGGAAAAATACTTAACGAAGCAGAAAACTTTCAGGATAAATTACAGCAGTTCGACCTGAATTTTTCAAATATTGAACAGGTGTCCGGTGAATTTGCCGCTGTCAAACAGAATATTGACCAATCGGTTGACCACGCCCAAAGGGGGGTTGAGGAACTGAGAACCAGCTCCATTCAAGTAGAAGCCCACTTCGGTGAAATGGAAAATACATTTGAGTCTCTGCAGCAGTCGGTGGAGAAAATTAAGCGTTGTACCAGCAGCATTGTAGCCATTGCCGAACAGACGAACCTCCTTGCACTGAATGCTTCTATAGAAGCTGCAAGAGCCGGACAGCAGGGAAAGGGATTTGCAGTAGTCGCAGTGGAAGTAAAAAAACTTGCGGATCAAATCAAGAATTTGACCGGCGAAGTGGACTCCGGCATCCATGATGTGGAGGCAGGAACAGAGCGGCTTAACAACAGCATTGCAGAGTCGCAGAAAGCTTTGGGAGAAAGTCTGTTTAAGGTAAACGAAACCTACGATATGTTTGATAAAATCACACAATCGGCAGAAGGCGCCAAGGATGTGCAGTCTGAGATCTCCAAAGTGCTCGATGAGTCAAAGATGTCACTCCAAATGCTTTGCGGATTCTTTGAACAGCTGAGAAACGGATATCAGGAAGTAGTGAAACATATAAGCAAAGCAAGCAAGCTGGGAACCACGAAAAGCGCTATGTTTGAAGATATCGACAATATGATGGGGCAGATTCCTCCTATTATAAAAGAACATACGAAAAAATAGAACAAGACCGGGAACCTTTTTGGGGATTCCCGGTTCACGTTTTTTATGAGAGACGATTCTATAATTTGTACTCGGTGTACAGGTTTCTTTCGTCTTGCCATAATAATAACATTCCGGCACAGTTCCATCTTTTTGTATTGGTAATTCTATAATATATTTTGCAATCGGTACTCCATCTCTGCATAAATTTTCGTCAGTTATCCACTCTGTTGCCGTATCCGGTTCAAAAATTTCTTCCTGATCTTCCATATTTTCTGATATGGAGATTCCTTCTTGGCTTTCCAATACTTCATTTTTATTTCCGTTAATTTCTCCGGCAGATTTAAGAATACTGTGTGCCCATGCGGTCATTCCTCCAATCCCTAATGTGGCAACAAATATAGCTGCATACCTTTTTTTACTCCTTCTGCCATTTTTCACTCTAGAACAGCCAATTTTATAAAATACAATTTGCTTTATACGATCTTCATCCACCATAAAGTCACAAGCCATATCATGTTCCAAAATTTCGCTGGAATGATCCATCATTTCACTAATTCTCAATTTCACTGCTCCTATACCCCTCTTTCAGAAGAATTTGTTTCAAAGTTTCCCGTCCCCGTCGTAGTCTGGTTTTAATTGTTTGTGGATTCATCTGTAGATCTTCCGCTATTTCTTCGATTTTCATACATTCATAATAATACTTAGTAAAAATGCTTCTATCCTCTTGCTTCAACTCCTTCAAGGTGTTTTGGACTATTTTTTGTTGTTCCTTTTGTAAAACCAATAATTCTAAATTCTGATCAGCACTTACGATATCCTCATCTAAGCCTAAATCTACACCTCGATGAGTTCTCAACCAATCTTTGGCTTTATTTCTCGCAATAGTACCTATGTATCCCCGAATACTACTATAATGCTTATAATCAACACGTTCTGCTGTCATCCATAGCGAAATAAAAGTATCTGCTACCACCTCCCTCAACGTCTTCCCGTGTTCCTTTTTTATGCAATAACCCCCAGACAATGTATGTAATATAGGTACTGTACATATCAATAATCTTTTCTCTGTAGTTTCTTTATTAAAATCTTTTCATCCATTGTCCAAATCCAATCCACCTACTTTTTATCAATACGAAGAGAGTTGGATTTGGGTTTCATTATTTATACTTTTATACTTTTTTATACTTTTTTCATATTATGTATTTCTAATCTATTTCTAAAATAAAAAGCAGCAAACCTAATAGATTCACCGCTTTCTAAATCTTAAAACTTATAATATTTCATCTCTCCCTTTTCTACCTATGTGTTACTTCTATCTTAATTCAAAAACTACATCTGAAACCAAAATATTTTTTTAGTTTCCTTGAATTTGTAATAAATTTATCATCTAACATGACAATCGGCATCTTATTCACATATCCCACACCTTTCTGTTTTATTATATAAAGTAGTCATTTTCCATTCTCTTTCCCGAACCCAAATCAGCGAAATACTCTGTAGCAAAACACCTGACACAGCTGCTACAATAAATCTATTTATACAAAAAAATGTTCCAATCAGTAAGGGAAGGCTTTCTAACAATATTACCGCATAACTCATTTTTAAAATTGTCTTTCGTACATTCTTTGGAAATTCTCTTTGCCGAATTGATACTGGCAAAAAAATAAATACAATTGCTAAACTTCCCAAAATAAATGTTAAAAGCAAAATCTTTCCATATTCAGCTGCTATTATATGTGGTATGCTTTTAAGTACTACTACCGCAGAACTCCAGAAAAATAGAGTATTTTTCACATTTATTTTATAATAATTTCCGCCATTACTCGTCCTAAGAACCGTATAAAATATACTAAAGATAATCATTTCTATTTCTATTTCAAATGTATGACCAATTCCAGAAGCCACCATCGTATTCAGAATTAATGGTAAAAAATATTCCACATATTTTTCCCATAATCTGTTATTTCTCATATTAGTTTTTCCAAAAAAACTTTCTAAAAATTTAATTGTTATTATGTGATACATATGCGCTCCTCCGTCTATGCCTCCATTGTCTGCACATTGTACAAATTAAAAAAGTATCCTTGTTTTTGCATTAACTGATTGAAACTTCCTTTTTCGATCACAATCCCTTTTTTCAAAACAATAATCTCATCGTACTGCTGCAGAACTTGTTTAATTAATTTATGTGTAATAGAAACCAATGTTAGGTTTTTATTTTCTAAAACTAGTCTCTCAATCTTTACTGCCATTTCATTATCTAAATTTGCTGTAGCCTCATCCAAAAGCAGTATTGGCGTCTTTTTTAATAAAAGTCTTGCAAAAGCAACACGTTGGCATTCTCCTCCTGAAAGATTTGAACCTCCTTCACCTAACATTGTTTGAAGACCGTCTGGAAGCCGTTCTACTACAGATGTTAAACCAGCCTGTAATACCGCCTTTTTTACCTCTTGTTCTGTATAATCTGAATACAGACAAATATTGTCCCACAAAGTTTCATCAAAAATAAAAGTATCTTGCTCCATTGAAGAAATAAGACTACAATAATCGTTAATATCAATAGTACGAATATCTGTTTCATCAATCAAAATTTTTCCACTATACTTGTTATAATACTTTAAAAGCAATTTAATCAGCGTAGTTTTTCCTGAACCACTTTCCCCAACAATCGCATATTTTTTCCCTTTACAAAATTCTAAATCGACACCATTTAAAACTAGATTATCCTCCGGATTATACCCAAATTCCAAACCATGAATATTAATTGATTTATTAAATACATCTTTATGTATGGTTCCGGTTTCATCACCATTTTCCATATATATTTTCTGTATTTTCTCTCCAATTCCTTTTACAGAATTCATTGCACTTCCAATGGAAATAATTTCATTTATCGGTTCGGTCAAATTACTACTTAACTGCAGAATAATCAAAGCTGTTCCAGCAGATAATGTGGCATTCATCACTGAAGTGGCACAAAATACAACGATTGTCAAATAAATTAACATACTAAAACAAACCATCAATATATTTATCACACCTATCATAATAGAATACTTTTCTCTATTATCCTCTACTGCTTGATCATTACTATAATACATTTCCTCTATTTTACTAGTTAAATTATAATTTTTTATAACCAGTATCCCTGAGAAAATATCTGCAGCTAATTTTGTCACATTTTCAAGGCTTTCAGATAATTTAACTTGCTGTCTCATCAGCTTATCTGAAATCTTTGATACAACATACATGCTTAACATTGATATTCCCAAAATAATGCCTGTCACTACTATATTAATTCGTAGCATTATTACTAAAGAAATTGCAAATGACAAAATCTGAAAAATTAAATCAAAAAAATTAGTGATAAATTCTTCATTTATGGTAGAAATATCATTATTTAAAATAGATAGATATTTTCCACTATGCATGCTTCTATACTTCTCGATACTTCCAGAAATTATTTTAGAAAAAATATCATGTTTTATATAATTTAATATTTTCTTTGTTTGTAAAGTTGTTACCCATATATCCAGCCCTGATACTACAACAAAGAAGAATAGCAATACTACGCATCTGAGGACAGCAGCAGTCAACATCGATACATCTGAATTTGCCAAGCCATCTAATACATTGCCTAAAATAATAGACAAATATACTGTACAAGCCGCCTTACAAACATTTGTTAAAATTCTTGCTCCACTTAATGTTTTGAATTTAAATAGATATTGATATAGTATCCTCACAGGCTCTTTCCTCCTTACAGTATAAACATCCAGGAATTATACCAAATATGCATCATAATGCTACTATATACATTTCCAGTATAGCAACGCACCAGTGCAAGTGCTAATCCAAGAGGAAATCTAATTGCCAAATTGGCTAAATCTGTATCCCCTGAATGAAATAAGAACGCAAAAATCATAGAACTAAGAATTACTGCAAACCACTTATTTCCAAATCCGCTCTCAATTTCATGATATATAATACCTCTACAAAGGATTTCTTCAGAAATACCTATCACACATAATTGAAATACTATAGGAAGTGCATCCAATGGAGAATTAAAATTCAGTACCAGTCTTCCAAGGAGTATTATTACAATAAAACAGTTAATTCCAAAAACTACTATATTTTTTTTATCATAGCTGAACTTTATCCCTAATTCCCTTACTGAAACCCTTCTCAGTTGAAAAAGAACCGGTATCACTGCAAAAAATAGTAGCATTGGAGCTGAAAAAACAAGTAATGTTTGTCCCAATCCTTGAGCATCATCAACACTGGTCATCATCCCACCATAGAATAGAATTGGTACACAAAGAACCCAAGTCATAAATCCAATCATAGGCAAAATGCAATATATAGCAATATGAATTCCCGCCATTAAATATTGTTCAACTCTATTTTCTTTTTTCACTATTCCTTTTCTCCTTTAAGAATCTTTTGTAAAAGTCCATGTTTAGACTGCAATATGGATCAGGTTTTTCCCAACTGCCATTAATCAACAATGCTCTTGCCTTACATCCCCCTCCACATAGATATTTCATCTCACAGTTTTGACACTTTTCAATATCTTCTACGTTTGGAAGCGGTTTTGCATTATATAGAATTTCTTTTAACGGTCTTTCTAAAATATTCCCCATAACTGTATTTGTATCATGCATCATATGACATGGATATATGTCTCCTTCCGACGTTACACTAATAATGCTACTTCCTGCACCACAGCTCTTTCGAGCCTCAAGTTCCGAATAATCCTGTAAAGGAACAACACCATTTTTCATATATTCACACAAATACTCAGCAAGAAAACTCAAATCTTGATCTGTAGGTATAAAATCTTTCAATTCCCCTGAGCATGTAAGCAAACTAAAGCTAATTGGCACTTGAAGTTCACGACTTAATTTCATGTATTCTCCAATAGCCTTGATATTCTTCTTATGTAATGTAGGCAATATCGAAACTGGCAATCCTAATTCCTTGACCCTCCGTACAAATTCAACTGCTTTCTGAAAACTCCCGGCATCTCGCAAAAATTGAGAGTTTTCCGTACTATATCCGTCAATAGATACTGCTAAAGCATCTACATACTTTTTAAGCTGTTTTATCTGCTCTTCATTATACAAAGTTCCATTCGTTATCAGATTTAACACAGAAATTTTTGCTTTATCTTTTGCATATCTACATATCTCAATAATATCCTTTCGAATTAATGGTTCCCCACCAGAAATGGTCACTGTTTCCACACCATTTTTCGCCAATTCAGATAAAATATAGGAGTAATTTTCTAATGTCAATTTATCTGTACAATTTCTGGTTCTATCATAAGAATAGCAGCCAATACAATTTAAATTGCAAATGTTTGTTACATGAACATAAGCCGTAGACAATGGTTGGATAACTTCTTGAAAATATCCACCATCTTCTAACTCAGCAAATAACAGAGGATCTTCGGAAAAGTCTCCTTTTTCATAATATTTTCCCTGAATATTCTCTCCTAAAATTTTTTCTCTTTTATCACTCATTTTAATAAGTGCACCACTTTCAAAATCCGCCAAATATCTTTCTGAATCCAGTTCAATGAATGCTACCGCCTTACACATTTGATACATATTGTTATTCTCCTTTTTAAAAGTCTTTTCTGCTCCACATTTTTAATGCGATGCAGAAAGTTGCCATAATTATAATTGTATAAATAATGCATGATATTATATTAGTATTCATTAGCACGCCATCTGGTATCATACTATAGTAATTAAAATCTGAAATATAGAATGGTAAAAAACGCCTTACACCTTCAATATTTACTACTATTTTCTGAAGAATAATAACTCCTATTCCCAATACTAATACGGCATTTCCCTTTATCGCACAACATAAAAGATATGAAATAATAGCTACAAATAAAAGTTCTAACCACTGAAACAAATACAGAAAAAAATTTCTTGTTAAAGTATTTCCCGAACCTGCGAGAGCAAATTCTGTATTGTGTATCAAACCTGAAAATGTCAACATACTTACTATATGAAAAAGCACAAAAAAGATTATAATTGTTATCAAATATGTCATCATCTTCGCCGCGAAAACTTTTTTTCTATCGTAATTTGATAACATTATGTTTATACTTCTGCTCTCAATCTCCTTACCAACAAAACAACATACTAAATATATTGGCATCAAATACAACACAAACAAATACTTTAGAAAACTCCAAATCATAATGCCATAGGCATCTATCGTAATTTGACCGTTAAAATTCAGACCTGCAATCCGATTTACCATACAAATCCCGAACACTAACGGGGATAAAATCAAAATTGAACTAATAATCATGATATCCTTTTTAGAAAATATTTTCTTTAATTCTAACTTTACCAAACCAATCATAAACTCCAATTCCCTCCCTCTTTATTCGTAAAACTTTTTCAAAAAGTGATTTTCCCGTTCAACATTTAAGATAGGATTATCCGTATTGATCAAATAGTTTAGTACAATATTCATATCCTTATAATTTTCCGTACTAATCTGTTTTTCTCTCACGACACAATTACATTTTCTTTCAAGCCTTTCTTTTTCTTTGATTGCTTTTTGAACTGTAATTACATATGAATTCTCTTTTTCTAATAATTTTTCTGTATCTACCGTCTGAATTATTTCTCCGTTTTTCAAAAAAGAAATTCGATCACTCATATCCTGGACTTCTTTCAAGTTGTTACTAGAAAAGATGATCGCAGTATTCTCCTTCTTAGCCAAATCTCGCAAAATATCAAACATTGCCACCAATCCTTTCGGATCTACACCTATTGTAGGCTCATCTAAAACCAACACATCTGGCTTTTTTGCCAAAGCCATAGCCACACCTAATTTTTGTTTCATGCCAAAAGAAAATTCACTTACATTTTTGTTTATTGAATCTCCTAACCCCATAATATCCAGTAAAGCCTTCATTTCGTTTTCGATATTTTTATAAGAAACTCCACTTAGTGAAGCATAAGATTTCAGGTTTTCTATTGCACTCATATACTCATAGTAGCTTGGTTCTAATAAAACTCCGACATTTCTTAGATATTTCTCTGAATTCTGTCGATAATTAATTCCATTTACTTTTATTTCTCCCTGAAATCTATATAACTGATTGATACACTTAATTAAGGTTGATTTTCCCGCCCCATTTTTCCCAAGTAAGCCCACAATAGTCCCATTCTCTACTGTAAGATTAATATCTTTCAAAATTGTTTTATCACCAAATTCCTTACATACACCTCTAATTTCTAGCATGGTAGCCCCCTTAATTTTTAATTTTATCCAATAAAGCTATAGCTTTGTTCCCGATCCCACTTCCTACACACGAACAAACTAAGAAAATTAATGCCTGCTGCACCACTGTTCCTATGGTAATAGATTCATTAATATTTAAAACAATATTTCCATTTGTTGCAGTATTGTTTAACATTTGGAAAATGTACTCTGTATTATACATATAAAACATACTAGTACATGAAATTATAAAAACTACGAAGGAAACTCCGATAAGTTGCGGAAACACTTGAACAAGTTTTTTCCCCTTTCCGACCAAAATTCCATAAACAATAAGTATTACCGCAGGTCCCGCTATTGTTGTTGTCATAAAATGCATAATAGTTTTTTGTCCAAGATCTACTCCTATTGTATTATATACAACATAAATTGCTGTTAATAAGCAAGCTGATACCGCAAACATAATTGTCTTTTTTTTACTTTGATTCATATCAATCCCTTTCCATGTTCTCTGCCACCGCATCCGGATGGCAGAGAACATTTTGAAACCTCATTTTTTGCAACCTCTTACTTTTCTTTGATTCATCATTTCTTAAACCCTGCATTTACTATAGAAATATTAATACATCCTGAATGTTTTTTTAACATCTCTCTCTTTTTATTCAATATTTCTTTCATGGTTTTATCTCCACTAAATTGTCCATTTTTTCCCATCATAGCCTGCCTGCACGATTAGGATATTGATGCAGCCACCCTTTTTCTTACCATTCTTTTTTACATCTTTTCTCTGTTCTGACATTTCTTTTTCCTCCTTAAATTGTCCATTTTTTTCCATCATAACCTGCTTGCACAATTAAAATATTGATACAGCCACCCTTTTTCTTACCATTCTTTCTTACATCTCTTTGTTCTGACATCTTTTTTCCTCCTTAAATTGTCCATTTTTTCCCATCATAGCCTGCCTGCACAATTAAGATATTGATGCAGCCGCCCTTTTTCTTACCATTCTTTCTTACATCTGGTCTCTGTTCTGACATTTCTTTTTCCTCCTTAAATTGTCCATTTCTTCCCATTGTATCCGGCTTCTACAATATAAATATTGATACAACCACCTTTTTTCTTACCACTCTTTTTTACATCTTTTCTCTGTTCTGACATCTTTTTTCCTCCTTAAATTGTCCACTTTTTTCCGTTGTATCCGGCTTCTACAATGTAGATATTGACACAACCACTTTTTTTCTTACTACTTGACTGAGCTTTTTTCTTTTTTGCCATCTTATCGTCCTCCTTCCTATTTGATAAATGTATCATATACCAAATTACATCCTCTATTTTCTTTTGTCCGCTTTCCGTTATTATTTGACCCTAATTAGATTTTGTTTAATCAGACAAGTTCCATATCTCTGTCAAACTATTAGATACGGATTGCCTATGCATAAAAACTATAAATGTCAATTCCATTATGTAAGATATCATGTCTATCATCTTAAAAAGCCTCTATATTATGAAGTAAATGAAGAATCAGAATACTCCATGCATGATTATCGTAATAAAGAGTCTGACAGCTCCCAAAATAATGCATATCCGTTATGATCACATTTCCCATGATTGTAAGGATAAGTTTGAATCACAATTATCAAGAAATATCAAAGAACAGTCACACAGAACACGGATGCATAGAAAAAAATTATCTCCATACATCCCAAAAGCATGACAACATGCGATATCGAAAACCATATGTGTGAACTTTACGAATTGATATTATAGACAGTATCATCAGCAGGAACACGTATAAAAATAAAATTCCTTCCCATTGTAAAAGAATGGCAGGAACTCTATTTGTAAAAAATCTATGTAGTTATATTTATAGATACAACAATCCATTTTTATATACGTAATGAGGGACTGATTGTAAAACGTGCGATTTATATTACAGGTAGAGGGAAAAGGATGTGTTTGATATGTAGGACAGAATAAAAGTACAAAATTTGGGCTTTCGATTCTGGAATGAAATAAAAAAATGAGACGTGAAAGATATCTTATTACCTGTGCAGACAGAACTACTGGGGTTCTTCCGCAATTATCCGTATTCACCACTTGACAATATAAGCTTTGCGGTCAATAACTCCTTGCCACAACGGCCATACATGGTACGTTTTATCATTTTCAATTTGCTGTTTGTGCCCTCAACAAAACCATTACTGTAGTCATATGCTACAGCGTTCTCAACAGC
>NZ_CALPDG010000042.1 GCF_943193195.1 Mediterraneibacter agrestimuris | reverse complement strand
TGTAGAATTATGATATAATATGTTGGGATTAGGCGAAAAGAAATAAAAAAGTATAAGAATCCTTAAGTTGGCAACTTAAGGAAATTTTTGAAAAGGTATAAAATATAAAAATTTTACGTATTCAAAAAAGATTGGAATTTTTATGTTAAAGAATTTTAGAAAAGAAAACAAAGTTTATAAATATTCAAAGTTGCTATACCAATCGGATGTTTTATTTGCGATAGTCTTTAATGCATTTTTTTTAGCAATAGGGCTAATATGTTTTGATTTGAAATATGAAGTTTCTGATGATTTTATTATGGCGTCGATTATGTCGGGCGCCTTTGGTGAAACACAAAATCCTCAAATGATTTTTGTGAATGTAATTATTGGATATCTGTTACTTCCGTTTTATAAGATATGCCCTGACATTAGCTGGTATTTTGTTGCACAGCTTTTACTTATTTTTATATCGTCTATCTCTGTAACATGGGTACTGCTAAAAAAAATGGAACGTATAAAAGCTGTTATGCTTTCAACGATCCTCATTTTAACATTTACAAATGACGCATATATATTGATGCAGTTTACAAAGACATCTATGTTTGCGGTAATTGCGGGCAGCATGATTTTCATATGGGAAATATTCCGAGAACGTCGAATACTTCCTTTACTATTTGGCAGTGGACTGTGTCTTCTCGGAACAATGGTTAGATTTCAGACAATTTATTTGATGGGGGCATTCCTGATTCTTATAATTTGCTATGAATCTGTGGGGCTTTTTCATAAGATGGGGCTTCAAAATGATAGTAAAAAGGAAATCATAAATCGCTTTGTATTTATTGGTTTGACAGGTCTGATGTTGATTTTGTCAGCCTATGGTTTACGAAAGTTGAATTGGTATACCTACAATAACGATGAAGCATATGGTTTTTTTTCTGCTTATGGCAGTGCCCGTTCGGGAATTGTTGATTTTGCAGATCCGGGATATTGGGCATATGAAGAAGAATTTCAAGAAATAGGAATTTCCGAAAATGATTATATGATGTTGAGAACATGGGAGTTTGCAGATAATGATTTTTTTACCTTGGAAAAAATGCAGCAGGTTGCTGATATAACAAAAAAGAATTATCAAAATAAAAAAATCACTTTTGAGCAACTTTTGGAGCAAGTTCAAAATAGAGAAGTTCAAAAGTACCCTATATGTATAGCATGTATATTGATTTTGTTTTTGGGAATTTTCCTGAATCCCTCAAAATGGTGGCTATCTATTGGAAGTGTATCAATTGGAATCGGGCTGTTATTTTATTTTGCATACAGAGATCGAAGTATTTACCGTATTGAATATGGTATATTTTTAGGCACATTTTTATGTATGGCATATTTTTGGGAGAGAACTTCATACATTTCACAAAATGTGGCTTACTTACGGCACACATGTATAGGTGTTATTACATTATATTTGTTGGGAAACATATTGACCTATATTCCCGATACCACCTATCAGAATGTAACTTCAGAAGCAAGAAAAGAGTATATTGATAAAAAATTTTGTGATTCATGGAATTTTATAGCTGGAAAATATAGAAGGATTGTAAATAAAAATGTCCCTGAAAATAATTTGTTGGCAGAATTTGAAACGAATCCAGAAAACTATTATTTCATGGATTTTAATACAACAATACAAACATTATATTTTGAATATTTACCTTGGAAAGCGCTTCCTATCGGTTATTTTTCCAACTTTTCTTATCTTTCCGGAGTAACAAGTAATTTCCCGGATTGTACACGTCAGCTGGAAGAAAGAAAAGTTAGTAATCCGATGAGAAGTCTGGTGAAAGAAAATGTGTATTTAGTAGATAATCATAATCTTGAAATTAAATTGAATTACTTGAGAGAACATTATTATCCCAATGCAAGAGCTGAACTTTACAAATCTCTTGATGGATATCAAGTATGGAAAATATATGAGGAATAAACGGAGAGGATAAAAATGATTAGCTTTAATGTACCGCCAACTCTTGGCAAAGAATTAACTTATATTGAGGAAGCAATCCGTTCACATAAAATATGTGGAGACGGAGAATTTACTAAAAAATGTTCCAAGTGGATAGAACATAAAACGGGAACTGCAAAGGCATTATTAACCACATCATGTACTCATGCAACAGAGCTTGCAGCTATTTTGGCGAATATCAAACCCGGCGACGAGGTGATAATGCCGTCATATACCTTTGTCTCTACAGCAGATGCATTTGTTCTTCGCGGTGCTAAAGCTGTTTTCGTAGATATCAGACCAGATACAATGAACATAGATGAGACACTAATTGAAGATGCTATTACAGAAAAAACAAAAGCTATCGTGCCTGTACATTATGCGGGGGTTTCGTGTGAAATGGACACTATAATGGACATCGCTGCACGTCATAGCCTATATGTAATAGAGGATGCAGCACAGGGAGTTATGTCATCATATAAGGGACAGGCATTGGGAACCATTGGTGATTTTGGTTGTTATAGTTTCCATGAGACAAAAAATTACAGTATGGGAGAAGGCGGCGCACTTTTAATCAAGGATTGTAGCAACATTGAACGTGCTGAAATCATTAGAGAAAAAGGAACAAACAGAAGTAAGTTTTTCCGTGGCGAAATAGATAAATATACATGGGTGGATGCTGGATCGTCTTATTTGCCGAGTGAATTAAACGCCGCATATTTATGGGCACAGTTGGAATGCTCTGACATCATTTATAAAGACCGTATGAATAGCTGGAATTTATATTTTGAACAATTAAAAGATTTGGAAAATGAAGGATTTATTGAATTGCCTGTTATACCAAAAGGTTGTGTACATAATGCACATATGTTTTATATTAAAACAAAAAATCTGCAAGAAAGAACCGATTTGATTTTTTATCTGAAAGGAAAAAACATTATTAGTGTATTTCACTATATTCCATTGCATTCCGCTCCGGCAGGTAAAAGACTAGGAGAATTTAGGGGAACAGACCACTATACAACAACGGAAAGTGAAAGAATACTAAGGCTTCCGTTATATTATGGAGTTACCCCTGAGGTAGTAGAATATGTAGCTTCTGAAATATACAAATTCTATAAAAAATAAATATCGTACGAAGAAGAGGGAAATTATGAAATTTTTAGTCACAGGTTCAAACGGATATATAGGCAAACATGCCTGCGAGTATTTACGAAATAAAAAAAACTATATTATCGGAACAGGAAGAAAAGAATATTCAGTTAGTGAAATTGACCAATATATACAATGTGATTTTGCCAATGACGAGATAAAAGCTAAACTAAAAGGTATATTTGAATGTGGTCTCGATGGAATTTTTCACATCGCAGCTGACAATCGTAAAGAACCTCACGGTATTGAGGTTATAAAGTCAAACTGCATAGGAACTCAGGCTCTTTTAGAACTGGCGCAAGAATACGGAGTAAACAGTTTTATTCAATTATCCAGTGTTCCAGTAATCGGTTCCCCAAAAGAACTGCCGATTACTCCAAAGCACAGCCTTGAACCGCCTACGATTTACCACGCTACTAAGTGTCTTCAGGAATTGCTGGCGGATTATGCTTATCGCAGCGCCGGATTAAGGACAGTAAGTATAAGAATCCCTTCTCCCATGGGAATTGGCGTAAATCCACATTATATTTTTCCTACATTAATCCGAAAAGCTATGCACGGAGATGATATAGAATTATACGGAACCGGAAGCAGAAAACAAACATATGTACATGTTTTGGATATATGTAAAGCTATGGAAAATGCGTTTTATCGAGATAATTGTCATGGAACATATGTCTTAGGAAGCCCACATTTAATTTCCAACAAAGATTTAGCTGAATTAGTAGTTCAAATTTTAGATTCAGATTCCATTATAAAATATACAGGGATTCCAGATATTTATGATAATCAATGTTGGAAAATTGATTATCAACCTATGGTAGAAGAAATAGGATATCATCCCGAAACTTCACTGGAAGAAATGATTTTAGAATATAGTGAATATTTAAAGAATTCAGGAGAAATGTAAATGAAAAGATTATCGTTTGTTATACCCTGTTATTGTTCTGAAACAATGATTGGTGATGTGATTCAACGAATTGTCAGGACTGTCAGCCTGAATGAAAACTATTCCTATGAAATTATATGTATAAATGATGCATCCAAGGATAACACCTTTCAAGTCCTAAAGGAATGTGCCACAGTTGATAAGAACATCAAAGTTTTAAATTTTTCCAAAAATTACGGTCAACATGCCGCACTAATGGCAGGATTTCATTATGTATCGGGGGATATTGTTATATGTCTGGATGATGATGGTCAAAATCCGCCTGAAGAAATGTTTAAGCTTATTGATAAGCTTGAAGAAGGATATGATCTTGTGTCTGCAAAATATGTAAAGGAAAACAGAGGCTTTATACGCGAAGTGGGTTCTAAAATCAGTTTTGCAATGGCAACATATTTGATTAGTAAACCTAAGGATATTGAATTAAATAGTTATTATGTATTTAGAAGCTATATTTTGGAATATATAACAAAATACCAAAATCCATATCCATTCGTGCACGGTCAGATTCTTCAAGTAACACAAAACATGGCAAATGTGGAACTTCCTAGGGCAAAACGTCAATCGGGAACTTCCGGTTATAGTTTGAAAAAACTTATATCGTTATGGATGAATGGATTTACAGCTTTTTCAGAAAAGCCACTGCTGGCGGCCGGATATGTTGGGATTATAGCAGCGTTGATTGGTTTTTTTATTGCTTTTTTTACAATTATTCAAAAAATAATACATCCTGAAATTGCTGCAGGCTATACATCACTTATGGCATGCATATTATTTATGGGTGGAATTATACTTATTTTTTTGGGGTTAATTGGGGAATATATAGGACGCATTTATATCAGTATCAATAATGTTCCTCAATATGCCATTAAAGAGAAAGTAAATATTACCGAAGAGAGCAAAAACAAGTAATATAAGATACACTTTTTACTACATTATAATTTACAGAAAGGGGTTAGTGCTTTATAGTTTTGACAGCACTCAAAAGATTTTACCATGAATGAAAAAGTATTAGTTTTAAACGGAAGTTTCTGTGAAATTCCTATTATTCAAGAGGCAAAAAAACTTGGTTATTATGTTATAACTACCGGTAATATGCCTGAATTAGTCGGACATAAATATGCAGATGAATATATAAAAGCTGATTATTCCGATAAAGAACAAATTTTAAAACTTGTAAAAGAAAAAAATATTAATCAGATTTTATCATGTGCAAATGATTTTGGAGTATTAACAGCAGCATATGTCGCTGAAAAAATGGGGTGGAGCGGTCACGATCCATATAAAACTGCAGAACTTCTCCATCATAAAGATAAATTCAAAAAATATACATATGAACATCAAATTCCTTCTCCCCATTCTGTTGCTTTTACTAATCAAACAGAGGCTAAAAAGTATGTTCAGAACACAGAATATCCGATTATTGTAAAGGCTGCGGATTTAACAGGAGGAAAAGGAATATGTAAAGCAGAAAACTTTGAAGAAGCACTCAAAGCAATTGAGAACGCATTTGAACGTTCCCGTGATAAGCACATCGTTATAGAACCTTATATTACTGGTACTCAGCATACACTGGTTACTTTTTTATGCAATAAGAAAATAGTTTCATCTGCAAGCTGTAATTGCTATTCATTAATTAATCCATATTTAATACAGGCAGAAACATTCCCGGCTGATGATAGTGATGAAATGAAAAAAATCCTATTTCCTATTATTGAGGACATGGCTATTGACTTGAATCTTGCGGATGGAATTATAGCTTTGCAGTATATAAAGAAAAATGGAACTCCATATATCATAGAAACAATGAGACGACCATTTGGAAATCAATTTCTTGTTTTGGTAGAACTGGTATCAGGTTACCCATGGCATAAAGCGCAAATTTTAGCTGAGACTGGGAACGACTGTAGCAATTTGGAATCTGGTTCTCCGAAAAAGCAGTTTTGCGGACATTTCGGAATTATGTCATCGCAAAATGGAAGATTACGGGATTATTATATCCCAGATAAAATTCAAAATCATGTTTTCAATAAAATAGACATGTTGAAGCCAGGGGGTACTATAAAGGATTATCTAAATGAGCGAATTTCCTATATTTATTATGAATATGACAATAAAGAAGATATGAACTCAGATGTGAAACAATATAATGAATGGATTCAGATAGATATGGAATAATCCCCGGTGTTTTTAATGAATATAAAAAAATTTTTGATATACAGTTCTAATTGTGAGCGAGACAGTTATGTATGGAATATGATTGCCAGTCTTCTGCAATCTTTTCAATCGGTTATTATGCTTATGATAATCACACGAGTAGTCGGTCTTTCCGATGCAGGCGTTTTTACAATTGCATATGCCAATGCAAACTTATTTGTAATAATTGGTAAATATGGAGTACGTTATTTTCAAATTTCAGACATAAAAAAACAGTTTACATTTGCAGAATATAAGAGCTCCAGAATATTGACATTGATTATCATGTTGATTGTTTCCGTAGGTTATGCTCTTTATAGCTCTGATATAAATCATTATACAGTTGAAAAGCTGCAAATCGTGATTTGGATGTGTCTGTTTAAGGCTATTGACGCATATGAAGATGTATTTATCGGGTTATATCAGAATAGGAACCGACTTGATATCGCAGCAAAATCTGTTTCTGTACGCATGATTTTTACACTGATTATTTTTAGCATAAGTATTGTGGGAACACATAGTCTTTTAGCAGCGCTTATCATTACAACTGTTTTTACATTTTTGACTTTTACATTATTTACTAAATGGACCTACAAATATTTTCACGAGAAAGAAACACACAATTTCAAGAATGTTTTATTGCTTATACACAATTGCTTCCCCTTATTTGCAGGAACTTTTTTAGCTTTTTATATAGGCAATGCCCCTAAATATGCAATAGATAGCATTTTAAATAGTGAAATGCAGGCATGCTATGGTTTTATTTCAATGCCGGTATTTGTTATAGGTGTTTTTAGTAACTTTGTTTTCACTCCTATATTGTACAAATTATCAGTTCTATGGAATGAAAAAAATATAAAAGCAATTACGGCGCATACTTTAAAACAAACAGTAATTATTGCCATCTTTACAATATTTTGTATTTTAGGAGGTTACTACTTAGGTATTCCAATTCTATCTGTCATATATAACACAGACTTAACAAATTACAAGTGGGAATTAGTAATATTACTTATAGGCGGCGGTTTTTTTGCTCTAACAGAATTACTTAGCAAGGTAATAACCATTGTCCGATACCAGAAACTAATGCTATATGGTTACGCTACCGTAGCGTTTCTTGCATTACTGATATCAAAACGCATGATCGAGGAATATTCCATTATGGGAGCAGCTCTATTATATACGGGATTGATGGCTATCCTGAGTATTTTTTTTGTCATATTAACCATATATGGATTATTAAGCAAAAATAATAAAGGAGAAATAAAATGAACGTAAAAGAACTCATCAATTGTATGGAAACAGAATTTTTTTCTGGAGTTCCGGATTCTCAATTAAGAGCATTGTGTGATTATCTGATGGAAAGCGAAGGAATTTCTTCCAAACATATTATTGCAGCAAATGAAGGAAATGCAGTTGCTTTAGCAGCAGGATATCATCTTGCAACAGGGAAAACACCTCTTGTATATCTTCAGAATAGCGGTATTGGAAATATTATCAATCCGGTTGCATCTTTATTAAATGAAGAAGTATATGCTATCCCCTGCATTTTTATCATTGGCTGGCGCGGTGAACCAGGTATACATGATGAGCCGCAGCATATATTTCAAGGAAAAATTACAGAACAATTATTAAAAGATTTGGATATAGCTGTTTTTACTATTTTACCGAATACAACAATTTCAGAAATAAAAAAATTTGTTAAGAGTGGAAAAGAAAGAATAAAGTCTGGAAAGTGTATTGCTTATTTGATTAAAAAGCAAGGTCTTGAATTTGACAGCTGTTCTGAATATCAGAATAATTACACATTAACTAGGGAAGAAGTGATAGAAAATATTACTCTTACAGCTAAAAACGACATTATAGTGTCTACAACCGGAAAAGCTTCCAGAGAACTTTTTGAAATTCGCGAGAAAAATAAAGAATCTCATAAATATGATTTTCTTACGGTGGGTTCTATGGGACATACATCTTCTATTGCATTAGGAATTGCTCTGAATAAGCCAGATAAAAAAGTATGGTGCATTGATGGAGACGGATCTTGTCTGATGCATATGGGAGCCATGGCAACAATTGGAGCTAATAAGCCTGACAATTTTGTTCACATTGTAGTTGACAATATGGCACATGAAAGTGTCGGAGGAATGCCGACTGTTTCAAATAATATTGATTTTTCCAAAGTAGCTGATGGGTGCGGGTATGAAATGATCTTTGCAGCAGATACACTGGATGAATTTCATAAAGCATTAGAACAGGCTAAAAACACAAATAAATTATGCTTTATTAGCGTAAAAACGAAAATTGGTTCGAGAAAAGATTTAGGAAGACCTACACTTTCTCCACTTGAAAACAAACAGGCATTTATGGAATATCTGGGAGAAAAGATAAATTAATAAGGAGACGATATTATAATGAAACAAAATGAAAAACTTGTATATATGAGTATGAGTACCGACTCTATTCATGGTGGACATATCGAAATTATCCGCAAAGCTGCTGAATTAGGTACATTGATTGTAGGAGTTCTGATTGATGAAATGGTAATTGTTCATAAAAGATTTCCACTGCTTACATATGATGAACGTGTAAAAATAATCAGTGGACTGAAAGGCGTTTCAAAAGTAGTTCCACAGAATTCCTTAAGTTACAAGGAAAATCTTTTAAAATACCGACCAGACTATCTAGTACATGGAGATGATTGGAAAGAAGGAACACAAAAAGAACTTCGTACTGAAGCAAAAGAAATCGTAGAATCCTATGGTGGAAAATTAGTTGAATTCCCATATTCACACTCCTTGGAATATGACTTTTTTGAAGGAAAAGAGCGTGAGAAATTATCTATGCCAGATTTTCGGCGCGGTCGATTAAAAAAATTATTAGCAATGAAACAACTCGTTACGATTATGGAAGCGCATAGCGGCATTACCGGTCTTTTAGTAGAAAAAACCAAAACAAACGAGAATGGAAAAATAAAGGAATTTGATGGAATGTGGGTATCCAGTTTATGTGATTCCACAGCTAAAGGAAAACCAGATATTGAACTCGTAGATATGTCTTCAAGATTAAAAACCATTGATGAAATCATGGATGTAACCACAAAACCAATTATTTTGGATGGTGATACCGGTGGATTGATTGAACATTTTGTTTATAATGTAAGAACATTGGAAAGAATAGGAGTCTCCGCAGTTATTATTGAAGATAAAACCGGATTAAAGAAAAACTCCCTGTTTGGAACAGAGGTAGAACAAACACAGGATAGTATCGAAAGCTTTTGTGAGAAGATTTCTGCTGGAGTAAAAGCAAAAAAGACTACTGATTTTATGATTATTGCAAGAATTGAAAGTTTGATTCTTGAAAAAGGAATGGACGACGCGTTAAACAGAGCCTTTTCTTACGTGAGCGCTGGAGCTGACGGAATTATGATTCATTCACGGAAAAAAGAACCTGACGAAATTTTTGAATTTGTTCAAAAATTCAGAGAAAAAAATAATGTTACTCCGATTATTGTAGTTCCTACTTCTTTTAATATTGTAACAGAGGAGGAATTTGCAAAAAGAGGAATCAATGTTGTTATCTATGCAAATCAATTTACCCGAAGCGGTTTTCCAGCAATGCGTGAAGTTGCGGAAACAATTTTGAAACATCATCGTGCAAAAGAAGCAGATGATTTATGTATGTCAATTAAAGACATCTTACAGTTAATTCCGGAGGAATAAAACATGAGAGATGATATGAAAATTGCCCTTGTTACGGGAAGTACAAAAGGGATTGGTCGATCAATTGCTTTAAAATATTTGAAAGAAGGTTACTTTGTAATTGCTAATTATAGTTCTGATGATGAGGCAGCCAATTTACTAAAACAATCGGTCCAGGCATATCAAATTGATGATTATATACCGTTGGTTATCATGAAAGAGGACTTATCAACTTATCAGGGAGCATTGAATTTTTCAAATAAAATTAAGAAGATAGCCTCAAAAATAGATATTGTTATTTTGAATTGTGGGGCAACCGACAGATCCAGATTTGAGGATATCACCAAGGAATCATGGGAAAAGATTATGAATATCAATCTGAATGTGCCTTTTTATCTATTGCAAGAATTGAACAAAATGATATCCCCTAATCACGGAAGAATTATTTTTATTGGTTCAATTATGGGAATATATCCGCATTCAACCTCATTGGCATATGGAGTTACAAAAGCAGCTATTCATCAAATGGCAAAAGAATTGGTAAAAGTATTTGCAGAACGAAAGATTACTGTAAATGCAATAGCTCCCGGTTTTGTTGAAACTCCAAGACAAGAGCAAAAAACTTCTGAGCAGAAACAACGAATTGAAAATAAGATAGCCCTAAATCGTTTTGGGACACCGGAGGAAATTTCAGACATTTGTTGGTTTATTACCAAAAATTCATATATAAATGGTGCTGTTATTGAAGCCGATGGAGGATATTGCTATATTTAAATTAAAGAGAGGATTTTTTTATGAAAGCTATCATTGTTGCGGCAGGTAAAGGGAGTAGAATATCAGAGGATATTGCTCATATTCCTAAATCAACACTTAAATATAAAAATATGCCTATTATCAGACGAACTGTTGAAATACTTGAGTCATTCCAAGTTTCTACAATTGTATGTACAGGATACAAATATCAGAAAATTATGGAAGCTTTAGAAGGAAAAAATGTTCAGTATTATTATAATCCATTTTATGAAGTTACTAATAATATTGCAAGCTTATGGTTTGCTCAGGATGAATTTAATGATGATATTTTGATATTAAGTGCAGATGTTATCTTTGAAGAAAATATCATAAAAAGATTAATTGAAGCTCCGAGTGATTTAGCATTAGCTGTAGATAAATCAAAAGTTGATGAAGGAGATTATTTTCTTCAGCTTGATGATAATAATCATATTCTTGCATACGGAAAAGATTTGCCTGAGCCAAAGCGTACAAGCGAAAATATAGGAATAGCAAAAATTTCATGCAATAAAGTAAAATTATTCAAGAGAACATTGAACAATTTGATTCAGGATGGATTATATACAATATATTACGAACAGGTTTTCTTTGAATTAATGCAACAGGGATACCGGATTCAGGGAATTGATATGAGCCAGTTGGAGTGGGCAGAAATAGATTATTATGAAGATTACTGCAAGGTACTGGAAAAAATTGATAAGGATATGAAAAATGAAGAGAAGTGAAGAAAAGTATTTTACAATCTGCAGCAATATGAAAAAAGACATTTTAGATTTATGTCACAGAAGCGGCAAAGGGAAAGCGCATTTAGGCGGCTGTATGTCTTTAGTAGAAATTCTGGCTGTTCTTTATACAGATATTATGTATTTAGGCGCATACAATGATGTAGATGCAAAACGAGATCGTCTCATTTTGAGTAAAGGACATGGTGCGCTTGCATTATATGCTGCATTAAGACAGGCTGGCAAGATAACAGAACAAGAAATGCAGCTTCCTGTCAGAGGTGAAAAAACCTTTTTATACAGACACCCTAAAATGAATTTAAGAAAAGGGATTGAAGTCTCTTCAGGAAGTTTGGGACTAGGATTACCATATGGAGTTGGCATTGCTTATGCTTTGAAAAAAAAATATGCCGTTGCTACTCCAAAAGTGTTTGTGATATTGGGAGACGGAGAATGTAACGAGGGGGCTGTCTGGGAAGCAGCAGCTTTAGCAGCAAGCTTAAATTTAGAAAACTTAACTGTAATTGTAGACAAAAACAATTTACAGTTAGATGGAAGCACGAAAGATATTGTAGATATGAGAAACTTATCAGAAAAGTGGCAGTCTTTCGGCTTTTACACATTAAATGTAGATGGTCATAGTTGTGAAAAATTAGCAGCAGCTTTTCATAAAAAGAGCACTCTTCCCAAGGCCGTAATTGCTGATACAGTCAAGGGAAAAGGAATTTCATTTGCAGAAAACCGGGTGGAATGGCATGATAATTATCTGTCAGATACATTATATGAAATCGCACAACGGGATATAGAAGGGATATATAATGGAAAAAAGGATTGATATTCAGAAAATGGAGTTAAACAAAGTTGTCGGAGCAGCGTTACTTGCAATTGCAGAACAAGACAAAAATTTTATGTTATTGGCAGCGGATGTTGAAAAAAGAATATTCATAGATTCATTATTAGAAAAGTATCCTCATCAGTTTTTGGATGTAGGCATTGCAGAGGAAAATCTAATAGGAGTTGCTTCGGGACTAGCACATGAAAGCTTTAATACCTTTGCGGTTTCTTATGCCCCTTTTATTACTGCCCGTGTTTTAGACGATATTAAAGTCAATTTAAGCTATATGAAGGCACCTGTAAAACTGCTTGGTCTTGCTTCTGGACTTACCTCCGGGGATTTGGGTGCAACACATACCTGTCTTGAAGACATTGCGCAGATGCGAACGTTACCGTATATGACCGTAATATCACCCTCAGACAATCAGACAGCATATAAAGCTATTTTATCCGCATCCAAGATAAATACTCCTGTATACATCAGATTTATCGGAACAGGAATGATGCCTGAAATTTATACGCAAGAGATTGATTATGAAATCGGTAAGGGGATTTGTGTCCGTGAGGGCACTGATATAGGCATTGTTTCTTCAGGTCCTGTTTTAAAAAATGTATTAGATGCAGCGAGTCTACTTTCTGAAGAAAAAATCAGCTGTAAGGTAATTGATATGCATACAATTAAACCACTAGATGTATCTAAAATAGAAGAATTAAAAGGATGCCGTGCGATTGTAAGTGTAGAAGAACATACTGTCTTTGGAGGATTAGGAAGCGCTATTGCAGAGTACATTTCTGATAAAAAAGATTATCCTCCGCTTTATCGTATAGGAACCAATGATGAATATTTTGTTGCAGATTTACGGGAACATAATCTGAAACGTGCACAATTAGATACAGAAAGTATTTTTAAATTTATAAAACGATTGTGAGAATAAGTGATGAAAAATATAGATCAAAAACAATTATTAGATAATATATACGGACTGCTCTCCGAATTTGACCGAATTTGCCGTAAATATAATCTTCAATATTTTTTATATGCAGGTACTTTACTCGGAGCAGTACGCGAGAAAAATTTTATCCCGTGGGATGATGATGTTGATATTATTATGCCAAGAAAAGATTATGAAAAATTGGATGGGATTATCGAAAAGGAACTGGATAACAGATATGTATGGGATACAATGAGAAAACGAGCAGCTTTTTTGAATTTTCTCCCATCGATTAAGGACAAAGAAAGTCCTTATCAAATAGGGGAATCTAGTGATTTTTTATGTTCAGAATATGCAGGAATTGATATTTTTATTATGGATAATGCACCTCAAACAAAGTGGGGACGGATTTGGTGGTATATTCGCCTGGCAAGTTTTTATGGCTTCGGACTGGCACACCGACCAGTTAGAAAGTTTATGTATCCAAACAATTATTCTTTATTTGAATATTTTGTTGCTCGTACACTTCAAATATTTGGGAGATTTACTAAATTAGAAAATATTTTAAAAAAACAGAAAAGGTACGCTGAAAAATATAATCGAGATGGGTATCATACAAATTATATTGCAATTACCAGTCAGGGACCTTCACGTGTTTCTCCGTTTTATCTTCCCAAAACAATTTTCGAGAGTACTGTTGAGTTTAAAATTCGTGAAAGGAACTTTTTATGTCCTGCCGGATGGCATGAATTATTGACACATATGTATGGGGACTATATGACGCCTCCTCCTGAGAAGGAAAGAAAAAATAAACATATTCCTCAGTAATGATAAGAAAATCTATAAGGAAGATGGTACAAAAATTATGAATTTATTTTTTGAAAAAGTCTATAGTAGTCCAAAGAGAAGACTGTTTTTTTCTTTTTTATTAGCTGCAATTTTTTTTATTATCGTATATAATTCGACATATATTACATATACGACTGCAGATGATGAAAATGCAATTAATGCAATTGCGGGATATAAAACAGGTAATATTAGTATTGCAGTCTACTTAAATTATTTTTTGTCTCTTTTCATCGGATATCTGTATAAAATATTTCCTTTTTTGCCGGTATATAGCTTATTGCAAGTCTTTTTTTTATTTGTTTCAATAGGCATTATTTTTTATACTGTTTTTTGCGAGTGTTATAGAAAAGGATATTCTTTTCAATTTGCTTTATTTTTAAATATGATACTTTTTTTGACACAATATTGGTATGTATGTGTCAGAATGCATTTTAGAACTACGGCGACATTAATTGGTATTGCTTCTATAGCATGTATTTATTTAAGTTTATCACAATCTTATCGTAGAGGAATTAAGTTCGCATTATATATATGTAGTGTCGTGTTTCTTTCCTTTTGTTTTCTATATGCCAAAGACAATGGTTATCTTGTATGCTGCTACCTACTGTTGGTTTTGCTTCTTGCCTTGATTCAAAATTATGGCAAAACCGATTGGAAAAAGCAATTGCTTATAATAATCAGTTATTGCATTACTATGACTATCCTCATATCTGCGCTGATTACAAACGGCAGGACAATGATGAATGAGTGGAATGGGGATGAATATGCAGAATATAACAAATATCGAATATCATATCAAGATTATGGAACGGCATCATATGAAGAGAATGAAGAAACATATCGTTTGCTTGGGTGGAGCGAAAACTTTTTTTACTTAACTAAATCATTATATTACATGGATGAAAAATTTAATACAGAAAATCTTTCTAAAATCGTGCAGAAATTTTCATGGAATTCTATTGATTTTGAGAAAAATGACTATTCTATGAGAGATGATATGGCTAAATTCAAAAATAGTACACAAGGTTTCTTTAGGACCGATTATATCCCTTTAGTTTTGCTGTGCATATATTTAGGTGTTGCAATTATAATTTGCTATTTATTACTAGAAGCAGAAAAATCTTCAATGAACCTTTTTGTCGGACTTCTGACAGCCGCTGGTGTCTTAGGAACATTTTTGATATATGCATACTTGTGTATTAAAGGACGAATGATTTTGAGGGCATATCAGTCATTTATGCTTCCGGCCATATTTGCTATAACTTTGTTAGGTCTGAACATAAAATATTCATGTTCAAATAATATTAAAAAAATGCGCACTGCTTTATTTATTCTAACATCAATGGGACTGTGGCTGACAATAAATACAATTTATTCCCCTGATGTAAAGGCTGATTTTATGCATCGGCAAGCAGTTAATTATGAATTAGAGAAATACGCAATTGCACATAAACAAAATTTCTATATTTTAAACAATCAGGTAGGAAATAGTTTCTATCCATTTGATGTAAAAGAAAAAGGAGCATTGGACAATATCTGTCATTGGGGCGGAGGTCCTATGGGAACAGGTATATATCAAGAACAACTGAAAGCATTCGGAATCGATGAATTATCAATATCATCATTTTTTGAGGATAATGTTTATTTAATTGTAGGATATCCTGCTGAAAACGGGTTATATTATCTCATTAATTATCTGAATGAAGAATATCATGAATTGATTACGTTTGAAGTTATAAAGGATGATAATGAACTTTTTGTTGTGTTAAAGGCAAAAAAGAATAGCATTCCAGAAGACGGTTGGATAAACTTTGGAGATTACAATTATTATATGGAAGACGGTGAACCCAAGATAGGAGAATTTAACATAGATGGTATTGAATATTATGGCGAAGAAGAAACTACAGGCGCTCAGTTTATTATAGATTCAACCGGGCAAGGTTTTTATATACCACGATATGGTTTGATAAGCACTGTCCATTGATTTATAGGGGTATTTGACACTATTTTTATAATAGGTAAACGCCGGTAAATAATACGTTTAAGCGGCATAGTAATTGCAAGTATATAGCGTAAGTACAAAATTATAAGTGTGAATATGTTGTCTGATTGCAGATTTGGCTTCCCTGAACATGAAAGATATAAAACAAAAGTCCGGAGTTTCGTATTGTGATTCCGGACTTTTTTATGTATACTTAATTGTATAGACTGAGGAAGGAAGTGAATAACATGGGAATGTTTTTAAATCCGGATAACGAGGCGTTTCAGAAAGTCATTAATTCTGAAATATATGTGGATAAAACGGGATTATTGGAATATACAAATCGTGTAATTGATACAGAACAAAGTTGCATATGTAATAGTCGTCCGAGACGATTTGGGAAGTCTATTACAGCGAACATGCTGACAGCTTATTATAGTAGAGGCTGTGATTCGGAATCATTATTTTCAGGACTTCAAATCAGTAAAACAGAGAAGTTTCATCAGTATTTGAATCGGTATAATGTGATTCATTTTGATGTGCAGTGGTGCTTCATGGACGCAGGAAATGCAGAGAAAACAGTTTCTTATATTACGCAAAAAGTGATAAACGAATTAAAAGCCGAGTTTCCGAATGTTCTTTTTTCAGAAAATACTACGTTAGGCGGTGCATTAGCAGATGTCACGCAGGCAACAGGTCATAAGTTTATCATCATAATAGATGAATGGGATGTACTGATACGTGATGAAGCTTCCAATATAAAGGTGCAGGAGGAGTATATTAATTTTCTCAGAGGATTATTTAAAGGTACTGAACCTTCAAAGTTTTTGCATCTGGCATTTCTAACCGGGATTTTGCCAATCAAGAAAATTCGGACACAATCGGCATTGAATAATTTTGATGAATTTACGATGGCAACACCGGCAAATTTTGCTCCATATATTGGATTTACAGAACAAGAAGTAAATAAGTTATGCCAAAGATATCATACAGATTTTGAAGAAGTAAAGCGATGGTACAATGGATATACATTAGCAAAGGAACATGTGTATAATCCCAAAGCGGTAGTCAGTGTAATGTTGAGAGGCGAATATCAGAGTTATTGGTCACAAACCGGGACATATGAATCGATCCTGCCGTTGATAAATATGGATTTTGATGGTCTTAAAACAGCAATTATTGAAATGCTCTCAGGTGCATCTGTGGAAGTGGATGTTAATACATTCCAGAATGATATGGTTTCTTTTGGGAATAAAGATGATGTACTGACACTATTGATTCATCTTGGCTATCTTGCTTATAATCAGAAGAAAGGCATTGCTTTTATACCAAATGAGGAAATCAGGCAAGAATTTTTAACAGCAACCAAGAAAAAGAAATGGAATTCTCGCAGCAATGCAGTATTATTTTATTCCAATACGTGAGATGCCTACCGGAAGAGGATTTGCAGATTATGTCTTCCTTCCCAAACCGGAATATGCAGAGGAAATGCCTGCATTGCTCGTAGAACTCAAATGGAATAAATCCGCAGAAACAGCCCTTCAGCAGATTAAAGAAAAGAAGTATGTCCGGGCAGTCGAAAACTACACTGGAAATATCCTGCTGGTGGGGATTAACTACGACAAGAAGAACAAAGCTCATGAATGTATAATCGAGAAATGGGTTTTATAGTATGGTTGAAAGGTAAGCGTAAAATAATTGATCAATTGTCGCTTACCTTTAATCGTTTCCCTCCCATAACCATTTAAATTACTGGATATTCCCACGTGGCAACCGCAAATCCGGCATACGGGAAACTGTCTGTCCGGTAATGTAGGAATTGCTTATGTGAGTTTACTCGTATAATGTTTTATTGAAACCACATACCTCTCTCATGGAGATATCATGTAAACACTTAAATTTGGGGTAACTATACTTTTCTCCTTTTCTCATTCATAATGATAGAAAATAGTTTTTTACTACATCATCTTGATAGGAAGTAGATTTTTACTACAATTGGAGGTTTCGTTATGACAGAAGCCAGAAACCTTTTCGAACTGATACACAAAAGTCGTAAGAGATCTTCAACAATCTTCTGTTCCCAGTTTCGTGAATGTGAATGGTACCAGCCGATATGCAGTGGTGAAAGTACTGTGCAAGCTCAAATCAATAACTAATCATATGTGAATTGTCAAGGTACTCCGGTTACTGAAAAGTAACCGGATATTTTTACACTGATGGCTGAAAATTAAGCACTTACTCCATAAGTATCTTTTTTAATGTAAAGTCACCCTCAACAATAATAAGCTGATGCCATATGAGCAATGCAGCTATAACAGGAGACTCATGAACAGTTATTGCAAATAGTTGATTTTCTTCTCATTGATACGATATCTCCATCGCTTGATGTAAACATTGTATCATGAGCATAAAATAATGTCCGGTTATTTAAAGGATATCACACTAGCTGTAAAAAGTGGGCAGTGAATAATTCCCATATGTATAAATATTTGTTAGCATAATTTTAGCAATGTTCAACAAACTCTTTTATATGTTCATCCATACATTTTACAATATCAGCTTTAGATAAATATATTTTTGTCCATTCTATCGTTTTTTCGACTGCCATTTCTACATTCCAGGTTGGTTTCCAGCCAAATGTCTTTTTTAACTTAGAACAATCCAGCCTTAAAAAGTTAGCTTCATGTGGTCCGTTATCGCAATGACTTGTCCAAGTTACATTATTTCCCCATTTTTCACAAAAGCAGCTTACCAACTCTCCAGTTGTAATGCAGTCACTTTCATCCGGACCAACATTATAGAATCCTGCATAACTTTTGTTTTCATATTGTTCTTTTGCAATCATTAAGTACGCAAAAAGTGGCTCCAAAACATGCTGATATGGACGAATTGAATAAGGATTTCGTACTACAATTTTTTCGCCCTTTTCTGCTGCACGTACACAATCCGGAATAATCCGATTGGCAGAAAAGTCCCCACCTCCTATTACATTTCCAGCTCTTGCAGTAGATACTGCAATTTCCATATCAGAAAAGAAAGAATTAATATAACTGTGTGTTACTAACTCGGAACAAGATTTACTGTTAGAATATGGATCATACCCATCTAAAGGCTCGTTCTCTCTGTATCCCCATTCCCACTCATTATTTTTATATACTTTATCTGTTGTAATATTTATAAATGATTTAACATACGGAGCCATTCTTATGCATTCACAAATATTAACCGTTCCCATAACATTAGTTTCATATGTATAATGCGGATTCTCATAGGAATAACGAACTAATGGTTGTGCAGCCATATGAATTACGATTTCTGGACGTGTTCTTTCAAATACCTTTTTCAGATTATCATAATCCCTGATATCACTAATAACGGAATCCATTCTTTCCTCTATATCTGAGATATAAAAAAAATCAGACATTGTTGTGGGTTCTAATGCATATCCAACAACTTTCGCACCTGCATTTATTAAAATTTTACATAACCATGTTCCTTTAAATCCGGTATGCCCGGTTACTAAAACTTTTTTATTTTTGTAAAAATCTAAAAGTTCTTTTTTGTGTTTCATGGCTTGTGTTTCTCCTTTCCATAAAGTATTAATTATTTACTTAGTAATTTCTAATTTCTTTTAAATTTAATCCCTTTGCAATTAAACAATCTTTTAAATTATCTCCCTTTACCACTATATAGCTTGAATAGTTATCATTATTAGTAATCTCATAGTATATACCGGACGTGGAGAATTCACTATTTTTTATATCTGCCACAAAAATGAGTGCATTATCCAATTCTTCACAATCTGTTCTTTGAACATTATACTTATACAACTTATATTGTGCGGGATAGACAATTCTATCTCCTTCTATAATAATATTTGTTTCAGTCTCAATATCATATTCATCGCAAAAACTTTCTGCGACATCAATTTTGTCGTAATAATATTCAGAAATTGGAAGACATACATTATGCATCCAAATAAAATATTGTACAATAAATAGAACAGCAATAGAGGTAATGAAAATTAAGATTTTTCGTTTACCTACTATATATATAAATAGAGCAATCACTATATTTAATATAGACCATACAAGCATTTGACGGTAAATATTACTTGAATTAACCAAAATATCATGGCTTTGTGAGGGGATAATCGGTAATCCGCATAGTTGCAAAATGGCTGCCGTTCCTTCATGGAGGAAATCACTAATAAAGAAAAAGAAAATAAAGTTGATTAAAACAATAGCTTTTATACTTGTGTTTTTATATTTTTTCAAATAATCTTTTTCTGTAAGTTGATATGCAGCAATGAATGTAAGCAGTTGAATGGGAACCATTACATATCTAACATAAATAATTTGATCTAACCGTAGCATTTCTCCATGATAAATAATTCTATAAGTTCCCAACCCCATAAAAATGATTCCTAATGCAAACCCTCCTACAAAATAAAGAATTGTATAAATATAAATGATAACTTCGTCTTCTTTTATTTTTTCTGTTTCTTTTCCAGCTTTAAAATATTTATATAAAAAAATGACCACAAAAACAATTCCCCAAATTGCGAGTCCATAGCTGCTTGAGCATGTGCTGTACAGCCATCCAAATAAAGTATATACAATTGTTTTAAGACCCGAAAAAAAGAAATCTATATGTGCCCATCCTGAAAGAATTTCCTGTGTACTATTATAATTAATATTGCCATTCCAAATATGTGATTTTAAAAAATTTCCTAATACAGAATCTACGGACCATCCTATGAATATTCCTAATAAATAACTCGGTATATTTATAACAGAAATTTTTTTCCAATAACGTAAGAGAAAGACAAGCATAAATAACAATATTGTTACTACAATTCCCCTTGCATGTGTGATATATGCATACACTGACAGGAATCCAATTGTGATACTTAAAATATGCCGTTCCCAATTTTTTCCACAATGAAAACATATCAATAAAAATAATAGTATTAACCAACTCAAAAATGACAAAAGTGTTTCTGACAGAACCGTTTTACTTAAAATAAGAGACGAAGGCATAACCCCGAGCATAAAAGCAATTAACATAGCTTTTCTGTCATCTTTAATATTAAGAAAGTCTATCTCTATTTTAAAAATAATGCACGGAATAAGTGCAAGTATTATACTATTAAAAAGCAGCATAGAAATATAAAGAAATGTCCTGTCCTGAATCAGTAAATACAATGGGAAATACAATATTGCTGTTCCATACTTATAATATCCAAGTCCGACATTTTTCACATAATCAGACCAGTCATTTCCTACTAAATATTCAACAGAACTTAAATGACCTATCTCATCAGAAAACATAGGTCCTCGCATCCTAATGGCAAACATTGCATTAAGAATAAATACAAGAGTAAATAGCATGAAATATTTAGCAGTATTACTCTTAATATACTTTTTATAAAAATGAACTAACATTATGTTTGCTCCTTTTCTTTTGTTTTTAGAAAATGCTTCTAAAACTCCCCAAATAGCAATGCACTGATTTTCTTACTTCGATTTAGCAAAAGTACCAACGCTACTGAAATTATAGTCGATGTACAAAATATGGATATTATTCTGATAATCCCCCCCCCACACCAATATTCAAACACAAAAACTGATAGAGATATAAATATAAAGAATTTTTACCCAGCCAACAGATTATGTTTTTTTCCGTTATTTTCAATATTTTCTGACATTTACACACTAAAAGATATAGAAATGATATCATAAAAAATGCTGTTAATTGTGATGGGAAAGCTGTTTCTATACTATAGAATAATTTGTATAAAGAAAAATATGCAGCAAGCAATATAAATACAATTTTTACAGCATCATGAACAATTTCCTCTTTTAAACACGCACATACGTATCCTACAACAAAAAATACATAATATTGCTTTAAATAGTCCCATCCCCATAAACGCATATTGGTCTCTATCAGACTCAAACCTGAAAAGACAAATAAGCTCAAAAAAATAACAACTAAATCACTATTGAGCCCTTTTCTTTGAGTAAGCATATAGACACCATATACTACAATCGTAAAAATAAATACAACCCACAAAAACCAGATAATATATGTAGGTTGAATCAGTAAAATTTTTATATACTCAACAACTCCAAATTCAAATGTTCTAAAGGGTTTAATTCCTACAAAATCAAAATCATGGACAATGTAAATAATCCAACTCCATACATATGTAGGAATTACAAGTCTCTTAAACTTTTTCCAAATACTTATTTTTCCATTATGACGTATACTCAGACACAAAGTATAACCTGACAATAATATAAACAATTGCATATGCCATGAATAAATAAATTTGGTTAACCCTATTGTATTAAAATCAATTGGATATAACCCCCTTTGAAGTGCATGACCTAATAGCACTCCAATTACAGCTAATCCTCGTAAAAAATCCACAGATATATTTCTGTTCTTGTATGTTTCCATTTCATTTCACTTCCATATTATAAAATCATTAGTTCTTCATATAGTTGTCTATCCAGCAGTGGTTCTTGATCTTGGTTAGGTTTACCAAACTCTAACTTAGGAAATACATAAGTATTTTCATTAAAAACTACTTCTATTAATATTGGTTCTGTTATAATAAAAGAATCTTCTTTAATCTCTTTTTCCTCACTTATGAGGCAATATTTTATCCCATATGCCTGAGCAATTTTTTTAAAATCCGGAGACTCGTAGCCATTTCCATTTACGGTTTGTGAATAACAACCGTCAAAATACATTTCTTGAAAATGACGTATCATTCCTAGTGCACGGTTATTCAACACAACAATCGCGATTGGAAGCTTTTCGCGAGTAATAAACTGCAGTTCTTGGATATTCATCTGCAATCCCCCATCTCCATTAAAGGAAACTACAGGTTTTTTACTCCCATAGTATGCGCCGATAGCAGCCGGAAGGGAATATCCCATAGAACCGAGACCCCCAGAAAAAAATACATTTTGGTTTTGTTTTATGTAAAAGGACTGAGCAACCCAAACTTGATTTTGCCCCACATCGGTTGTTATCGTATAACCGTCTGGGATCGCTTTTCCAATCTTATTTGTAATAATGTTTGGAGTTTTATCATCTATACCGTATAATTTTTTTCGTATTTTATTACATATCTGTCTCCATTGATGAAGCGATTCTCCAATATCTATTGGTTCAGCTAATATTTTTTGTAATATTTCCTGCGCATCTGCACAAATATGTTTTTCCCGATTATTTACACGATTAAATAATTCTCCTTCATCTATGTCAACTCGAATAAGCTGAGCGTCAGGAGCAAAATTTTCTCTTTGACCGCCGACCTGACGAACATCTAGACGAGATCCTATAGCAATAACCAAATCACTTTTCGCTATTATGAAGTTAGCTGCTCTGTTTCCGTATGCCCCTATAAAACCAAAGTTCATTTCCTCATCTGAGGATACGACATCTACTGCCAGCATACTGCTTACCAGTGGTATTCTCCATTTTTCTACTAATTGTCTAACTAATTTTTTGGTATTCTCTGGTTTTGTTCCTGCTCCAACAAGAAGTACTGGTCTTTTAGAATTTTTTATTGATTGAGTAATTACACTAATATCAATTTGAGACTTCTGTTGCTGCTCTAATTGAAAAGAACGCAAATTCTCTGGGTCTATATCCATCCGTTGAATATTCATTGGTATATCAAGCAAAACAGGACCTTTTCTGCCTTCTTGAGCAAAATAAAAAGCCTTTTCTAACTCATAGCGTATATCTGATTCATGCTCTATATATGCACAGTATTTAGTAACACTTTTTACAATGGGAAGAATTTCCGTTTCTTGAAAACCTTTTTGACGAATTGGAAGATCCTTTTTTGCTTCATATGTATTTACCTGCCCAGTTAAAAAAAGTGTCGGTATAGAATCAAAAAAGGCATTACAAATTCCAGTAATTAAGTTTGTCGCTCCCGGACCACTGGATGAATAAGCAACACCTACTTTACCTGTAACCTGTGCATACCCATTTGCTGCAAAAGCAGAAGCTTGTTCATGATAATTTGTATGTATTGTAATATCCTCTTTATATTTATCAAATGAATCAATTAAATGTGCAGCCATTCCTCCCGGATAACCAAAAACATCGCTAATTTCTTTTTCTATCAGGAATTCTACTATGTAATCTGATACTTTCATCTATTATCTCCTTTACCATTTTTTCCATGGTGCATCTCCTGATTCCCACATTTCTTCTAATTTCTTCTTATCTCTCTGTGTATCCATACATTGCCAAAAACCCATGTGTTTATAAGCCATCAATTCCCCTTCTATTGCCAATTTTTCCAATGGTTCCTTTTCAAAAACCGTCTTATCATCTGTAATATATTCGAATATTTGGGGCTCTAATACCATATATCCAATATTAATCATTTCACCGTCTGAGGAACTTTTTTCTCTAAATGACTTTATTGAATTATGATCATCTATTTCTAATACACCAAATCGTTGACCAATATTATATGCACTTATTGTCGCTATTTTTTCATGCTTTTTATGATAGGCTGTCAGTTCTTTTATGTTAATGTCAGCCACACCATCACCATAAGTAAGTAAAAATGTTTCTTCTCCGATATATTTCTGGATTCTTTTCACTCTTCCACCAGTCATCGTATTTATCCCTGTGTCCACTAATGTAACTTTCCATGGCTCAGACACATTGTTATGAACAGTCATTTCGTTATTCAGTGAAAAATCAAAAGTTATATCACTATTATGCAAATAATAATCTGCAAACCATTCTTTAATTAAATGCTGCTTATATCCACAACAAACTACAAACTCTTGTATTCCGTAATATGAAAATGTTTTCATTATATGCCATAAAATTGGCTTTTCTCCAATTTCAATCATTGGCTTAGGTTTGAGATAACTTTCCTCGCTAATCCGTGTACCAAATCCACCTGCTAATATAACTGCTTTCATAATATATTTTGTTCCTTTCATTATTTAAAACATATAATAAGTTTTTCATCTTACATGGCAGGACCATGAAATATTTCTTCTTCTTTTCTGGTATACAATTTTCTTGCCGGAATTCCTCCCCATACTTCGTTTGCCGGAACATCATTGAGTACAACTGCGTTTGCTGCAATAATCGCATTTTCGCCAATAATTAATGTTCCTTTATTATTCAGTATTTTACATCCAGCCCCTAAAATAGCATATTCCTTAATAATGATACGTTCATATATTGATTGATCACTCGGAAGATAAACATCAGATCTCCCAATTGTAACTTGCTGAAAAATTCTCACACCTTTTTCGATAATAGTGTTTGGATGAATACAAACACCATTTCCATGATGCGCAACATACAATTTCTGAGGGAGTTGTACAGTTTTAGGAATATCACATCCCCAAAGACGCAAAATCAATGATCCGATTTTTCCAATAAAAGGTTTTTTTTGTAAATTAAGCATCTGCCATACTTCCATTTACATTCCCTCCTCTATTGCTTTAATTGTTCTAAAAAACCCTTCTTTTATCGTAATTTGAGGACACCATCCTATTTGTCGCAGCTTATTGCTATCAGCGGTAATTAGATTTTCATCCTTTTTGGAAACATATGTACTTTCAATACTTCTGGTTACTTTTTTAACTTTTAAATTCCGTTCTGGAAACAATTTCACGAGTATTTTTGCCAGTTCGGAAATAGAAATATACTGTAAGTCGTTACATAAATTATACGTTTCGCCTGAGCTTCCATAAAGTAAAATAAGCAGAAAACCTAAAATGGCATCCGTTATATAGCAAAATGCTCGTTTTGCTTTTCCTTCACTTTTCATTTCAATGTTTTTTTTATCTATAATATTAGCAACAAATTCAGAGAATGCTCGTTCATCATGATGTATATCCATTGTAGGACCAAAGGTATGAAAAATGCGGACAGAATTTGTTTTTATTCCATATTCTCTAAAATAACCCACGCACATATTTTCTCCCATACGTTTACTTTCCGCATAACAATTTCGGATATCCATGGGATCTAATATCCCTAAAACTGTTTCATCATAATTTTTGCTGATTGTCTCATCTTGCTTTCCATATATTTCAGAACTACTGAAAAACAAGAAATTCTTGGTTTTACACTTTTTTGCAAATTCCAGTAAGTGATATGTTCCGATCACATTTGGCAACATTACTTCAACAGGAATTGTATTATAATATTGAGGGGATGCTAGGCTTGCAGCATGAATGATGTAATCCATTTTTTCGGATATTCTTATTTCAGAATCCAACGTTTGCATTACATAGTGAAAATATTCTTTTTCACAAATATTTCCATATCGTTTTTCTAATTTTTCTTTATTCCGCACAATAATCCATATATCTATAGAGAAATTATGAAATTCATTCAAAAAAATAAAAAAATAGACTAAATAGGATGCGAGCATACCATAAGCACCTGTAACCAGAATTTTAGTGTTTTTCAGCTGTTCTATACCTTTTATTGAAGTATAGATGATATTCATATCTTCTTTAACAATCGTATTATCTAATAAATTCTTTTTCACTTAAATATCCACCTCTGTTGTAAGTATTTGCAGCAGTTTTCCACTACATAACAATCCAATTGATTTCCCCGCTAGGATAAACATAAATGTAGAAGCAAATATAATTTTTGTTTCCCATAACGTATATGGAGATTTCACAATACTCCAAATGCAAATGAAAAAATTTTTTATACCTTTTTTTAGGTACATCGCATATCTCCAATATTGATTAATTAAAAATCTCATTTCCAATTGCACTTTTTGCAAGTTTGAAATGTCTAACTTTACAAAATTTTCAAATACATCCCCAACTAATCCATCTTTTCCGTATCCCCAATCTTTAGTGTTTTGAGGCGGTCTTGTGACCAGTATAGGATATTCGGTTATATGATATGTCGTTCCATGCAGGCAGCAATAGGCCAGTGCGTATATTTGAAGATAATAATTATATATACTTTTTTCCTTTATTTCTTCCATTATATTTTCTACACGGAATACCAGACCACTCATCTGATGTCCACGCCATGCATTTTCAAGACAATTTTGGAAACCGCCTTTGTATTTGTTTGATTTTACTGTTAAATCTCTTCCGCGTCCATTTTTTTCCCCGTTCAAATCAATATTAACGTAACTTGGAATAACACATCCTATGTCTTGTTCTAAACATTCAAGAATTTCTCTTAAGTAATCTATAGAAATGAAATCATCATCCCCTAATAACAACATATATTTTGTCTTAACTTTTCCAAAAAGGTTAGCAATATTTATTCTTGGTCCGATATTTTTTTCATTTCTATGATAGTTTATATAAACATTTCCTTTGACTAATTTCATAACTTCTTTTTCAGTATCATCTGTAGAAGCATTATCTGAAATTAAAATTTCAACAAAATCCTGAGCTTTTAAATTACAAATCATCTGATCAAGACTTTTTAAATTTTTTAACAGGAATTCACATCTGTTATATGTTGGTATTGCAATCGTTAATACACCATGCGATTTATTTGACATTTCTTTGTTCTCCCATTCTTTGGTTTCTCAACTTTTCTATTATCCATATTAATATGAATGAAAAGATATCTCCTACAATAGACAGCACTCTCATAATAACAATTCCCGTTAAAATAACAGACTCTCCAATTACCGTACCTAATAAAAACAAACTTACTGCTTCGCGAATTCCTACTCCACCCGGTGCACCCGGCGTTATAAATCCTGCCGCAAAAGCAACTAACATTGCTCCCATGCAAGACATAATACTCTGAATAGAGTAGCATTCGCCTGATATGATAGAGAAAATGGCAACATAAAGCCCAGCGTTTACCAATCCTTGTATAATGTAGAATAAAAAATTTTTTCCTAATGCTTTTGTAAGCTCTATGGAGAAAACTTCGTGTAATATTTCAACTATTTCTTTTCTCTTTTTTTTTAATATAATAAGGCAGAGCAGTAATACCACTAATATAGATATTACAAAAAATATAAAAACTTCTTTCCCAAAATTTTCATACTGTTGTGTAACATATCTGAATAAGTTTTTTCTGGCTAATAAAATTGCTAACAATATAATCGAAAAAATATTCCAGCTTACATCTATTAAAGTTGACAAAGCAACCCTAGAGTGTTTTAGGTTTTTATTTACCGCAAGTTCATTTCGTCCAACATATTGAAAAACATTACCTGGAATATATTTGAAAACATTAGACTTTGTATATATCAGCATGGTTTCCCAGTATTGAATTTTGCAACTGAGTAATGCATTAATTATGTTTGTCCATGGAATTCCACCTAAAATTACAGTTACAGAATAAATTAAAGTAATTAATATAAATGAAAATATATTTTTTTTAGAAAATATAATGGAATAATCTACATCATATGATTGAATTTTACTAATAATTATGACAATGGCCAATATCATGACAATATTTCCAATATATTTTATTATTTTAGTTATATTGATTCTGTTTTTTCTCTTTTCCATATTTAAGTTTATTTCCTATACGTACGATGTAGTTTGTTATTTTCTTGGCTTATATATTTTGCTCTTTTGTTTTTTCTGCAATATCATCCTTGCCTTCTTCATGGCCCTGACCATAATCCATCTTCCGAAGTTCAAACTGAATCTCTTCCAACAGTTTCCTGTTTGCAGAGATCACATCCCCAAGAAGTCCAATTACCCCGGCTAAAACCGCGATTATAATCAACATGCTGGCAAGGATCAGTGACTGAATATGCCCTTCCCCATTTCCAATGGCAAGATACACCAGGTAACGGATTCCCAATGCAGCCCCGGCAACACCGAATATACCGGCTATCCATGCGAAGCAATACAGGGGCTTGTACATCATCAGTGCACGTCCAATAGTCAGCATGGATTTCTTCACATAACCAAACATGCTGTTAAACAGCCTGGATGGTCTCAGCTCAGCATTTGTACGAATTGGGACTGAGGTCACCGCCATTTTCTGGCGTCCTGCCTGTACGATTGTTTCAAGGGTGTAAGTATATTCGTTGATTACATTCAGGCGCATTGCCGTATGTCTGCTGTATGCACGGAATCCACTTGGAGCATCCGGGACATCTGTCTTGGATGCTTTTCGCACAACCCAACTGCCAAGATGCTGCAGCTTTTTCTTAAGCGGCGAAAAATGTGCTGTCTGGTCTATCGGACGTTCCCCGATCACCATTCCAGCCTCTCCGTTGAGAATCGGACGGACAAGTTTTTCAATATCTTCACCACAGTATTGATTGTCAGCGTCAGTATTGACAATGATATCCGCTCCGTTTCTTAAACACGCATCGAGACCTGCCATAAAGCCTCTTGCAAGTCCTTTATTGTTTCGGAAGCTAACTACATAGTTAACTCCCCAGTTTCTTGCCACTTCGACCGTATTATCAGCACTGCCGTCATTGATGATCAGATATTCAATTTCATCAATTCCGTCAATGTGTTTTGGCAAATCATTTAATGCTACTTCCAGTGTTTCTGCTTCGTTGTAGCATGGAATCTGGATAATCAGTTTCATGTCTTTTCCCTAACCTATTCTTCAGTATCGTTTATCGTTTTTCGTCCGATAGAACCGTATGTAATACCGGTCCCCTCGAATTGATCCAGTGCATAACAATTTCGCCCGTCAAGTACGATAGGCCGTTTCATCAGCTTCTGGTACTTTGTAACGTCAAAATCACATACGTCTTTCCATTCAGTAAAGATGAAGCAGATATCAGCATCCGTGATGGCTTCCTCAATGCTTCCACAATACTGGATTTTCTCATTTGGAACCTGTTTTTTAAAATTCTCTGTACCAACCGGATCCCAGATACGTACGCGGGCGCCATCTTCCAACAGAAGCGGAACGTTTACCAATGACGGAGCTTCACGTAAGTCGTCAGTTCCCGGTTTGAAAGTACATCCCAGTACAGCTATATTCAAAAATAAAAAGTCATCATAATATTTTCTAGCTTTTTTTATCAGCTTTAATTTCTGACTGTCATTTACTTCAATCGCAGCTTTAACTGTCCGGATTTCCTTATCGTTAAAACTTGCAAGCCAGCTTAATGCCTTTGTGTCTTTCGGGAAGCAAGAGCCGCCGTAACCGATTCCAGCATTTAGGAAATAATCCCCGATCCGTTTATCGAATCCCATTCCAAGAGTGACTTCTTCTACATTAGCGCCAACTGTTTCACAAAGATTGGCAATCTCATTAACATAACTGATTTTTAATGCAAGGAAGTCATTGGATGCATATTTAATCATTTCCGCGCTTCGGCGTCCGACTGTAATCTTTGGGGCGTCAAATTTTTCGTATACCTGCATCAGAATATCTGCCGCATATTTTTCATCTGTTCCAATTACGATACGCGATGCATGTAAAGTGTCACGGACTGCCGTTCCCTGTGCAAGGAACTCCGGATTGGATGCCACATAAATCTTGCAGTCATGCACCTGTTTATCATGGATATATTGTTCAATTTTATCGTTGGTACCTATCGGCACAGTCGACTTCACTACGACAACACAATTATTTTCAGCAGTTCTGGCAATCTGTTTTGCCACCTGATATACGAAACTTAAATTGGCAGAGCCGTCTGATTTCTCAGGGGTTCCTACCCCGATAAAGATGACTTCTGCATTTTTATATGCGCCTGCATAGTCAGTCGTAAACGTAAGATTCTCCATAGATTCTTGCATCAGTTCAGAAAGTCCTGGCTCATAAATTGGAGAAATTCCCTGCTGCATGGTTTTGACTTTTTCTTCATCTACATCAAGACAGATAACCTGGTGTCCTTTGCTTGCAAGGCAGACACCTGTTACAAGACCGACATATCCTGTTCCTGCGACTGTAATTCTCATATCTCTTCCCTACCTTTTTCTACTTTGTCAGATAGTATTTTGGGGAATCCTCAAGTTGCCAACTTAAGGATTCTTATACTTTTTTATTTCTTTTCGCCTAATCCCAACATATTATATCATAATTCTACA
>NZ_CALPDG010000041.1 GCF_943193195.1 Mediterraneibacter agrestimuris | reverse complement strand
AGTAAATCAACCAAAGAATCCTTTATTTATAAAGATTTCTATCTCTAGCTTTGCATAATATATAGCTTTTCATAACCAACGTTATGTGAAGCTTCACATAACGTTGGAAAGACGACCACGGCGGTCAATCTGGGCGTGGCTCTGGCACAGCAGGGCAAAAAAGTCCTGCTCATTGATGCCGATGCACAGGCAAATTTAACCATGTCGCTTGGTTACAGCCGACCAGACGATTTGCCCGACACGCTCTCCACCATCATGCAGGACATTATTGATGATAAACCCGTCGATGTTTCCAGAAGCATCCTGCACCATGACGAGGGCGTTGACCTGCTCCCGTCCAACATTGAATTGTCGGGCTTGGAAGTAAGGCTGATTAACGCCATAAGCCGTGAAAGCGTACTGAAAACCTGCATCAATGAGGTGAAAAAGAATTACGACACGGTTCTCGTGGACTGTATGCCGAGCTTGGGTATGCTGACTATCAATGCGCTTGCGGCTGCTGACAGCGTGGTTATCCCGACGCAGCCCCATTATCTTTCCGCCAAAGGCTTAGAGCTGTTGCTTCGCTCCGTGTCTAAAGTGAAACGGCAAATCAACCCGCACCTGCGGATTGACGGCATCCTTATGACGATGGTAATGCCACGCACGAACATTTCTAAGGAAATCACGGCTACGGTAAAAAGTGCCTACGGGCAGAGGATAAAGGTATTCGACACGCAGATACCCCACTCCATCCGAGCCGTGGAAGCCACCGCAGAGGGAAAGAGCATTTTTGCCTACGACAAAGGCGGCAAGGTAGCCGCCGCTTACGAGCAGTTCGGAAAGGAGGTGGCGGAGCTTGGCGAGAAGCAGAGAAAGCAAAATCGAGCTGACCGCATACGATGACCTCTTTGAAACGGACGAGAGCCGTGCAGAAGCGAACCTAAGCAAAATAAGGGAAATCCCGATTGCGGAGATTGACGAGTTCCCAGACCATCCGTTCAAGGTCTTAATGGACGAGGACATGGAGCAGCTTGTGGACAGCGTAAGGCGGAGCGGCGTAATGACCCCTGCCACAGTCCGCCAGATGTAGGACGGATTTTGCGGACATTCAAAATAAAAAAGAATGTGGAGGTAACAGACAATGGCAAAATCATTATTTGAGGAACTGGGCGGCAAATACGAAAGGCAAGGGGATTATTTGATACCGTGCTTAACTGTACCCGCCGAAGAAGAACAGGCAATAGGCATCTGGGGGCAACGGCATTTAGATTATCTAAAACAGTACCGTAAAGTTACATACACCAATCTTCTTACAAGCGGCAGGCTAAACGCCTACCTTGCCGACATCAACAGACAGGCACAGGAACGCTTTGAAAGGCTCATAGAGGGTATGAAACAGGCACAGGGCATAACGGAACAGCTAAAGGCAGAAAACGCCTTAGAATGGACAGGATGCCTCAATAACATAAGGGCTTGTGCGAGGGAGATTGTGGAAAAGGAAATTATTTTTGCATAAACAGATGATTAGTGGCAGGGGGAAATCCTGCCGCTTTTTCTGCTTTAGTTTGTCAGCTTGACAAATAAAGGGTTAAGGAATATAATTAGATTCAGTATTATACAAGGAGTTAATAAATATGCGGCAAGGTATTCTTAAATAAACTGTCAATTTGATAGTGGGAACAAAAAGTAGCAGTCCCGTTTCACTTTTAATATGGGGCTTAGTTTTTTGTACCCAGTTTAAGAATACTTTTATCATGTAATTTTATATGCCCGAAAACATATAAGTGTTTTGGGGCTATTGGAGTTATTTACCCAGTGATAGGAGTATTTATCACTGGGTATTTTTATGCCCTTTTTTGGGTGTTGATAGGAGGAAAATCACATGAAAATAATTAACTTAGGCATTCTGGCTCACGTTGACGCAGGAAAGACAACATTAACGGAAAGTTTATTGTATACCAGTGGTGCAATTGCAGAACTAGGGAGCGTAGATGAAGGCACAACAAGGACAGATACAATGAATTTGGAGCGTCAAAGGGGAATCACTATCCAGACAGCAGTGACATCTTTTCAGTGGGAGGATGTAAAAGTCAACATTATAGATACGCCAGGCCATATGGATTTTTTGGCGGAAGTATACCGTTCTTTATCCGTATTAGACGGAGCAGTATTATTAGTTTCTGCAAAGGATGGCATACAGGCACAGACCCGTATACTGTTTCATGCACTACAGATAATGAAGATTCCGACAATTTTTTTCATCAATAAAATTGACCAAGAGGGGATTGATTTGCCAATGGTATATCGGGAAATGAAAGCAAAGCTTTCTTCGGAAATTATAGTGAAGCAAAAGGTTGGGCAGCATCCCCATATAAATGTAACGGACAATGACGATATGGAACAGTGGGATGCGGTAATTATGGGAAACGATGAACTATTAGAGAAATATATGTCAGGGAAACCGTTTAAAATGTCAGAACTGGAACAGGAAGAAAACAGGAGATTCCAAAACGGAACGTTATTTCCCGTTTATCACGGAAGCGCTAAAAACAATCTGGGGATTCGGCAGCTTATAGAAGTAATTGCCAGTAAATTTTATTCATCAACGCCTGAAGGTCAATCTGAACTATGCGGGCAGGTTTTTAAGATTGAATATTCAGAGAAAAGGCGGCGTTTTGTTTATGTGCGTATATATAGCGGAACATTGCATTTGAGGGATGTTATTAGAATATCTGAAAAAGAGAAAATAAAAATCACAGAGATGTGTGTTCCGACAAACGGTGAATTATATTCATCCGATACAGCCTGCTCTGGTGATATTGTAATTTTACCAAATGATGTTTTGCAGCTAAACAGTATTTTGGGGAACGAAATACTGTTGCCGCAGAGAAAATTTATTGAAAATCCTCTCCCTATGCTCCAAACAACGATTGCAGTAAAGAAATCTGAACAGCGGGAAATATTGCTTGGGGCACTTACAGAAATTTCAGATGGCGACCCTCTTTTAAAATATTATGTGGATACTACAACGCATGAGATTATACTTTCTTTTTTGGGGAATGTGCAGATGGAAGTCATTTGTGCCATCCTTGAGGAAAAATATCATGTGGAGGCAGAAATAAAAGAGCCTACTGTTATATATATGGAAAGACCGCTTAGAAAAGCAGAATATACCATCCACATAGAAGTCCCGCCAAATCCTTTCTGGGCTTCTGTCGGGTTGTCCATAGAGCCGCTCCCTATTGGAAGCGGAGTGCAGTATGAAAGCAGAGTTTCACTTGGATATTTAAATCAATCGTTCCAAAATGCGGTTATGGAGGGGGTTCTTTATGGCTGCGAGCAGGGGCTGTATGGATGGAAAGTGACAGACTGTAAAATCTGTTTTGAATATGGATTGTATTATAGTCCTGTAAGTACCCCCGCAGACTTTCGGCTGCTTTCCCCTATCGTATTGGAGCAGGCTTTAAAAAAAGCAGGGACAGAACTATTAGAGCCATATCTCCACTTTGAAATTTATGCACCGCAGGAATATCTCTCACGGGCGTATCATGATGCTCCAAGGTATTGTGCAGATATTGTAAGTACTCAGATAAAGAATGACGAGGTCATTCTGAAAGGAGAAATCCCTGCTAGATGTATTCAAGAATACAGGAACGATTTAACTTATTTCACAAATGGGCAGGGAGTCTGCTTGACAGAGTTAAAAGGATACCAGCCAGCTATTGGTAAATTTATTTGCCAACCCCGCCGCCCGAATAGCCGTATAGATAAGGTTCGGCATATGTTCCACAAGTTAGCTTAACAGCTTGCAAAAGTCATATAAAATGAGATTTGAAAGGATTAGAGACTAATTATGATGAAATGCGAATGGATATTGTGTCCTGTTTGTGGGAGCAAAACCCGTAATAAAATTAGGAAGGACACTGTTTTGGAGAATTATCCCCTTTATTGTCCAAAATGCAGACAAGAAAGATTGATTAAAGTTGACAACTTGAAGATAACTGTCATCAAAGAGCCAGACGCTTAAGACGCAGAGCCGATGAAATTGTGGAACAATTCACGAATCATCGGCTCTTTTTGTTTCGTATTTGAAAGAACAAACTCACCAAATAAAAAAAACGATATTCGGGTGGGTTATTTTGTTATACCCTAAATTACCCTCTGAATTTGTTTTTAAATTTGGAGGGATTTTTTTATGTCCTTTTTTCGGGCAGTTATCTATCTGCTCATACGAAGCAAAATTTATCAATACATAGCATATCAGAGAACGGCAGGAAACCAGTTAAAAAAATTTCTGCCAGTGCAACGGTACTTCTCACCTTGAAAGTAGAAGTACAATCTCCATACAATAGAATTACTATTTCCTATAACCGTAAAGGTCACAGAGCCTTTGCGGTTTTTCTTTTGTCGGTTTTTGTTGGAAAGTGCCGTAGGGCTGTTTCTGATATGCGGTGTCGTTCTCCGCCTCTCCATCTGGATTTTTTACATTTCAAAAATTCAGATGGGAGGTATTTATGGTGAAATATGCACCAAGAAAGGTATATATCAGAGAAAGTGGCGGCTATGTGGAATTATCCTACACGGAGTTCTGCCGTTGCAGGGAATCCGACCAGACCTATATGGACAAGCTGTTTATCCCCATTCAAGGCTGTCTGCTTGAAGTCGTGAGGGAGCAATACACAGACTTCTACCGTGACAAGGAACGGTGGCGTTATCTGCAAAAATTAGATACAAAGAATAGACTGCTATCTCTCGACGGATTTACGGACAGCGAGGGGAATCCTCTGGACTTTATCACTGATGAAGCGGTGGACATTGCAGAAACCGTTGTCAATGCGGTCATGGTGGACAGGCTGAAAGCCGCCCTGCCTTTGCTGTCGGATAGTGAACAGGAGCTGATACAGGCAATCTTTTTTGACGGACTTTCCGAGCGTGAAGTCGGGGCGAGGTTGGGCATAACCCAGAGCGTTGTAAACAAACGCAAAGCCAGAATCCTAATAAAACTAAGAAAGATAATAGAAAATTAAAATTTAAGGCGTTCAGCCCCCTTGTTTTTTCCTTTGGGAAGATGAGGGGGCTTTTCTCTGCCCTCTCAATCAATTCTGATTGGAGGAAGTAAGAATGGCATACAACCACGGACGGGAGGACAGGAAATGGCGTATCTGGAAAGAAGCGGAGGAAAAGCTGCTGCGTGAGTGCGGCGTTGATGAAGCGACCATTGAGCAGATACGCATGGCGGACAGGGCAGACTTCAATTCCAACAGGCGGTTTTACCGATGGACGAATGACGTTGCGGAATATCTTGAGGACATGGCAGGCAGGGAGCGGCAGGCGGAAGTGGGTACGGTTGCGGAGTTACTGGAAGAGATTGAGAGCGAAAATCTCTATCAAGTATTAGTCACGGTGGACGGGCGTACCTTGAAAATCGTCCTGCTGAAAATGCAGGGGTATTCCACAAAGGAGATTGCCCCGCTTGTGCATTTGACGACTGGTGCCATCTATGCGAGGTTAGACCATCTGCGGAAGAAGCTGCGGAAAATTTTATAGCTTCTAAAACAGCCTGCCATCCTGCGGGCTACTGGGTGAGGGATGGAAATCCCCTCACTCATTTTTTGCAGGAGGACAACAGGATGGCATACAGGGTTAAGGCATACACGCTTCGGGAGGAATCCACGGAAAGCGGCACAAGGTATTTTATCAGCTTTAAGGACGGGCAGGGCAAATCCCACGAGTTGGAAGTGTCGGAACAGTTCTTTATGGAGTTTCGGCAGATGGAGCGCAGGAACAGGAATCTTTTCTAATGGGACGAGCGGCACAGGGAGTTTAACGAGGTATGGGACGAAACCCTTTACAGACGGGCGTTGCGTGTGCCTAAGAGCCTTGATGAACGCATGGTTGAGGAAGAACGGAATGAAACGCTCTATAAGGCGGTTGGGAGCCTTCCAGAGATACAAAGGCGGCGTTTCCTGCTCTACTACGAGTATGAGTTCAATTTTTACCAAATCGCCGCTATGGAGCATTGCACCGCTTCGGCAATACAGAAATCTGTTGCGATTGCAAAGGAGAAAGTAAAGGCGGAAATTGAAGAAATATCTCCAACCGTGACCGACACCGCCCGAAAAAGAAATCTGTTTTTTATTTGTGTGGGATTGGCGGCATTACATACTCTCACTTTTTTCCGTGGGAGTAAATCTATTTTTAAGGAGGTCAACGCCTATGTGCAACGAAAACAAAGACACCGCCCGAAAGGAGGAAAGCCATGCAGAAGTTACAGACAGTCAACGCCGAAACGCTCCTTTATGAACCGCTTGAGAAACCATCCTTTGTGGTGGACAGCCTTATCCCGACAGGCTTATCGCTGTTCTGCGGCTCACAGAAGATAGGCAAAAGCTGGCTCATGCTGAAGCTATGCTTATGCGTGTCGCAGGGAATCCCTTTATGGGATATGCCGACAATGGAGGGCGATGTGCTTTACCTCTGCCTTGAGGACACGTTCTGCCGCATACAGGACAGGTTATTTCGTTTGACGGACGAAGCAAGCGGGCGGCTCCACTTTGCCGTGGCAAGCTGCAAGCTGTCAGACGGTCTTATCGTGCAGCTTGAAGATTATCTGAAAGATTACCCAGACAGCAGGCTCATTGTCATTGATACCTTGCAGAAAGTCCGTACAGCTTCAAAAGACAATGCCTATGCAAGCGACTATGGGGACATCTCCCTCATCAAAGACTTTGCCGACAGGCACTCTCTGGCGGTCATTGTCGTACACCACATCCGAAAGCAGAATGACAGCGACGTGTTCAACAAGGTGTCTGGGACGACAGGATTAACGGGGAGTGCGGACGCTACCTTTGTTCTGGAAAAGGAGAAACGTGCGTCTGACACCGCCAAGCTGTATGTGACGGGCAGGGACACGCCTTATCAGGAATACACGCTGCGTTTCCGTGATTGCCGTTGGGAGCTTGTGGAGCGGAAAACGCAGGAGCAGCTTGCGAAAGAAACGATACCAGATGTCCTTTTTCGGTTGGTGGATTTTATGAGGGATAAGGAAGAATGGATAGGCACGGCAACGGAACTGTTAGCCGCTATGGGGGAAACGGAAACCATACCCACGGTGATTACGAAATGGCTGAATGAATACCGCACCACATTTTTAAGCGAGAACCGTATCTGCTACCAGTACAGCCGCAGGAAAGACGGCAGGCGGATTGCCCTTGCAAGGAGGGCGGGTGACAGCGGTGATGGTGGTGACAGCGATATTAGGATACCCCCCTGTTACTGTCATTGACGCTTAAAGCCATGTAAAGCTGGCGGCTCTGCCCTGCGGGTGACAGCAGTGACGGTGGTGACAGTGATTTTAGGATACCCTGCCGCTGTCATCCCTACGGGAGAACACCCCGTAAACGCAAAATGCAGGCGTGAGATTTACTCGCCCTTTTCGGTCGTGTAAAACCACCCCTGCGGTCAGAAAAATCATTCCGATTTTTCCGACTGCGTTTACAGGGTGTAACACACTACACTTTGCCCTGCAAAGTCGTGTGCCAGACGTTCCCTCTGGACTCCCTTAAGGCAGGGCTGTGCCCTGCTATCCTACGCCTTACGGCTTCGGATAAAAGAATGGCGGCATGACGGTGACGGCTCTTGCGAGGGGGGTATCCCAAAAACACCGTCATCATCGACATGACCGTCATGCAGGGGGTGAGGGTGACAGTTGCGGCAGTCGGCAGGGGGTATCCCAAAACTGCTGTCACCACCGTCACCGCTGTCACCCCAAAGGACGGTCACCCGCCGAAAGAAAGGAGGAATCCGCCTATGCCTTATGCAATCCTGCGTTTCCAGAAACGAAAAGCGGGCGGCGTTGCGGCTTGTGAACGCCACAACGAGCGGAAGAAAGAAGCCTACAAAAGCAACCCAGATATAGATATGGAACGCTCTAAAAACAATTACCATCTCATAGCACCACCAAAGTACACCTACAAGAAAGAGATTAACCGCATGGTAGCCGAAGCGGGGTGCAGGACAAGGAAAGACAGCGTGATGATGGTGGAAACGCTCATCACAGCTTCACCAGAATTTATGAACCAGTTACCGCCCGAAGAACAAAAAGCGTATTTCCAGACGGCTCTTGACTTCATTTCGGAGCGTGTTGGAAAGCAGAATATCCTCTCCGCTGTCGTCCATATGGACGAGAGAACGCCCCATATGCACCTCTGCTTTGTGCCGATTACGCCAGACAATAAGCTGTCAGCGAAAGCTATCTTAGGCAACCAGAAATCATTATCCGAGTGGCAGACCGCCTACCATGAGCGGATGTCCTCACGGTGGAATCAGCTTGAACGGGGGCAGTCCTCAATGGAAACCAAGCGGAAACACGTCCCCACATGGCTCTATAAATTAGGCGGCAGGCTTGATAAACAGTATGAAGAAATCGTGTCTGCCCTATCCGACATCAACGCCTTTAACGCAGGGAAGAAAAGGGATAAAGCGTTAGATTTACTCTCTGCATGGCTGCCAGACGTGGAGAAATTCTCTAAGGAAATCGGGAAACAGCAGGCGTATATCGACAGTTTGAAAGAGAGAATTGGGCAGGAATCAGACTATGCGGGGCGTATGCGTGATGAAAAGTACGAGCAGGAACTAAAGGTGCAGAAAGCGAATCAGAAGATATTTGAATTGCAGAGAACCAACGAGCAGATGGGGCGGCTGCTGTCAAAAATACCGCCCGAAGTGTTGGAAGAATTGCAGAAAAATCATAGAAGCAGAGCGAAAGAAAGGTAGATATGTGAATGAAGAAACAGGATTTTAAGGTGTTAAAGACCAAAGACTTGTACCCGTTCCCCGACAATCCGTTTCATGTGGCAGAAGATGAAACACTGTCAGAGTTAGCGGAAAGCATCAAGGAATTTGGCATTGTCACGCCGATAATCACACGCCCGAAAGAGGACGGGGACGGTTATGAAGTGATTGCAGGACAGCGGCGTGTCCGTGCTTCTGAACTTGCAGGGATAAATACCGTGCCTGCGTTTGTCCTGCCCTTAGACCGTGACCGAGCCATCATCACCCTTGTAGACAGCAATTTGCAGCGTGAGAATATCCTGCCATCGGAGCGGGCGTTTGCTTACAAGATGAAATCCGAAGCCATGAAGCGGCAGGGTTTCCGCACAGACTTAACCTCGTCACAAGTTGTGACGAAGTTGCGGACGGACGACAAGGTGGCACAGGGCTTCGGCGTGGGCAGGATGACCGTGCAGCGTTTTATCCGCCTGACGGAACTGATACCGCCGATTTTGCAGATGGTGGACGAGGGGAAAATCGCCCTCACGCCTGCGGTGGAACTGTCCTTCTTGAAGAAAGACGAGCAGGAAAACCTCTTTGCCACGATGGAGAGCGAAGAAGCAACGCCCTCACTCTCACAGGCACAGCGGATGAAACAGTTAAGCCAGAGCGGGCGGCTTGACATGGATACGATATTTGCGATTATGACGGAGGAAAAGGGCAACCAGAAAGAAACCTTGAAAATCAACACAAGCAAGCTGAAAAAATACTTTCCGAAGAACACAACGCCGAAGCAGATGGAGGAAACCATCATCAAACTTTTGGAGCGTGAGTTGCAGAGGAAACGCAACCGTGACAGCCGCTAATCTTCTTTTTTCGGGAAGTAAATACAGAGAGTTGAGGTATGGAGAATGAGAGAAATCCAGTATGAAATCGTAAAGGAAATCGCAGTATTGTCTACGGGCGACAGTGGCTACACAAAGGAAATCAATCTCATTTCATGGAATGGGAAAGAGCCGAAGTATGACATCCGCAGCTTTTCCCCGAACCGTGAAAAGTGCGGCAAGGGAATCACGCTGAACGCTGATGAAGCGGCGGCACTCCTTAAAGCATTACAGAAAGAATTAAACAGCGAGGATTAATGGTATCTGATTGGCAGGGCGGGGACATTTCCAAACTCTTCCCTGCCCTGTCTGGAAAGGAAGATTTAAGTATGGGCGAGGATAAGAAAGCAGATAAAAAGAGAAAGCGTATCGTGCCAAAAGCACCAGTGCAGATGATAATCAGCCGTGAATATGTCGGCACACAGACCGTTACAGAAGCGTTTGTCCCGATTATCTCCGAGGATATTCGGAAGAAGATTGCCGAGGGCGACACCTTCGACAATGAGGGGCTGTCCGCTTAGAATGTACGCAATGGGACATGAAAACAGATAGGACAGATACGGAGGTTTTACAGTATGGCAGGAATCAAAGAAGAAAAGAAAATCTATTTAGTCGGCATTTATTGCCGCTTATCTAAAGACGATGGTACGGATAACGAGAGTGCGAGCATTGCGACACAGAAATCCATCCTCACGGATTATGTGAAAAAGCAGGGATGGCACATAGCAAAAACGTATGTGGACGATGGTTATTCTGGTACAAATTTCCAAAGACCAAGTTTCCAGAATATGATAAAAGACATTGAAAGCGGTCTGATAAACTGCGTGATTACGAAAGATTTATCCCGTCTGGGGAGAAACTATCTTGATTGTGGGTTATATCTGGAAGTTTTCTTCCCAGAGCATAACGTGAGGTATATAGCGGTCAATGACGGCGTAGATACCTTGAATAAATCTGCTATGGACATCACGCCTTTCCGCAACATTTTAAACGAAATGTATGCCGCTGACATATCTGTTAAGATAAAATCGGCATATCGGGCGAGGTTTCAACAGGGGAAATTCATGGGAACTACCGCCCCTTATGGCTATATCAAAGACCCTGCCGACCACAACCATCTGCTGATAGATGATAAAGTGGCACATGTTGTAAAAGAGATATTCGACCTTGCATTAAAAGGGAATGGAGTTGCCAAAATTTGCAGACATCTTAATAAACAGCATATCCTACGCCCTGCCGCTTATGCGGCGGAGCGTGGCGAAACAGGCTTTGAACGTCATTTTGAGGGGAACGAGGACAAACGCTATATTTGGAGTGGGAACAGCGTGAGGAGCATTTTAAGAAGCCCGATATATGCGGGAAATCTTGTAGGCTACAAACGGATTGCCGCCAATATGAAAAGCAAGAAACGCCCCTCTAAGCTGCCCGAAGAATGGGAAGTGATACCCAATACCCATGAGGGAATAGTCACGCAGGAGGAATTTGATATTGTCCAACAGCTTATTACAAGTCGTAGGCTTCCACAGAACAAGGGAGGATTTGTAAATATTTTTGCAGGCGTTATCAAGTGTGTGGACTGCGGATGTGCTCTGCGGGCAATGAACGTACACAGGAGGAAACGCCCAGAGATTATCGACTGTGTACAGTATTCATGTAATAATTATGCAAGAAACGGAAGAAGCGAGTGTAGTGCCCACAATATAGAAGCAAGGGATTTATTCAATGCCGTTCTTGCCGACATCAACTGTTTTGCGGATATGGCAGTGAATGATGAAAAGGCGGTCAGGGCCATAGAAAAGCGGCTCACGGAAACAGACCAGAGCAGGGCGAAAGCATTAGAGAAAGAACGTAAGAAGCTGAACAAACGCCTTGCGGAACTGGACAGGCTGTTTTCCTCTCTCTACGAGGATAAGGTCATGGAGCGTATTACCGAGCGGAATTTTGAGATGATGTCGGGGAAATACCAGAAAGAGCAGCTTGAAATTGAAGCAAGGCTGAAAGAGGTGACGGAAACTCTTAATGAAAGCTACGAGAAATCACGGGGAATCCGTGACTTCCTCGCCCTTATCCGAAATTATCAAGGCTTAAAAGAACTGGATGCAACAGTTATAAACGCACTCATAGACAAGATACTTGTTTCGGAGCGTGAGAAGATGGCAGACGGAACAGTGAAGCAGGAAATCAAGATTTACTATAAATTCATCGGCTTTGTCGATGAATTACATATCATACCTACAAAACGGTGGGCAGCAATGCCCGCTAAAAATTGTACGGTGTGCGGCGTTGAATATGTCCCGGGCTCTGGTGCATCAAGGTATTGTCCTGCTTGTGCCAAGAAGATACGGAGGGAGAAATCAAACGAGAGCAAACGCAGGAGCAGAGAACAGAAAAGGATAGCATGTATGAACTGTCCGCAAAAAATGACCGACTGAAAGAGGACGGGCGGTATGAGCTTATCAGCGGTCACAGGAGGAAAAAGGCTTGCGAGCTTGCAGGGCTTGAAACGCTTAAATGCGAGGTTAAGGAGCTGACCCGTGACGAAGCGATTATTGTCATGGTTGAGAGTAATCTCCAACGAACGACCATATTGCCGAGTGAAAAAGCCTTTGCGTATAAGATGCGGCTTGAAGCTATGGACAGACAAGGACAACGTGTTGATTTAACTTCGACACCAGTGGTGTCGAAGTCGAGGTCTAACGAAGAACTTGCCGACAAAGTAGGCGAAAGCCGTGAGCAGATACGCCGTTATATCCGTTTGACCGAGCTTGTACCCGAAATCCTGCAAATGGTTGATGAACGCCAGATTGCTTTCCGTCCTGCTGTTGAGATTTCCTATCTTTCCGAGGAACAGCAATATACACTCTTAGAAGCGATGGGCTACAACGATGCGACGCCCTCTCTTGCACAGGCTATCAAGATGAAAAAGTTCATGCAGGAGGGAAAACTCACGGATGAGGTTATCCAGAGCATCATGCAGGAGGAAAAGCCGAACCAGAAAGAGAAGCCCGCCTTTAAGGACGAGCGGATAACCAAGCTGATACCGAAATCCATCCCCAGAGGGCAGGAAACGGATTTTGTCGTAAAGGCGTTGGAGTTCTACAACCGCCATCTGCAAAGGCAGCGGGGGCAGGAAAGATAACCGCACACTTGGGGAGAAGTCCGCCCTTTGGGGGATAGCAAATTTTTTTAAACATCCCCCTCTCCACACCTCTCCCCCTAGATACTGCCAGTAACTATCCGAGAAAAGAACAATTAAAGCTGTCCACACGGGCGGCTTTTTTTCTGCCAGAAAGTCAACTATCAACATGAGAACGAACAGGAGGTAATATTGTGTTGAAGAATAAAGGCAACCAGAACGCAGGCAGTCCACAGAACCATACACCGCAGGGACAGCTGAAAAAATAAGTATGAACAATCAAAGTTGATTGTGTGCTATGGAAAAATATTGTAGTTTCTATGTGAGGGTGCTATAATGTTAAACGAAATTTTTCATTTTAAGGAGGACATCATGTTAGAACTTACAATATCAAGTATATCGACTGCAATTATCAACCTAATAGTTTTTTCATTAGTACCAGTTATTTGGTGGTTTTTCAGACACCGAAAAGAAACGGGATTTTTTAAATGGATAGGTTTTTATAGACCACAATTAAAAAGTAAATGGTGGATTTTACTTATCTTTGCTGTTCTGTATTATTTCTTTTACAATTTTGATTTTACACAGCTTGTTGACCCTAAAACATTAGAATACATAGAAAGTAGTTCTGCCGTATCAGCAAATGTTTTTGCAGGAATAGGTTTTACTGCAATTTTACCTGCTTTCATTGAAAATTTTGTGGCAAATGGCGTCGCAGAAGAAGTTTTGTATAGAGGTTTTTTATGTAAAAGATTTTGCAATAAATTTGGAACTGTACAAGGTATAATTTTGCAGGCAGTCTTATTTGGACTTATGCACAATGTATTATATGTTTTAGCTGGTCTTGAAGTAGGCTTGTGGTATCATACATTAACATTTGTCTTTACTGGAACTGGGGCATTATTATTGGGGTGGTTAAATGAGAAGATTTTTAATGGTTCAATCATTCCTAGTATTTTATTACATGGTGCTGGCAATTTTATTGCTTCAATGCTGATTGCTTTTGCATAAAATTAAGTTTATAATTTCATATCCATACACATAAAGCAGTTAGTCTTATGATTGACTGCTTTTTTCATACCCAGAAAGGAGTGATTGATTTATGCGTAAGATTTGGAACAAAGGACACCGTATCAGAGCCAGCGACAAGCACCTTGTTTACCACTTTTCCATAGGGACGCTTCTGTTTGTATTTGTGGCGGTTCTTTTGCTACTGAATATAAAACAGCTCATGCGTACCGACTGGGAGCATTTCAGCTTGTTAGAAAACGGCTTGACGCTTTCTCCTTACAACTTCATAACCATACTGATAGCAACTGGCATTTGTGCATTGGTCGCTTTTCTGTATTACCGCTTCTGTTACGACAGTTTCAAGAAGCTCCTGCACCGTCAAAAGCTAGCAAGAATGATACTGGAAAATAAGTGGTATGAAGCCGATACCGTACAAGACAGCGGTTTTTTTACTGACCTGCAAAGCAGATCAAGGGAAAAAATTGTCTGGTTTCCGAAGATTTATTATCAAATGGAAAAGGGACTGCTTCATATCCGCTGTGAAATTACGCTGGGAAAATATCAAGACCAGCTTTTACGGTTAGAGGATAAATTGGAAAGTGGCTTGTATTGCGAACTGACCGACAAGACCTTACATGACGGCTATATCGAATATACCCTGCTTTATGATATGATAGCGAACCGTATTACCATTGATGAAGTACGGGCAGAGAACGGCTGTCTTAGATTGATGAAAAATCTTGTCTGGGAATATGACGCACTCCCCCACGCTCTGATTGCTGGTGGGACTGGTGGCGGTAAAACATATTTTCTTCTGACGCTCATTGAAGCCCTACTGCATACCAACGCTGTCCTTTACATCTTAGACCCGAAAAATGCGGACTTAGCAGACTTGGGAACAGTCATGGGAAACGTGTATCACACCAAAGAAGAAATGATAGACTGTGTCAATGCCTTTTATGAGGGCATGGTACAGCGAAGTGAGCAAATGAAACGACACCCGAACTATAAGACGGGCGAAAACTACGCCTATCTGGGACTTCCCCCCTGCTTTCTTATCTTTGATGAATATGTGGCGTTTTTTGAAATGCTGGGGACAAAAGAAAGTGTGGGCTTACTTAGCCAGTTAAAGAAAATCGTCATGTTAGGACGACAAGCAGGTTATTTCCTTATCGTTGCCTGCCAGCGTCCAGACGCAAAATATTTCTCGGACGGTATCAGAGATAACTTCAATTTCCGTGTGGGACTTGGGCGTATCAGCGAATTAGGTTACGGTATGCTGTTCGGTTCAGATGTGAAAAAGCAGTTTTTTCAGAAGCGTATCAAGGGGCGTGGCTATTGTGATGTGGGAACAAGCGTTATAAGCGAATTTTACACGCCTTTAGTCCCAAAAGGACATGACTTTCTACAAGAAATCGGCAGACTGGAAGAAAAAAGGACTGCAAGCAACGAAAGCTGACAGTCCTACTTCAATTTCAATATGTCGTTTGGGGAACATTCCAGAAAATCACAGAGCTTTGCAAGGATTGTGAGGTCAATTCTGGAAACTTTGTTCTTGCAATAGTTATTAAGCTGTGTCCGCTGTAATTTACACGCTTCACAGACTTTGTTTTTACTGATATTCTTCTCTTTCAAAAGATTTTCTAAATCAATATATACCTGCATACGCTGTACCTCGTCTTTTCTTTGAATTATAAGATACAACTGTATTGATAAATAAGATGTATTACCGTAGACTGTATTATAATACACCCTACAAGAAAGGACAGTAACAGTATGTGCAAAAAGAGAAAAATAATAACAATCACGGTACTTTTTGTACTGGCATTGACGATTTCCTATCTGCAATGGGGACGTGAGATTGATGTAGCAGGAAGTATGAGGACTTCATCAGAAAATTTCCATGAAGAACACGTTACCTTTACGCTCAACCGTCTTATCATAACAGACAAAGAAAAATGTGCAGAGGAAATCATCAAAAAATGCAGGGAGAATGATTTTGCTTCTACTCTGTTCAGCTATGATGTGGCAAAGCCAAACGCTCTATATGGTACGGTGTACCGTTCCCGTTTTTCCATGAAAGGACAAAAGCCTTTGTTTCATTTCCGCTATACGCAGACAGCGGACACGCTCGGTTCATACAACATTGTTGATGATCCAGAAGCGTTCACGCTGGTAATCGAATAACGCAAGGCAGGACGGGACGGCGACGTGCGAAGCGAAAGGCGACGGCACGGACTAGCCGTTGCTGGTGTGGCGAAGCCACGCCAGCAGGTAAAACCCCTCGGTATCTAACAGAGGGGTACGTTTGCAAATAGACAATAGACAAAAAACATAGGAAACATAAGGCTTCTGGCATGGTTTCCTAGTAAAAATCGGCTGTGAAGTCGCCTTAAAAAACTTCACACTTTACAGATTGGGGGTATGGTTCTGAATGAAGAACAATGGATAAAAGAATTACGGGAGAAACGGATTGCTTACGGTATCTCACAAGGCAGGCTGGCGGTGGCTTCTGGTATCACAAGGGAATATCTCAACAAGATAGAAAGCGGAAAAATGAAGCCGTCAAAGGAACTTCTGGAAACTCTGCATAAAGAACTGGCAAGGTTCAATCCAGAAGCACCGCTTACCATGCTGTTTGATTATGTGAAAATTCGTTTTCCCACGCTGGATATACAGCACATCATCAAAGATATATTAAAATTGAATATCAATTATATGCTCCATGAAGATTACGGACATTACAGTTATACGGAGCATTATTCATTAGGGGACATCTTTATCTATACGTCGGCTGACGAAGAAAAAGGTGTCCTTTTAGAATTAAAGGGGCGTGGTTGCAGACAGTTTGAAAGTTACCTGCTGGCACAGCAAAGAAGCTGGTATGACTTTCTCATGGACGCACTCATAGACGGTGGCGTGATGAAGCGTATCGACCTTGCTATCAACGACCATACGGGCATTTTGGATATTCCAGAGCTTGCGGAAAAATGCAGGAAACGGGAATATATCGGAAAGTCCAGAAGCTATAAGTTTTACCAGTCGGGCGAGCTTATCAAGCACAGAGAGGACGACAGAGAATATATGGGACGTACCCTTTATCTTGGTTCTCTGAAATCAGATGTGTATTTCTGTATTTATGAAAAGGACTATGAACAGTACGTCAAGTTAGGGACACCTCTGGAAGAAGCCGACATTATCAATCGTTTTGAGATACGGCTTCGCAATGAACGAGCCTATTATGCAGTACGAGATTTGCTGACCTATTATGACGCAGAGCAGACCGCCTTTTCTATCATCAACCAGTATGTGCGGTTTGTTGATGAAGAACCAGACAAGCGGAAAAATGACTGGAAACTCAATGACCGCTGGGCTTGGTTTATCGGCGATAACAGACAGAGCTTGAAGCTGACGACAAAGCCAGAGCCTTACACCTTAGACCGTACATTGCGGTGGGTACAACGGCAGGTAGCACCGACCTTGAAAATGCTGAAAAAGATTGATAAGGGAAACGGTACAGACTACATGGAAACAATCGAACAGCAGGCAAAGCTCACAGAAAAGCATGAAATGATAATCAAACAACAGACGACCCCTGCAAAAGATTTAGTAGAAAGTTAGGAGTGATAAAAAATGTGGGTATTATTAAAAGACTTCCTGCTGGTATCTATGGGAATGGGTATCGGCGTAGTCTTGATGTGTATTTTGAATGTCGGCAAAGAAGCTGACTGTGAAATGAAACAATTAGAAGAAAGCGAGGACAATTAAATGAATTTCGGACAAAATTTGTATCAATGGTTTTTATCAAACGCACAGAGCTTGGTGCTTATGGCGATTGTGGTTATCGGTATCTACTTAGGGTTTAAACGTGAGTTTTCCAAACTTATCGGATTCTTGGTAGTTGCCTTGATTGCTGTTGGCTTGGTGTTCAATGCTGGCGGTGTGAAAGATGTACTGTTAGAGCTGTTCAATAAGATTATCGGAGCATAAAATTTTATTGTGGTGCTGATATACGAATGGTATAATATGGGTATGAATAAAGACACAAACTGGAAATTGTAAGGAGCAAAATATGTTAAGATTATTAAAGATTACTTGTATTTCAGCAATATGCTTTATAATGTTATCGGGGTGTTCGGCTAGACAAGAAAAAATAGAGAGGACAGAAACAAATCAATTAGAACAATCAAAAATAGAAAAAAAAGCGAGCGAGAGCAATGAGGAAGAAATACTTGATTTAAGTAATGATTTTAATGGTGTTAATGGCTGTGCAGTTTTATACAGTCCCTCAAAAAACAAGTACTCTTTTTATAATAAAGATATGGCAGAACAACAAGTATCCCCATATTCAACTTTTAAAATTATTTCTACGTTAATAGGGTTACACAATAATATTATCAAAGATGAAACTTCCACATTGAATTATAATGGAACTCAATATCCAAATTCAGAATGGAACGAAAACTTAACTTTGCAAAAAGCATTTCAAACGTCTTGTATATGGTACTTTCATCAGATTATAAACAGTGTGGGGGAAGAAGAAGTCAAAAAAGAACTAAGTGAGTTGGAATATGGTAATTGTGATGTTTCAGCATGGGAAGGAAGTATGATAAATCCATACAAAGAATTGAATGGGTTTTGGCTGGGTTCATCTTTGAAAATATCTCCATACGAACAGGTAGAGGTTTTATCAAGAATTTTTGAAAGTAAAAGTTTCTATGACAGTCAAAATGTTGAAATATTAAAGAAAATTATGCTAATTGAAGATGAGCAAAGGGGAAAAGTATATGGGAAAACTGGTTCTGGTACAAATGGAGAAGCATGGTTTCTAGGTTTTACTGAAAAGGGACAACAAAGGGAGTATTTTGCTGTATATCTTGAAGATAGTTTGCAAAAAGAACGGGTTTCAAGTACTTTTGCTAAAGAAATTGCTCTAAAAATAATAGAGTAAAGATATTTTGAAAGGGGAGTATAAATGGACGCAATAGGTTCATCAACAAAGTTAATATGGTTTTTTGTTTGTGTTTATTCATACCCTATTCTATTATTGGTTTTTTCGGTAGCTATGTGGTCTTATAATAGGTTTAAACGATTGGCTTTTATATCGTATATTGCTGGTACGATTTTGACTGTGTTTATTTTACTGATTGATATTAATAATTTCGGTGCAAAATTTATAAAAGGTAATTTCATGTATAATTCATACTTATGGAATTTGTTTTTTACAATTTTGAGTATTATATTTATCATTATCAGCATTGGTTTTCGTCGGAAAAGCAAAAAAATTAGTAATATTTTTATCAATATTGCTACATTATTGTGTACTCTTGTTTGCGTTATTCAAATAAACACAACAAATGTGTAAAAGTGATTGAACAAATTTCTGTTTTACAATTTTATATCCATACACACAAAGCAGTTAGTCTTAGGATTGACTGCTTTTTTCTTACCTAAATTTCAGATTGGAGTGATGAAATGAACGATATTTTTAAGGATATGCAGGCACAAGTTGGCTGTGAATATCTTTCTGACCTGCCCTCTTACAAGCGTAAGGTGTGGCAGGAAATGAAACGACTGAACCATGCCGATTATGAAGAAAGACAGTTAGAAGATTTTTCTAAATATGTGTTTGGTATGTCGTACCAGACCTTAAAAGATGTGATGAAACAACAGAAAGGACGTGAGGAACAATGCAGGAAACAAGGGTGCTGGTGGAAACGAAAGGAACAACTGGCGAAGAAACAATATCATACTGGTTCGACCTGCCGATAGATGTTGCCGAGTTTGAAGAAAAGTTAGGTGTCGGTGCAGAAAGTCAAGATTACCACATTATCGAAAAGGTACTGCCCTTTGCTGATTTTGAATGTTATATTCTTTATGCTGTGTTTGAAAACGTCTTTAGAATCGGGCTTTCCAGTAACACCAATTGATTTTTGCGTGAATTCTCTGATCTATATTGTTCCGAATCTTTTGATGATATGTTGTGTCTATACAATTACAGCAGTAATATTTAAAAATCCGCTTCCGGCAGCACCAATCTTGTTTTTACACATTATATATTCAAATATGCTGACCATGAAGAATGATATTTATTATATGAGACCGTTCTCTATTATGGTGCGATTCCCTGGCAGATTTTTTGAAACACATGTAGCCAAAATGTCAAACATAAATCAGATTATTCTTGTAATTTCATCAGTTATATTAGTATGTATTTCTGTTACAATCTGGAAAAGGAGGAGGGTTCATTGAAAACGGAACTAAAAAACTGCCTGTCGTTATATAAGATTTTTTATTCATGTGCATTTATACTGATATTGTGTGCTATTCATCCGATTATATACTATGAAGAAATCGGTTCAGCGATTCAGTCGCCAATAGCATTTTTAACAATTATTTTTTGTAGTGACACATATTTGATGGAAGTAAAAAGTAAGCGTGCCGATGTATTTCATTTGTATGATCAAAAAAAGCAGTTAAAAGTAATATCACAGAGAGTGTGCGTTCAAATATTATATTTATTAATACTTTCCTGTGTTGGATATGTTTTATTTTTCTGGCAAAAACCGGGCAGTGTAAACGAATGCGTTTCGGGTACTCAGACATTCCTTTTATTTTCCATTGCAATGTTCGGAACCATCTGGCTTTGGAGTATATGCTCTGTGATTTTGTGTACATTGCTTGGAAATATGTGGGCAGGTATAGGATGTTTATTTGGAATTGTCATTGGTCTTATATCGAAAGCGGGCAGTTCATTTTTCGGGAATCTGGGATTGTTTTCTTTCAGCTCTTGTGAACTTAATCAATTAATGTCCGAGAGTTGGATTTATGGAACGCTTGTGTCTTTTATAGTGGGTCTGCTTTTATTTGCAGTATTACCAATGGCTTTAAAGAAAAGGGGATAGATTATGAGTATTAGAATAAATGATTTAACAGTTAGATTTAAAAATGGTGTAGTTGCAGTAAATAAGGCATCTCTTGAAATACCTAAGGGAATTTACGGACTTTTGGGAGAGAATGGTGCGGGAAAAACCACGCTGATGAGGGTTCTTACAACCGTTTTAAAACAAACGGAAGGATTGGTTTCGCTTGATGGAATTCTGTATAACGAGGGAAATTATGAAAAAATACAGAAAAAGATTGGTTATCTTCCACAGGAAATCGACTTATATCCGAATCTTACGGTGAAAGAATGCCTTGTATATATGGGTGGACTATCAGGAGTATCCACAAATGACCTCAAACAAAGAATTACCTATTATTTGGAAAAGACTTCTCTTACAGAGCATCAGAATAAAAAAATGCGGCAATTATCTGGTGGTATGAAGAGACGTGTCGGACTCATACAGGCACTTCTTAATAATCCGGATTTTTTGATTATTGATGAACCTACCACCGGGTTAGATCCGGAAGAAAGAATCAGGATCCGCAATCTTTTGGTTGATTTTTCAAAGGATAGAACTGTGCTGTTTTCCACTCATGTAGTAGAAGATTTAGCAGCAACCTGTACACAGCTTGCCATTATGAAAAAGGGAAGTTTTTTATATTCTGGAAGCGTGAGTGGGTTGCTGGAAAATGCAAAGGGCTGTGTTTGGAATTGTACGGTACAAAATGCAGAAGAAGCCCGTTTGTTAGAAGCTAATTATTCTATATCATCTAAGCAGTATGTAGAAAATGGAATTCATATGAAAGTATTAAGCAAAGGAAAGCCAAATGAGAATTGTGTCCTGGATAATGATATCACTTTGGAAGATGCATATATTTATTTGACGAATAGTTGAATATAACGGCGGGCAAGTTGCCCGCCGTAAATTATGCTTATTTTGTTAAAAGACCGGATAGATTTTTTCCAATGCAAAATCCAATCTGTGGATATAACTCCTGAATTTCCTGATATTTTGCTTCAATCATTTCTGGTTCATCAGCCCAGATCTTTTCATATATTTTGAAAGCTCTTTTAAAATGTGTTTTGGCTTGCGGAAGATTGGCAGTCATCAGATAAATGGTTCTAAGGGTTTCCTGTACTTTGGCATAATCCAGACAGTCATCGGAATGGTATTCCTTGATGATGCCGGATAATTTTTGCAATTCGGAGATGCCTCTTTCGGGTTCCTGCTGTTCTGTCAGGAACATTGCATAATTGGCAATCTGAGGTATGCTGTCATTTATATGAAGCAGGTTAAATTGGTCAAGCAGTGAGATACTTTTTTCCATGTGTTCTCTTGCAAGATCGGGATGACCGTTCATGCGGTAAAGTCCACCGAGATTGGCATGAAGGTTGGAAACAAGGCGAGCATTGTCGGCAGTGATATTTTCTATCTGGGCAAGTGCATCCTTTTCCAGTTTTATTGCTTTTTCAGGTTTGGTTTCAAGAGTTGCCTGAAAATCTAGTAATAATGCCCGGTCAGAGTCGGTTCCAATGTTTTTTGTCTTTAACAGCCCCGTCAGTTCCTGAATGATTCCATTCATACCTTTGTGGTAGTTATAGTTATCCATGTATGGAAATGCATTTTCCAGAAAAAGCAGATACTTTGGTATATCATCCTTTTCAATCAATACTATGATATTTCCGATTGTTTGAAATAGCTTTTTGTAATAATCTACTTCCATTCCATGCATTAAACATATTTTCTGTAAAGAATCCAGTAATATGTGGCAGCGAGTTACAGATGGTTTTGTCTCTGAAAGGGTGATTTCCTGAATCATCGGATGCAGAGAGATAGTGCGACGTGTTGTTGTCTGAACGAAACCAGTCTCAATTAAATCGTTGATTTCATTTAGTGTGGGCAGTTCCAGCCATTTGGCAAATATACGGGCAGAAATACCGGTGGAAGGAAGAAAGCACATATTACACATGATATCCTGCTGTTCAAGAGATAAAGTGTATAAAGAAAACAGCGTATGGATATGACTGTAATAGGTGGCTTTGCTGCTTTGTCCATCTTTGATTATTTTAATTTTATCTTCGTTATGGAAAGATGCTTTTTCCACCTGAAGTCTTGTTAATAACTGGTCTGGAGTTGAGATTCCATTTTCCAGAAGTTTTGCTGCCAGTTCCACGGCAAAAGTATGAGAGTGAACAGTTTCGATGATCTTTTCAACTGTTGCCCGGTACGTGTCTGCCTCTGAATAAAATACTGATGCCAGCTGGAAGAGAGCGTTCATATCCTCTATTTCTTTTAATGGCAGAGTACAGTATTCATCCAGTTTGCTTCTGGTTGTAAACAAAATCTGGCAGCGATATTTTAATACTACTGACAGAAAGCTGTCCTGTGTCGCAGTGACATTAAAATTATCTATGATAAGCAGAGTATCGGATTTCAGGGAACGCAGGAAACGGTTATGTCTTTGAAACCGTTCCTGTTCAGTGCTTTCCGGCAGATCGTCAATAAAATCCATGTCAGTAATATCCTGATGAAGATTGCCGGTATATTCTACATAAAGTATATTGGTGTATTGCTTTATGTACCGCTTTGCGTAGGCTTTGGCAAGTTCACTTTTTCCGATTCCGGCGATTCCGCAAAGAAAAACATGACGGTTTTCCTCAAGCATGGTATATAATTCTTCCAGTTCTTTATCTCTTCCGATAAAATGACGGCATGGTTTCGGAACCTCACTGTCCATAATATAATCCAGCACAATGGGGGATAAAGCGCCTCCGGCGAGCAGCTTCTGCTTTTTGGTATTACGTTTGATGAATTGGCGTTCCATGCCAAAAGAAATCAGTTTTGCAAGAAACAGCAGTCTTGAACTGGCTGGTTTATATAAGGGAGTCAGATTTTTCTTTTTCGCATCTGAGATGCTGTCATCCTGAATGAATAAAGTGTAAATATCTTGTATAGCCATATTACAGTCAGACATCAGTGGAAGAAGATTCTGGTGGATGGTATGGGCTAATTTTTCCTGATTGGATGGCTTGGAATAGTAAGCGGATATTTTAGGACTGATTTTAGCCTGACCAGTCATCCAGCGGCAAACCAGACCGTTATCCATTGAAAAATCCTGATTTGCCGGATCATCCATAAAATCTTCAAATAATTCGTATAAAAAATCAGGCTGACTCATTTGATTACTTTCGCTGATATGATTTTTTAAGCAAGTGCTAATAGAAGAAAAATCGCATCGATTCAATAGAAATTCCCCTTTCGTAGTTAAGATTGAGTATATCTATCATAACACGAACATACATTCGATTCAAGAGAAGGCGGATATTTTTAAAGTGATTGTGTCAGTTTACAATCAATTTCTATTCAATGTGGTTTTCAGGCAGGTTCTGTAAAATAAGCTCAGAACAAACAATAACGGGAGGAGCTTATGCAACAGAATATTGAATTTGAGCGGTGCATTGATTTTCTGGTACGGATGATTGATAAGTACGGCGAAGAAGTCCTCCGGGAGTTGGAGGAAGAAAAACAGAATAAGGAAGAAAAAGAAGCGGCAGTTTCCTGAAATACAAAATGTAAATCAGACTGTCGCTTTTTTCATGTATTTTTAAATCAAATAAATTTTAAAAGCTGATGCAGAGTGTGTGACTCATTATTCTGGGAAGCGGTAATACGAGTATCAAATGGCTTGAAATGATTCTGTGTATAAAAGCTCAGAAGAAATTCATTATCTTCGCATTCAAGAAACTCCATAACGCCGCCTACGGAATATTTGAGACTGGATATGGTTTCCAGCGCAAATCCCAGTAGAATATTTCCAGGGATTCGTTTATTCTTTGGAAGAGAATAGTTCTTTCCCAACTGGGCAATCAGGTAAGCTGCGGTAGTATAGGATTGTGTTTCTTCATCCAAAATACTGACACGGGACAGCTTTTTTGCCATTGTCTTGCTGATATTTGAAGCACGGACAGAGATTGGTTTTACTGTAAGTGAAAAATAACCAACCAGTGAAGCATCTTCAGCATCAAATACCAGATAAGTGATAGATTGATCTTTTTTGGTAAACTCAATCGCATTATGTAATAAAAAGTATTCCACATCGGGATTTTTGGGACAAGAAAAATCGGAGAGTAAGTCGTAAAGACTTTCCTCTCCGATATATGTCGGTTCGTCTTTATCCAAATATGCCCGAATATTAACGGTAAAATATTTATCAGACATGTTTTTTCTTCCTTTTTGACATTAAAGCTAAGATTTCCTGTGGGTTCGTTAACTGACGTCCGGGAAGTGTCTGCTTTGGTGTGCGGTCACGGTCGGCTTCGTCAATTGCTGCGACAAAACGCTTTATGCTATTTGGATTGGATACGACAAAATTATGAGTAATACTTGAAGTAGCCATACTAACACCTCCTCTTTTTTGGCTTTTTTGTGTATTTATAGTATATGCAATGTGTGATAAAAACACAATATCAAAAACAGAAATTATTTCTAAATAATTTTCAAGCCGGACATTTATTAGACGCTTCCGGTAAGCGAACAATATTTTCGAGCCAATCATTTATAAGTCGCCAATGGTGGGCGGGCAATATTTTGATAACAGAAATGCTCTGTATCTAACTTAATTATACGATTGGCGAAGAAATGCGTCAATACAGAAAATAAGTATTGAAAATAGTTGGAACAAGTACTAAAATTAAGTTGGGACATTAAATGGAAGTTATGTTACGAGATAATAAGAATTGTAGGTGGAAGGTTTGAACATAGAAGCATATGATGCGGATTCATTGAGAAAGATGGTTAGGCTGCTTGAATATGAGAACAAGATATTAAAAGATAAATTGAAGAAAGCAGGCATTTCCTATGAAGAGGTGAATCCTTTTGAAGAAAAAATAGAAAGTGCAGAAGAATATGACCTGGATCAAGGGAATCGTATTGTAAATCCACCGTATATTACAGAGAAAATGGCAATACGTTTCTTTTCGATGTTTTGGGGAAGAGAAGATGTATATGCCAGAAGAGGAAAGAACGGGGGCTATTTTCCACAATGTGCGAATCGTTGGAATGACCGGCTTTGCCCTAAACAACGTAAAGAGAAGGTATTGTGTGATGAATGTGAAAATACCAAATGGATTAGTTTGGATGTTAAAAAAATAATTGATCATTTGTTAGGCACAAAAGAAGATGGATCAGATGTAATAGGTGTATATCCTTTACTGCCAAATGGTACATGCAGATTTATTGTATTTGATTTTGATAATCACGAAAAAGGAGCAGAGGTTACGGACTTTGCAAATACGGATAATGAGTGGCATAAAGAAGTGGATGCGCTTAGAAAAATGTGTGAGCTTAATGGTATCAGACCTTTAGTTGAGAGATCTCGATCTGGAAAAGGTGCCCATGTATGGATTTTCTTTAAAAAAGCAATACCTGCGGCAACAGCAAGGAATTTTGGATTTCTCCTGTTAGACAAGGGTTCAACTTCCATCAATCTGAAATCGTTTCATTATTATGATAGAATGTATCCTTCGCAGGATGTGGCAAGCAGCATAGGTAATTTAATTGCATTGCCATTACAGGGGCAGGCACTTAAAAATGGAAATAGTGCTTTTGTAGATGAAAATTGGAATGCATATCCTGATCAATGGGATGCTCTTTTTAATAAAACAAGAAAGCTGGGAATAGAAGATATTGAACAATGCATGGCAAAATGGCAGAGAGAATTAGCAGAAGTCAGAGGATTGCTTACTAATATTGAGAAGAATGTCAGACCGAAACCATGGAAGAAGAAATGCGAGTTTTGTAATTCAGATGTTGTGGGCAAGCTGCATATGGTATTAGGAAATGGAGTTTATATAGATACTCTGAATCTTATGCCAAGAATACAAAATCAGATTCGTAGTTTGGCGGCATTTGATAATCCGGAATTTTACAAAAATAAAAGGCTGGGATATTCTAATTATTATAATTTTAGTGCTGTATATTTGGGTAAGGATATAGATGGATATATACAGATTCCGAGAGGACTGCGGGAAAATATTATACAGGAATGTGAAAAAGCAGGCATTTCAGTTGATGTTTCAGATCAAAGAGAAACAGGACAACCTATCAGAGTATCTTTTAAAGGTGATTTGCGAATGCAACAGGAATTAGCAGCAGAAAAATTATTATCACATTCAGATGGGGTTCTGAGTGCGGCAACTGCATTTGGAAAAACTGTAGTATGTAGTTACCTTATTGCAGAGCGAAAAGTAAATACGCTCATTTTGCTGCAAAGTAAAGATTTGCTTAATCAGTGGGTTGATGAATTGAATCACTTCTTAGAGATAAGAGAAGAACCACCGGAATATGAAACAAAAACAGGAAGAAAGAAAAAAAGGAATAGTGTGATAGGCGTTTTGCACGGAAATAAAAATACATTGACGGGGATCATAGATGTTGCAATGGTTGGTTCGATGTACAGCAGAGGAAAATTTAATGAACGAATTAATTCTTACGGAATGGTAATTATGGATGAATGTCATCACGCAGCTTCTAATACATCTATGGAATTATTGCAGAAAATAAATGCAAAATACGTGTATGGTGTTTCTGCTACGCCTAAACGTGGCGACAGTCTTGATCGGATTATCTATATGCTGCTGGGATCTTTGAGACATAGATTTACTGCGTTGGAGAGGGCTAAGGAACAGGGGATTGGACATTATTTTGTCCCAAGATACACAAGAGTAGTTGATACTGCAGAAAGCAAGGATAATATTAATAAAGCATATAATTTGATAAGTACCAGTAAGGTGCGCAATGAAATGATCATAGATGATGTTATAACTTGTGTTGCAAGAAAACAAACTCCTGTAATTTTAACAAGATTTAAGGAACATGCAAAATTTTTACATGATGCCTTAAAGGAAAAAGCAGATCATGTATTCCTTCTATATGGGGATAATTCGGATAAGGAAAATACTGAAATAAGAGTAAAATTAAAGCAGATACCTGAAAATGAATCGCTTATTTTGGTGGCAACTGGTCAGAAAATAGGAGAAGGGTTTGATTTCCCAAGACTGGATGTATTAATGCTTGCAGCACCTGTATCTTTTGAAGGACGCTTGGAACAGTATGTAGGTAGATTAAACAGAGATTATGTCGGAAAAGAAGCCGTTTATGTGTATGATTATATTGATTCTCATGTGCGTTATTTTGATAAAATGTATGCAAAAAGATTGAGAACGTACAGGAAGACAGGATTTTCAATCTGGACGCAAGAGTTGCAACCTAAACAAATAATAAATGCAATATTTGATTCTGTAAATTATACCGAAAAATTCGAGCAAGATATTGTAGAGTCAGAAAAAATGGTGGTAATTTCCAGTCCGGATATCAGACAGGATAAAATTGATAGATTTTTATTACTAATAAAGAAGAGACAGGAAGTAGGGGTAAAGGTTACAGTTATTACAACAGATCCGGAAGATATTACTTATGGAAAATCGGATGTATGTTATGAATTAATCAGAACAATGCAATTGGTAGGAATAAATGTGATAACAAGAACAGAAGTAGAAGAATGTTTTGCTGTTATTGATGATGAAATAGTATGGCATGGTGGGATGAATCTACTTGGAAAAGCTGATGTCTGGGATAACTTAATGCGTATCAGAAATTCACAAGTTGCAACGGAATTGTTGGAAATTGCTTTGGGATGTTCTGAGGAGAGGAGAAAATGTGAATAAGAAGATTAAATGCGATATATATACCAGAGTATCCACAACCATGCAGGTAGATGGCTACAGTCTGGATGCTCAGAAAGAAAAACTCAAGAGATATGCGGAATTTCAGAACATGGAAATCGTAAATGAGTATTCCGATGAAGGTAAATCTGGAAAGAGCGTAGAGGGCAGACCGGAATTTCAGAGAATGTTGGATAATATTGAGAATGGCACAGATGAGGTGCAGTTTGTACTGGTGTTCAAGCTTTCCAGATTCGGTCGTAATGCGGCAGATGTTTTAAATTCTTTGCAGAGGATGCAGGATTTTGGAGTGAATCTGATCTGTGTTGAAGATGGGATTGACAGCTCAAAAGATAGTGGAAAGCTGATGATTTCTGTCCTGTCTGCGGTGGCAGAGATCGAACGGGAGAATATCCTTGTTCAGACAATGGAGGGACGTAAACAGAAAGCCAGGGAAGGAAAATGGAACGGTGGGTTTGCTCCATATGGCTATGAGCTGGTAAATGGAGAATTGCAGATCGCAGAGGACGAAGCAGAGATTATTCGTCTGATCTATGACAAATTTATTCATACCAATATGGGAATCTCTGCGATTGCTGCATGGCTGAACCAGCATGGATATAAAAAGAAAAAACGACAGAATAATACACTGGACGCATTTGCCTCTTCGTTTATAAAAGGCGTTCTGGATAATCCGGTATACTGTGGAAAGCTGGCTTATGGACGAAGGAAAAACGAGAAAGTTTCTGGTACAAGAAATGAATATCGCATTGTAAAGCAGGAAAATTATATGCTGCACGATGGTATCCATGAAGGGATTATTTCGGAAACAGACTGGGAGCTGGCTCATCAAAAACGGGAAAAAACAGGTGTGAAATATGAAAAGACACATAGCCTCGATCATGAGCATATTTTATCCGGAATATTGAGATGTCCGTTATGTGGAAGCGGTATGTATGGAAACGTGAACCGAAAGAAAAAGAAAGACGGAACCTTATATAAGGATTATTTCTATTATGCCTGCAAACATCGTCGCCTGGTAGATGGTCATAAATGTGGATATCGTAAACAATGGAGCGAGGAGAAGATTAACAATGCAGTGGAAGAAGTTATTCGGAAGCTGGTGAAGAATCCGGAATTTGAAGAAGCAATTCTGAATAAAATCGGTTCAAGAATAGATACAGAAGAAATAGAAAAAGAGATTGAAAGACTGGAAAAACAGCACAGGCAGCTGACCGGAGCAAAAGCAAGACTTGGACAGCAGATGGATAGTCTGGATATCATGGATAAATTTTATGAAAAGAAATATCAGGATATGGAGACACGCTTATATCGTCTATATGATGAAATTGAAGGCGTGGAGAACAGTATAGAAGAAGTTAAGAATCGCCTGCTGAATATCCGGCAACAGAAAATATCAGAAGAAAACGTCTATCAATTTCTTTTATATTTTGATAAACTATATGATAAGTTCACCGACCTGGAGAAGAAAGAATTTCTTAACAGCTTTGTGGAACAGGTGGACATTTACGAGCAGGAGCAGCCAGATGGCAGATTCCTGAAGCACATAAAGTTCCGTTTTCCGGTGTATTTTGGAGACAGGGAGACACAGGAACTTTGTTGGGACAACGAAAGTACCGTGGAATGTGTGGTGTGGATACAAAGGAAAAATATCTAGAAATCCTTTGTTTTAGGCAGTTTTATAAGCATTTTGTGTTCGTGGAAGATGAAGAGGGGAATCGGAAGAAGAGGATAGAGAAGTATATTGAGGTTTCGGCGGTGATTGATGTGGGGTGTGTGGATACAAAGGAATCTGTTTATTAAAAAAAGATTATATCTTAAATAATAGTTAGACGGAAAAGAGAAAGAAGTTTTACATTTGGAAATAATGTAGAACTTCTTTTTTGTAGAAAATTATTGCAATGCTTTTACTTTTTAAAAGTTTTATGATATTTTAAAAATGAAAAATTTATTTTATGGTAAATGGAGGGGCAATATGACATTTGACGAAGTTATTACAAATTTTATGAATAGAGTTGAAACAGATAAAGCAAATGGAACATCTATTACATATAAAAGGAAAATATATGTATTTCAAGAATATGTTAATGTTGTGTTACAGGCAAAAGATGTCAACTTTCAAAGTATTTTGACCGCAATGACAAAAGAACAATTGGTGGATTCATTGCAGTATTATGTTAAAACATATGATGTTAAATATGTGGCTACTGTAGATAATTATAATACGGTAGTAGGAGTTTTTTTTGATTTTATATCTACTTTTTATGGATGGAAAAATCCCTTGTTTGAAACAAGAACGAAGAATTTGGAATTAAAAGCGGCATATGATAGAAAGATATCCGAATTAAAATTAAATACTAAAGAGCAAGTAGAGCCTTTGACGGATGAACAAGCAGGACAACTTTTGGATATTTGCGACAATAAAATTGATAATGCAACTCTTGAAAAATTAGAAAATGGAGCGAATAATGGGGAATTTTCGTCATATATATCCTCTTTGGTTTCAAAAATAGTACTGTTATTTGGAACCAAAAATGGAAGTCTAAATGAATTGAAGATATCTGACTATGATTGTAATTTAAACAAGTTAAAAATCAATGGATTTTGGGTTCATTTGCCAGATAAATTTGCTATTCAAATGAGGAATTATATGAAATTTCGAGAACAAATATTAGAGTCAGAAAAGGAAGAAAGGCTTTTTATAGATATAAGGAAGAATAAGCGAAAATTAGATAATACAAAAATGTTTTATATACTGAAAGGAATTACAGGAAATGTGCAGGCTAAATGTATTGCGAAATATTCGATTATACAGATGATAAAATTGGGGGTTCCGTCTCATACAATAAAGGAATTTACGGGATATTCAAATGATGTCTATCAATTTTGTCTTGAAAGCAATGAGCAGGATAGTATTCTCATGACTTTTGAAAAAAGTAAAATATTGGATTCAGCACTAAGGAGGAGTAATTTATATGATAAGATGTAGTGGGAATTTTTTACAGTTTTTTAATAAAATTTATTTTTATTGAAAAATATTTGTGCATGGCTGTCTTGGCTTATTTAGGGAATATGTTTAATGATAAAAAATATAGGAGGATTTGTGATATGAATTTTAGCGAGATTTTTCCATATGTTTTTTCGCTCTTGATTGGAGTATGTTCATGGAGGGGAGCTTATATGACGTTGTCTAAGAAAATTCAACAAGATATAGATATTCTTAAAGAGTCAAATAAGCATGAAATAGAAAGGTTAATGAATCAGCATAAATTAGATATGGATTCATTGATAGAACAGCACAAAATGGAATTAGAAAAGATTGAAAAAGAGCATCAGAATAAGATGCAATTATTAGAAATAGAGCATGAAAATGAGATAAAAAGGAAAGAAAAGGAGTTAGAGGATTCGGCAAAATATGGCGCAGTAAAAGATATTGTAGGAGGACTATTTGGAGGAATAATGAGTAATGCTATGGGTTCGCCAGAATTGCAAGAAGAAATTAATAAACAGATTAAAGAAGGATTAAAGAGCGGCTCAAAGGAATAGCATTATTACATAAAAGAAAGGGGAAGGAATTGTGAATACCAAAAATAAATTAAATAGATTATCATTTTTGAAAAATCAGATGATGAATAGTGGTGCGAATGAAATAGAGGATATAGAACCAACAATATGCCAAATATTCAGAGATATTTTTGGCATCGGAAGTGAGTATACAAAAAAGGCGGACAAAATACAAAATGGTTTTATTGTTCCGTCCTCTGTAAAGGTGATGTATGGACAGGCTACAAAGGAGCAGTATAGAGAAGAAAAATTTAAAATGTACATGAAACTTATTTCGCAAGCAGAGGCATATGTTATGGTTGATGGGATGGATGATGGAACAATAGAAACATCTAAGATAGAAAACATAAAGACAGATGAGCATAGTATTTTTCTTTCATATTGTTGGAATGATACAGAAAGAGCAAACAAAATTGATGAATATTTACGCAAGAAAGGTGTAGAGGTTACTCGTGATATTAGAGGGGTGGACAATTGGCAAAGTTTAAAAGATTTTATGCAGACAATAAGGGAAAATGATTTTGCAGTATTGCTTATAAGTGATTCATATCTTAAATCTGTAAACTGTATGTATGAAGTTTTAGAAATAATGAAAGAAGTAGAATATCGTAGGCATATTTTTCCTGTTATTATTGATACCAATATATACTCAACGGAAGAACAAATAAAATATGTAAAATATTGGGAAAAAAGAGTTGAGATATTGAAGAAAAATTTAATGGGATTGGGTTATACCAATGGGCTAGCTTTGGGGCAAGAGCTAAAAAAATCAGAAGATATTGCTCGTTCCGTTGCGGAATTTTTAGTTAATATAGCAGATATGAAAAATCCAGATATTAATAACATTCATGAAGCCATATATCAGAGAATTCAAATGTATGTCTAAAGAAATGAAGATGGAGGAGTTATAAGTGGATAATTGTGGAGAAATCCTTATATATCAATCCGAAGACGGTTTGACAAAGCTTGAGGTTAAAATACAGGACGAAACAGTGTGGTTGACACAACAGCAAATGGCAGATTTGTTCCAAACGTCGCGAACAAATGTTGTAGAACATATCTCACATATATATGAAGAATTTGAATTAGATGAAAACTCAACCTGTCGGAAATTCCGACAGGTTCGCAAGGAAGGAAATCGCGAAGTTTCACGAGAGATGCCCTACTATAATCTTGACATGATTATTTCTCTTGGTTATAGAGTGAAATCCAGAATAGCGACAAATTTCCGGCGTTGGGCAACTGAACGTCTGAAAGAATATATGATAAAAGGTTTTACTATGGATGATGAGAGATTAAAGAATCTAGGGGGTGGAAATTACTGGAAGGAGTTATTAGACCGTATACGGGATATTCGCTCATCGGAAAAAGTGATGTACCGTCAGGTGCTTGACCTTTACGCTACCAGTGTGGATTATAATCCCAAAAGCAGTGAATCCATCGCATTTTTTAAAATGGTTCAAAATAAGCTGCATTATGCAGCGCATGGGCATACTGCGGCAGAAGTAATATATGAACGTGTAGATGCAGAACAGCCGTTTATGGGGCTTAAGAATTTTTCGGGTGATTTCCCGACATTGAAAGATATTGGAATCGCAAAGAATTATTTAAATGAGGAAGAATTGAAGATTTTAAATAATATCGTGTCTGGATATTTTGATTTTGCAGAAATTCAGGCAATGCGCCATCATCCCATGTATATGTCTGATTATGTAGAGCATCTTGATAATATATTGAAAACGACAGGAGAAAAATTATTGCAGGGAGTAGGGAAAATCAGTCATGCACAGGCAATGGAAAAAGCAGCAGAAGAATACAGAAGATATCAGGTTCAGAATTTATCGCCAGTTGAAGAAGAATATTTAGAAAGCATTAAAAGAATACATGGTACGGCAAAGAAAAAAGCGAAGAAGTAAAAACATAGAATTGTGTTCCTATACGAGTGACGAGGCTGAAAAATTGTGTTTACATAGTAGCTCCGACTCATGTGGAGACAGTCTGCCTTCTGTCGAAAAAAAACCAATAAATCAAAGGATTTCGCCATTTTGGGAATAAAATAGATGTGTGTTTCTGTTTCCGTAGAGTGATGATATAATCGGATGTTTACCCCAGGGGATAGACTTTGGAGAACGGGAAATATACATTTTGGCGAAAGGATACTTTTTCTCAAAAGTTGGTGGTAAGGAATAGGAGGATGATGAAATGAGCGGGAGTGCTATACTTGATTCTCAGCGCATGTTTGAACATGCCTGTGCATTTTGTGATTGTGCAAAATTCTGTGAAGTGGAGCCTAATAATATTGAATATAGAATGCACTCTCATACAGTGTCTGGAATTGTAAATTCTGCATTTGCTTGTGAAGTATTTATTAAAACGCTCTTAGTTTTTCATGGTAGAACAGTTACAGAAATAAAAGGTCATAAGTTAAAAACATTATGGGAAGAATTCAGAACGTTAGATAATGCAACAGCAGCTCTTGTTGAAGAATGAATGCGTGAATGGTTTAATTCTACGAATGCAAATATGTTTGATGAATTACTGAGTGAAGCATCCAATGCGTTTGAATATTGGCGATATATTTACGAAAAGCAAGAGGGTAGCATCAATATCAATTTTTTAAGAGGTTTCAGATTGTTGTTAAGAGATGTATGTTGTAGACAATTGTTTGAAAAGTCTTGGGAAGAATATAAGAGGGGATAAAACCATTACCCCACTTTGAAAATCTATTGCATACTTTCGCTATGCAGTATAAAATCAAAGTTCAGGGGAATATTGAAACCATTTGTCTGCTTTCAAAGAAACCTTGATTTTCTGCGGTTTGTAGAGTGTTAAGGAACAAAAATGGATGTGTGTTTTGTAGCTTCGTGAATGACCTATTTGAATATCGTAGCAGTGGGGTGTTTTGAAACTCTGCTGAATAATAGGCTTTTGCTAAAAGGTATTACTTTTGCGAAAATGTATGATACCTCCCGGCAGGAGCCTTTTTGTATAAAGATAACTTGACTTCTAAATCTTACTGATGTAATATTTACACAAGTGCAGCAGGATTGCGGACGAAATTTTTTTTGTTGCGAAATCTTACGCATGTAATAAGAAGAGAGGAGGAATGCACAGTACGATATACCCAGCAAAGAGAAATTTTTTTACTCCAAAATCTTACATGCGTAATATTTTGGAAATATAGCGTACATTGCTACGAAAATAAAACTCGTAGCCAAGAACTGAACCTTGACAACAAATGTTTTCAACAATCATGGAAGCATCACG
>NZ_CALPDG010000040.1 GCF_943193195.1 Mediterraneibacter agrestimuris | reverse complement strand
AATGAGAAATATTCAGAAAAAAAGCAAAGGAAAAGAATAAATTACTATAGTCCGCGACAACGACAAAAATCGCTGTAACCCAGTAAACACAAGGAATACAGCGATTTTTCTTTTTCTTAACTGTCAAAGATGGGATTATACCACATGCTCAAAAATAGTGAGAATTATAATTCAGATTTATACCAAAAATCTGATATTCTTCCGACAACTCGTGAAATCACGATTGAGCAGGCGATTTTAATGGCTCAGTTTCAAGGTTTCCGCATCAAGTCAGCAACGAAATAACCTGTAACTTTGTCTACATATTCAAATTTCAAAGCGGCCACCGTAAGATGGCTTTGTTGTGATGCGATTAAGGTAATGGATAACCTCTACTTTTCATTTTCAATCTTCCACCTTCATTTTGAACTACCGAGAAAAACTCGGTAGTTGCTTCTGCGTCCAATTCTTCTTTATAAATATTTTTCAAATGCAACGAAATATTATCTGTTGTACAATCAAATAATTCTGCCATTACTCTTTGCGTGATCCAAAATGTTTCTTCTTTAAAAATGACGTTCACATAAACATTTGTATTCTCTAACTGATATAATATAATCTCATGCTCCTGCATAGCTCCCACCTCTCCAAATTGTACGACATATTATTTCTACCATATAAACAATGGATTTTATCTATATGGTGTTGCATAATCCATTACACGAATCCAGGTCACAAACTCTATCCATCCACCTAGTGTTATTTCGTCCATAATCCCCATCTTGTCCACAAAATACTCCACTGCATTCTCAGGGAACATCTCCTTGAATTCTCCGTAGAGCTGCGCCGCAAGCGTCTTGTTATGGGCGATAACCAGCGTTGGCTTCTGCAATTCCTGAATGACATTCGCCATCGTAAATGTCTTGCCGGAACCCGTAACCCCTAGTAAAGTCTGAAATTGATTGCCCTCTTTGAAGCCTTTGACCAGTTCTGCAATGGCCTGCGGCTGGTCGCCTGTGGGCTTGTAGGGGGCTTGTAATTTAAAAGCATGCCCGTCCTTTGGGCTGCTTTTATGAGCAAGTAGCTGACTATTGTCAGCGGATTGCGAATTTCCTCTCTTATCTGGCATATGAAAACCTCCAATTTGTGACCGAAAAAAGTTTGCCTATTCGCCCGAAATTCGTGTAATTTGATTTTCGATTCGTGTAAAATGGGCTTGCAAAGCTGGCGAATAAGCGTTAAAATAGCAGTTACACGAATGCAGGTCACATTACGCAGTATTCCGTTGGGAAAACCGTATTTTTGAAACGAAACAACACTGAATAACACCAACCAGTACAGATAGTATTATCCAGTCATTTGGTTTTTCATTATAACATATAAGTCAAAAAAATACAGACCAAAATCGAACTTCTGTTCTGTGCTTTTTTATACCTTATCGAACGGTAGTCCGCCCGCCCCGGGCATGTATACGGGATGCCCGGATGGGTATATCTTTTTATGCGATTTAGTTATGCCAGTATTTTAGTTTCATGTGAAAAATCCTCTGATTTGTTCTATATATTAAGCTATCTATTCTTTTTCATTCATTAACTGTTGCAATTCTTCTTTACTTGGAAGCACCGTTTAATATTTGCTCGCAAATATCTGATTATTTTCTTTTGGCAAAATCATTTCTACCACCGCATCTTTCTTATCTTTACAAATAATGATGCCAATTGTCGGATTTTCATCCTCAAGCTTTACTTTTCTTTCATAATAGTTAACATACATTTGCAAATTGTCTATCAGATGTTTTTCCAATTTAGTTTTTGAATAAACAGTTTCTTCCGACAATCCGATAAATTCCAGAACATAGGGATCTTTAAAAATGTCATCCTGTTTTCAACCTGCTGCCCTTCCAAAGCAAGGCGCATTACCTTCTCTTTCTCTCTACTTAATGCGAGTCTTTTTTTAATAGTATGCTGGAAGCTTCTAAAACTATATACTCCATACCATGATTAAGTGCCCTGTAAGACCTGTTCTAATCTGACGGACAAGGCAGCATTTAATTTGCCGGAAACAACAAGCATAAAAAATAATCGCCTCTGCTCTAGTAAAGTAAAGACGATTATCTTTTAATTCCTATATTTCCCGGAGCGGATAGGTTTCGGCTATCTTCTCCAGTCCTAAGTATGTCCGCAACATAGTTCAGCCATCTGGTCTATAGAAAGCCAAACCGTATCATGATCGAATGTTACTTCTAAAACATATAGCAATTTAATAACACTATTAAACCCGGTTACTATCTTTCAGTCCTGTTACATATTTTCCTATTTGTTCTACAAATAGTTGATCAACTTTATATTTTTTAGAAAGATTTTTGCTTGTTTCTTTGCCATCAATCAAGTCTTTAATAATTTTCAAAACTTTACCTATGGTAATATTCGTTTTAAATTCTGGATTTCCAAGTAATTCTGATACGTCCATCAAATTCAGAACGAATTTTTTCGATTCTTTAGGTATAACTTGCTGAGGTGTTGACACTAGTTTTTTTAATTGATGAGATTGTATAGATATATTTTTAGGCTGAAAAGTTTTTGTGTATATAGTTTGCCCAAGTGCGGTCTGCCACTTGTCGATTATTACGATACCATTCTTTCCATTTGGAACACTACTTGATTTGATAAATCGCATTTTACCAATAGGTGTAGCATTCCATTGATTATTTTGAGTTTTTGCCTCTGCGACTTCTTTTTTGGTAGCTTCCTTTTTATTGTCTGCCATTAGTAATTCCGCCATTTGAATGAGACAGTTATAATCTTGAACTTCTCTCCATTCTGTCGGGATCCAATCTGTTCCGCTAAGCATTCCCAATAATCCACCTGTAATAGACGCAATAGTATCGGTATCAGCACCAAATGAGAACGCAGGGATTTTTATTCCAAGAGAAGGGTTATTTGCATATCTCGAAGTTAAATAGATGGCAGCTAATATAGCAACATCTCCGGCACCATTTGATTTATCGAAGCATTCTAACTTAGTCAGTACTTTTGTATCATCAAGAATTAACCCTTTTTTTAGCGAAGTTCCTATAAATTCAAGTTGTTTTACCATACGGGCGCACACATTTTTCCATTCTATCAAAAAGTCATATTCAAGATTTTGTTGGGCAATATTAAACCATTTTTCAAAGATATCCGATTCTGGAACTGCCCCCCAAACATTCTGGCCATCTATTACAGCAGCAACAAGTTCGCCATATTCAAGAACGGTTTCTTTCTTCAAAAGATACTCCAGCGCATAGGCATAACATGTTGCACCTAAAAACGCACGAGGATGACCGTGAGTTATAAGAGTATCCTTCATAACATCCGCTATTAGTTTCGCAGTATTGGGCGTTTTTGCAGATGCAATAACATGGGGTAAAATACGCATTACAGCACCATTGCCGCCAGCATTATAGTAGTCTCGAGTATAACGGGATTGCCATAACAAAATTCCTTTTTCGCATGATTTGGCTGCTTTTAGCAAAGCGCCTCCCCCTCCACGCTCGTAATTTAACCAGAAAGGAAGTTCTTTTTCTGCAAAAAATGTCTCCCAGTCACCAGCAATAATGCTTCGTGCCACAGCCAGTGTCAGTTGCGTATCATCACTGTACTCGCCGGGCAAAATCTTCTCATCATGCCACCGCGGATTATTAGAACTGCGAATCCACCCAACAAAATTATCCATGACTTTTGGTTTTTTTGCTCTGTTTTTAGAACGCGGTTCATTAGGCCACCCTAATGCATCGCCAATAGCCGTAGCTAACATAGCACCTTTACATTTTTCCAGTTGAGTCGGTATTTTCATAGACATAATTTAAACCTCCTCTGACCATTCACATCGAATTTCATTTGGTGAACAACCTTTTTTAATCATATTGCTCCATTCCGTAGTCAATACATCTGGAGCAATATATATGCTTATATACTCCACACCATACATTTTTAAAATCGAATAGACACGTCCTGCAACATCCTCGTTACCAACGGCAATGCCCTTGATATATTCTCGTGGAATACTATTTTCTATCAATATCTCGGCTTGTCCGTCTGTTGGACAGCAAGGAAGCATTTTTGATGTTCTTGGATAATCAAAAGTAGAAACGGTAGAGGCAAAAATGGAATCTATATTATCCATGTTTTTGCTTATATAAGCTCCATTTTCCTTACTTGCATTGCAAGGACAAAATTTTATGTTTTTATATTTTAGTATGCTCAAATCAATATACAAAACAACCCACTCTCTAAAAATTTTATCCAAATTATTCTGCATAGCTCTTTTTAAAAACCACGAATTTGGGTACTGTACAGAACAACATACAAAATCCAATTCCCCGTCATAGCGTGCGGTATCATTTACATTTTTCGTATCTTGGCGTATTGAACTGCTAGCTAAAATACCCTCTACAGAAGTGATAATATGTGTCAGGTTTTGAAACTTTGTAAAATGACATAGTCGAGTAACGCCGCGTGTTGTCAAAATATCATATGCACTCATGACAAATCCTCCTCATCATAGAAATCGTAAGTATCTGAATCTCGTGGAAATAAAGGCGACAAATTTCCACAGTAGGTCATATAAAGACCATATTTTGATCGGGTTACGGCAACATAAAGGAGTTTTATTTCATCTGCATACGTTTCCTCAATAGAAACAGCGCTCGAAATCATATCAGGATCCGGGAACTTATCCTCAATTAGATATGGAATAAATACGTTGTCAAATTCCAACCCTTTCGCAGCGTGAAAAGTTGTAAGATATACTTTCTTTAAATGAGCAAAACCAGGAGTTTCTTTATTAATTTCTATTGCTTCACAACCTCTTTTTTTTAGCAAAGGTAAGAAGATAGCAATATCAGCCCTATTTCTGCAGACAATGACAGTAGACGATGTTTTTCCTATCGCTATTGCACGATCTACAATCCAATTAATTTCATGTTGTTTATGGGAAAACTCTATCAATATTGGCTTTGGTCCTTCTGCAATCTGAGAAGCTGCTTCTACCATATCTTCATCTTGTCGCTAGTATTTATTTCGGGTTATGGATTTTGCAAATGCTGTAATTGTTGCAGGATTGCGATAATTTACGTCAAAGCGCCATACTTTATTGATATCTATACCAGAATCACGCCATGACAGGCGACTACCATAGATTTGTTGTGCAACATCCCCGAAAAATGTAAGTGAGCCGTTATCTGCTACAGACTCTACCAGTGACTTAATCATCATTGGCGAAAAATCTTGCCCCTCGTCTATAATAATATGTGTATATCTCCGTTCACTATCGTCATTTCGCAATTCATTAAAAACATATAGTGCCAAGTCATCCCAATCATATTTTTTACCGTCTGCTTCGCGCAATTCTCGATATCTTTCATATACTTCAAAAACCCATTTCCTATTTTCACGTTTAATATTTGCAGAAGCGCGCCCAATACGTTCCGCTTCTTTATACTCGGTAATACCTGAAAAACCAAATCTTTCTATAAATGTAATTTCCTCAATAAAAAATTCTAAGGAACGCTTAAAAGTCGATTCTGTTGGATATTTCTTTTTAAAATAATCCAAAGCCTGCTCTATGTAAGATACTTTTTCATCCGGGTCTGCAATTCCGTTCCAACGTGGCATTTTACCACGACTATTTAAATAGCCGCGAGCAAATGTATGATAATTTTCGACCACAAGCTTTTGAGTTTGATAATTACTTAGCCCACGCATATATTTAACCAATGCCCCATTAAATGTAACAAGCAACACCTTGCCACCATTAGGAATGTTGGCAAGATGATGAGCACGCAGCAAAGCAACGGTTGTTTTTCCGCTTCCAGCCGTTCCTAAAACAACAATATGTCCTTTTGCAGGAAGTGCCATAACCTCTTCCTGCTTTCCTCTTGGTTTGATATTCATTGTTTACCCCTCCAATACATTTTGGTATTATAAAATTTTACAGTCTTATTTTATTTAAAACCTTATATTTACAAAGGATTTCACCACTTTTATTTTACAATTTTATTTTCCATAATGAAAAACCACTTCTCCACTGCTTTTATAGTTCATATCAGATATTAAAATTATAGTAGAACAGCATCTAATTTACAATATATAATTGCTTATAAAGTGAAACAGTCAATTTTACATAAATTTTCAGTCGTGTATTAGAAATCGGTTGAATTCCTTATCTCCCAAACTGCTAACCATATTTATTTTTTGTCGTAATAATACGGTTAGGGCATGAATCACCAACAATCACATTCAAAACCTTCTCGCACTTATTTCCATTTACTCCAAACGAGATTGTGAACAAAATTAAGAAAGCATGAATAATGGTATCCTTTCAGTATCAGCGAATATAAAGCAAGAGCCTACTCCCAATATTTACAAGGGAAAAGGCTCTTTTTATTACTATTTCTGAACAATATTTATAATCTTCTTCGGCACATAGATTTCTTTCACGATCGTGCCTGTCAATTTATCTGCAACCGCTTCTTTACCTGCTGCAATTGCTTCTTCTTTTGTTGTCTCAGCCGGAATGCTGATAACTGCTCTTGTCTTTCCGTTAATCTGCACCGGAACTTCAATCTCATCATCTTTCATTGCATTCTCATCGTAGGCCGGCCATCCCGCACGGAATACACTCTCTGTATGACCTAACTGCTCCCACATTTCTTCTGCAAAATGCGGTGCAAACGGAGAAAGTAATACTGCGATCGTCTCTAATGTTTCTTTATCAACGCCACCTGTCTTCTTCGCAAGGTCGATCAGCTTGTTGTTATACTCCATGAATCCGGAGATAACTGTATTCAGGCTGAATGTTTCCAGACGTGTTGTGATATCATAAACCATTTTGTTGCGGATCTTCACCATTTCTTTTGTTGGCTCTACATTCGCCTCTTTGCTGTCCAAAAGCAGGTTCCAAAGACGTTTCAGGAAACGGTTTACACCATCGATTCCTCTGTCATCCCACTCTGCGTCTAGCTCCGGCGGTCCTACAAAGAGTTCGTACATTCTCAGGGAGTCACAGCCATAATCGTTGACCAGTGCGTCTGGGGAAACTACATTCCCTTTAGATTTACTCATCTTGATTCCGTTCTTTCCGGTAATCATTCCCTGATTGAACAATTTATGGAACGGCTCATCAAAATCAACCACGCCGATATCATTCAAAAACTTCGTATAGAAACGTGAATACAGCAAATGCAATACTGCATGCTCCACGCCGCCGATGTACATATCTACCGGAAGCATTTCGTCTGCTTTCTCTCTGGAAACCAGTTCTTCGTTATTGTGGCTGTCTACATAACGCAGGAAGTACCATGAAGATCCCGCCCATTGCGGCATTGTATTTGTCTCACGTTTTGCAGGCTTTCCGCAGACTGGACAAGTACAGTTTACCCACTCTTCAATTCCCGCAAGCGGAGATTCCCCGGTTCCTGTCGGCTCATAGGAATCTACCTCCGGCAGACGAAGCGGAAGTTCTTCTTCCGGCACCGGAACATTTCCACAGTCCGGACAGTGAATGATCGGAATCGGCTCACCCCAGTAACGCTGGCGGGAGAATACCCAGTCACGAAGTTTGAAGTTCACAGTTGCTTTTCCGATACCACGCTCTTCGATAATATGCGGCGCTTCCTTTTTCAAAACTGCTGATTCCTTTCCATTCCACTCACCGGAATTGATCATTGTACCGGAAGCCTCTGTATAAGCCTCTGTCATATTTTCAATTTCTACTCCGTCCTTTGCGATTACCTGAACGATCGGAATATTGAACTTCGTTGCGAATTCAAAATCACGGTCATCGTGAGCCGGTACACACATGATTGCGCCTGTACCGTAATCAGCCAATACATAATCGGACAGCCAGATTGGTGTCTTGGCGCCGTTCAGCGGATTGATTGCATAACTTCCCGTAAATACACCTGTCTTCTCCTTATCCTGAAGACGGTCTACATTAGATTTCATAGATGCATCGTAAATGTATTTCTCCACTGCTTCTTTTGTCTCTTCTGTCGCAAGAGAAGCTGCCAGTTCATGTTCCGGCGCAAGTACCATGAAGGTTGCGCCATAAAGCGTATCCGGTCTTGTTGTATATACCGTAATCTTCTCGTCTCTTCCATCAACCGGGAACTCTACTTCTGCACCATAAGATTTTCCAATCCAGTCAGACTGCATTTTCTTTACTTTTTCCGGCCAGTCCAGTTTGTCCAGATCATTCAGAAGGCGGTCTGCATATGCAGTGATCTTCAGCATCCACTGACGGAGATTTTTCTTGGTCACCTCAGCGCCGCAGCGCTCACATTTTCCATTGACAACCTCTTCATTTGCCAGACCTGTCTTACAGGACGGACACCAGTTAATTGGGAACTCTTTCTCGTATGCCAGACCTTCTTTAAACATTTTTACAAAAATCCATTGTGTCCACTTGTAGAAATCTGGATCTGTTGTATTTACTTCCATATCCCAGTCGTAAAGAGCTGCGATTTCGTTAATCTGCTTCTTGATATTTTTTATATTCTCTGCTGTAGAGATCGCCGGATGTACCCCCATCTTGATCGCATAGTTTTCCGCCGGCAGACCGAACGCATCCCATCCCATCGGATGTACGATGTAGTATCCCTGCTGGAGTTTATAGCGGCTCCATACATCTGAAATGACATATCCTCTCCAATGCCCTACATGAAGTCCGTTTCCCGAAGGATATGGGAACATGTCCAGACAATAGTATTTCTGCTTTTTGCTGCCATTTTCATCAACTTTTGGGTTCACGGGGTTCTCTTCCCACTTTTCACGCCATTTTTTTTCGATTGCCTTATGATTGTAGACAATTCTTTGTGCCATTTTACCTTCCTACCTTTCTTAAATGATAAACAAGAAATATCACTTCTTATTCTCTCCGTCTGCAGAAGAGTGGCTTTTGCGCCATTTCCACATTATAAAAAGCCTTTTGTCTCATACGCTTAAGAGACGAAAAGGCTTTGTTTTCCGTGGTACCACTCTCATTCACTTAATACCGCTGTCTTTCGCAGCCGCTGTATCAAATGCACTCATTTCTTCTGTAACGGGAAGTTCCGCTTCTGCTTACTCCTGCTCTGCCGTCTTATCTTCTAATACCTCTGCGGCACATAACACTTTCACCAAAAGAACTCAAAGGCCAGTTCAAAGCTTTTGTTTCCTGCCTCGCACCTTACGGCAGTTCTCTGAAAAACATATGACTTCTACTATTCCTTATCTTCGTCTTTCTTATATACCTGTTTATTATAAGAAGATTATACGGAGAAGTCAAGAAAAAAAGAACGATTCTGATTATCCAAGAGCTACATCCAGTATCATCATCAATGTAAACCCAATGGCTACGCCAATCGTACCGATATTCGTATGTTTTCCCATCTGAGACTCGGGAATCAGCTCTTCCACCACAACATAGATCATCGCCCCTGCGGCAAATGACAGCAGATACGGCAGAACCGGCACAACAAGACTGGTCAGCAAAATGGTGCCAAACGCTGCCAGAGGTTCCACAACTCCAGATACCGCTCCATACAGAAATGCTTTTCCTTTTGTATATCCTTCGCTTCTAAGAGGCATGGAAATGATCGCTCCCTCTGGGAAATTCTGAATCGCAATTCCCATTGACAAGGCAAATGCGCCTGCAAGCGACATCATTGTATTCCCCATCATCACTCCCGCAAATGTCACGCCGACTGCCATTCCCTCTGGTATATTATGCAGCGTAACGGCAAGGACGAGCATTGTCGTTTTTTTTAAATTTGACGGGAGTCCCTCCGGGGCATCTTCGTTCAAGTGTAAATGTGGGGTTAATGTATCCAGCATAAGCAAAAATCCCATTCCCATCAGGAAGCCCGCTGCCGCCGGAATCCACGCAATGCCGCCCTGCTCTTCGCTCATATCGATTGCCGGAATCAGCAATGACCACACAGATGCCGCGATCATCACTCCCGAGGCAAACCCCAATAATGCCTTCTGAAGCTTTTCATTCATCTCTTTTCTCATAAAAAAAACCATTGCTGCTCCCAGCGTTGTCCCAACAAAAGGAATCAATATCCCAATCCAAACATTTCCGTTCATTTGCACTTCCTCCATCTGTATCTATTCTGTAACCGTTATCTTATCTTATGCATCAACAGGCGTTTTGTCAACTGACCTTTTTTGATTTTTCTTTGTATTTTTCCTTTTTTTAGTTGTAGGCAGCACCGGTTTAGTGTATAATAAATTTAAGAAATTTGAGCAGTTGGATTACTCAAAAATACATCTACATAAAGGAGAGATTCGCTATGGTATATTTATTGACAGGTCCAAAGGGCAGCGGAAAAACACAGCAAATGATTGAACTCGCAAACGAAAAGGTTAAGACTTCCAATGGGAATGTCGTTCTCATCAAGAAAAGTCACAGAGACACAACAAGCGTTAACTTCAGTATTCGTGCAATCTGCATGGATGATTACCACGATATCACAACTTTAGAAGAACTGGTTGGATTTTTATATGGTATGGTTGCCGGCAATCATGACATTGATATAATTTTCATTGATGGCATTCTGAAGCAGGCAGACATCACCCTCGACAGTCTCCCGGATTTCCTTGCGAAAGTCAGCAAGATTTCCAAAAACGATAACATAGAATTCTATATCAGTGTCAGCGCAGAAAAAGAAAAGATTCAGGGAATCGAAAGCCCTGACTTCCAGGTGCTCAACTAACTGATAATTACATAAAAGAACACTCTGACTGTAAATCATACTTTATTACTTCTGATTTCTGACAGAGTGTTCTTTTTTTACTTTTTACTCTTCCTCAGCAGACACTTTTACTGTCTGCTTTTCGTAACAGTTCAGCACAGGACTTAGCACTTGCTGCAAAGTCCGTAAGAATACGTGATGTAGAATAGAATCCGCCCTTTCACCGTAGGTGAACTTAAAATAGGGCGGATTCAGTTGCCAAGCATGCGATAAAACAGTCCGTGGACTGTTTTGAGTAACAGCGCAGCCAAAAGGCTGAACTGTTACCGCTTTTCTCCGTTCAGGGACAATACTGTATTGCTCTTTTCCCCTTTTTTGTACTCAATTGTCACTTTATCACCTGCATCATATTTAATAATATCGATGAAGTCTGCAACTGACACGTCAAAAATATCATCAGAGTCTTCCAACATCACATAGTAATGGGAATTGCCGTCAATAACACCTTGTGCAATCTTGGTAATGTTACCCGTAATGGTTTGGATTTCCCTTGTATCCTCTGCCACTACTTTGATTCCATTCTCGTACATCAGATCAGTGTATACACGCTCACATTCACTTACCGTATCACCAATTGCTACAATCTGGTATTTCTGTACATTTACCATGGCATACTTCTTTACCAATCCTGCATCATCCTTCAACGCTATAAAATACGTCGGCTCTCCGGAAATATTCAACAAAAGCGGGAACGTTGCCACATATTTCAAGTTCTGCACCTGTCCTTCCGCTGAAGACATGGCTGAGGCTTCTGTCGCACCCTCAATCTCATAGAACTTGGTTTCCATCGTTCTCTGATTCATCAGCACAAATCCAACATTGGATTGATCACCGCTCACAGAAGTCACACCTGTATATACCCACACATCATCATCAATTGCCAGATAGTTATAACCTGTCGTTGTCATCAGACAGTCACGTTGTCCAAGCACACTGTTGAAGTAACCATGCTTCAGACCTCCGTAATAATCATACAATTCAACCAAAAGATCCGCTGAATAGGCACGGTCGATCCACTCCGGCACATCATCGATCGCATAATCTTCTGTCTCTCCGGTAACAGCATTACACAATACCACACGTCCGACCGTTACACCGCCAAACAGACCGATATTGTACTTCTTCACCGGACAAATCCAATAAGGAACACCTTCATCATTAACCTCAAAACTCAGTTCATTGAAGATATAGGTCGGATATCTGAACCGCAAATGGCGGTAAATATTTCTGTTGAAGTGGTCGCTGGTTGTATACTTCATACCTTGTTCCAGCTTCACCAGCTCTGTATTCTGAGTTGCCATATCAATCTTGATATATGCCGGAATCCCTTCCTTCTGATTGGTAAACCATTTGATCAGACTGGCATATCGTAGCGGCGATACACGTACCGGACGATCCTGATAATTAATCTGGCTGTACCAGTTGTCTACCTCAAACTGAGATACCATATCTACCATGCTTCCCATTTTTCTGTTTCCGAGAATCATTGCAGAGTCCTTATCCAACAACGGAATCTGGTCAAAGGACAATTCCTCGATATCCTTTGTAAACTCACCCTCTTCTACGTTTAGAAGCTGCTGATATTTCTTTGCATTAACAATTGGTGAAGACAACAATGTTCCGATCAGATATGCGCCTACGATCACAATAAACACTGCGGCAATGATCTTCATTCCCTTTAGTTCTTTGATTTCATAACGACTTGGCTTCTTTTTGCTGATATACAAAGCAGCACTTATGATTACCAACACGATCAAAAACATCCACAGATCCGATGAATGGATATTGACCGCAGGAAGAGACACATAGTAATATACCGCAGCCAAAACCAGAACTGCAATTACCGCTCCGATTTTCATTTTCAGATTTTTCATACATATTTCCTCTTACTTTCTTCTGTACTTGCGTACATCTTTATCTATTTTGAAAAACAGGAGTTGTTGCGTCCCTGTATCACAAAATCAAAATTTTCTTCTCCAGAGTCCTGGAGACATCAAAAGCAGATACGGGAAAATCTCCAGTCGTCCGATTAACATATCAAAACAAAACACCAGCTTGGAAAGTCCCGAAAACTTGTAAAAGTTTTCTACCGGACCTACCAGTGAAATTCCCGGTCCTACATTATTTAAGGTTGTCAGAACTGAACTGAAGGTTGTCGCAAAATCAAAATTATTAATCGAAACAATCAATACAGAGCCTATCATAATAAATATATAACAAATGAAATAAATATATACAGTCCGCATTGTATCATTTCCAATCTTTTTGCCGTTGACTTTTACAATCGTCACAGCCTTGGGATGAAGCATCCTCTTTACTTCCTGCTTTACACTTTTTAACAGGATCAGTATTCGCGACACTTTCATACCGCCTCCGGTCGAGCCTGCACAGGCGCCGACAACCATAAGGGACATCAGGATCATCTTAGACAATTCTGGCCAGAGATTGTAGTCTGCCGTCACAAAACCCGTTGTCGTGATCACACTGACCACCTGAAATGATGCATAGCGGAATGCATGTACAAGGTTTCCATATGTTCCGGCAATGTTAATACTGATGATCACTGCCGCCGCTGCAATAACTCCCAGATATACATGAAGCTCTTCGTTTTTCAGCATTCCTTTCCAGTTTTTCAGCCGTAGGAAGAAATACAAGTTAAAGTTAATTCCAAACAAAATCATAAACACAGTAATCACACCGTCAATATAAGCACTGGCATAATATGCAACACTGGCATTTTTACTGGAAAATCCACCTGTTCCCGCCGTACTGAAAGAATGCAGCAGCGCATCATAGAAGTTCATCCCGCCAAACATTAAAAAAATGACCTCAACAGCTGTCAGTATGAAATACATCGTATAAAGAATCCTCGCTGTGTCCCTCGCCTTAGGCACTAATTTGTCTGCCTCCGGTCCCGGAACTTCGGCACGCATCAAATGCATTGAGTTTTCATCATCCAGAGATGTCAGCATCATAACAAACACGAGTACTCCCATACCGCCAATCCAATGTGTAAGGCTCCTCCAAAAAGCAGTTCCCTTTGACAAGATTTCAATATCTGTCAAAATCGTAGAACCCGTTGTGGTAAATCCAGACACAGTCTCGAAAAATGCATCCAGATAGTTCGGAATCTCACCTGAAATAAAAAAGGGGATCGCCCCGAACAAAGACCATAAAATCCATGCCGAACCTACTACTACAAGTCCCTCCTTGGCATAAATTGTTTTAACTTCCGGAACCTTTTTCCCGAACATCAAGTAAACCAGCATAAGCACCGCTGACACTGCCAGAAATACAATTCCGTTTTTCTCTCCGTATATCCATGACACAAAAGCCGGAATTAGAAGTACTGCACCTTCTACTCCCATCATCTTGCCTATGATATACATAATCATTCTTTTATTCATCTCATCTTGCACCTACAATATAATTTCTTCAATATCCTTCATGCTTTTTTCCATCGTTACGATAAGCACGTTATCGCCAACCTTCATACAATCATCACCATTGGGAATGATAATCTGACGGTCCCTCACGATACAGGCAATCAGGTTGTTCGGTTTTGTAGATAAATCCTTAAATGGAATATTGGTATAATTTGTTTCTTTCTTGATGATGAACTCCAGCGCCTCTACTTTACCGTCTATCAACTGATACAATGTTTCTACATTGGCGCTGCTCTGGGAATTCTTTCTTGCACGGACATAACTCAGAATTGCGTCTGCCGTTGCCGTCTTTGCAGAAACAGTAGAATCCAGTCCCAGCTTCTCCACCATTCTTACCCGGTTGTCTTCATTGACCTTGGCAATGACCTTGCATACATTCCTGCTCTGTGCAAATAATCCTATCAGAATATTCTCCTCATCCATTCCGGTCAGTGCAATGACTGCATCCGACTCATCAATTCCTTCTTCTACCAGCAATTCATGATGAGTTGCATCTCCGCAGATAATCGTTGCCTTTGGAAGCAGTTCACAAAGTTCCTCACACCGCTCATACGTATTTTCAATAATTTTTACCTGCATTCCCATACTGCATAAACGCATCCCCAGATAGTAGCTGACACGCCCACCCCCGCATATAAGTACCCGGCGGATCTTCATCTTCCTGTGTCCCAGCTTTTCAAAAAAGCGGCTCACATCCTTATGAGACGCTGCAATATGCAGCTTGTCTCCGGTATGCATAACAAAATCTCCATTCGGGATCAGAACTTCATCCCCGCGTTCTACTGCACAGACAAGCACTTTGATTTTTAAATTTCGATATACCTCTGCCAGTGTCATTCCATGTAAACGGCTGTCTGCAATAATCGGAAATTCGACCAATTCTACTCTTCCTTTGGCAAACACCTCTACCTTACTTGCATTCGGCACTAAAAGCAGCCGGCTGATTTCACCTGCAACTGTCAGTTCGGGATTAACAGCCATACTCAGCCGCAGGTCTTCCTTTAGAATATTAATCTGTTTAAAATAAAGCGGATTCCGCACACGTGCGATCGTATGCTTTGCCCCCACACGGCGGGCGATCAGACAACTCAGCATATTGCACTCATCCGTTGATGTACACGCAATTAACAGGTCTGCTTCATCTACCCCTGCATTCTTCTGAATTTCTACACTGCAGCCATCTCCATGTACACAAAAAATATCCAATCTGTTGCTTGCATCCTGCAGTTTCCTCTCGTTATTATCAATTAATGTAACTTCATACTCTCCTCCAGAGAGGGTTTTGGCAAGCTTATACCCCACCTTACCATCTCCAATAATAACTATCTTCATTTTTGATTTTCCTTTACTTAGTTTCTGCTGTTTTATTCTTATTAAAATCCCTGTATTTTTTATACATTTTCAGGTGAAAGCAATTATACCACCTTTATCCGTAAAGTACAATGGTTTTCCCGTTTTCTACATTAACTTACGTAAACCATTTCCTAACACTTTTCCCTCTAAAAATAAAACTTTCTAACTGTAAAAGAGGGATGTTAAAAGTCACATCCCTCTCCAACCGTTCTGTTTATTCGATTTATTCTTCTGCTGCTCGTGCTGCAATTTCTCTTTCCTGTACATCAGACGGCGCTTGTTCATATCTTGCAAACTGATACTCGTAAGTTCCTCTTCCGCCAGTCATAGAACGAAGTACTGTACAATATCCGAATATTCCTGTCATAGGAATATCTGCCTCAATTACCTGCTTACCGCCCATAATCGGATTCATGCCAAGTACACGTCCGCGTCTCTTATTAAGATCTCCCATAACATCTCCGGTATAACTGTCCGGAACAGTAACCTTCAGAGAAACGATTGGCTCAAGCAGTACAGGACCCGCCTCCATGAAGCCTTTCTTGAATGCCTGAACAGTAGCGGTCTTAAATGCCATTTCAGAAGAATCTACTGGATGATAGGAACCATCATACAATGTAGCTTTCACACCAACTACCGGATATCCCGCCAAAGGTCCCTTCACTACAGAATCCTGAAGTCCTTTTTCAACTGCAGGGAAGTAGTTCTTCGGCACTGCTCCGCCTACTACCTCTTCCTCAAAGATATATGGAGTCTCCAGATCACCCGACGGCTCAAATCTCATCTTAACATGACCATACTGTCCATGTCCGCCGGACTGTTTCTTATACTTGGTATCTACATCAGAATTCTTGCGGATCGTCTCGCGGAAAGCCACCTTCGGTGTCTCCAGCGCAATCTCTACTTTGTATCTTGCTTCCAGCTTACTTGCAACAATCTCCAGATGCTGGTCACCCATACCATAGAGCAGCGCCTGACGGTTTTCACTGTCATTGACTGCTTTGAGTGTCACATCTTCTGCCATCATCTTAGCAAGTGCCTGCGAAACCTTATCTTCCTCGCCTTTTTTCTTAACAGTATACTTCATATATGTATATGGTGTGGAATAATCGGTCTTTGGATATAATACCTGTGTAGCCTTTGTAGAAAGCGTATTTCCTGTGTTGGTATTTGTCAGCTTGGCAATGGCTCCGATATCCCCCGCAAACAGTTCGCTTACCTCTGTCGGTTTGTTGCCGCACATGGTATACAGTTTGCCCGGTTTCTCTTCTGCATCTGTTGCCGCATTATAAAGCAGGTCATCCCCTTTCAATACACCGGAACACACCTTAACGAAAGAATATTTACCGATAAAAGGATCAACCATTGTCTTGAAAACATATGCTGTCTTTGCTTTTGAGAAGTCGTAATTCGCTTCAAACATATCGTTGGTTGTACAGTTCATTCCGAGACACTTTCTCCTGTCCGGACTTGGGAAGAAACGTACGATATCAGAAAGCAGATTGGCAACACCTTGCGCCTGTATATTAGATCCCATCGCAACCGGCACGATATCCCCGTCCATAACCTCAGTACGCATTGCTGCGCGAATCTCTTCTACAGAAAATTCTTCGCCGCCAAAATACCGCTCCATGAATTCTTCACTTGTCTCTGCAACCGCCTCCATCAGGGAATCTCTTAAAATCTCCAGATTCGGCTTACAGTAATCCGGGATCTCACACTCTTCTCTTTGTCCGATGCCTGTATATCTTCTTCCCGCATTCTTAATGATATTAATATATCCAACGAGCTTCTCATTCTCACGGATCGGCTGGAAATGCGGCGCAATCTTCTTACCATATCTTGCTGTCAGGTCTTCCACTACCTGCCGGAAACTTGCATCGTCTACATCCATCTCTGTCACATAAATCATACGCGGCAGATCATACTTATCACACAATTCCCATGCCTTCTCTGTTCCGACCTGTACACCCGCCTTACCGGACACAACAATGACTGCTGCATCAGCCGCGCTGACTGCCTCTTCTACCTCACCAACGAAGTCGAAATATCCCGGCGTATCGAGAATGTTGATCTTTGCCTTTTCCCACTCGATCGGCACGATACTTGTACTGACTGAGAACCCGCGCTTCTGTTCCTCCTTATCAAAATCACTGACCGTATTGGACTCTGATATCTTACCCATACGATTGGATACACCGGATACATAAAGCATAGCTTCTGCCAAACTAGTCTTTCCGCTGCCTCCGTGACCAAGCAATACCACGTTTCTGATTTCATCTGTTCTGTAAACCTTCATGCTGCTGCCTCCTTGTATGTCATATCTATGCAGACCACAATGACAATCATATAGGACCTTCCCTAGTAATGTTACCGGTCGAACTGTCTGCACGAACATGTTATGTTGATATTGTACTAAATTTTCATGCATATTACAACTATTTTATGTATTTTTCACAAGCAAATTGCAGACTTTTATAATTCTTGATTATCTTTACTTTTACAATTTAAAGTGATAGAATATTTTTATTCTACATTTTACAAACCGGAGGTCATCATTATGACTGCAAATACGAAGAAATGTTCTCCACAAAAAATTGGATTTATCGGTCTGGGACTGATCGGCGGTTCAATTGCCAAAGCGATCCGTCTCTACTATCCAGACTACGAATTGATTGCATTTGATAAAAATAAAGAGATGCTTGCCCTTGCAATACAGGACGGTACCATCAATACTACCTGTTCTTCCATTGACGAACATTTGAAAAACTGCAAATACATTTTCCTCTGTGCGCCAATTGCCTATAACGCGGCTTATCTGCACCGTTTAAAAGAATTGGCATCGCCTGACTGCATCATAACCGATGTAGGAAGTGTAAAAACCTCTATTCATAAAGAAGCCGAGTCATTGGGTATGAACGCACAATTTATCGGGGGGCATCCAATGGCAGGTTCAGAGAAAAGCGGGTATTCCAACGCAAAGGCACATTTAATAGAAAATGCGTATTATATTCTCACCCCGTCCAATGAAGTACCTAAGGAAAAAGCAGCAGAATTCCAGCGTTTTATCGAGTCTCTGCACGCAATTCCACTGGTACTTGACTATACCGGGCATGATTATGTAACAGGCGCCATCAGCCATCTGCCGCATATTCTTGCCTCCTGCCTTGTAAATTATGTCCGCCAGGCAGATAATAAAGAAGAATTGATGAAACGGCTGGCAGCCGGAGGCTTCAAGGATATTACACGAATCGCCTCGTCTTCGCCGATCATGTGGCAGCAGATCTGTATAAAAAATAAAGAAAATATTTCTGCTATCCTCGGTGAGTATATAAAAGTCCTAAAAGACGCAAAAGACGCCATCGATGCCGGCGAAGAGCAGGAACTCTATTCCATGTTTGAAAACTCCAGAGATTACAGGAATTCCATGCCAGACAGCTCTGCCGGACCGATTAAAAAGCAATTTGCCCTCTACTGTGACATTGTGGATGAAGCAGGAGGAATTGCTACCATTGCTACCATTTTGGCAAGCAACAATATCAGTATCAAGAACATCGGAATTATACACAACCGTGAATTTGAAGAAGGTGTGCTGCGAATTGAGTTTTATGAGGAAGAACCTTCTCTTAAGGCGGCAGAATTATTAAAAAAATATCATTATATCGTATATCAAATATAGATATTCCCTGTTTTTTCACGGAATATAAAAGAATTTACATGAAAGGACATTTCACATATGACATCACTGGAATTGAATGCCGTAACCGGCTTAAAGGGTACAGTAACTATTCCCGGAGATAAATCTATCTCCCACCGCTGCATCATGTTTGGCTCTATTGCCAAGGGTACAACAGAAGTCCACAATTTCCTAAATGGAGCTGACTGTCGTGCAACAATCGACTGTTTCCGCCAACTTGGAATACGCATTGAAAAGAAAGACGATGTGATTCTCGTTCACGGCAATGGTCTGCACGGTCTGCATGCTCCCAAAACGATCCTGAATGTAGGAAACAGCGGAACAACGACCCGGCTCATTTCCGGAGTCCTTGCCGGACAGCCTTTTGATTCCAAGCTATCCGGGGATGAATCTTTAAATTCCCGCCCTATGAAGCGGATTATGGAGCCGCTGACACAAATGGGAGCTAATATTACCAGTATTCTCAGGAACAACTGTGCTCCCCTTTACATTACACCGGGAGAACTGCATGGAATTCATTATAATTCTCCGGTTGCTTCTGCACAGGTAAAATCTTGTATCCTGCTTGCCGGACTTTATGCAGATGGAGAAACTGCTGTGACAGAGCCCAGCCTTTCACGCAATCACACCGAACTAATGTTGAAAGAATTCGGCGCTGACCTGCACACTTCTCATGCACTGGACGGTACCTCCGCAACTGTGTTGATCCGCCCCTGCAAAGAATTATACGGACAGAAAATCATAGTTCCGGGAGATATTTCCTCAGCGGCTTACTTTATCGCAGCAGGGCTGCTCGTGCCGGATTCGGAAATTTTAATTCAGAATGTAGGGATCAATCAGACCCGCGCCGGAATCTTAAAGGTCTGTGAAGATATGGGCGGTGACATTACCCTTCTGCGGGAGAGAACAGAAGGCGGCGAACCGATTGCAGATATTCTTGTCCGTACAAGTAAGCTGAAGGGAATTACAATTGGAGGAGATATCATACCGGCACTGATCGATGAAATTCCGGTCATTGCTGTTATGGCTGCTATGGCAGAGGGTACAACCGTTATCAAAGACGCGGCAGAACTAAAAGTGAAAGAAACTGACCGTATCGAAACAGTTACAGATAATCTGGCTGCGATGGGCGTCAATGTCACTCCGACAAGCGATGGAATGATTATTACAGGCGGCAGCACGCTTCATGGTGCTAATATCCATACACTTTTGGACCACCGGATCGCAATGGCATTCAGTATCGCTGCGCTGGTCGCAGACGGAACAACAAAAATACTGGACAGCCAGTGTGTAGATGTCTCATATCCAACGTTTTATGATACCTTTGAAGAGTTGTTATAACTTTTAATTAATTTTCGACAGGATAACAGAAAATGGAGCTGTTGGGAAAGTTTATTTCCCAATTGCCCCATTTATTTTTTATTCAGCGCCGCAAACCTTCTCCAGCATTTCTCTCACAGTCTTTCCATACACAGGATGGCGTTTATACGGCGCTATCTCGTGCAGTGGTTCTAAGACGAATTTCCGCTTATGCATTTCCACATGCGGAATGCACAAATCATTCTCTTCCACAATGAGATCATCATAGAAAATAATATCCAGATCCAACGTTCTCGGTCCCCAGTGTACAATTCTCTCACGTCCTGCTCCCAGCTCTATCTTGTGCAGCTCTTCAAGCAGTTCCTCCGGAGTCATAAGTGTCCGAAGTTCCAGACATGCATTCAGGAAATCGTCCTGCTCCACCATGCCGTAAGGCGGAGTCACATAATACTTGGAACATTTTGTAACGCTTGTATTTTGCAATGCATTTAACTGCCCTACTGCGTCATTCAGATATTGCCTGGAATCTCCGATATTAGATCCGAGCGCAATATATGCCATATGCCACTGCCGCTCAACTTCCACCGATACGGTTTCCAATGGAAGACCGATCGGCGCCCATGGTTTCTTTACCTCAATTCTCACTTTTTGAAGAAGGGGAATATTCACCAGCAGTTCTTCCGCTAGGGATTCGGCAACACGTTCGATCAACTGAAAGGTATGACACTTCATATAAGAATCTATAAACTGACTGACCTCGCCATAGTGAATGGACGCAGTCAGTTCATCTGTCCTTCCTGCTCTTCTTGTATCGGTATAGAGAGTTGCAGACACAAGAAACTTCTGTCCCAATTTATTTTCTTCCTGAAAAACTCCGTGATTTGCGAATATTTCCAGATTTTCAATTTTTATTTTATCCAGTGACTTCTTCGACATTGCTATTCCTCTTTCTTCCCAACATATTCTTGCCATTCCATCTCATCTATGCATGCACCGCAACTATTCAGTCTTTTGGCTTCATAGTCACTAAAAAACGTCCACTGGACGTTTTTGTCGTATGCTTGGCAACTCAAAACAGTCCGCCGGACTGTGCTGCTCTGTTGCAGAATGCACCCTCAATATCGCTTCTGTCATCTTAATCGCGCGATAATTGGCTTTCACATCATGCACCCGGACAAACCCACATCCGCTCATCACGCCCATTACCGTTGTCGCCAGTGTTCCTTCTTCTCTCTGGTCCGCCGGAAGATCTAATGCAAGTCCGATCATGGACTTTCTGGAAGTTCCAAGTAGGATCGGATACTCTAATTCATACATGAGAGACAGATATTTCATCATTTCCAGATTCATCTCATAGGTTTTCCCAAATCCGATTCCCGGATCAAGACAGATTCCATCCTCACGGATACCGGCTGACTTCGCCAGTTTTACGCTTTCCCGCAGATCATCTAATACATCGGAAATGAAATCGTTGTATTCTGCCTTTTCTCTGTTGTGCATCAGACAGCATGCTGCTCCGCTTTTTGCGATCACTTCTGCCATCTTCTCATCGTATTTCAACCCCCAGATATCGTTTACCAAATCTGCGCCTGCTGCCAGCGCCGCTTCTGCAACACGGCTTTTGTATGTGTCAATAGACACAGGCACGTCAAACCGCTGTTTCACCGCCTCTACAATCGGAACAACCCGTGCACTTTCCTCATCCGCAGTAATCTGAATGTGCCCCGGACGGGTGGACTCTCCGCCTACATCTAAAATATCTGCCCCGTCACGCACCATTTCCTCTGCGTGAAACAAAGCTGCATCCATATCCGTATATTTTCCTCCATCGGAAAATGAATCCGGCGTCACGTTCAGGATTCCCATAATATAGCAATGCTTTTTTGTATCAAATTCTTTGCTGCCGATTCTCATAGATCAATCTCCATATTCTTCTTATCCAAACTCCAATTACATTCTTGTTCCGCAGAGCAGGCAAAACATTGGCGCGACTTCTTATCACTGATATACAACAGCTTTTCAAATGAATTCATATCTTCTCTGTATATCCGGTGGGAACGGATTGCCCCCAAAATCTCCTGCTGTTCTTCCTCAGAAAAGATATTCTTATCAGAAAATTCTTTATGTTTTCCTAACGAAATATCTTTTAAAATCTCCTCTGCAATTTCCGCCGATGCAATCTCATGCGGAATACCTTCTTCATACTGCCTTGCTTTCCCGATATCATGCAAAATCGCCGCCGCATAAATCATTTTCTTAGGAAATCTAAGTCCCTCTTCCAGATTCTGAATGTAGGCAATTCTCGCTACGTCCAGTAAATGATTCATCTGATGGCAGCAAAATCTTCTATCCTTCTCCGCCTGTTCCAGCCGCTTATAATACTGCTGAAACAACGGATGTCTGCGGATTGCTTCCACGATGTTTATATCTTGCTCCTTAACCCGCCTGTCTTCCATAATGCCTCCCTATGTTTAACTTTGAGTGCTGTATATCTGCATTTCTTTACATTTCCTGTAAGGAATCTCTGATGCAAACTTATCGGATCATTTGGAAAAATGTATCCGACAAATCTTTATTATCCTGAAATATACCACGTTTTACAATTGTTACAGTCTGGCTTCCCGGCTTCTTGATCCCACGCATTGTCATACACATATGTTCCGCTTCGATCATCACCATCACACCCTTCGGCTGTAAATGTTCCATCAGTGCATCTGCAATCTGTCCGGTAAGCTGCTCCTGTAATTGAAGCCGTTTCGCATACACCTCTGCCGTTCTCGCCAATTTGCTCAGACCAGCCACTTTTCCGTCCGGTATATAAGCAATATGCACCTTCCCATAAAACGGCAGCAGATGATGCTCACAGGTAGAGTAGAATGTAATATCCTTTTCCACAACCATCTCATTATTATTCACATGAAAAACTTTGCCAAGATGTATTCCTGCATCTTCTTCGTAACCGCTGTAGACTTCCTCATACATTCTGGCAATACGATCCGGCGTTTCCACAAGGCCTTCACGGGTGATGTCCTCTCCGATCCCCTCTAGCAACAGCTGAACTGCCTGTTTTATCTTTTCTTGATCTATCATTTTCTTTTCCTCATATTTTGAAATACTTCCGCTGCCATCATCACCCTTCCCAGATAAGACAACGACCCAAATGCCAGGATCACATCTTCATTCCCGGCATTTTGAAGCGCACACTGCACCGCATCCTCGACCGTCCCGACAGCCTTCGCTTCTATTGTTTTGTCATCTGACGCTTTTTTGATCACATCCCGCAATACTTCTGATGACAGCGACCGGTTCCCGTCCGGCAGATCTACCGTATACACACGTTTCGCATAAGGAATCATCAGCTCCACAATTTTCTCGTATTCCTTGTCTTTAAAAACACCCATGATATATGTTAGTTTCTTCTTTGGAAAATAGATTTCTACGGACTCTTTCAGTCTCCTTGCCGCGTCTTCGTTATGTGCACCGTCTACAATAAACACCGGATTTTCAGAAATACAGGTAAACCGCCCCGGCCATTTGGTTTTTGCAAATCCGGCACAAACCGCCTGTTCAGAAATTCTTCCCGCTTCTGAAATTCTGTGATTCCATGCCTGCACTACTTCCCATGCCGTGACTGCATTGCCAATCTGATACCGCCCGGCAAGTCCAATCTGTATGGCTTCCATTCCTTTATAAGCAAATGTCTGCCCCAGATAATTTTCCTCGATCACTTCTGCCTTCTCCGGCTCGGCATATATCACAGTACAGCCATATTTCTGTGCTTCTCGTTCCAGCGCCGCCCGTACACAAGGTTCCTGCACCGCCGATACCACCGTGCATCCGGGTTTGATGATCCCCGCCTTATTTTCCGCTATTTCCTCCAGTGTTTCTCCCAAAAATCCCATATGATCTCTGCTGATCGCCACAAACACTGCAATCTCTGTATTCTTCACAACATTAGTGGCGTCTAAGCGTCCGCCCAGTCCGGTTTCCAGCACCACCACATCACATTTCATTTTCCGGAAATATAAAAAAGCTATTGCGGTCTCTATTTCAAACACAGTCGGACTTGCTTTTCCGTCTGTCTCCATACGCGCAACAGCTCTCTGAACTTCTTCAACTAATTCTGCAAATATCTCTTCGGAAATCCACTGCCCATCCACCTGGATTCTTTCCAGATAGGATAATACCGTCGGCGAAACATATCTCCCGGTCTTAAGCCCCGCCTCACTCAGAATCGTTGAAGTGTACGCAAGCACAGACCCTTTGCCGTTGGTTCCCGCAATATGTATGAACTTTAAATCATCCTGCGGATTCCCCAGTTCACACAAAAGTCCCCGAATCGCATCTAAGCCAAGTACACTTCCGTATTTCGACACTTCGTCCAAATATACCCTTGCTTCTTTGTAGGTCACGTTATTCGTTTCCTTTCTCTGCTATAAATTATTACTGTTCACAGCTTACTGCTGTGCAAAGTGACAGCCTTTTCCTGTGGAAATGTTCCATCACTTTGTCAATCATATCACTTCCTGTATATTCACACAAGTATATTTTCATTAAATCCATCATACGGTAACAGTTCGTTACTTTTCACACCCGGGCCGCACACTACGCTGCACGGCCCGGGTGTGAACTGTTGCATCACTTATAACCACTTTTCTTTCCTCAATAATTTAAATCAATTATGGCATACTAATAAAAAATCCAGAAAGGAGACTTATCCACATGAAACTCCACGCCTGTTTATCCCGCATTAATCTTATCAAAACTCTCAAAATCTCCTTTGGCTGTATCTTCGCCTACCTATTAGCGGAATACTTCCACTTGTCTTACAGTACTTCCGTCATTACGATTACTTTGCTAAGTATACTAAATACACGAAAAGAAACTTTGAAAACTGCATGGAAACGTGTCATTGCCTTCTGTTTTGCAGTTTTAACCGCTCTGCTTATGTTTCCGTTGCTGAACTATTCGACATTTAGCATTTTTTTATATCTGCTTGTGTACTATCTGATCTGCCAGACCGGAAAATTCACGGAAGGATTTTCTATGAGCACTGTCCTGATCCTGCATCTTTGGAAAGCACAGACCCTTCAATCCGCAGCCATTCAAAACGAAGCATGCCTGATGGCTCTTGGCATTTTTATGAGCTTTCTGATGAATCTGTACATGCCAAGCCGGATCCACTTAATCCGCACGGCTCAAAAAGAAATTGAAATACAATTTTCTGAAATTCTGCGCACTATGTCCACCGCAATATTTCAGGAGAAGGAAAATGAGACTATCACGGAAATGCTAGGAGCCCTTCGGGATACACTGACCCAGGCGCTTGACCATGCAGTCTACACGGAAAATAACGAACTCTTCCGTGATATGAGCTATTATTCTCTCTACTTGAATATGCGAAGGGAACAATACGATCTGCTGGCACGTATTGCCCGCAACCTCCCCCGTCTCTGTGAATCCTATGCCCAGACTGCTTCTGTAGCTTCTCTACTGCATATGACTGCAGATTCCATGAATGAATACAATAATGCAGAGGAACTTTTGTACAGCCTCTCCGAAATGCGTACTGTATTCCGCAGCGCCCCGCTCCCGTCCACCCGTGATGAATTTGAATCCCGCGCCGTTCTCTACGAAATTGTAAATGAACTGCAAGAGCTGCTGCTCCTAAAACTAAATTTCTCGGAAAATTTAACGCCTTACCAGATAAAAACATTCTGGAAATGTAATAGTTCTTGACATTCTGATCCCTTCAAGCTATACTAAGTGTATTAATACAGATAGTACACTAGATTTCAAAAAAGGAGGTCCACATGATTTCCATCGACTATCAAAGCAGAACACCCATCTACGAACAGATCGTAGAACGGTTTCAACTGCTGATACTAAAAGGCATTCTGGAGCCGGGTTCCCAGATGCCCTCGGTGCGTTCACTTGCTGTTAAGCTCTCCATCAATCCAAATACCATTCAAAGAGCCTACGCCATGCTGGAACAGCAAGGATACATTTTCCCGGTCAAGGGACGCGGTAATTTTATCTCAGACGCTTCCCTTTTGATCCAGCAGAAAAAGACGCTTTACTTAAGCGACTTGAAACGGATGCTTCTTGGAGCCAGGGACATAGGCGTCACAGAAGAGGACTGTCAGACACTCATTCAGCAAGTTTACAGCAAGGAGGTACTCCATGATTGAGTTAATCAATGTAACAAAAACTTTTCAAAATACCTGCGCGGTCCATGATGTATCCGCGGTAATTCAGGAAGGAATGATTTTCGGACTGGTAGGAAGTAACGGAGCAGGTAAAAGTACACTACTCCGTCTGATTTCTGGAATCCTAAAGCCGGAAAGCGGAACTGTGATCATCGATGATATTCCGGTATTTGAACAGCCCAAAGCCAAACGCAAGCTTTGTTTTCTGTCCGATGCTTCCACGTTTCTTCCAAATGCAACGGCAGAATCCATGTGCCGGTACTATGCGCTGAATTATCAGAATTTTGACCGGACTTATTTTAACAAACTGACGGAAAAGTTTGATATACCACAGAACCAGAAGCTCCAGACATTTTCCAAAGGACGAAAGAAACAGATAACGCTTCTGCTCGGCTTATGCGCCGGGACGAAATACCTTTTCTGCGATGAAACTTTTGACGGACTGGATCCGGTCATGCGTCAGACGTTCAAGAGTCTCTTTGCCTCAGAATTGATGAAGCGGGATTTCACACCGATCATTTCCTCCCACAACCTGCGAGAATTGGAAGATATCTGTGATACGGTAGGATTGCTTCACAAAGGGAAACTGCTCTTTACAAAAGATTTGGATTCTATGAAATGTAACATTAACAAAATCCAATGCGTCATTCCAGATCACGCAAAAGAGGCAGAACTGCTCTCTCAGCTTTCTATTCTTCAATACGAGAAAAGCGGTTCTCTTCTGACGATTACCGTGCGTGGTTCCAGGGATGAGATTCTAAAACGTACAATGGAAAAGGAGCCGATATTTGCTGAAATTCTTCCATTATCACTGGAAGAAATATTTATAAGTGAAACGGAGGTAGCGGGTTATGACTTCAAAGACTTCTTGCAATAATTCAATTTCATACAGAAAATACATCTTGGAGAATGTAAAACAGCGGATCTGGTTTATGGTGTTGTCATTTATTACACTCTTCTTTATGCAAACTGTATCCATAACCATGCGCATCGAGAATTTTTTGAACAGCTCCGCCGAACAGCCTCTGAACTCTTATCGGGAACAATTCCCCCGCATGCTGAATGGAAGTCTGGCACGTCCCTTTACAGTGATTATCCTCCTTCTGGCAGTTATATGTGCAGTCAGTGGATATGCTTACCTTCATCAGCCGGAAAAATCCGACTTTTTCCACGGATTTCCACTGAAAAGAATCCAGTGGTTCAACATTTCTTATATAGGCGGCTTACTGATGTTCCTGATTCCGTACCTGTCATCCAGTTTGTGTACCATGGTGATCGCGGCATCTAAGGGAGTCCTTGTTTCTTCCAATTTTCTCCCTTCTGTTCTTGCCGTCTTTGGAGGCATCCTGGGTTATTTGATTCTGTATCACACTGCAATTCTGGCAATGATGCTGACTGGAAGACTATTGTCTGGTACACTGGCTGCATTTGTATTGATCGTGTACTATTCCATGGCCGAAGAATTGTTTTCAGGACTGTTTAGCACTTTTTATGATACGTTATATACTCCCCGCCATGGAGAACGGTCACTGTTGATTGATTCCTTGTCAAATATTTTGTCACCGTTAGATCTATATCAGTCACTGACATACAGAACTGCTGCCAACTACAAACTGCCGTTGTTCTTGCTGTTTGCAATTGCAGTCATTGCAGGTATCTGGCTGCTGGCATGTTACCTTTATCAGAAACGTTCTCTGGAATCCGCCGGAAATGCTCTGGCTTTCCAAAAGTCTGCGTCTGTGATCAAGATTTTAATTGCCATTCCCGGTGCATTATTCTTTGGATTTTTTGCAGACAGTTTTTATTATAACACTGGAAATAAATGGATCATCTTCTTTAGTATCCTTGCAGTAATACTGTTGTGCGGAATCATTGAATTCATTTACACACAGGATCTGCGGCAGATTTTTAAACGGAAAACTTCCTCTTTGATTTCCATCATAGGAGTTGTCGGAATTCTTACTGTTATGCAGTTGGATTTATTCGGCTATGACACATGGCTTCCGAAAAAATCAGACATAAAGAGCATGGCTTTGTACAGTGACTCTTATCTGAATTATTTCGATTATGTAAATAATGACTTTGAGAGCAGTGAATCCTATTATCTGTTGCAGGATGATGACGCACAAACAAAAAAGTTCGACCTGCTGTACCAACTGGCAGAGGAAGGAATCTCAAATCACAACATGGGAATGCATTTTGATAATCTGTATGAGAACTCAATGTATGACCCGGTTGACTATACCGGCATCACCGTCCGTTTCAACAAGACAAACGGAAAGAGCGTCTATCGTTCATATGTTGTAAAATGTGGAAGTCTGCTAAACACTCTGGACGAACTTTGTCAGGAAGAATCCTACCGCAGAAAACTCTTTCCAGCCTTCTACATTACAGGAGATGAAATTGAAACTGTCATACTATATGATATCCGCTTTGACACTCCGTTGAAACTGACCGGCGAGGAAAAGGAGAATCTTTTAAAAGCATATCAGCAGGATCTCTTACAAGTGGACATACACAAATTACAGGAAGATAACCCGATCGGAAGTTTCGCATTCCAATTAAAATCAAACGAAATCCCATCGGATATGTTCACATCACATACTGATGATTATATCCGCACTATAACGAATCTGTATTTGTTTGATACCTATGAAAATACATTGAAACTGTTGGAAGAATACGGATATTCCATATGCACGGAGATTAACCCGGAAGATGTCCTTCAAATGACCTATACCAGACTGCCTTCCGTAGATTATAATTCTTCTGCTGATATCAGTTTAAAGGACACCTCATCTGTTCCTGTCACTGACCCGGAAGAAATCAGACGGCTTCTTGACCGGACTGTATACTCTCTCCAAAGAATTGCCGGCGGATGGAATACAGAGACAGATTATATAGAAGTATGGTTAAAAGGAGAAACCTTATCCCGGCATTATTCTCTGCTTCCAAAAGAATAGAGGCGGAGTCCCACACATTTTCATTGTGCGGACATGATTACAAAAGAATTTCCAGGAAAGACCATTTAATATCTAACGTTCGCACGTTAATATAACAAGGTCATTCCTGGAAATTTAAAACATGACTGTCGAGAATAGCAAATTCACTACAATATAGACTGGAGTTTATTCAAACTCATAACCGTGTATATTGTATGTAGACTCTGTTTCCCGTCAGCCCTCTTCTTTCACTCTCCTGCGTCCATTCCCCCAGGCATTCCCTCCCGGATTTCTCCGCAGGCAATCTTCATACCGCTCATTCCCGCAGGCTGACTTTTAAAATCATCTGAATCATGATGGATTACCACGGTCCTTCCAACTACATCCTCTGGATGAAATCTCCCCGTATATACTGCCATCCAGGCAGCCCCATCTACAGAAATCAGCGGCGGCAGATCCCCTGTATGACGAGGATGCTCTTCTTTCGTAAGATTTAAATGTCCTCCCGTATCCTTCAGCGGATCATCCATAGTTCCCGTACAGGATTTTCCTTCGTGGATATGAAAACCATAAAATCCTCCCGGCTCTTTTGTATTCTGCTCCGGAAGTCCATAAATTTCTGCCATTACGATGGTACCGCCGTATACATCATAAAAGGAGACGGAACCATAAATGTCCGGATATGCTTCTATTCCCGTAATTTCTGCATACGCTTCGGGTATGCCATTTAATTTTTCAACCATAAAAATCACCCTCCTTCTGCACTATATGCACCTGAAAGAGGGCGTATGAAACATTTTATTTTTTAATACAATCCACAGATATTTATCTGACACATTTTCATAGCTTCCAATGCATTCTTATGACTTTCTACTGTAACTCCGGCACAGCAAGAAGCATCAACTGTAATTACCGCCTCTGGAAGAGCGGACTTTAAAATCATAGCATTAGAAATAACACAGATATCAGTACACAATCCAATCAGTTCAATCGTTTCATACCCATTTTTCACAGCAGTATGTATCAGATTTGTACTTCCGAAAGTCGGTTTTTCCAAAACCAGGCATCCCTCTTTTAACCCTTGAAGTTCTGGAATCAGTTCCCATCCCGGCGTACCTTTGATGCAATGCGCTATCGGCAGATTTCTGCCTTCCTGTGTCTGGAGATAATCCTGATAATGCGTATCCATTGTAAAAATCACATTTTTTTCACATTCCTTTGCCTCTTTTACCTTATGAACCACATTCTCAACAATTTTCTGCGCTTCCTTTGTCCCTAATGCACCGTCTACAAAATCCTTCTGCATATCTACTACAACTAATAATTCCTTCATCTCTATTTCCTTTCTCTTAATTCTGGGAATCCTTAAAAAGTCTAAACGGACGCTCTCATTGCATATTGGCTTCCTTCATCACCCGCCACGCATTCTGCCAGCAGATTTTATCCATCTGCCGTTCTGTGATCCCGGCATTTTTACACGATTCCCACACTTGTTCCATCTGTCCCACATGGGTAATATACCCCTCCCGGTTCTCAGATTTAAACCCATCAAAGTCCGTTCCAATTGCAACTACATCTTCTCCGGCCGTATTAATCATATATTTCGCATGTCTTGCAATGTCTGTAGTGGTCACCTTACTATCCTCCCTCAAAAATGCAGGATAAAAATTAAGACCTGCAGCGCCTCCCTTATCTGACAGCGCGCGAAGCATCTCATCAGACAGGTTTCTCGGATGACCGCACAATTCTCTCGCATTAGAATGTGACGCAACAACCGGCGCTTTACTTTTCTGAATGCAATCCCAGAAGCCTCCATCAGATAAATGAGAGACATCGATCAGCATTCCTATCTCATTCATCCGCTCAATCACTTCTAAACCAAATGTTTTCAGTCCATGATTCATAATATCTGTATTCCGGCTGTTAGGATAACCAAGACAGTTCTCGTAGTTCCATGTCAGAGTCATCAGGCGGACGCCCTTTTCATATAACTCTTCCAGACGTGAAATCCTGCCGTTTAGTACACCTCCTTCTTCTACAGTGGTAAGCGCTGCAACAACATTTTTATGACATAGCGCTTCTGCATCTTTGCAAGTATGAACAATCCGCAATTCATCTGATTCCTCCTGACGCAGCCGTTCTATCAGATGCATCACCTCTGACCATGCTCTCTCCCATGACGGAGAAGAAATATCTTGCCTGTGACGCAATTCTCTCTCGTATTTCCCTGCATTTACAAAACAGGCAAAATACTGTATCCAAGTTCCCGCCTTATGCATATTTTCCAGATTCACGCAAAGATCATTGTGAGCAAGACTCTGCTTCTTGTCTCCATGTAAAAGTTCACTAATGGTATCACAATGCATATCAATCAACATCTTCACCGTCTCCATAACATATTTGTAATAAACTATTTCACTTGTCTTTCTTCCGTTATTTGTCTTTGTATATATTTATTAACCGAAATACCTGTTCTACACTGTCTGAAAGATTTACCTTCGCATTTTCCGGCTTCATCGCATCCTCCAAAGTAACAATATTTCTTAAAATAGGGAAAAATGCATCAATACCATTTTTATTACATTCAACTGCTTCTTTTGTCAGACTTCCTGCAAATGCAATCACTGGAATATGATGTCTTTTTGCAAGACGGGCAACTCCTACCGGCGCTTTTCCCATAGCAGTCTGACCATCTAATCTTCCCTCACCGGTTATAACCATATCCGCATCTTCAATATAACTTTCAAGTTGTGTTTCTTCTAAAACAATTTTAATCCCTGATTCAAGAACAGCGTTGGTAAAACTGAGGAACGCAAAGCCCATCCCTCCCGCCGCGCCGGCTCCTGCCTGAAGTGCATTTGCTTTTGGATAGAGTTTCTTAGCTAATGCCGCATAATATTCAAGCCATTTATCCATTTGCATGATCATAGAAGGAGTTGCTCCTTTTTGTGGACCGTAGACAGCACTGCAGCCGTTTTCTCCGCATAAAGTGTTTGTTACATCGCAGGCAATGCGGAATTCACATTCTGCCAGTTCAGGAATTACATAAGCATCCGTAATCGTTTCTAATTTCTCCAATCCCTTTGCACCGAACGGAATTTGCTTATTTTCTTTATCTAAAAATCCATAGCCTAACGCCTGAAGCATACCAATCCCGCCATCATTTGTGGCGCTTCCTCCAATACCGATAATAAAACGACGGCACCCTTTAGTAATTGCATCTTTAATCACTTCACCTACCCCATAGGATGTCGTATGCATCGGATTTCGTTCCTCTTCCGAGATCAACGTGATTCCTGCGGCTCCTGCCATTTCAATTACAGCGGTCTTGGTTTGTTCAATGATCCCATATTCACAATTCACTGGTGCTCCGAGCGGTCCGGTAACAACAGCATTTTGTATTGTCCCCTTCATTCCACATACAAGAGCGTCAACCGTGCCTTCCCCTCCATCTGCCAAGGGTCTCACGACTACTTCTGCCTGGGCATCTGCCCGCAGAATTCCCTCTGCTACAGCGTTACCTGCCTCCATAGAAGTCAAGCTTCCTTTCAAAGAATCAATCGCCACTACTGCCTTCATGCATTTATCCCTCGTTTCTTCTTTTTGATATACCAAGTATATTAAATTTTCAAAACAATATCAACGTTATACAGAACATATTTTTATAATATAATAAAATCATATTGTTACGCAGAACATGATATGGTAAAATCATATAAAATATTTCAATAAAAACAGCAGGATGATCACTATTATATTCTCATTAGCAAGGAGAAAATCTCATGGCAAATAAAATAGAGGAAGATTTTGCATTTCAAGTAGTTACTACAGTAAAAGATGTTTGTGGACAGGACATAAATTTTATTAATCAGTCCGGGATTATTTTTGCCAGTACGGTACCCGAAAGGATTGGTACTTTTCATGAAATCGGATATAAAGCGGCACTGGCAGGGAACACAATAGAAGTAACAGCAGATGACAGTTTTTATGGAACACAAAGAGGTGTTAACCTGCCAGTCTATTATCATCATGAATTTCTGGCTGTAATTGGTATCACTGGTGATCCTGACATTGTAAGAAAATATGCACATCTCGCTGAACGTATTACACATCTTTTAATTCGTGAGAGGGAATTCAATATGGACAGCCGGAATCAGTCAGAAAAGAAGCATTTTGTTATTGATTCTCTTATCAAAAAAGCAGACTTCAATATGGGCTATCTGAATTCCTGTCTAACAGAATTAAACATTAGTATCAAAGAAAAGAAACGGGTAATTTTTATAAAGGTGCAAAGAGAAAAAGATACAACTAATTTATCAATAATAGAACAAAAAATAATTCAGACTTTTCGCCTGCTTTCCATAACCCTTTTTACCTTTTATTACCCCAATATATATGTAGCTGTAATAGAAGAACAAATCTTTAAGGAAAAATCTCATATTTTGGAACAATTTGCACATGTAAATAAGGAACTGCAAATTTGTGCAGGAAAAATCTCGTCTATTTATCAGCTTGCAGATTCCTATGCATCAGCCCTTATTGCTGAAAAAGCAATATTCAATGCAGATAATAACTTTATTATATTTGATAATCTAACCTTGGAAATTTTTATTTCTAATTTAAAAGAAGAGGAAAAAAACGAGTTTCTCTCAAAAACAATCCTGTCTCTTTTACCTGAAGAACAAGAATTGATCCGGGTATATTTTGATGAAAATATGTCATTAATCAATACAGGTGACCGCCTGTTTTTACATAAAAACACATTACAGTATAAATTAAACCACATTTATAAAAAATGTGGTTTAAATCCAAGACGTTTTAAAGACGCTGTATTGCTTTACCTGGCGCTTCAGTTATTACCAGCTGCAGATCGTTAAACATAAGCTTTCAAAAAACCCGCGAATCACAATATTCCTGTGCCTTCAATTCTTTTCTACCCACGCTTTCAAGCTATTAGTAATAGATACAACCTCATCAAGTATCTCGATAATCCTGTTGAGCTCCGGTTTTTCACTTTCTTCTATAATTCCATCTTCGGTAATATTTAACAAAATTTCCTTTGCCTCGCTGATCTTCCTAAAAGAGGACATTGCCCGAAGTCCAATTCGATCAAGACTTGAACATTCAATCTTTGGAATATTTTTCCCAAGGGGACTTGCTTCCCTGCAAAAATGATTTTTTAGTTCCGGAGACTTATACATATCCGCCATCAGCAAAACTTCCTCTGGATACGGGATTGTACTGCCAAGTTCGATCCTTGCAAGCCTAGACCGGTCAATTCCCATCTCTTCCGCTGCTCCCTCGCGACTATTTAATCTATCATTGAACTTTGCCGCATTATAACGGGCATCGTAATAGATATTTCCGCAGGCTTTTGTAGCAATTTTAGACATTTATATTTCCTCCAAACTCCACTAAAATTAAATCAGATAATGTTAGCGTATTCTGTTTCAATTTCAAGACGCTTGCTGATCCGTTCTGCAATTTCCGGAGCATATACGGTTCCATTTACCACACGGGAAACGTATTCTCTGCCAAGACCAACGTCCTCTGAAAGTTCTTTTACGCTCATATCATTATCAATTAAGGCTTTTTTCACTTCCTTGCTCCACGGAGGAAGAATTCGTTTCATTTGTTACACCTCCTTAAAAATTTAAAACACGATTGTGATTTACATTTGTGGCATTATGCCTTAAAATAACGGTATAAGTTATAAACTAAAGAAAGCAATTTGGTAAATAGTCAAGAGTTATTTTAAAAAGATTTTCAGGGAAAAGGGTAACCTTAATAAACCTACGGTCT
>NZ_CALPDG010000039.1 GCF_943193195.1 Mediterraneibacter agrestimuris | reverse complement strand
AGATAGGGCAGGGGTGGAAGTGCAGTAATGCATGGAGCTGACTGTTACTAATAGGTCGAGGGCATAACCAAAGCAAGAGCACTTAGTGGAGACAGGCAAAGCGCAGGCTGGGCTTAGTCAGTCGAACTTCATTAAAGTGCAAAGCACGGTGATAGGAACAAGAGATGTGATTCTTTGTATGCAGTTTTGAAGGTATATATAAAATAGAATATTTCATATGGAATGAGAGAAGAACAGTATCCGAAAGGGTACTGTTTTTTTGATAGTGAGTTAGATTTTGTTTAAAAAATTTTTTCATAATAAATACAATATTGAAAAAAAATTCCATTTATGCTATATTAAGTTCAGAAAATAAAGAAGTATGTATTTTAGAAGTTGTATGTGAAACTGTGAATAGTAGAATCTTTGCAAAGAGACAGATACAGGAGAACAATATGAACAATACAAATATTATTTTACAGATTCAGGCAACCTATAATCAATTGACGAGAACAGAGAAAAAAGTAGCGGACTATGTACTACAGAATAGATCGAGTGTGTTATATATGTCTATTACAGATCTGGCAGATGCCTCTGAAGTGGGAGATACGAGTGTGTATCGTTTTTGCAGGACACTTGGTCTACAGGGATATCAGGAGTTTAAAATGAAGCTTTCACTCAGTTTTTCAGATTCAGAAGAATCTGTTGGTTCTTCTAGTGAGGATGGTGATGCGGAAGAGACACTGTCACACAGGATTATGCAGATGCACATGAATGCAATCAGGGAATCTTATATGCTGCTGGATCATAGTATGCTGGATAAATTTGTGCGTATGATGGAGAATGCGAGGAGAATCTTCTTTTTTGGAGTTGGGGACAGTCTTCTTACTGCAGAGGAGGCGAGAAATAAATTCTTAAGAATTATTGGAAAAGTGATCTGTATTTCAGATCCGCATATGCAGTCTATGGCAGCATCTACTGCTACGGAAGAAGACTTGATTATTATTATTTCTTATTCAGGAGCTACAAAAGACAATATCCATGTGGCAAATGAAGCGAAGGAAGCGGGGGCAGGAATAGCAGTCATTACACATTTTAAAAAATCTCCGCTGACGGCTTATGCAGATGCTGTACTGTTATGTGGGGCAGAGGAGTCACCGCTTGACGGAGGTTCCATGTCAGCGAAAATGGGACAGTTGTATTTGATAGATTTGCTGTATCAGGAATATTATGCAAGGAGCTATAAGGAATGCAGAGAAAATAATAAAAGAACATCCCGTGCGGTAGTCAAAAAATTATTTTAGGTAGCTTATTATCATTTTAAAAATTGGCATTTATGATTTAAAGGGAGGTATGGACATGGGATTTATTCAAGAGAAATATGGATCACCAGGGTATTTTACACAGGTTATTGCTGCTGACAGCAGACGAAAAGAATTTGATATTAAAAATGATTCTTTGATGCAAAGCGGTCAGAAACCGGATTTTATTTTTATAGGAGACTCGATTACACACTATTGGGAATTGCAGGCATATTTTCATTATCAAGGACAGTTGATTGTAAACAGAGGAATTGGAGGCGACACCACAGAATATCTGAAAAAAAGGTTTTATGCAGACGTTCTTCAACTGAACCCTAAATATTGTATTATGGGGATCGGAATTAATGACTCCATAGAATTGGAAGGTGATTATTGGAAGCTTTTAGAGGCAAAGCCGTATGAAGAAGTATTATGCAAGGCACAAAAAAATATAGAGGATATTATTTTACAAGCGAAGAATGAAGATATGGTTTTGATTTTGACTTCACTGTTACCTATCCATATGCCCATATCGCTAAATGAGTCTGCACGGAAACAGTATATTAATGATATGAATCAGTGGATGAAGCAGATAACTAGAAGAGAAGAGTTGATTTTCGTGAATTATTTCGAGGCTATGGTGGTTCAGGAAACTTCTGAATTGTTAGACGGGATTACCTATGATGGTATACATCCCAATGGAAAAGGATACGAAATTATGGCATCGGTTTTGAAAAATACTTTGCACCAGAATAAAATTATTATTTAAAGGGGGAACGAAAATGATTTTTGATTCTATAAACAACAAAGAAAACTATAGGGAATATCCCACACTTTACAAAGCACTTTGCTTTTTGACAGATTTGGAAGGACAGCTTCCGGCGCCGAATACGGTGATCGAAGAGGGGTATATGTTTTGCAATCCGGTTTCTCTTGTTTCAAAGCCGGAAGAACAGTGTATTTATGAGGCGCACAGAATTTATGCAGATTTGCATTTTATTGTCAGGGGAAGAGAAGGAATTGCTACTGCAGATGTAAAGGAGATGTCAGAGAAGGTACCGTATGATAATATAAAGGATATTGCATTTTATGAAGGAGAAGCTTCGGGGAAATATGTATTAAAGCAGGGGGATTTTATGGTATGTTATCCAAGTGATGCACATAAGGTAGCCATGATGGAAAAGGAACCGGAAGAGATAGATAAAATTGTTATTAAAATAAAAATGCAGATAGAATAGAGAATTAATTGCAGGACCGTGAGATAAAGCGGCTAAAAGGTGTCGACATGCAAGAAGTCTTCACTTAATAGTCGCTTTCTTTTTTTGTTTAAATAAGGAGATGTTATGTCAGTAATAGATAATATTCGCTTTACCTTTTTGTATATAGATTTATATTCTATGGGACGTACATGGGTATATCCAGAGTCCGTTATTCCTTATAATATATTTCGTTATATTGTTAAAGGAAAAGCAAAATTCTGTATTGATGGAGAGGAAATTCTGGTGGAGGAAAACCAAATTGTTTATATACCAAGTGGGTGCAGAATGTCTTGTTATGCGCTCACAGATACTTTTGAATTTTTTAGTATCCGGTTTACTACATCGGTCTTTTATGACGGTGAGGATGTATTGGAGGAATATTACGGAATATCAAGAGTTACACAGAATCAACACGAAGACCAGTACTTTCGGGAAATTTATAAGTGGGTTAAATCGGATTATCCAGCAAAGAATTGTTTTGTGCGGGGATATCTGGACCTTTTGATAGGTTCTTTGGCAATAAGAGAAAAGAATCCTAATAAAAGTAAAGAAAAAGTTGTTGCTTTGGAGAGTGATCTAGACAAAATTAAGAGGCGGGCAAGAAAGGTGAATCAACAGATTGACAGCAGAGTTCAGATTGTGGCAGACTACGTTCTTCTTCATCCAAAGGAAAAGTATACTCCTGAGATTATGGCTAATATGGCAGAATTAAGTAAACAAAGATTTAGCAGCCTTTTTAAAGCTAATATGGGGAAAACACCTATGAAATATGTAAAGGAAACCCGACTGACGGCAGCGGCACGTGCGCTGCTGGTGAGTAATGACAACATTAACGATATTGCTTATGAGGTAGGATATGAGGATACCAATTATTTCATTCGTGAGTTCAAAGCAGCCTTTGGATTTACACCGAGTAAATATCGAAAGGTCGCTCGTGAGTAAAAATAAACATTATATGAGTGTCTAGTGCTATTATTGAGCGTTTGGTTAGTGGAATTGTACAAAAAAAGTAGGTAAAATGAAGATACATTCAACAAGTTGATGTAAAAGGGATACGGATAATTTTATGAAAAGGAAGGAGATTTTTATGAAAAGGAAATTAGCAATGCTGATGGCAGGAATGATGTTGGTATCAGGACTGGCTGTTGGATGTGGATCAGGAGAGAAGCCGGCTGATCAGCAGACAGCAGAAGAAACAGGGGATCTTAAAGGAGATATTACATTCTGGCATTCTTTTACACAGGGACCGAGACTGGAAGTGATCCAGAAGACGGCAGATTTGTTTATGGAAGAACATCCAGATGTAAATATTACAATCGAAACTTTCTCTTGGGGAGATTTCTATACAAAATGGACGACCGGACTTGCATCAGGAAACGTACCGGATATGAGTACGGCGCTTCCTGGCCATGTAGTAGAGATGATGGATGCAGAGGCATTGGTATCGTTGGATGACTTGATTGATGATATTGGAAGAGATAAGTTTTCAGAAGCAGCCTTATCAGAAGGGAGCAAAGATGATGCATGTTATTCTGTACCGCTTTATTCCCATGCTCAGGTTATGTGGTATCGAAAGGATTTGTTAGATGCGGCAGGCTTGGAAGTGCCGAAGACATGGGCTGAATTTGCAGAAGCGGCAAAGGTTCTTACAAAGGAAGGAACTTACGGATGTTCTTTTCCATGTGGATCGAATGACTTAATGGGAACACGTTTCCTTAATTTCTATGTAAGAAGTGGAGGAGGAAGCCTTTTGACAGACGATTTGCAGGCAGACTTAACCAGTGATCTAGCTATAGAAGGTATCAATTACTGGTTGGATGTATATAAAAACAGCTCTCCGAAGGATTCTGTGAACTATGCAGTTTTAGACCAGGCAACTTTGTTTTATCAAGGTAAGACAGCCTTTGATTTTAACTCAGGATTCCAGATTGGCGGTGTAGAGACAAACTCTCCGGATCTGGTAGACCAGATTGATTGTGCTCCACTTCCGAAGCTTCATGCAGATGATCCGGATTACGGCGCTGAAACTTCTAATATTCCTATGGTTGTATGGGCGAATTCAGAGCACCCGGAAATCTGTAAAGAGTTTATTAAAAAATTGTATGAAGAAGATACATACATAGAATTTTTGGAAGCAACTCCGGTGGGAATGCTGCCGTCTATTACAGGCATTTCTGATACAGAGGCATATCAGGCAAATGAGACAGTACAAAAATTTTCTAACGCAGTGGATGTTATTACAAAGACGATGGATATGGGGACAGCAATCGGATTTGAACATGGACCTAGCGTACAGGCGGGGCTTCTTACATCTCAGGGAATTATAGAGGGAATGTTCCAGGACATTATCACAAATGGCACAGATGTAGAAACAGCGGCAAAAGCTGCCGAAGACAAACTGAATGATATATTCAGTACTGTACAGTAAGTAACAATAGAAAATAAGCAGCCGGTTGCAAGGGACTGTCCGCTAACAGTAGATTTGCCGGATAGTCCCATTTTTTAGAAAGGCGGAATCATGGTGAAAAGAAAGGTGAAATTTGATTATGCCCGTTGGATTTTCGTACTTCCTGCATTGTTGATTGTTGGTGTTTTGCTGGTATATCCTATTTTTTCCAGTTTGTACTATAGCATGACTACTAAGCATTTGATTAAAGCGTCTTACGATTTTATCGGGTTAGCAAACTATAAAGAAGTTTTAAACGATCCCAATTTTTTTAAAGCATTTTTAACATCTCTTGTCTGGACCGCAGGTTCTTTAGCAGGTCAGTTATTTATTGGATTCACGGCGGCATTGGCGATTAACAGGGTGAAAGTAGGAAAAGGTATTTACAGAACATTAATGATCATTCCCTGGGCATTTCCTTCTATCGTAATCGCACTCTCATGGAAATGGATATTGAATGGAGTTTCGGGATTTCTTCCCAATATTCTTGTACAGCTGGGTATTTGTAATGAACTTCCACAATTTTTAAGTGATAGCAGTCTTGTATTTTTGACATTGATTCTTATTAATGTCTGGTTTGGTGCACCTATGATCATGGTGAATGTACTTTCTGCTTTACAGACCATTCCTCAGGATCAATATGAGGCTGCACAAATTGACGGAGCTTCTAAGGCACAGCAGTTCAGGCATATTACAGTACCTCATATTAAGATTGTGGTAGGATTACTAGTTGTACTTCGTACGATTTGGGTATTTAATAACTTTGATATTATTTACCTTCTGACAGGAGGAGGACCGGCAAACGCAACTACTACAGTACCGATTTATGCATACAATATGGGATGGGGAACGAAGCTGCTTGGTAGATCATCAGCAGTGACAGTGCTTCTTCTGGCATTTCTGATGTTGGTATGCGTGATTTACTTTACAATTATCGGAAAATGGGAAAAGGAGGATAAGTAATGACAGGAAAAAAAGAAAAACTTGGAAATGGTCTGTGTCATGTGTACTTAATTATACTATCTGTAATTGCCCTATTCCCATTATTGTGGGTGTTGCTTTGCTCAGTAAAATCTTCTGGTGAACTGACTGCAAATCCTACCAAATTTTTACCAATTCAGTTTACTTTGGAGAATTTCATACATGTAATTCAAGATTTAGGATTTGCAGGCAATATCAGAAATAGTTTGCTTATTGCTGTGTCTACAACAGGGGTTGCTATTGTGATATCTTCAATGGCAGCATATGGTATTGTTCGTTTTTTTCCAAAACTAGGTTCTGTTATGTCTAAGGTTTTGGTGGCAACATATATGTTCCCTCCTATTCTTTTGGCAATACCATATTCTATGGTTATGGCAAAATTGGGACTTGTAAATACAAGAATTGGGTTAGTGATTGTGTATCTTTCCTTTAGTGTTCCTTATGCAGTATGGATGCTGGTTGGTTTTTTTAAGACAGTTCCAATGGGGATCGAGGAAGCTGCAAGAGTGGATGGAGCTAATAAGTTCCAGACATTTACCAGAATTGTTCTTCCGTTGGTTATGCCTGGAATTGTAGCAACAGCGATTTATACTTTTATTAATGCATGGAATGAATTTTTGTATTCTTTGATACTTACGAACAGTACGGATAAAATGACAGTATCTGTTGCACTAAAATCTCTTCAGGGATCTGAAATCCTAAACTGGGGAGACATGATGGCGGCATCTGCGCTTGTAGTAGTACCTTCAGTTATATTCTTCATGTTTATTCAGAATAAGATTGCGGGTGGTATGACAGACGGTGCAGTAAAATAAGTTAAAATAACAGGAGGTAATGATTTATGGAAACAGTTGGATATGCAGTAGTTGGAACCGGGTATTTTGGAGCAGAGCTTGGACGTATTATGAAAGGACAAGAAGGGGCGGAGATTGTAGCTGTATTAGATCCTGAGAATGCGGAGAATGTAGCGGAAGAGCTCGGATGTGATGTAGAGACAGATTTGGATACTTTATACAGCAGAGAAGATGTGGATGCAGTGATTGTAGCTACACCTAATTATCTTCATAAAGAGCCGGTTATTAAGGCGGCGGAGCATGGAGTAGATGTCTTTTGTGAAAAACCAATCGCCCTTAGCTATCAGGACTGCGATGAAATGGTAAGGGCATGCCACGAGTACGGCGTGACCTTTATGGCAGGTCATGTTATGAACTTCTTTAATGGTGTACGCCATGCGAAAAAACTGATCAATGAGGGAGTGATAGGAAAAGTCCTTTATTGCCATTCTGCCAGAAATGGATGGGAAGAAGAACAGCCAAGCATCTCATGGAAGAAGATCAGAGAGAAATCAGGAGGACATTTGTATCATCATATTCATGAACTGGACTGTGTACAATTTCTTATGGGAGGTATGCCGGAAACAGTTACTATGACTGGAGGTAATGTAGCGCATCAGGGAGAGGCCTTTGGGGATGAGGATGATATGCTCTTTGTAAATATGGAATTTTCAGATAACCGCTATGCTGTTTTAGAATGGGGATCAGCTTTTCACTGGCCGGAGCATTATGTTTTGATTCAGGGAACGAAGGGGGCTATCCGTATTGATATGTGCAATTGCGGCGGTACTTTAAAGTTGGATGGAAAGGAAGAGCATTTTCTGGTTCATGAATCTCAGGAGGAAGATGATGACCGTACCAGAATTTATCATGGAACCGAAATGGATGGAGCGATTATGTATGGGAAACCAGGAAAAAAACCACCTATGTGGCTTCACAGTATTATGAAGAATGAGATGAAATACTTAAATGAAATTATGCACGGAAAAAAGGTGGATGATGAGTTCAGACCACTGCTTACAGGTGAAGCTGCAAGGGCAGCAATTGCTACAGCAGATGCCTGCACACGTTCCAGATACGAGAACCGTAAGGTAAAGTTAAGCGAGATTATATGATAATTTGTATCTGCTTTGAAAAGGAGAAAACATATGAAATATAACAGTAAAAGAATTATTGCCGTAGCTTTGGTTGGTATGCTTAGTATAATTCCAGCAAGTGTAAGCATGGCGGAGGATATGACAGAAGGAGCTAGTGATTATTTACAGACAGAAGAGGGGATGAATATATCTGATGAAACACCTGTTTTGGAGAGAAAGGACATTGAGATTGCTCCGGGGCAGGTAGAAGATTTATCTGCGGATGAACAAGCAGCCCTTATCATGGGTATGGAAGAAGGAACTATGATTATAAAGTTTAAGTCTAACAGCAATAATCAGTATCAGTCTTTGTTCAGTGTATCAAATGCAACGTCAGGAAATCAGGACAGACATTTCCATTTGTATATTTCACCTGACGGCACTTTGGGAATGGAGTTACGCAATACGGATGATGAGTTTAAATATACTATGAAAGCAGGCGGAGCAATTGATAATAATCAGAATAATATTGTAGCTTTTAAAGCAGATAAGAATAATAAGGAGTATAAGTTATTTGCAAATGGAAAACTTGTGTCAACCCTGCCTGAGGAAGTGTTTAAATTTTTTGTTGATATTACTGATGTGGATACGATAGCTTTAGGAGGTACTGTACGTCAGGGGAAGACAGATTATCCGTTTGGGGGAAATATAGAACATGTGCGTATTTATAATAGTGCTCTTTCAGATGATATTCTTCTTTCAGAAACAGATAATAGCATTGTAATCCCGGAAGGTGTTATTTTAGAAAAAGAGAACATTGATATCGTGGAAGGACAGGGATATAGCTTAAATGAAGAAATGGGAGCGGAGTATGCGAAGGCGTTAACTCAGGGAACTGTGATTCTGTCTTATCAGTCTGTCAGCGAAAATGGAATTCAATCCTTGATCAGTATGGGAAACAGTACGTCAGGGAATCAGGACAGACATTTTCACATTTATGTGACCAATGCGGGCGGAGTAGGAATGGAACTGAGAAATACAGATGGTTCCTTTAAATATACGTTAGACCGTCCGGCAGCAGTGCGATCTCTTTACAAAGGCCAGCGTGTATATAATACAATTGCTTTCAAGGCAGATAGAGAGAATAAAAGATATAAGTTGTTTGCAGACGGAGAGCTGATTGCAGAACGCAGTGTGGAGGAATTCAAGTTTATCAGTGATATTATGGGGGTTGACAATGTTACTTTAGGCGGAACGATACGTCAGGGACAGATGGCATATCCTTTTGGAGGAAATATAGGAAAAGTAAGCATTCATAGCGATGTACTATCGGATGAAGAACTGATAGCAATTACAGGTAAAACTGCTTATGGCAATAATATTTTTTATGCCGGAGATGCAACAAGGGCCAATTATTTCCGCATTCCATCTTTGCTTACTTTAGAGTCAGGAACTGTTCTGGCAGCAGCGGATGCCAGATATGGGGGAACTCATGATTCTAAGAGCAAAATAGATATCGCTTTTGCTAAAAGTACAGATGGAGGTCAGACATGGTCAGAGCCTGTAATGCCACTTAAATTTGAGGATTATGTCTCAAAGAACATCGAATGGCCAAGAGATTCAGTGGGAAAAAATGTACAAATACAGGGAAGTGCTTCTTATATAGATCCGGTATTATTGGAAGATAAGGAAACAAACCGAGTATTTCTTTTTGCAGATTTGATGCCGACGGGAATAGGAAGTTCTAATGCAGCTGTGGGATCAGGCTTTAAAGAAATAAATGATAAGAAGTACTTGAAGCTTAGATGGCACGAAGATAAGAGTTCTGATTTTAATTATACTATTAGGGAAAATGGTGTAATTTATAACGATATCACAGGGGAAGCCACAGAATATCAGGTAGATGGAAAATATAACCTTTATCAGAATGGAAATCAGTTGACCTGCAGGCAATACGACTATAATTTTGAGGGAACAAATTTACTTGAGACAAAGACAGATGTAGATGTAAATATGAATGTATTTTATAAAGATTCTGTGTTTAAAGCATTTCCGACCAATTATATTGCTATGCGATATACAGATGATGAGGGTGAGACATGGTCAGATTTAGAAATTGTCAGTAGTTTTAAACCAGAGCAGTCAAAGTTTTTAGTTGTAGGACCGGGAGTAGGTAAGCAGATATCAACAGGGGAATACAAAGGAAGACTTTTAGTTCCTCTCTACTCTAAATCTTCAGCAGAATTAGGATTTATGTACAGCGATGATCATGGAGATACATGGACATATATAGAGGCAGATAACAATACTGGCGGAGCGACTGCAGAGGCACAGATTGTTGAGATGCCTGACGGATCACTAAAGACTTATTTGCGTACTGGTTCAAGCTATATTGCAGAAGTTTCAAGTATCGATGGCGGAGAAACATGGAGTGAAAGAGTTCCATTATCTGGTATTAGTACTACATCTTATGGTACTCAGCTATCCGTTATCAATTATTCAGAACCTGTTGATGGCAAACCAGCTCTCATTCTGTCATCACCAAATGCCACGAATGGACGCAAGAACGGGAAAATATGGATTGGTTTGATTGAGGAAACAGGGAAAACAGGAGTTGAAAAATATACTGTAGACTGGAAATATTGTTTCTCTGTAGATTCAGCACAGATGGGATATTCATATTCATGTTTAACTGAATTGCCAAATGGTGAAATTGGTTTGCTGTACGAAAAATATGATTCATGGTCTAGAAATGAACTACATTTAAAAAATATTTTAAAATATGAAACATTTACAATTGATGAATTAAAAGTGAACAAAGCAGATTAACAGATTTTGAGGAAGGGGACGCCGAGAGGAAACGGCAGTCCCTTTTTTCACTTTGAAACTTAAAATTAAATTTGCAGATGGAGAGGTATCGAAAGTTCGTATGATGAATGTCAGTCTGTGCGATTCCAAGCTGTTTTTTGAACTTCTGCTTGGATTGGGAGCAGGTTAATCCGGCTGTATCAGCTAATTGTTCCAAGGATAAGTCTTCCGTTATATATTTATCGATATATATAAGTGCATCCCGAATATCCGCAGAAAAAAAAGATTTCAGCTTCATGCGAATAGACAATAATGAGATGCTACAATATGCTGCTCAATTGCATTCTGTTTTGTGATCAAATCATGGGCAGCCGTTGGTTCTAAAAACAGAAAATCTTCTTCCATGCTTGTATCCAGCTGAAACCAGTAAAGCTCACCGACTGTGATCGGAGTTTCGTTTGTACCATGGATTTCATCCGGGTGAGAAATAAAAATCTCTCATCCGGAAAATGGGAAATTCTCTTCAATTGTTGAGAAAGAAAATGTGCCCTTTGAAGGTAAAGAAAACTCAAAAGCATTCTCATGTTAATGCCAGATGCAAAGTATTCCAATCAAGACCAGATTTTACCCTTTCCGGTAGGGGTAGATAAATATGGCTGGATGTCATTAAGAAATGCAAGAATCACGGCAGGTTTGCATTCGGAACAAGAAACTCTATTCCTGCGTATGTTCCCATAGAAAATTATCTGAATATGATTGGGATTGTAAGAGAATACCGTGGTGATATATAATAGAAATCAAAAGAGACATGTACATGCAGCAACTGACGTATAGTCTAGAATTTTGAGAAAGAGCAGGATGGATTAAATGACAGAGAAAAAATTACCGGGTGAGAACTGCAATCTTTTATTTTTCCGTACAGTACAGCGCTGGGATGAAGCCGTGCCGCTTGGAAACGGACAATGCGGTGCGTTGATCTGGGGGACTTCAAGACATTTACGGTTTAGTCTTGACCGTGGGGATATCTGGGATGTTACAACATGTCCAGGAATCGAAAAGAAAGAATTTAGCTACAAAAATATGATAAGGTTGGTCCGTGAAAGGAATGAAGAAGAAATCAGGCATATATTTGATGAGCCGTATAATCATGTATTGCCGTCAAAATTGCCGGCGGGAAAGATTATTTTTGATTTTCAGTGCGATGAAAATGTATGTTCAAAGTTAATTCTGTCACATGCAGAAGCTAAGATTCAGATGAAGGATATTTTGGTGTGCAGTTTCCTTCATGCAGAGGAGAATATTGGTTATATTGCAATAAACAAACCGGCAGATTCGTTCTCTTTTCAGATTGAAAATCCAGAATACAGCATAAAAACAGAAGGGCAGCCAATAGAAGATGTCTTAGCAGACAGTGTCAATACAACTTCATTGAAAAAACTTTACTATAAGACTCCGCAAAGGATTGTACAAGAGGGAATACGAGGTTTTACACAGGAAATCAGTGATATATTTTCTTACGGGATATTTTTAAGATTTAAAGAAAGCTGTGGAAAGACATATATTGTATATTCTGTAGCAAATTCCAATGATGGCTCAGATTGGAAAGAAAAGACGTTGGAAAAGCTGGAAAAATTCTTGGATAAGGGGTATCAAAAGACATTTTGTGAGCATTGCGGCTGGTGGAAATCATATTGGGAAAAAAGCAGTGTGACACTTCCAGACAAAGAATTTGAGAAGAATTGGTATTTGACAAATTATTTACTGGCATCCTGTTCACGAAAGGGGCATTATCCAATGCCGTTGCAAGGGGTATGGACGGCTGATGATGGAAAGCTCCCGCCGTGGAAAGGAGACTATCATCATGATCTGAATACACAGATGAGCTATTACAGCTATTTGAAAGCCAATCACCTGGAGGAAGGGGAGTGTTTTATCGATTATCTTTGGAGCATGGCAGAATGCGGCCGTCAGTTTTCAAAGAAATTTTATAATTCAAAAGGAATCTGTATTCCGGCTGTAATGTCTATTGACGGAAAACCTCTTGGCGGCTGGGGGATGTATGCATTGTCACCGGCAAATCAGCTTTGGCTTTGCCAGGCATTTGAAAGATATTACCGTTTCTCGGGAGATAAGAAGTTTCTGGAAGAAGAGGCTTATCCGTATCTTTCAGAAACAGCAGAGTTTATTATGGGGATTTTGGAAGAACGGGATGGATTGTATTATCTTCCGATTTCTTCTTCGCCCGAGATACATGATGATACGATCGAGGCATTTTTGACTCCAAACTCAAATTATGATGTGTCCTTAATGCGATATCTGTTCGGAGCGTTGGGAAAACTGGCAGATGAGCTTGATAATGGGGAAACTGAAAAATGGAATGCAATCTTGCTGAAGATTCCGGAGCTTGCTGTGAATGAAAAAAATGTATTGATGTTAAGTCCGGATGAGAGTCTGGAGGAATCTCATAGACACATGTCTCATGCGATGGCAATTCATCCGCTGCGCCTGCTCAATTATGAGAAACCAGAAGAAAAGAAAATCATTGATGCAACTATTTTGGATTTAGAACGATTAGGCACCGGATACTGGGTGGGGTATTCATTTACATGGCTTGCTGAATTTTATACGATTCAGAAGAATGGAAATGGCGCAGCCTATCAGTTACGGACATTCTGGGAGAGCTGTTGTTCTCCAAATGGGTTTCATCTAAATGGAGATTATAAGAATCATGGTATATCTACGTTTCATTACAGACCCTTTACTTTGGAGGGGAATTTTTGCGCGGCAGATGTACTGCAGGAAATGCTGTTGCAGAGTGAAAACAATATATTAGAATTTTTTCCGGCAATTCCAGAAGAATGGTGTAAGGAAGAAGTTGCATTTGAGAATTTCCGTGCAGAAAGAGGAATGCTTGTATCCGCAGCAATGAATAATGGTAAAATTATTTCAGTGATGCTGGCGCCGAAATATGATGGGAAAATATACATCAGAAAAAGCAGAAATGTTGCAGGACTGTTCGGAGACCGCGCCTGTGAAGTGGAAAAGGGAATGCTGGAAGTAGAATTAGAAGGGGGAAGGAAATATATATTTGGGATAGACAGCAATGATAATGATGGTGACGAAGAAGCGAACCGAGGCAACATCAGTATAACATAAAAACCGCCGGGGGGATATAAAACCTTCCGGCAGTTTTATGTTGCCAAGCATTCTCGAAAAGACGGTAAAAAGTTCAAGATAGTAGCATATTCTAATATATTCTTAGATAAAAAAGCTCTTTCTTTAACAGGAAATTTATGCTATATTAATCATGAAGTTTTTCAACTATCAGCCAGATACAGCGCACAATATTTCTGACTGGTGGATTGAGCGGCGTTTATTCTGCTAATGAAAAAAATATCTAAAAAGGAGCGACAGAAACGTGATAGGAAAGCAAGAGGACTCCCTTAGTAGTCGGGGAGCAAAAAGGAGCCTGAATGGGCGGATTTTGAGAAATACTACGCTTAATATCGTGATTTTGGTGGTCATATGCTGTGTGATTATGGCTCTTTCTCTACAGTCACTTGCCAGCAATATCTTGTTGGACAGCCTTCAGCCAATGGCACGGCAGTCGGCTAAAACGATGGAAGCTAATGTACATATGCTGGCCGATCGTGTGATGAATATTGCCAGCGATCCCCGGATGAATGGGGCGGCTTCTAACAGCATGAATGCTGCGGCAATTTCGGAGAACCGCAAAATAGTACTGGAAGAAGCGGCGGAGATTTATGAATTTTATATAATTGCCCTATATGATCTGAATGGACGGTTGGTACAAGGAATCGGCGATGCATCGGAAAATCTGGACAGCAAGTTTTTTTCGCTGCTGAAGGAAACGGACAATCTGACAATCGACACCTCCACCATCTATCAGGACAAACTGGGCGTTACAATGGGAATGCCGGTGAAGGAGGACGGAAAGACCGTTCTTTATGTGACGGGAGTATATAAGTATGACATACTCAATGATGTGATCAGCAGCATCAATCTGGGTAGAAGCGGCATGGCTTATATGGTCAACCAGGAGGGGATTGTTACCGGTCATCCGGATCAGTCCATGGTTCTTAACCAAAACACGTTGATTCAGCTTAGCGGCGACAATGAGGATGCGGCAGAAAGGGTTGCCACTGGAGAAACAGGGGCAGCAGAATTTTTCGTCAATGGAAAAAAAATGCTGGTGGCATTTTCCCCGATCCGGGGGACTCAGTGGGCGCTGGTAATCCAGATCCCCAAGTCGGATTACAGCCATTTTATTAACTGGGCTATGTTGATTTCAATACTTGCCACTCTGGTGGGGCTTATGATTTCTATGCTGTTGATTCTGCGTTTTGCCCGTTCTATTTCCAATCCGGTGAAGTATGTAACGGAACGGATGGTGGCTCTTTCAGATGGTGATCTGCATACGGATGTATATCCTGTTAGCACCGGAGATGAGCTGGAGATCATGACACAGACGCTGGACGTCACTCTAGAAAGCGTAAATCGGTACATATCCGACATCCAGAAGGTACTGACCCATGTTGCGGGCGGCGACTTGCGAACCGGACCACAGGTGGACTATAAGGGTGATTTTATATTGATTCGCAACAGTTTGTATACAATTACCCGGTCAATGAATGAAACCCTTCTTGGATTCCATTCTGCCGCTGACCGTCTTACTGCTATGGCGGAGCAGCTGAGCGGGCAGTCTGTACAGTTACACCAGGCATCCCTGGAACAGAATCAGTCTGCCGAGGAACTGGTTCTTGAGGTAACTCATGTGAAAGCGCGTCTGGCCGATGTTGCGGAAAGCAGCGATCAGACCCATTCCCAGACTGAGGAGATTAGTCAGCGTATTCAAAGCGCCAATGAGCAAATGTCCTCCCTGTCTTCTGCTATGGATGACATCAGTGCTAATGCGCAGCAGATTACTAAAATTGCAAAGTATATTGAGGATATTGCGTTCCAGACCAATATTCTGTCCATCAATGCCTCTGTGGAGGCATCGCGTGCCGGAGCCGCCGGAAAGGGCTTTGCAGTTGTAGCCAATGAGGTAAAACAGCTTGCCGCAAAAAGTGCAGATGCTGCGAAGAGCGCCACAGAAATGGTCAACAATACCAAAACGATTATCCAGACTGGTGTAGTGCTGACCGCTAATACCGCTGATTCTCTTCACGCTATTTCAGATGTTTCAGAACGGATTAGAACTATTTCAGATCAGTTGACTGCAGCGGTGCAGGGACAAGAACTTGCGTTGACTGTAATGGAGGAGCGGATTGCCACTATCTCTACTATTGCAGACCGCAATCTGCAAAATGCAGAGGAAACAGAGCAGTCCAGCGGTTCTCTGGCGAAAGAGGCCGAGGCGCTGCAAGATCAGGTACAAAAATTTAAATTGAAGGAGAAATGCAGCAGATGAAAAAGATTTTTACTATAATTTTAAGCCTGCTGCTGGCGGTGGCGCTGCTGACAGCATGTGGAGATCAGGAGGAGCTTCAGGATGGATATTATACCGCTCAGACATCCGAATTCAGCCACGGATGGAAGGAATATATCACCATTCTGGTGAAGGGCGGAAACATTATTTCCGTAGAGTATAATGCGGAGAATGCCAGCGGCTTTATCAAGAGCTGGGATAATGCATATATGCAGACCATGCTTCATGTGCAGGGCACTTACCCCAATGAGTATACCCGCTATTATGCAAATCAGCTTCTGGAGGGGCAAGGTGAGGGTGAAATCGATGCACTTACAGGGGCAACTTCTTCTCATGGATCGTTTCAAATACTGGCTCAGGCGGTATTGGAACAGGCACGCAGAGGAGATTCCAGTATTGTGTTCGTAGACACTGAGCACTAAGGGGAAAAGTACATTCCATAAACAGGAAGAACAGGAGCTGTTCATAATTAAGAAACGACAGACCATCTGCTATGATTTGCAGATGGTCTGTTTTTCTTTCTCCATTCACTTGGACTCCAAAAAGATATTTGCCTTCTCCATCTTCAGGTTCATGACATATCCGAACTTAAAGAAGGCTTCTGTATCTTCATGGACAGATGAAGAATTTATGGGAAAAGTATTGTCAGAGATATCTATACCGTATGCGGAGATAAGACAAAGCCGGGTGATTGCAGTTGTTCGGAAGCCGGAAGAAGGTTTATTATCAAGAATGATGATCATCGGAGCAAAGTTTAAAAATATCGAAGTTTTTGTATCTGAAGTGCTTGTTGTTGCAAGAGCAATGAATGCAGGACTTACAGTGCTGGAGCCGAAATTGGTTGAAGTCGGAAATGAGCCGGTGGGAAAAGCTGTTATCAGAACTATACAGGGGGATTTGCATGATATCGGTAAGAATCTGGTTGTTATGATGTTACAAATGCTTTCGTTCCTGTTTGTTTTATTGTAAAATAAAGAAAGAATGCAGGTGAAAACGCAGCCGGTTTTAGTACTTGTTTAGGAGGGAAATTATACGATGAAGATTACAGGGTTTGATATTCAGATAAATAGAGAAAATGTACTTATGCTTATAGACTGTTACCCGACAAGTCCTGTTTATGAAGCGGTGCTTGATGAATATGAGGGGATGCTGGAGGGTGCATACAAACGAATCAAGCCGGTGGCATTGTTGGAATTTGGCAGTACGGAAGGATATGACCTGAGTCGGTACAGAGAAGGTGTGACAGAAGCATTATATAATATCAATTCTATCGGACCGGATATGGGAAGATGGTCTGCGCGGCTTTTTGAAGAAGGTAATTATCTGGGGGGGATGCTTGCAGACGCAATGGCAGATGACTATCTGTTCCAGATAGACAAGGCTGTACAGGAAGAAATCGTGCGCATGTGTAAGGAAAAAGGGTGCGGGGTGTCAAACAGACTGGAAGCTCCTCAGGATATTTCAATGAAGATTCAGCGGACTGCATGGGAGGTAACACATGCAAAAGAAGAGGCGGGAATCGGAATTATGGAAAGTATGATGCTGAATCCGGTCAAATCTTCCTGCCAGATTTATCTTCTGGATGAATCCTCCAGTGATTACATTCTGGAGCATGACTGCAGCCGATGCCGGAGGGTAGATTGTAAGCTGAGGAATGTGCATCGTTTTCCGATCGTCGTAAAAAAGGGCGGCGAAGAACTTGTTATTCAGGGACAGGAAGATCTGTCCCTGATGAAGACGCTGCATACACAGGGGATTTATCTGAGCGCTGTCTGTGCGGGAAAAGGAACCTGCGGTAAGTGCAAGATTCAGGTTCTGGAAGGTGAGATACAACTGTCAAAAGAAGATGAGAGGTTCTTCTCGAAAGAGGAATTAGATAAGGGATACCGGCTTGCATGCAAGGCATTTCCAAAAGGAAAATGCACGATTTCGTTGGACTTTAATCAGGAAGATGAATTTCTGGTTGTGACTGATTATGAAAAGGACACGCAGACATTTGAAGTAACAAAAGACGGTAGATATGCGGTCGCGGTAGATATTGGAACAACAACGATCGCCATGCAGCTGGTTGATTTGGATAAGAAAGAGGTCATAGATGTATTTACTGCGATCAATCGCCAGAGAGCTTATGGTGCTGATGTGATCAGCAGAATTGAAGCATCCAATAACGGTAAGGGAAATGAACTGAGACAGTGTATTCTTGGGGAACTGGAAAAAGGTATTTATGCATTGTTGGAAGGAAAAGAGATCGTACCCGAGAAGATGGTCATTGGCGCTAACACAACAATGGTGCATCTGCTGATGGGATATTCCTGTGAAACACTGGGGGTATTCCCGTTTATCCCGGTGAATATTGATACCATTCATATCGGATATGAGGAATTATTTGGTTCCAGAGAATATTCCTTTGAAGTAACTGTATTTCCGGGAATTTCAACCTATGTAGGCGGAGATATCACGGCGGGACTGTATGCCTGCGATTTCGATCGCAAGGAGCAGATATCTGTACTTGTGGATTTGGGAACAAACGGAGAGATGGCGGTCGGGTGTAAGGATAAGATTATGGTGACGTCTGCTGCTGCGGGACCGGCATTTGAGGGTGGAAATATTATCCATGGTACAGGAAGTATTCCGGGGGCTGTCTGCAATGTGGTGATTGAAGATGGAAAAGCAGTACTTAAAACAATCGGGGATAAAGAACCGGTTGGAATCTGCGGAACAGGTGTGATCGATACGACTTATGAACTGGTGAAGGCAGAGCTTGTAGATGAGACAGGACTGCTGGAGGAAGTCTATTTTGAAGAGGGTTTTCCGCTGACAGAAGGTATTGCATTCTACCAGAAAGACGTGCGTGAAATCCAGCTTGCCAAATCAGCGGTACGGTCGGGATTAGAAACACTCTTACTGAAATATGGGGTGACCTATGAGGAAATTGATAAGATTTATATTGCCGGAGGTTTCGGGTATAAGATGGATATCGTCAAGGCGATCGGAATCGGGCTGCTGCCGGGGGGATGCAAAGATAAAATCGAAGCCATAGGCAACAGCTGTTTAAAAGGTGCGGTGCGTTATCTGACGGACAAGGAAGCGGAGGAACGGGTTGGACATATCGCAGAATTATCCACGGAAGTTAATTTGCCCGGCGATAAAGATTTTAATAAATTTTATATGGAATATATGTATTTTGAGTGATAGTGTGACTGGTATGAAACATTTAATCATGCGATAGCGTATTTTGAAAATATTTCTTGAAGTTTACTTGTAAAGGGTGTATTATATCTATGACCAATAAAGTTTTTTAAGTCATAGAAAGGAGAAAACTATATGGCAAGAAGTTTTACAGAACGAGAAAAAGAAAACATCAAAAGAAGTTTGCAGGAAGCCTGTAAGCAGAGTTGGACACAGTATGGCTATAAGAAAACAAGTGTCGATGACCTTTGCAAACAGGTAGGAATCTCAAAAGGGGCGTTTTATCTTTTCTTTGAATCGAAAGAGGCTCTCTTTTGTGAGGTGTTGTGTTCCGTGCAAGAGCAAATCTGCAATGTGGCGTTGGAGGTAATCGATAAACACAAAAATAAGTATGGTGTTGCTGAAGCTTTAAAGCTTATTTATCGGGAATATGATAAAAACAATTTTTTATACAATTCGGACAGTACGGACTTTACAATTTTGATGAACAAGTTATCAGAGGAACAGGCAAAAAAAATTGAGGAATCCAATCATATGAGCCAACAACTTTTTTTTAGCCAGCCGTATTTGAAATTCAAGGTTGACGCGGGTTTAGCGATGTCAGTTATTTATTCTTTAATTACGAATATTAAAAATAAAGATATTCTTCCACACAAACACGTAGAAACCTTTGATTTTATGGTTGACCATTTGATTGATAGTTTGTATGAATAGCAGGAGGTAGAAAATGAAAACAGAAGTTATTAAGAAAAATAATACAGAGGTTGCAGTTGTGAGCAGTGATGAACTGTTGATTACAGATGTCCAGTCGGCATTAGACTTGATTATGACAATAAAATATGAAACGGACTGCACAAATATTGCCGTAAACAAGGAAGCTATTGTAAACGATTTCTTTGTCTTGAGTACTTGTCTGGCAGGAGAAATATTACAGAAATTCATTAACTATGGTGTGAGGTTTGCTATATACGGCGATTTTTCAAAATACACCAGCAAGCCACTAAGAGATTTTATATATGAGAGCAATAAAGGAAAGGATATTTACTTTCAGCCTACCGCTTCCCTTGCGGTTGACAAACTCACTGGATGTGCAAAGAACAAAAAAGGAGATAGTTATGAACACTGATTTGCAGGAGGTAATGTATGGATAAAGGTACAGCCGAATGGATAAGATGTTTTGTTTGCGGAGGTAAGACGCGGGACAAGATGCGAAAGGAGCAGATCCGAAATTTTAATTTTTGTTTTAGTTGTCATGTAGTCCTTTCCTTTAAATTAAGATTATTGCTGTTCCTTGCTATTCCATGTGTGTAATAAAATGCCTCTTAATACTAATTGGAGATTGTCTGTCTGCTTACACCCAACTTTTCAGCAACATCCTCCTGTGATAAACCACATCTTTTTCGTGCCAATTTCGCCTGTTTTCTCAACATGGAAAAATAAAGGTATGAAAATGTTTTATTTCGTAGCCATCGTCATTGTGGGATGCCGGTATAATTGAGCGACAATAAAAAGTAAGCTATAAAGCGTTTATAGCTACTACAATTAATTTTGGATTTGTGATATAGTGAAATACAAAAGCTGTTAAGTTAGGGGTATCAGTTTCTATGAAGAACACTTATCCTAAAGATATAAAGGAATGCATGAAAGGTTGTATTTTAAGTGACGCCGAAACAATTTTGGTAAAATTATACAAACAAATGTTGGAAATAGCATATATATTTATAGAAAGTTGTTGATTCTGCCATAAATTGATATAATTAATAAAAAAGGACATTTGTCCTTTCAATCGATGCCTTTTAGGAAGATAATAAGAAAAAGAGGAAATCACTGTAAGGTTGGCTGTACAATAGCAGAGGTGGCTGTTTCATGGATGTATTCAATGAATTACCTGAAAAAACGCGGAACTATATGAATCTTCTGTTTCAGAACTGTACAGAAGAAGTTAAATATTACATGACACTTAACGAGGTGCATGCAGATACGGCATTGATCAAAGCCGGGGAACGATGCAGTAATATCTACATTATTTTATCAGGAAAGGTAACCGGAATTGACTGGCCGATCAATGAACGGGCTTATTCCTTTAAAGACTTCGGTCCGGGTGATTTTTTCGGAGAGATTGAATGCTTTGCAGATCTGGTTAATTACAGGATCAGTGTTGTGACTGTGACAAAGTGCCGGGTACTTGTCATTCCGGCGCCGTATTATATGGAATGGATCCGAAGTGATGCAGAGGCGCTTTACTCACGTACAAAGGTTAATATGAGAAGGCTTATCACGCAGACAACAGACGCGAGACGTTATTTGTTTCTGGAAGCAAAAGAGCGCCTGGTCTTGTATTTAGTACGAAAATACGAACAGAGAAGGCAGGGGATGAAGCCTGTTGATCTGAATCTGAATCAGAATAGAGTTCATCTTTCTGAGGAAATCGGATTTTCTGTAAAAACATTGAACCGGAATATTAAAATTTTGGAAGAACTAGGATTCATACAGATGAACAAAGGAAAGATCACAATTACAGCAGATGGATATTTCAAGATGAAAGAGTATATCGACCAGCATATTTATGGTGAGATATAGTGAGGCATAAGAGACTGCGAAGAAATGAAAGGGAGGAAGAAACGATGTATGTAGGAAAAAAAGTAACACGTGTAGACGCCTATGACAAAGCAATCGGGCGCACAAAGTATACCGATGACCTGTGTGATAAGGGAGCATATATTGCACAGATACTGCATTCTACGATCGCACATGGAAAAGTTGTATCAATTTATACATCTGAGGCCGAAAAGATTCCGGGAGTAATCAAGGTGCTGACATGTTTTGACCTGGAGGAGAAGCATTATTTCCCAACCGCAGGTCATCCGTGGTCTACAGACCCAAGTCATCAGGATGTAGCAGACAGACTGCTTCTGACGGATGAGGTGAAGTTCTACGGTGATGATATCGCAGCAGTTGTTGCAGAGGACGAAGTGGCAGCGGCACAGGCACTGCGGGCGATCAAGGTAGAGTATGAAGAGTATCCATTTGTTCTGGATGTACAGGAGGCAATGAAGGACGGCGCTCCGCAGTTACATAAGGATTATCCGAATAATATTTTAAAACATACGACAATCAATAAAGGAAACTATGCTGAGGCAATTAAAGAGCCGGGGCTGACAAAGGTAGAAGGCTGGTATGAGACGCCGGTTGTACAGCATTGTCATATTGAGAACTTTATCTGCACTGCGGAGATGGAAGGCGACCGCATTACAATTACTGCATCTACACAGATTCCGCATATCGTACGCCGTGTCGTAGGGCAGGCACTTGGGATCGACTGGGGCAGAGTCCGTATCATCAAGCCATATATCGGCGGAGGATTTGGAAATAAACAGGATGTTCTGTATGAACCTCTTTGTGCATGGCTTTGTATGCAGGTCGGCGGACATCTGGTGAAGCTGGATGTACCGAGAGAAGATACGTTTGTTTCCAATCGTACAAGACATTCTATCCGCAGCCATATCATTTCCTGGGTGCGTCCGGATGGAACATTTGCGGCCCGCAAGCTGGAAGCATTTTCTGATCAGGGAGCATATGCATCTCACGGTCACAGTATTGTAGCAAAGGGAGCAGGCGCATTCCCGCAGCTCTATCCATGCGACAATGTAGAGGTAGATGCATATACAGTGTTTACAAATAAATCTGTTGCCGGCGCCATGAGAGGATATGGAATTCCGCAGGCAATGTGGGCAGTAGAAAGCCATACCGAAGAGGTGGCGGCAAAGATGGGAATGGATCCGATCGAGTTCCGCCGTCAGAATCTTATGCCGGTGGGCTATACAGATCCATTTTCAAAGAATGAAATGTATTACGATACATTCAATCAATGTCTGGATAAGGCAATGGCAGAGATTGATTATGAAAGAAAATATAAAGAATACCAGAATCAGACTGGAGATATCCGCCGGGGAATCGGAGTATCTGTATTCTGGTACAATACGGCGGTATGGCCGATTTCCTTAGAGACATCCTCATGCCGTATGGTTCTGAATCAGGATGGCTCCTTACAGGTGCAGGTTGGCGAAACCGAGATTGGACAGGGAGCGGACACGGCATATGCGCAGATGGCAGCAGATGTGATCGGTGTTCCGATGGATAAGGTACATGTGGTATCTTGTCAGGATACAGATGTTACACCATTCGGTACAGGAGCATATGCGTCAAGACAGACATATACAGCAGGATTTTCCATTCGCCAGACAGGACTGCTTTTGAAAGAGCGAATTCTGGAATATGCACATGAGCTGACCAGAATGCCGTCATACAACCTGGATATCATTGATGGGGAAATTGTCCGTGTGACTGATAACAGGGTTATGATGACGCTTGGCGAACTGGCAACAGAGGCATTATATAGTCTGACAAACAGTAAGCATCTGACAGCAGAGAGTACGGCACAGATTAAATCCAATGCATATTCATTTGGATGCACCATTGCCGAGGTAGAAGTAGACATTCCGATGTGCAAGGTAAAGCTACTGGATATTGTCAACGCACACGACGCAGGCAAGCTGATTAATCCGGCATTGGCTGAAGCACAGGTACACGGCGGTATGAGTATGGGAATCGGATACGGACTGTCTGAGAAACTGATTTTTGATGAGAAAACAGGACGTGCGCTGAATAATAACCTGTTGGATTATAAACTGTCAACATTTATGGATCACCCGAGACTGAAAGCAGTGTTTGTGGAAAATGAGGAACCGACCAGTGCATTTGGAACGAAGGCGCTTGGCGAGCCGCCGGCATGCTCTGTAGCTCCGGCAATCCGAAATGCTGTTTATCAGGCGACTGGAGTAGGTGTGAACGAGGCACCGGTAAATCCACACAACCTGTTTAAGAGATTTGTAGAAGAAGGGCTGTTTTAAGTCAGAAGATTTTGTTAGGAGGTTCAGACTATGTATGATATGAAAGCACTTTATGAGGCTGAAAGCGTACAGCATGCAATTCAGCTTCTCATTGAACATCCGGAAGCACAGATCATTGCAGGAGGCAGTGACGTGCTTGTGCAGATGCGTGAGGGGAAACGTGCAGGAAAAGAACTTATAAGTATATATATGATTGACGAGATGCGTGGAATCAGCTACGAAGAGGATGGAGCGATTCGTATCGGTTCTCTCACAAGCTTTTCTCATATTACAAAAGATCCGATTATTAAAGAACACATCAATGTGCTCGGCGAAGCAGTGGATATGGTCGGCGGTCCACAGATCCGTAATATCGGAACAATTGGAGGAAATACTTGCAACGGTGTGACCAGCGCAGATTCTGCATCGACCCTCCACGCGTGGGATGCGGTTGTGGAGATTACCGGACCGGAGGGGGTAAGACGGATTCCGATTCATGAATTTTATATCAAAGCCGGTGTTGTAGATTTGAAACCGGGAGAGATACAGACAGCTATCATCATCCCGAAAAAGTCTTATGAGGGATATAAAGGACACTATATCAAGTATGCGATGAGAAATGCGATGGATATTGCAACGACAGGCTGCTCTGTGAATGTAAAATTATCAGAAGATAAGAAGACGATAGAAGATGTCCGTATTGCGTATGGCGTGGCGGGACCCGTTCCAATGCGTGCACCATCTGCAGAGGAGACCGCAAAGGGGAAACCGGTGAGCAAAGAAACTGTAAAAGTGTTTGCAAAGGCGGTTTTGGAAGATATCAATCCGCGTGACAGCTGGAGAGCATCCAAAGCATTCCGTCAGCATATTGCAGTTGTTTTGGCAGAACGGGCGCTGAAAGAGTCCATTCGTCTTGCGGGAGGTGAAGTAGATGAGTAATCAGTATAAATTAGTGAGCTGTATCATCAACGGAAAAAAAGTAGAGAAAATGGTAGATGTCCGTGCATCTCTGACAGATATGCTGCGAGACGATTACCGTCTTACAAGTGTGAAAAAAGGCTGTGAGGTTGGAGAATGTGGAGCGTGTAATGTCATTATTGACGGGGAATGCTTTAATTCCTGTATTTATCTTGCAGTATGGGCAGAGGGAAAAGAGATTCTTACACTGGAAGGTCTGGCAGGACCAAACGGCGAGATCTCCGATATCCAGCAGGCATTTATTGATGAGGCGGCAGTACAGTGCGGATTCTGCAGTCCGGGATTTATCATGAGTGCAGTAGAAATCTTGGAGGCAAAACGGGAATTCTCAGATGATGAAATCCGAAAGTTATTGTCAGGGCATTTGTGCAGATGTACAGGATATGAGAACATTTTCCGGGCAGTGAAAAAGACTATGTTAAGGCGTCTTGGGAAGGATGCAGAAGCAGATTTAGTTTAAGCTTTTACATTGGGAAAATGTAATGTATTTTTGAGCAATGCTACAGTACTATTATGATGAAAACACAGAGGAACATATCTAAAAAGGGAGAATGTGCTCCTCTGTGTTTTTTGTACTCTTTTTTATTGTATAGGAAACTTCCTGTTTCCTATACAATAAAACGCTCCGCGGGATGCACACGATGTGCAGAGGAAGGCTGCTATGGCAGCTGCACATCGGCGCGGCAAAGCGGAGCAAGTCCCCCAAAGATTGAGGGATGTAGGGAATTTGAGGAGGACTTGTCAGCTTTGTTCTGAAAAGATGTTAACGAAAAACACACTTATAAAAATAAGGAAGGGAAAAGGTATGGAGAATCAAAGTATTAATAAAGAAGCGATGGTAGCTCCTGTAAGCGCGGATAATATTTATAGACTGAACGGCCGTGTGCCGCTGGGAAAAGCGATTCCGTTTGGATTACAGCATGTACTTGCAATGTTTGTAGCGAATCTGGCTCCCGTTTTGATTGTATGCGGAGCGGCGATTGTGCGTGGGACGGGAGAACATCTGACGGCAGTGGAGATTACACGTCTTCTGCAGTGCGCCATGTTTGTTGCGGGAATCGGAACCTGCCTGCAGCTTTATCCGGTATGGAAAATAGGTTCAAAGCTGCCCATCGTAATGGGCGTCAGTTTTACGTTTTTGGGAAGTCTTTTGATGATCTGCACGAATCCAGATCTGGGATATGAAGGAATGGTGGGCGCGATAATCCTTGGCGGTATTTTTGAAGGTGTTGTGGGATTGAGTGCGAAGTACTGGAAGCGCTTTCTGACACCGGTTGTATCAGCCTGCGTTGTGATCGCGATCGGACTCTCCCTTCTCCCTGTAGGAATGGATTCCTGGGGTGGAGGAACCGGAGCAGAAAGTTTTGGTGCATGGTATCATTTATTCATTGGCGGATTTACGCTGGTAGTATGTCTTGTTTCCAGGTACTGGCTGAAAGGTGTATACAAGAACTTAAATATTCTTGTCGGATTGGTTGCCGGGTATATCCTGTCCGCTGTTTTTACAGCAGCAGGCATTGCGCCTATGATTGATTTTTCCGGGATTACAAAAACAATCGGTGAAGTTGGATATTTAAGTCTTCCAAAACCGGTGTTCTTTACCGGACATATGCCGGTCTTTGATATCGGGGCATTCTTTACCATTGCTATCGTGTTCCTCGTATCTGCGGCAGAGACGACAGGTGCAACAACGGCAGTCTGTATGGGAACATTGGACAGAGACATCAAAATGGAAGAGCTTCAGGGTTCTCTGGCAGTTGATGGGTTCTCCAGTGCAATTTCAGGATGTTTCGGATGTCTGCCGCTGACTTCTTTTAGTCAGAATGTAGGACTTGTAACAATGACAGGTGTGATTAACCGCTTTACAATTCTGATGGGAGCGCTGATCATGATTCTGGCATCCTTATTCCCACCGCTGGGAGCATTTTTTAATTCACTGCCGCAGGCAGTTCTGGGCGGATGTACGGTTATGATGTTCGGTTCTATCATGTATGAAGGCGTGAAGATGCTGAAAGAGTGCGAGTTTAATGACAGAACGATGATTATCGTGTCTCTGGCATTTTGTGTGGGTGTTGGTTTAACACAGACATCGGGAAACTTTTTCGCAGCATTCCCACAGGCTGTAGGTGATATCTTTAACGGAAATGCAGTAGCAGGCGTGTTTGTAGTATCTTTATTGTTAAGCTTGCTGCTTCCGAAGGATAAGAGCGAAAAGGTTTTAGACAAATAAAATAATTTTTAATGGCGATATCTCATAATTGTATGGGTCATATTTAGAAAGAACAGGCAGAGGAATAAGCCCCTCTGCCTGTTCTTCTCATCACAATATAAATAATGAACGCTCCCTTATTGTTTTTTGTTATTTTTCTTTACGCATATAAAGATTACAATAGCAGTAGCAATAAGAAAGCCTGCAAAAAAGACCGGGGGATTTGCTGCTGTTTTTCTAGCATTTCTGTTTTTACTGATAAATCATCTATTTCTGATGATTTTAGCAAATAATCAGTTGTAACATCAAAAACCGCACTCAAGACCACTATTTTTTCCGTTCACATCCTACGGGTGCTCCAGTAACAGTATCCAGCCCATTTTGAGCCGCCTTTGGCGAGGGGCTGGATATATCACTTTCATCACTTTATTGGCCGGACATCTTGCAGCATAGTGCAAGATGCCGTGTGAACAGTAACCACAGTTCAGTCTTTTGACTACATGTTTACGGAATAAAATTGACAACTATACTCCTGCGGGAGTATTATACATATAAAAGGGGGATAGATATGAAGGTGTATCATGGTTCAACTCATCTTATAAAATTTCCGGAGTATGGAAAGGGAAAATCTTATAATGACTATGGTTCGGGATTTTATTGCACAGAAGAATTAAGTATGGCAAAGGAATGGGCTGTCGGAAGAACAAACAGCGGGTATGCCAATTGCTATGAACTTAATGAACAGGGATTAACAGTCCTTAATTTGAATACCACAGAATATTGTATTTTAAACTGGCTTGCAATATTGCTGGAAAACAGAACATTCGATGTGCCATCTGCTTTGGCGGCAGAAGCGAAGCAATACATTATGGAACATTTTTTGCCAGAATATAAGACATATGATTTGATAAAAGGATATCGGGCAGATGACAGCTATTTTTCATTCGCGCAGGATTTTATTAATGGTACAATTTCGTATCGGCAATTGAATCGTGCGATGTATCCGGGCAGACTTGGGCAGCAGGTAGTGTTAAAAAGCAAGAGGGCATTTGATCATATTAGATTTGAAAGATATGAGCTTGCTGATTATGAGGAATGGTTTGTAAAAAAAGAAATGAGGGATAAGGCAGCAAGGCGGGAATACTTTGATAAAGAAAGGAATAAGCGACAGAGAGGTGATATTTATATTACACAGATTTTGGATGAGGAGATGATGGCAGATGATTTGCGCTTACGATGAACTGTATTTGGAGAAGGCGAGGACAGCATTGGCAAGGATGTTTGATTTTGCGGTGTATGATTTGAAATATGATTTAGATGAGTTCTTTCAACTGTTTGCCAATTCTGAGACTGCAAGGCGATTTGAACGGGGAGAGTCCTCTATCGTTGCAGGACGTTCTGGAATTGAGTTAGCTTATATTGTTACAGAAGAGACAAATTCGCATGTGATTGAAGTTATACCTAGATTCACATACAACCGCAGCAGAGAGTATTGGTTGGGCTGGGCGCTGGCGTATTATCAATGGAAAATGAATTTATCTTTTTCAGATATTGAAAAGTATTTGAATATAAAGGAACTTTTAAGCTTATACGAGCCTTATCATGAAATGGATATTCGGCATTTTGTAGAGCAGGTAAATGAGATATATAAAGTGAAAAAAAGAGATACAAATTTAAAACAGAGAAGGATCGCAGTTGGATTGACACAGAGAGAACTGGCAGAACAGACAGGCATCCCATTGCGTACGATTCAGCAGTATGAGCAGAGGCAGAAGAATATTAACAAAGCGTCAGCCAAATATGTGATTGATCTTGCAGAAGTGTTGATGTGTGAACCAAAGGATTTATATGAGCGGATATATTGACTGTAAAGTATGATGGTGTTATTATATATTTAGTAATACAAAGTATATAATAACAATAAGTATATCTGCAAAAACGGGGTGATGAGACTGAACGAGAAGTATGAAAGCCAAATGAAGAAAGGTGTTTTGGATATGCTGGTTTTGGAGTTGTTATCGAAGCAGGAGATGTACGGGTATCAGATCATCAGTGAGCTGAGTGAACGCAGTGGACAGCGTTTTATTTTAAAGGAGGGAACGTTGTACCCGATCCTTTATCGTCTGGAGGATGACAGACTGGTAGAGAGCCGGTGGAGTGAAACACAAGGGAGACGAGTACCGAGAAAGTATTATGCGATTACGGAAGAGGGAAGAGCATCGCTTGTTGACATCAAAACCTTGTGGAAAGAGATTTGTGTAAGTGTGGACAAAGTCATGGAGGACTAGTATGAAAGAGAAATTTGTTAAAAAGATAGGGAAATTATTGACTTGCGGAAAAAAGCGCAGAGAAGAGATTAAGAAAGAACTTTCCACAGATATTGACGCGGCGATCGCAGCCGGGGAAAAGGAAGAAGACATCATTGCCAGAATAGGCAAAGCAGAAGAAATCGCAAAAAGTTTCAACCAGAGCTTTTCGGAAGATGAGCTGAAAGTATTCCGTAAAGAGAGACGGATAAGAAGGATGATTGATATTCTGGTCTTGCTTGTCGTAATGGCAGCGCTTTTTTGGTGGATGATTCCTAAGAATACATGGCTGAAGGATAGCAAGAGGTTTGATGAAACTGCTGTACAGAAACAGGCAGAAGAGGTGGTTGAGCTGCTGGATGCCGGAGATTATGACGGGCTGCGTGCAATGGCTGATAGTAAACTGGCAGGATTGATCAATGAAGAAGAGATGGAAGCGGCAAGGGATAATCAGGCAGAAGACTGGGGTGAATTTCTGAATTATGGTTCTGTCTATCTGATCGAGTCAACACAGAGAGGAATTCATTCAGCCGTGGCACAGATGACAGCCGCCTATGAGAATACAAGTGTGACCTATACGATCAGTTTTGATGAAGATCTGAAGCTGACTGGTTTATATATGAAATAAGTGTGTAATGTGTAAGTAAAGGGACGGTGAGATATGGACTGGCTGATGTTTGTGATTATCGTGTTTTGTAATTTGTTATCCGTTCTGATCTGCCGTTATGCATATCATATCGATAATCAGTATAGAAATGGTATGATCCTCGGAGTGCATATTCCGGCGTGGGCAGTCTGCTGTGAAGACGTTCAGACAATTTGTGCAAAAAGCGTCAAAAGATGGAAGTGGTATCATAGTGTTAATCTAATACTGGGCATTGGAATTGGCTTACCGGGATTCTGGTCAACAGAGATTATGGTGATCATGTGGCTTGTGTGGCTGACAATTTATATCATCGGATGCTATGTACTGATTGTCCTGATTTACAGGGAGATGTACCGTCTGAAAACCAAAAACAACTGGTACGATGAGCGGACGAAGAAATTGCGTGTGCGGACAGATAAAGAAGGACAGCAGATCACAGAATATATAGATGAAGATGTGTACTGGCTGAGTGGATGTTACAGTAATCCGACGGATAAACGTATGTTGATTGAAAATAAGTTTTGCAATGCTAATATGGAATTTAATATGGCTAGACCAGCGGCAAAAGCTATCGTTTTCGGACTTCTTTCAGTTACTGTGATAGTGATCGTCTGGTGCATTTATCTGTTCATTCCGCTTGTTCATCTGGATATATCGCTGGAAAGAACAGGAGAACAGATTCATATTGAAGGCGGCGGTTATGATATAGAGTTTGACATTTCAGAAGTGGAACATGTGGAATTGCTCACTTCTATGCCGGAAGAGCGGTTCAGCAGGAAAAACGGAGGCAGCTCCAATAAATATCGTATCGGACATTTTAAGGGGAGTGAGTCTGGTAAGACGATGCTGTTCTTATTCAGTGAATATACGCCGATTTTGAAAATTGAGCTGGAAGATGAAACTGTATATTTGAACAGCAAAGAACCGGGAGAAACCGAAGCGTGGTATGAGATTATAACAAAACAGGATTAATGAAAGATTGTATGACGTAACAGAGCAGCCAATAGGCTGAATTGAGATGGCTACTGTGCACAGAAGTAGGCTGTGAACAGTAACCTGTGATGTTTATGTTATAAATAGGCGCTGTAAATTTATATTGACAATATCGAGTGTCGATATTATAATAAAAATAGAAATATCGATACTCGATATACAATCATCTGCAATTTTCTAAGAGAAGGGGGCGGCGGTATGAGGAAGACAAAGAGAATGTTTCCAAATTTTCAGTATCGGGAATGTGATGCCTTTGCAAAGTATCTGGAGAGGCAGGCGGCAAAGGGGTGGCATTTCAAAGAATGGCGGTTCGGTCTTGTTTTTGAAAAGGGAGAGCCGGGGAATGTGACGTATTCTGTCGAGATATTTCCGAAGGGATCAGAGATGGATATGAAGCCGGGAGAGCTTACACAAGAATATGCAGAATATTGTGCCGCTGCCGGATGGAAATTGTTGGATTCGCATGGAAAGGTCTGCATTTTCAAAAGAGAGTGGGAAGAGGCAGTGCCGATCGTGGAACCGGAAGAGAGACTGGAGAATATCAGCAAGGCGGAGAAGGAACGGTGGAGAGGCAGTTCATTGGTGGCAATAGGGCTTACGTTACTTTATCTGTTTGAATTCTGGAAGTTTAATTTTGAACATTGGATATTTGATAATACGATATTGGCGTTGATATTGATAATGTTACTTTTGGCGGCTTCCAGTATCTGCGAAGCAGTTTATCTGGCAAGATGGAAGCGTAAGCAAAAGCGCCGGTTGTCAAGCGGAGGAATCGTTACTTATGGAAAGAGCCGCTGGTTTGGCAGAGCCGGGAAATTCTTGTTTTTTGTAGCATTGATCTTTGTGTCTCTGAACAAAGGGGTACAGCAGCAAGATGTATATGTAATCTTGGGGGCAGTTATCATGTTCGGGGGACTTGGAATAGTTTCCGTGATTATATCTCTCTGGCGTCCTTTGGAAGTGGTAAATGAAACTTTTCAATTACTTACAATGTTTGGTCTGGCATCCATATTTGTGATATTGCTTACAGCAGGTATATTTGATAGGGAAATAGAGACTGAGCCAAAAGATATTCCGTTATTACAAGCAGATTATCTGGAAATGCAAGGGGAGCCGGAAATATTCTTTGAGGAAATAAAGAGTGTATTTGGGGATGCTTATCATGGAGACATCACATATAGGAATGTGGCTGGATCTGTCGAAAATGCGTTGGTTTATGAAGTATACCATAGTCCGTATCAATGGGTGATTGACAAATTATGGAAACAAATATACCGATATCGTGGACCCCAGATAGATTGTAAAGAATTGTGGAATGCAAAAGAAGCATATCAAACGGGAGCAGACGGTGTGTACTGGTATTATGTACAATATCCTAAAGATGTTGTGATGATTCATGTAGAGATGAATCATGAATTGGATAAAGAAGATATTGCGGTGATGAGGGAGCAGCTGGAGCTTCCGTAAGAGGGAACAGTCTGGATTCTTAGTATGGTAAGATAAAGTTGCTGTTCACAGCAGCAAACTGTGAACAGTAGCAAAATAAGGATAGAACCAAGAGTCATTCCATTATTACAGTAGATTATATAGAAATGTGGTGAAAGGGGTAGACAAGATGAGAGAAAGAAAACGTAGTTTCTGTTCTTTTAAATATCGGGAATGTGATGCATTTGCGAAATATCTGGAGGAGCAGGCAGCAAAGGGGTGGCATTTCAAGGAATGGCGGCTGGGATTTGTATTTGAAAAGGGAGATCCGAAAGACGTAAAATATTCGGTAGAAGTATTCCCGAAGGGGAATGAACGGGACTGCAGACCGGAAAAGGATGCGGAAGAGTTTGCAGAATATTGCCGGGCAGCAGGCTGGGAATTGGTGGACGGACGTCGGAAGTTCTGCATATTCAAAGCCCTTCGCAAAGATGCAGTGCCGATAGCAGCGCCGGAAGAACGATATGAGAATATCTGCAAGGCAGAAAGAGTGAGGCTATATGCACCATTATTATGGTTTTTGAACATGGTGTTCTATATCTGGGGTACTTATGGTAATATTTCCGGTTGGGGATTTCAGATGGCATCATTCTTGTATATGATGGGCTGTATGGGAATGCTGGTATTGCTTGTGATAGATGCAGCGGCAGCTGTCATATGGAGAAGGAACAGGAGGAAATTAATTTTAAGAGGAGAAGTTCCGGTTTATGGAAAAAGCATAGGACTGAATTTTTGGGCGGCAATGTGTGTTATTATGCTGTGTACTTTTGCAGGACGTTTAATGGAGTATGGGATATTCAACCGTGAAGTAATACAGGATTTAATAATGATTTTTGTGCTGATTTTGTTCATGACAGTAATGGGAATTGCGGCTGCACTTTTTCGTCCCTCTATCGAACGGAGAGTACAGGCAGAATGGATTCTTATGGCAGTGCTGATGATTTGGGTTTGTATGATGCTTATATACACAGATGAAGACTCTGTTTCTATTTCCCAAGAGAATGTACCGCTTTTACTGGAAGACTTCAAAGATGCGGATGGAGAAGTTTTCATTACAGGGAGACAGTCAGAAAGTCTTCTCGGAAAACGTTATAATTATTATGTCAGTTACGGTGATGATGAATCTTATCCAGATGAGTTACAGTATACTGCCTACACGAGTAAATATAGCGGGATTATTGATCGTTTATGGAATACAAGAGATGGATGGGGAAATGTCTGGAGACAGGAACCGAACGAAGAAGACGAGTGGGAAGATGTAACATTTACAGATTGTACAAAACTGTGGGGTGCAGAGGAGGCATGGGTGTCCCAGCCGAGGTTTTATATAGAAAAAGATGGTTGTGAGACCAGAATAGAAAAATATTGTTATGAGGTCAAATACCCACAAAGTGTTCTGGTGATTTGGACGATGGAAGAATTGGATGCGGAAAATGTACAGAAGATACGACAGAAACTTGAGCAGAAATAGAAATAAATAGTTGCATGCTATGTATTATAGGGAAGGAATAGCGATAACAGATGGCAAGAGAACAATTTCAGACATTAACAGAGCCAATGTATTACATTCTCCTTGCTCTGACAGAGGAATGCTGTGGCGTAGATATTATGGATAAGGTTGACACATTGTCTGCAGGACGCGTTAAAGTTGGACCAGGAACATTGTATGCTATGCTTTCCAGGTTTGAGGAGAATGGGATTATCAAACGTACTGCAGAAGAGGGGAGGAGGAAATGGTATCTGATTACGGATACCGGACTTCATATGCTGATGCAGGAATATGAACGGCTTCAGGTTATGGTAGAAGACGGACGGCGGTTTTGGTCAGGAGAAAATAAATAGAAGAGGCGACATGCTTCTTCTTTTTTTGCATTTTTTTTATGGTAGAGTGATAAGGTGTACAAGCTCAAAATCAGATTTGGTCTTGGGCAGAACAAAGACTGTAAACAGGTGTGGAGTGATAGCAGAGCCTGTGAAGGCAGTTGAGAAAGTGAGAAAGTAAAGGAGAAAGCAGTAGTATGAGAAACAAGAAACTTAGAGCAGCGGTGATTATGGCAATGGTATGTATGATGTTTGGAGGATGCAGCAGATTTGACGCAGGAGTCTATACGCAGGCTGTACTTGATGCATCTTATAAAAATCAGACTGAGAGTTACATAGAATTAACAGAGACAACAAAGGAAGATGCAGAAGCATTTTTTCAGAAAAGGCTGAATGCTACGATGGAAGAGTTCAAATCGGAAAAATTATCAGAGGAACTGGAAGGCGATTACAAAAGTCTTTTTGAGCAGGTTATGAAACAGGTGAAATATACGGTGGGGGAATCTAAGAAAGAGGAGGATGACAGCTATACTGTGAACGTGTCGGTGGAGCCTGTGACACTATTTGACGATACCTATCAGAGCTTTCAGAAAAAAGCAGAAGAGTATGCCGAAAGCGTTACTGAAAGGGTGATGAATGGGGACGAAATGCCTACAGATGAAGAGATTCAGGAAGAGGTATACAAGTTATATTATGAGATTTTGAAAGAAGAAATGGACGCAGGAATGAAATACGGTGCTGCCAGGGAATTAACCCTTCATATTATGAGAACAGAGGATGGAAATTATGAGATAAATAGTGAAGATCTGCAGGTGTTGGAAGAAAATCTGATTTCGCGGAAAGTGATGGCAGAGGGTGCGTAATAGTTCAGCATAGGAGTTTGCACTTGCTGCAAACTCCGTAAAAATGTGTGATGGGAAAATAGAATCCGCCCTTTCACC
>NZ_CALPDG010000038.1 GCF_943193195.1 Mediterraneibacter agrestimuris | reverse complement strand
GACAATTCCGGGTATGCGGCGCCCATGCGGATTACTAATGTATATTTACATTATACAATCAGCTTTTGAATTTATCAACTGTATCAAGTGTGAAAACAGCCGGATTTCCCAGAATGATTTCGTTATTAGAAATCTTGTGTCCTTCTTCCGGATATACAGATACTCCTTCTACCTGATCTTTTCCGGATAATTCGGATACGAATGTATCTCCTGTCAGGTCTCCGTTTACTGCCTCTACTGCTGCATTTACAGCCAGATATCCAAGGTCATATGCCTGCCACAGAATAACTTCTGTCATTACACCTTCCTCAAGATACTGCTCAGAGTCTCCAGGAACTGCAAGGCCATTGAACATACAGCTATCTTCAAGTCCTTTCTCTGTAATTGACTCGTATGTTGCTGAAATAGCATTTGTTGTCAATACAAACAACGCATTTGTCTCTGGATGTGCTGCCAGTGTGTTTCCAACTTGTGTCTTGGAAGTCTGATAATCGTCGGCTCCATAGATAATCTCTGAATCCGGATCAACTTTAATGTCCAAATGTGCATATGTATCATTTACAGTAAATCCGCCTGCTTTTGTCTGCTCTTTTGCAGCGTCAAAATCAATGGCACCATCATCTCCCATTGGGATTTCATAATCACTAAAGTAATTTTTCTTGATGTACTCGATCCATGTATTCTGGTTTGGTGTTGTGGGGTTCGTAGATACAAGATATACAATAGCCTTCTTATCAGCTGTGAATCCCTTTTCTTCCATCTTAGCAGCAATATCATCAAGTCCTGCAACTGCAATTCCTTCCGGATCAGCCTGATTTACAAAATAATCTCTTGCTTCTGCTCCCGGGTCAGAATCAAATCCAACGACCTTGATTCCTGCTTTCATTGCATTCTGCAAAGCTGCGTCTGTAGTGTTAGAATCCAACGCTGCGAAACAGATGGCATCCTCTCCCTTTTCTGTTGCAGTCTCAACATAAGTAGCCTGTTTTGCTGCTGTATTAGATCCTGACGGATCTCCCTGAATAGTCAGCTTTACATTCAAGTCATCCGCTGCTGCCTGTGCTCCTGATTCAACAGCATTCCAAAATGCTTCCTGACGAATCTTCGGAATCAGTGTAATCTTAAGCTGTTCTCCACCATCTCCGCCTTCTCCTGAGCCTCCTGAGCCACAAGCTGCCATAGATATTACCATCAATGCAGTCATACCTGTTGCCACCACTTTTTTCATGTTCTTCATAACGCTTTCCTCCATTTCTTTTCTATGTTAAGCGACCGCTGCCGCTAAACATTCATGTAACACTTCCGTCCCCGACATCCCTGCTACTCATTCATATTTTTCACTGCCATCTCCCGGCTTGCAAGACGTTTACGCACCTCAAGATAAGCAAATGCGATCAATGCCACGATAAGCACTGCTCCCAGAATGAAATTGTATACATCACCGCTCATCCCCATAAGAGCAAGTCCCTTTTTCAATACACCGATGATCAATGTTGCAATAAATGTTCCTCTGACACTTCCGACACCTCCGGCAACACTTGTTCCGCCAAGAACAACCAATGTAATCACCTCGATGTTCATATTCAGACCTGTTGTCTGATTTACTTCCCAGCTCTTTCCAAGGAACATAAGCCCTGCAAGTGCACACATGACACCCATCATCACGAAAATCAAACATTGGATCATTTTTGCATTTACACCTGAATAAATTACCGCGGACTCATTATGTCCAATCGCATGAAGATATCTTCCAAGGGTTGATTTTGTATCCAAAAGCTCAAATATCAAAAAACAAATTAACAGAATAATCAATTGATTCGGTATGATTCCTGCAATCTTTCCTGTTCCAAAATCAATCAGGGCATTTCCCGGCGCATAAGAATGCGAACCACCGATAAACCATGTCACACTCTGGAAAATATACATTGTTCCCAATGAAACCAGCCATGAATGAATCTTTGTCTTAGCTACCAGAATGCCGTTTAAAAATCCAAACAGCATACCTGCTGCCAGCGCAGCTATAATCCCCACCGTCAGACTCTCAGTCATTGTAAACACCTTACTAAACACCATTGCTGATGCAGTCATCAAAAAACCTACAGATAAATCAATTCCAGCTGTAAGAATGATAAAGGTCATTGGCAGAGCCATAATTCCCAGATAAGCAATATCTGAAGTTGTTCCGATCAGAACCGATGGGTTGAAAAAGATACCGTCTGGAATCAGTACACCGAATAAAATAATCAGCAAAATTAAGATAACAAACAAAATCATATTATTTGAAATATGTAATTTCTTTTTCATTACTCGGCACCCCCTTTATATTCCTTCGCTTTTTTACCAAATATAGATGAAAACTCTGTAACTGAGCTATATACCGCAACCAGCACAACAACACCATATGTCAGATATAGCCATGAATTTCCAAGTCCCCAAAGGATACATGCTCTCTGGAGCATAGCAATCAATACAGCTGATACCAGAATACCGATCGGACGACCTGTACCGCCCAAAATACTTACACCACTTACAACTGCGATCGGAATAAAATACATTTCTAATCCGTTTGTTCCTGACGGCTGCACCTGTGAAGCAGGCAGCCAGTACATAATAGAAGTAATTCCCAAAAGTGCGCCAGACAAAAGGAATGTCTTAAACACAACCTTATTCGTATTGACACCTGCCAGCTTTGCAGAATCTTTACTTCCGCCTACCGCATAGATTTTCTTACCGAATCTTGTATACTTCATAAACCAGATGAAAAATACAAGGATGATCAAAGAGAAAATCAGGATTGCCGGTACAACACCCGCAATTCTTGTATTACCGATAGCCGTAATTTCCTTCGGTATATTGGATACCCATCCTGCATTCGGAAGCAACGGGAAAATGCCGATATGCAGCTTAACCATTGCCAGTGATACTACCATTGACGGCACTTTAAATTTTACATTAATAAATCCGATAACTGCAGAATTTACGATTCCCACTGCCATCGCAACAAGTACTACGATCGGGATCGGAACACCCATTTTCAACAGATTTCCGGTGAAGAAACCAATCAAACCAAGCACCGTTCCAGATGAAATATCAATTTCACCAAGCATAATAACAAGCATCAAAGCCAGACCACCTACGATCATGTAAGATATGTCCTTCAAAAATGAGTACATATCTGATCCCAGATTGGAAGTTGCTGTAAGTACCACAAAGAAGAGCACGACAAAAATTGCCAGAATACCTTCTCGGGAAGTAAAGAAACTTATAATTGGATTTTTCTTTTTCATATTCACGACTCTTCCCCCTTCCTACAATGCCATCTCAAGAACCTGCTCTTGAGAGAAGTCCTTACGCTCTAATTCTCCGGTCTTTTTACCGTTTTTAATAACTACAACTCTGTCGCTCATACCAAGAAGCTCCGGCATATCCGATGAGATCATGATAATAGAAAGTCCTTCTTTCGCCAGGTTACTTACAATTCTATGTATCTCTGCCTTTGCACCCACATCAACACCCCGGGTCGGTTCATCCAGAATCAGAAGGCTCGGATTTGCACACAACGCTTTTGCCACAAGTACTTTCTGTTGATTTCCACCTGAAAGATTATCTACGACAAAGTCTTTATCAGGAGCCTTTACACCCAGATCTTTCATGTATTTCTCAACTGTCTTGTCTTCTTCCGCAAAGTCAATAAAGCTTCCCTTTGAAATGCGGTAAAGAATAGACATTGTCATATTTTCTTTAATTGACATCGGTACGACCAGACCATATTTTTTTCTGTCCTCAGACACATAGATCAGTCCTTCTTTAATTGCATCTCTGTAGCTCTTTGCCTTGAAAGATTTTCCCATAAATTCAATATCTGCACTGTAATGCTTCATCAATCCACACAGACATTCTGCAATTTCAGTACGCCCTGCCCCTGCAAGTCCTGCGAATCCTAATATCTCGCCCTTACGTACTTCAAAACTGATATCTTCGAGAAGTCCCGGCTTATTCAGGTTCTTAACCTTGAGAACAGGTTCTCCTAATTCAACTTCAACCTTTGGATAGAGGTCTCCCATTTCACGTCCTACCATCCATGCGATCAACTGCTGCTCGGTTACCTCACCAATGTTAGCCGTCCTTACATAGGAACCGTCACGGATAACTGTCACACGGTCTGCAATCTCAAATATTTCTTCCATACGGTGGCTGATATACAGCATAGAAATTCCCTGCTTTTTCAATCGCGCGATAGTCTCAAACAGAGAACGCACTTCCTTATTAGTCAAAGCTGCCGTAGGTTCATCAAAAATCAGAATGTTTGCATCATATGTAAGTGCCTTCGCAATTTCCACCATCTGCTTTGCAGCAACCCCAAGATTGTCAATCTTTTCATCATAAGAAATATCTGTAATTCCTAAAAATTCAAATATTTCATCTGCCTTTTTATACATTGCAGCATAATCTAGATTCTTGATTCCACAGATACTCTTTACAGGTTCATGTCCCATGAACATATTTTCCAGTACCGTCAGGTCTTTGAACAAACTTGTCTCCTGGAAAATGATCGCAATCCCCTTTCCGTATGCATCATTCGGCTCTTTTACAGTAATCTTCTCACCGTTCAGATACATGTTTCCATTATCTGCTTTGTATACTCCGGTGATTACCTTCATAAGAGTAGATTTTCCAGCTCCATTCTCCCCACATACCGCATGCATTTCGCCTTGTTCCAGTTCAATCTGCATGTCATCCAAAGCTTTAACGCCGGGAAAGCTCTTATAAATGTGTTCCAGCTTTAAGATCGTGCTCATCCAACTCACTCCTTTCCAATAAACCTTTTCTTTTGTTTTTAGATATTATAATCGTCTTTACAAAACGGAATTTCAAAGGCTTTCATTGCCTCTTCCAACTGTTCTACATTCTGCGGACCATACAACGGTGCACAGTGAAAATCCTGCTGTCCGAAGAATCCCAAAACAACCTGAGAAACCGTTGCATTATAATGTGTGCAAAGTTCCATCACACGTCTTGCAACTTTCATATTTCCTTCCGTATAATATGGGCTGTTCTTCACCGCATCCTCACCCTTTGCTGCATAAATATGGAAGAAACCACTGCACACTCCCATATACGGCATGAGCAGATTGCCTGTATTTTCCTTGTGGAACTGCTGCATCTCCTGATCTACATACACCAAAGTATCATCCGGAAGTGGATTCATATATTTGTATCCAAGATTCAAAAGGCACTGATTTGCAATAAAGCCTCTGTAGCCTTTTGCATGGCAATACGCTTCCGCCTCTCTCATTCTCGGTGTGGTCCAGTTAGAACATCCATAATATCTGATCTTTCCTTCCCTTCTGAATCCTTCCATTACTTCGATGAGATCTTCTACCGGCTGATTCAGATCATCTCTATGATAGAAATAAATATCAATAAAATCTGTTCTGAGCTGTTTTAATGAAGACTCCAGATCTTCCACCATATCAGTTTTTGTCATTCTGCTGATATGCGTATCTGGATTTTCTCCTGTCATATCCGGATGACCGCCCTTTGTGACAAGCACAATCTGATTTCTCTTTTTGCTTCTCTCCAGCCAGTCACCAATCACTCTTTCACTTCTTGCCTTCTCCGGTTTTACCCAGTCTGAATAAACATGTGCTGAATCAATCAATGTTCCTCCATTTGCCAGAAATGCGTCAAATATTTTATCTGCGTCTGCTCCGTCCCAAAGAAGCCCGGCATCAACGGTTCCCAGTCCAAACGGGAAAATCTCAATATCTGTATCTGGAATCATAATTTTTTTACTCATTCTCTTTACCTCCGCTATTGTCTTAATGATTTGTTTATAAGTTCTTTACCCATTCACTTCCCGGCACATTCTCTGTCTCACAGAAGTAATCCCATACAAGGCTGAACGGCATAGACTTCATTTCTTCTCTAAGAGCCAGTCGCTTTGTAAGATTATCTTCTTCCTCCACCTTCTTCAATGTCTCTGTCGGGTTCAGAAGCGCCATCAAAAGAGCCTTTCTTGCATTTCTCGCACCAATTACAGTTGCCGCAATTCTATTGATACTTGCATCAAAGAAATCTAATCCTATATGTACCTTATCAAGTGCATTGCAGTTTACAATCTCTTCCATAATTGCCTTTGTTTCATCATCGAAGGCTACTACATGATCACTATCCCAACGTACAGGGCGGCTCACATGAAGCATCAGTTCCTCCCCAAATGCGATGTATGAAGAAATCTTGGCAGACACCTGCTCAGTAGGATGGAAATGTCCCGCATCCATACACAGAATACAATTGTGGCTGGACATTACATAATTGGTATAGAACTCATGTGAACCCGGCACATAATATTCACTTCCAAGACCAAACAATTTGCTCTCAACAGAGTCAATATTATATTTTCTGTCAACTGGCTTTGCAAAAATCTCATCGAGAGACTCTTTCAGTCTCACTCTGGGAGCAAGCTGATCCGCTGTGTAATCTTTATAACCATCGCCAATCCAGTGATTTGTGATACAAACCTGACCCAATTCTTTTCCAAAATACTCACCGATGTCACGGCATCTCTTTCCATGTTCAATCCAGTATTCTCTTACTGCTTTATCCTTACTTGCCAGTGTCCAGCCTGAGTCAGCCATTGGATGTGAGAAATAAGTCGGATTAAAATCTAGACCAATTTTTTTCTCTTTTGCATAATCTACCCAACTGGCAAAATGCTCCGGTAAAATCTGATTTCTTTCTACCTTTTTGTCTGTGTCGAGATACACTGCATGAAGGGCAAGCTTGGTCGCCCCCGGTATCATATCAAGAGCTTTATTCAGATTTGTTCTGAACTCTTCTTTACTTCTCGGTTTTCCTGGAGCATTGCCGAATGCTGCAATACCTCCAGAAAGAACTGCGTCAAAGTCCTCAAATCCTGTCAAATCATCAATCTGCCAGCAATGTACAGAAATTGGAGTTTTTTTCAGACTTTCCAACACCTTGTCTGTGTCAACCCCCATCTGTGCATAGGCTTCTTTTGCAATTTTGTAATTCTTCTCTGCTTTTCCCATTTTTATCCTCCTTCTTTTAGGAAAACGTTTTCCTTAATCTTATAAAATAACGCCTCCTGATAGAGGCGTATTTTCCTTTTACCAGTCTAATTCTGCCCAATCCATCCGGTTATACGCGTCTGAACCTGTTGATTCTCTCGGGATAATCTCTGTATCTAATGTAATTACTCTGTTTTTGGAATTCCCCCCGTTTTTATTTTCAATGAGCTCTATCAATCGTTTCATTGCATGAATCCCCATTCTCCCACGAGGTACATGAATCGTTGATAATGACGGTTTTAACAGTGATGCCACAAAAATATCGTCATTTCCCATCACTGCCACATCCTCTGGCACCCGGAGTCCCGATTCTTCACATGCTTTGATAGCACCAACTGCCATCTGGTCATTGGCACAAAAAATCCCGTCAAACTTGCTTCCCTTATTCAGTCTTTCCTTTACAACCCTATAACCACTATAGGTTGTATATTCACCCTCAAGCACGCATTCTTCTGGAAATTCCAGTCCGTTTTCTTCCAGCGCCCGCTTGTAACCTTTTACACGCTGCTCGCCCATATAATGACCTCTGGGCAGTGTCACATTAATAATATTTTTTCTTCCGGCTGCCTGAATCAGATGATTGACTGCATTGTAAGCTGCCTTCTCATGATCCACAACTACCGCATTGATATTAGGATGCTCCAAATCATATTCCAGTGATACTACCGGTATTCTTTCTTCTCTCTTCTGTAGATTGCCCAGATGTTCAATGTACTTCCTCACACTTCGTTCATGACCATATGCACTGGATGCAATAATAATGCCATCCATCCAGCGGGCTGCAATATTGGAAACAATCTGCATTTCCTTTTCCAGTGAGTCATGAGTTTCCATAACAAATATCTGATACCCGTTTTTGTTCGCTTCCTGATTGATTCCCTCTAAAATCTTTGTGAAAAAACTTCGGTTCAGCTCTGTAATAATAACAGCAACTTCCTTTGTCCTCGATACCTTCAATCCTCTTGCTATCGTATTTGTAGAATACCCCATATCCTCTATTGCCTGTTCCACCCGGACTTTTAATTCCGTGCTGACATTCTTGGATGAATTAATCACTCTTGATACTGTTGATATACTTACTCCTGCTTTTTTTGCAACATCTTTTATGTTAACTTCACTCATATGGCTGTCTCCTGTAACTAATATAAAGATTATCTAATCTCTATTATACTAGCATTCAGCTGTAAAATCATGTATTTTCATCTAATATTTTACTTTTTCTGCTTTAGCATATGTGTGATATTTTTGTTAGGAAAACGTTTTCTCGATGTATAAATAGTATCATTCAATATACCAAATGTCAATATCGACATTTTTCATAATTTTTTTCCTATCAATTTGTGCACTTTTCCATATAACCTGAATTTCTTAAAATATATTTCAATTTTCAGGAAATTCCACCAATATTATTCTTAGTTTCCCATATCTAAAAAGCTGGTCAGACAGTTTTTATGCTCTCTGAACCAGCCTGATCTGCTAATATCTGATGACCGGGTTTTCGCCCAACAGTCCCACATAAGCCTTCTCTGACATCACTTCTTTTGCTTCTTCGTGAATGAACACCCACTTATTTCGCTCCAGTAGATATTTATCCTCTTCAATTTGAAATTCTACAGGATGCAGCAACGGTGTATTTGTCCCTTTCGCCTGTATCACAATCTGGCGTACCCCTTCTGCTCCAACGGCACACGGCGCCCAATGCAGCGTTGTTGCATACAGTTCTACGCAAGTACCCTTCTGTACATAAAAATACTTCATTTTAGCAGTATCCAGCATTTCATCCTTTATATCTGTAATTGTAGCAACGATCAGAACAGCATCTTCCAAAAGTACAAGCACTTCACTGCACTTGTGATACTCAACAGCATTTAACCTGTCACAGCGGCCGTTATAATATCCAATCTGACACGGTATCTGTCCATAAATGTGGTTCTGTATCAAATCAGTCTCTTTCCCCATACTCATCAGTACCTCTGTACAAGGATCGTAAAATTCCGTCTCAGGCATGTCTGTGCTGCGTACAAACTTTTCCATTTCCGGCAGACTGACTTCTTCAATCACTCTGCCGTATTTGCTAAAGGATTCATTTTCAACCGGCTGAATGTCATATTTTTCATTTTTCTTTCTGATTTCTTCTATCATTTTTCTTCTCCTCTATACATTTTTTATTATTGACAACGTTTTCCTTATTCTTTGTTTCAACTTATCATATTTCTTACCAATTGTAAACTGATTTTTCGTGTATTTTAATTTTCCAATAACTATTCAGCCATGCACAAATTTACAAAAACGAAATAATTTTACTGATATTATATATCCGAATGTATATTTTCTTATTTTTGTGCATAATCATACACCCAAAATGTATATTATGAATTTTTTACATTTTCTATTGCATAAATATAAAATTTGTTGTATAGTAATTCATAGTTCCACGGGAAGCATATGGAAGCTATTATTTTCTTCCTGCAGAACATACATAAATATATTTAAATTCAGATATCAAATATTATAAAAATATTTCAGGAGGAAATCATTATGAGTAAAGAAAAAGTTGTACTGGCATATTCAGGCGGACTGGACACAACCGCAATCATCCCATGGTTAAAGGAGAATTTTGACTATGAGGTCATCTGCTGCTGTATCGACTGCGGACAAGGCGAAGAACTGGATGGACTGGAGGAACGTGCAAAGCTCTCCGGCGCTTCTAAATTATATATTGAAAATATCATCGATGAATTCTGCGATGACTACATTATGCCATGCGTAAAGGCAGGCGCTGTTTACGAAAACAAATACCTGCTCGGTACTTCCATGGCACGTCCGGTTATCGCAAAACGACTTGTAGAAATTGCGCGTAAGGAGGGAGCTACTGCTATCTGCCACGGTGCTACCGGAAAAGGAAATGACCAGATTCGTTTTGAACTTGGAATCAAGGCTCTTGCACCGGACTTAAAGATCATTGCCCCATGGCGTATGACAGATATCTGGACGATGCAGTCCCGCGAAGAAGAGATTGAATACTGTCAGGCACACGGAATTAATCTCCCGTTTGATACAAAACACAGCTACAGCCGTGACCGTAACCTGTGGCACATCAGCCATGAAGGTCTGGAACTGGAAGATCCGGCTTGTGAACCGAACTATGATGATCTGCTCGTACTTGGGGTTTCTCCTGAGAAAGCGCCAGACGAAGCAGAATATGTAACCATGACATTTGAAGCAGGTGTGCCGAAGACATTGAACGGCAAGACTATGAAAGTTTCTGAAATCATTACAGAACTGAACACTCTCGGCGGAAAGCACGGAATCGGAATCGTAGATATCGTAGAGAACCGTGTTGTGGGCATGAAGTCCCGCGGCGTATATGAAACACCAGGCGGAACCATCCTGATGGAAGCACATCAGCAGTTAGAAGAACTGGTACTTGACCGTGCCACTTATGAAGTGAAGAAAGATATGGGAAATAAATTTGCCCAGATCGTATACGAAGGAAAATGGTTCACACCGCTTCGTGAGGCAATTCAGGCTTTCATTGATGTAACACAACAGTACGTAACAGGTGAAGTAAAATTCAAACTTTACAAAGGAAATATCATTAAAGCAGGTGAGACCTCTCCGTACTCCCTCTACAGCGAGTCACTGGCAAGTTTCACAACAGGTGACTTGTATGACCATCATGATGCCGATGGATTCATCACTCTGTTCGGTCTTCCACTGAAAGTACGTGCTATGAAGATGCAGGGAATGTTGGATGAATAATTGTATAGTCGGGGGACAGATTACTATATCTGTCCCTCATACTTTTATACAATAGTGGAATTTATTTTCAAAAGAGTGTCGGTTTTTGTCAACATATACTTTTCTTCAACTTTATTGTCCGTAACAGTTCAGCCTTTCGGCTGCATTGTTACGGAATCCGCCCTATTTTAAGTTCACCTGCGGTGAAAGGGCGGATTCTATTTCTCCAGCACACATTTTTACGGAGTTTGCAGCAAGTGCAAACTCCTATGCTGAACTGTAACTATTGTCCACAAAACACAGCTTGCAATAGTGTTCAAATTAAATTACTATAGCGCACGGAGTTCGTCTGCAAGATCGGACTGAATTTCACTTGCTATGTAGCTTTCCATAAATGTATTCATGCTATTTCTGCTATAGCGGTTACCGTGGATAATCTGTCCCATTCTCCGAACTGTGTCTTCTACTGTATCATTAATCAGTATATAATCATACTGTTCTGCGCAAAGAATTTGTTCCTGTGCTGCAAGCAAGTGTTCTTCGATCACTTCATCATTATCCATATGTCGCTCGCGCACACGGTCTTCCAGCTCATCCCATGTTCTCGGTAAAATAAAAATCAACGTCGCATCCGGACACATAGCCCGAATTTTCATCGCCCCCATAATATCCGCAATCAAAATCACGTTTCTTCCCTGAGTTCTTGCCTCATCCACTGCTTTGCGCGGTGTGCCATATCCGCTTCTGTTATAGTAACTGTACTCCAAAAGCTGATGAGAACGGACCATTCTGTCAAACTCTGTATTAGATAGGAAATAGTGCTCTCTTCCTTCTTCTTCGTCCGCCCGCGGCTGGCGTGTCGTTACTGTAGTACATCTGTACGCATTGGGATGCTGATCCATATATGCCTTGATCAGTGTACGCTTTCCTACTTCACTTGGACCTGAAATAACGATCAGCTGTCCATGCTCCGCTATTTTTTCAAAATATTGTTTTTCTGTACTCAATATAATCTCTCCCTTCTTATAGGTCACATTCGCTAATTTGATTATACAAATAACTCATCATAAACACAATAAAAGATATTTTATTAACATGAAAGATTTTTTATTAACACACTTTACTAAATCCGATTTCATGGCGCTTTTATCATATTTTTTTCTTTCTTAATGTATAAATTTCCATATTTTTACATATCCTATTTTATCTTTTCTGTTATTTAAGAAGCCGGAACCGTTTCCTATATTCCGACATCCTATAAATATATGCACCATTATAAAGAATAGAATTGCAATAGAAAGGACTCACTATGAAACCCAAAATCGGAATTATCATCTGTGGATTTATTGAAAACAAACAATTTGTCACTAATGCTTACATCCAATCTGTCCGTTATTCAGGCGGTATTCCGCTCATCCTCCCTCTAATCCGCTCTGACAAAATATTGGAAGAATATGTTACTCTTTGTGATGGTTTTCTCTTTTGCGGCGGAGGAGATATTACTCCTCTTCTTTTTGGACAGGAACCAAAAAACGGAAATGGGAAGACTAATATCACACTGGATTTATTTCAAATACGGCTCATGAAGCAAATCTTAAAAACCTGCAAACCACTTCTCTCTATCTGCCGCGGCATGCAAGTATTCAATGTTGCCTGCGGCGGAACTATTTTCCAGGATATATCCCTACAACCCGGCAGTCACCTGGATCATATGCAGCAGTCCTTTTCCCGTCAGGAAGTAAGCCACAAAATTTTCGTTGCTTCTGGCTCTATGCTGAGCCAATATATCGGCAGCTGCCTGTTTGTAAACAGCTACCATCATCAAACTCTGGATACCATTGGAAAGAACCTCATTGTCAGTGCAACAGCTTCTGACAATACTGTAGAAGCCATTGAAATGCCAGATCACCCTTTTGCAATGGGAGTACAGTGGCACCCTGAAAGTATGTACCGGTCTTCTCCTGAAATGCGTGAACTTTTTGGAAATTTCATATTAAAATCATATATTTAACAATTTTCGGACATACTATTTCCGTAACAATTTGATTTCTAATATTTATTATTACCAAAGGAGGTCTCTGATATGTCCGATATTTCTATACTGGATTTGCAAAACCTGCGCCACCTGATCGGCGGCTATGACACGACACACTGTAAAATGACAGACTACGCTTCCCAGGCTGAGGACCCGGAAGTAAAGAAGCTGTTTCAGGACGCAGCAGATTCTGCAATGAAGAACAAACAAGAACTTATGAAATTCTTGTAATATAAGTCAAATTGCAGAAGTGCAAAACAATTTGTTAGGCAACTTCCAAAAATTATTATTTCTTAAGAGGTGACGCATATGAATGAAAAAACGATGGTTTCCGACACCCTCGTCGGAGTAAACGGCGAATTGAAAATGTTCGGCGATATGATTCCGCAGACAGAAAACAAAGAACTGAAACAGTGCTTGAAGCAGCTCAGAAATGAGTGCGAAATGTCTCAGGAAAAACTGTATCAGGTAGCCAGAGAAAAGAGCTACTATGTTCCGGCAGCAAAGGCTACAAGAGAAGAAGTCGAGCATGTGAAGAATATACTCACACAGCCAAAAACATTTTAATTTCTGCATCTTTATACAAAAAATATCTTTTGCATAAATGCAATTGGGCAGAGCCAGATTTTCTGGTTCTGCCCTTGTCTGTATTATAATACCCTCATAAAATATGTAAATAAAAGAAACCTTAAGCCCAGATGTGTTTCTGCCGCTCAATCATAGTATTTATTCCGATATAATGTCCAAAGACAAAGCAGCGATAATTGTATGATTCCCATAATAAAAATCACTCCTGCCATGCGAAGATTCCTCTCCATCTCTTCTGGAATGTTATTCAGTAACAGTATCAAACGTTCATACACTGTATCCGCATACTCGGGAAATGACGCCGCATATGCATTTGCCGCTTCCCAATATTGAAGATAGAGTTCTGTCGCTTCCCACTGTTCCTGATTATTTGCTATTATCTTCCTGATCTTGAGAGGGTATGCTTCTTCCGGAACCATTGTATATTCTTTGGCTTCGTTTTCATAGAGAAGAAAATATTCATAATATGGCATTTCTTCCCCATTTTTTAGCGTGAAAAGCAGACTCACTCCCATATACAAATATCCGTTTTCCTTATGCAGACATTCCATCCCGGCAACCCGGACAGCTTCTGCCCGAAAAGACCGGAATAATGCACTCTCGAATGCAACTGTACTTCCTTCAATACTATTCAGGGAATAATACATTGCCAGTTCTGTCTCTTCCTGCTCCTGATATGCCTCAATCACTTTCTTTAGGAATCCTTCTGCCCTGCTCTTTTTTTCTTCCCTTTCACCCTCAGCCTGTACCGAAATAGAATTTAACAAAAAAACACACAGAAGCATTACTGTCAATCTTCCCCTATTCCACATTCATAACAAGACTTGCAAGCATGTCTGCCGTTTTTGCCTGCTCTATAATCTCTTCTGTAAGTACTGTTCCTTTTGCTACTGCAAAGGAGCCGTCTGCACTTGCAACGTCTTCCATCACCGTCATGCCTGTCAGATAACTTACCTCATCATCAGTTTCTTCTATTTCTTCCTGAATACGCTCTTCGTTCTCCTGCACAAACACATATTTTGAGCTTACAGACAAAAGCTGGTCTCTTGTATATACCTTTTCATTTTCCAGCATAATTTCTACAATCTGCCAATTTGCCTCATTGATGGAAAAGTCTTTAATATGGCTTACAATATTTCCCCCCGATGTAACAACAAGAAGCCCGAGAATGGAGTAATATTCTGTCAGCATCTTTGCTAACTCTGGATTCTCCCTGGAACTTTGAATCGCCTGTCCGGTTTTGATCATGATAAAGTCTCCGCCGATTCCCATCGTATCTTCTCGCCGCAGAATGTGAAAATCAGAGAACACCCCCTCATCCATAACCATGATTACTTCTTTCGTGTCAGGATTCATTACGATATCCTTCACTTTTCCGGCTACTGTTCCGTTTAAAATTTCCATAACCGGCAACTGCAAAATCTCTGATAACTTTCTCATCTTTCTTCCTCCGTACTCTTATTTACTTTGTTGACAGCCTTCCAGAACAATTCGCCTGATCGGCGGATACGTATCTTCTGACAAAACTTCTTCGCTTATAAGCCTGCCATCATTATATACTTTACGGTATACCCGCGTTTCATATCCATTCCGCTCTTCCTGAAGCACCTGACGTGCCCCATCCTCCAAGTCTGCTGAAAGACGTATTTCTTCACCTTCCGGCAAGATTGTATTCAAGACGCTGCTCTCCACATGAACCTCCGTGCGGGCATCTAACTCTGCTCCTTTAAATTGTATCATAACTGTGCCGTCTTGTGCAAATGCTTCTATATAAAGCGGCACATCTGTCGTATTCTGAATTTTCAAGTCACTATCTGGTTCATTAATCATTGCATCTAGTCCCACATCCACGTAGTCCATAGGAAAGGAATGCCTGTGCCTTTCTGCAATTCCCAGATTTCCCAGAAGCGCCGCATTATAAAGTGTTGTAGATACCTGACACACACCGCCGCCCAGTTCTCTTCCCATCTGTCCTTCACTTATAATGGCTGGTCCTTCCAAATATCCCTCTTCTTCAGTAAAAGGTCCTGCCATTGCATTAAAAGACAAAACTTCTCCCGGCTGTAATTCTGTACCATTCAGCTTCTCGCACGATACCTTCAGATTTTGATCACGGGTTTCCTCGCTTTTTGCCGTCGTCTCATATCTGCTCAATATCTTCTCTGGTTCTTTATCTGTTATATTTTGATCTTGCTTTTCTTCATCCGGCGTTGTTCTTTCTTCTTTAACGGTTTTCGTTTGGCTCTGAGATGCTTTCGCAAGCATCCCGGTTCCTACACCGACTCCCGTAATAAGTATACTCAAACAGAAGATAAGCATAACTGTTTTCGTCAAACGTTTCCTTTCCACACTCTACCCCTCCGCAAGAACCTTCCTCGCTTTTCCGGGTTCTCCTGCATCTATGTAGCAATCCGCCAATAGTTTACGCATTTTTCTCTTTTCTTCTTCTGTCTCAGCTTTTTCAATTCCCTGCTGATACAATGTTACGGCAAGCGGATACATTCCTTTCTTTCTAAAAGTTTCCGCTTTTTTAACAATATTATCAAATGCAAACTGCTGCTCTGTACGAATACGAATCTCTTCCAGCTTCATTTCCTTTTCTCTGCGCTGACGTTCCGCTTCCTCTGCTGCTTCACGCTCTTTACGCAAACGCTCTTCTTCCTCTGCTGCTTCACGTTCTTTACGCAAACGCTCCGCTTCCTCTGCCGCTTCACGCTCTTTACGCTGACGTTCTTCTTCTGCTTCACGTTCTTCACGCAGGCGTTCTTCTTCACGGCGCAAACGTTCTTTGCGCTGACGCTCTTCTTCCTCTGCTGCTTCACGCTCTTTGCGTAGACGTTCTTCTTCACGGCGCAAACGCTCTTTACGCTGACGCTCTTCTTCTGCCGCTGCTTCACGTTCTTTGCGCAGGCGCTCCTCCTCCCGGCGCAAACGCTCTTTGTTTGCCTTCTGCTCTTCTTCCCGCTCCTTGAGCCAACGTGCCTGCTCTTCTATATATTCTCGTTTGACACGTTCTGTTTCTTCTTGGCTTTCTTTCTGAATACGCGCAATATTTGCACGTAATTTCTCCTCACGTTCCGCTGCCGCCTGTGCATTCCCACGTATACGGCTCCTCTGCTTTTTAATCTGCTCTTTCAGAGAATTACTTTCTGCTGCAGCCTCCTGTAGTTGTTTTTCTAATTGCTCTTTCCAGTTTGTTTCCTGCTCCAGTTTTCCCTTTGATACTCTCTTTTTTCTCTTTTCACCTGCTTCATGCACACTCCGATACAATACAAAAAATATCAGAACCGGAATAGTAAGAGAAATCAATATCGATCCCGCAAGATATCCGCCGCTTAATCCTCTCTGTATCATTTCAGAGAGCGCATATGCAAATCCTCCAGCGGAAATAAGTGCAAAAGTTCCTGCAAAATGAACCTTTCTTTCCTTCCCGGTTATCTTTGTCACTATCAGGCAGCATATGCCCGTGACTACCGTAACCGCAAGTACTGATAACCAATTTATCATACGTTTCTTCCTTTATATATTTCTTTCATTTTCCGAATCAATAAAACCAATGACTTCCAATCTCTTTTCCTACTCCTGCCTGATTAAAATAAAGTGTATCAACAGTGCGGTTTCCCTGAAGAACATAATCAACCGCTTCAAAGCAACTCACCGGAATTACTGCTGGATCTCTCATTACTTCATCATACCATCCTGTTTGAACTGGAATAAACTGTCCCCTTTGACGAATAACACTTTCTACTGTATCAGGAAACAAACTGCTGTCTATCCTGTTAAACACAGTAGATGCAACTGCCACTTGTCCATCAAAAGGGTCATTCCCCGCCTCACACCATACAATCGCTGCCAGACACTCTCGTTCCGCTTCACTGACCTCTATCTCTCGATATATCTCTGCTGTATCCTGTACATGGTTCAGACTGGCAAGTCTGGTCTTACGGACAAGCTTCACACCAGAACTTTTCACATAAGGATTACCGAAATATTCTGTAGAAATCCGATACCATCCGGACATCTTTTCTATTATATCATAACTATGTCTCTGCTGTAAATAGCATAAGACTTCTTTTTCCTCTACCGATCTATACCCCTCTGTCTTCGTCCCATCAGTAATAACTTGTTCCGGACATACCTTATCTGCCTGCTCTCTCGCCTGTTCCCCGCGCAGCAGTCTGCTGGACTCCACATATCCTGACACATAACCAGATTGAATCAATGCCTTATCCTTGTCCTGCTCCAGAACACTAACAATCGTTTCTTCTTTCAATGTTCCTATGACTATATCGCTTGTTTTCGAGCCAAAAATAGGAAGTTCTCCGCCTTTAGAAATCCCTTTATCTTCCCATTGGGTCACTGACAGATATATCTCTCCTCCTTCACGCACTGCACCGTCAACTTCTCCATGCACTTCTTGTTGTTCAGCCGGAATTCCCCACGCATTCCATTCGCAATGTTTCCATGCCTCCTGCTTTACAGCACGAAGGTCCTTAAATTCTGCCGCATGGCAGACTCCCCCGCATAATATAACCGCTGCAACAAAAACGAAAAGCATTTTTTGTTTCGCATATCTTAATCTTGTCATCCTCTTTACTCCTACCGCAACATATTAATTATTTTCATGATACCATAAAGGATTCCGAATTACTACCCCTCATAATTTTTTGATATCACCAGGTAACAATGTAGCGGAAAGGCTGAACTGTTACATCACCGGCTTTAAAAAAATAGGAGAGACAGCGATTAAAATGAATCATTGTCTCTCCTATTTGTATTTTTTACCTTTTATAAATTACCCAGAAGCTTATCAATGCTAACCAGCTTCACACTAAGTACAAAAATTTCTGTTGCCGTTTTCAGTTCTTCCGGTGTCGGGAAAGACGGCGCTATACGGATATTGCTGTCTTTTGGATCCTTCCCATAAGGATAAGTTGCTCCCGCCTCCGTCATAACCAGCCCAGCTTCTTTTGCCCTTGCTACAATTGCCTTTGCACAGCCCTCCAGCGAATCAAAGGAAATAAAGTATCCGCCGTACGGTTTCAGCCAGGAACCAATTCCAAGACCGCCCAATTCCCTTTCCAGTGTATCTGTTACAGCGTCAAATTTTGGACGCAGAATGTCCGCATGTTTTCTCATATGCTGTACCATTCCGTGAATATCCTTAAAATATCTTGCATGACGAAGCTGATTTACCTTGTCATGTCCGATCGTCTGTACCTGCATCATTCTGCGGATATCCTTTAAGTTATTATCAGATGCAGCAATTGCTGCAATTCCTGATCCCGGAAAACTGATCTTAGATGTGGACGCAAATTTGTATACCATATCTGGATTGCCTTCCTTCTTACATTCCATCAATATCTCGATCAGATAATCCTGTTTATTGTCATACAAATGATGGATTCCATATGCATTATCCCAGAAAATACGAAAATCTTTTGCAGCCGGTTTCAGGCAGGCAAAGCGATGTACTGTTTCATCAGAATATGTGATTCCCTGTGGATTGGAGTATTTCGGTACACACCAGATTCCCTTGATTGCCTCATCTTCTGCTACCAGTTTTTCTACTATATCCATATTCGGACCAGTCGGAGTCATTGGCACATTGATCATTTCTATTCCAAAATGCTCTGTAATTGCGAAATGTCTGTCATATCCCGGTACCGGACAGAGAAATTTCACTTTATCCAGCTTCGCCCACGGAGTGTTTCCCATGATACCGCAGATCATTGCACGCGCAACTGTATCATACATAACGTTCAGGCTGGAATTACCGAAAATGACGATATTATCTTTTGGAACTTCCATCATATCTGCCAGAAGCTGCTTCGCCTCGGTAATACCATCCAGCACACCATAGTTCCGGCAGTCCACACCCTCCGTACATACCAGCTCAGAATCTCCGTTCAAAACATCCAGCATTCCCATAGACAGGTTCAGCTGCTCTATAGATGGTTTGCCGCGGGACATATCCAGCTTCAGTCCTTTTGTCTTAATGTCGTTATACTGTTTTTCCAGCTCTTGTTTCAGCGTTTCCAACTCTTCTACACTTAAATCTTTATACGGTGTCATAGCTATTCCTCCACTTTTTTACTCACTAAAAAGTATTTTATAAGATTTTTGACATTTAGTCAATCACTTCTTGCAAATTTTCTATTATAAAAATGTTTTTTAGCTATTCCTCGTCTTTTTCATGAAATATTTTTTACTTTCTCATTCATTTTCAATATTAACATCTATGATTCAGAATTTCCGGTTTAATTATTTTTTTCTTATTTAAAATAAATTCCGCTAAAGCACCTCTGTTTTTTCTAAGATCGTCTGAAGTACATTACATATTCAAAGTAATTTCTCCATTCATACATTTCCCTCTGTCCATTTGATGACGCAGCTTCCGATTTTCCACCGTATCAAACAATATTGAAAAATCGTAATCCTCAGGATAGAGTTCTTCTGCTGCCACATGCAGCTTCACCCGTTTTTGATTGATCCATATCTTCTTATCCGGCATCTGTACCCGAAGCACGCCTTTTTCATTCTGAGGCTGACACACAATTCCTATTTTCTTGTCCGGGTACACCATCACACTGTCTCCAATCTGATATTTCCTGATATTCTGCTGTCTCTGTTTCTTCATCTGACTCTTTTGAATATGACCAGAAGGTTGCTTCTTCATTTCACTTTCAACACATATTTTCTCCAATTCCTTGGGCATCCCCCCGTTGTAGGCCGCCCTTGCCGCTGTGGCCAGCATAGATTTAGGCATCCCCATTTTTCCTGCAATATAGAAGGCACAGCTTTCTCCTGCCTCTCCTATCACAAGCTGATACAAAGGCTTTAAGCTTTCCTTGTCAAATGTCATCCTTGCATTAACGATTTCCTCTTCCTGTTCTGCATATTGCTTCACCTCGGGATAATGAGTCGTTACAAGGAACAACGCCCCGCTCTTCTTCAGCTCCTCCAGAATTGCTACGGCAATTCCCATTCCCTCCGCCGGATCAGTACCTGAACCAAGCTCATCCATAATAACGAGACTTTCCTTATTGATATGTCTTAAAATATCCAGCACATTGGAAATGTGTGCAGAAAAAGTGGATAGATTCTCTGACAAATTCTGTCCATCACCGATGTCGCAAAGGTAATTGCTGTTCATACAGACGTCCGCCTGTTTACAGGTCACATGCAGTCCACACTGTGCCATCATGCAGTTCAGCGCTACAGTTTTGATCGCCACAGTCTTGCCTCCTGTATTGGGTCCGGTAATGACAACTCCATTCGTCCCGTCTCCAATTGTAAATTGCAAGGGTACAGCAACAGATTTATCCATCAGCGGATGTCTTCCGTCCTTAAACACAATCCTGCGCTCTGTATTAATCATTGGTTCTGCCGCTTCTAACTCCAGACTAAGTTTGCCTTTGGAGAAAATATAGTCCAGCTTCTCGATCATACGGATATCTGCCTCCAAAGTCTCTGCTTCGTCATGTATGCAGGCAGTCAGTTCGTACAGAATCCGCCGCACTTCATTTTCCTCATATATGAGTAAAATCTGAATTTCTTCATAATGCTTTGTAACTGCCGCTGGTTCCATAAATACGGTGCTTCCTGTGGAAGACTGCTCAATCACAGTACCCCTGATTCTATTCTTATGCTCCTTTTTCACCGGAATACACAAATGCCCGTTTTTTGTCGTACTAAAATTATCTGCCAGATACACTTTGTTCGCCCGCATTGCAGCCTCTGCTTTGGAGCGCATACTGTCCTCTTCTTTCGCCATATTGCTTCGATAAGTTTTCAGCATCCTGGAAGCATTATCATCTACTCTTCCTCCCCGAAGCTGTGTATGAATCTTATCTTTGATATCCGTCAGCGGTTCCAGATTCTCCTCATAATATGCCAGAGAAATATCGTATACCTTCCCCTGATTCAAATATTGTTTCAGCCTTGACACTGCGGTGAGCGCCATTCCAACCCCCTCTAACTGTTCAGCGCTTAAGCATCCGCCCTTTTTAGCAATCATAACCCATTCTTTCAACCCCTGCAGCGAATCCAATGGAGGCATGCCATTCTTCTCAATCAGCATTTTAGCCTCCGATGTCTCCCGCTGCCGTGCAAGCAGTTCCGGTTCAGACTTAATCGGAACTGTTCTCTCTATTTCCTGCTTTGCATATTCTGTCAAAGCAAGCTCCTTCCATATTTCTTTTACTTTATCAAATTCTAATATTTGTTCTGCATTTCTCATTTTCGTTACTCCTTACATATAAATAAAAAGCCATTTTATCGCATGCTTGGCAACAAAAAAAGTATGTTCCTTTACCAGAACATACTCTCACTGCTTTTTATTCATATACAAAATCATAAACTACTACTGTCTTTTTCCTGTATACAAAATCACTAAACAAATGTATTTGGTATAGGTATGCGTCCGCAAAGCTGATACAACTGATATCTTCCGATATCAAAAAGGGTACACAAAAAACAGGGGATAGCCCCTTGTCTCCCTTTCTTGATTAAATTTTTGTTGTTATCTTACTTCTGCCACTCCGGACATAAAACACCTCTGTAAACATTTGTTTTTATTTTATATACAGGCACAGTATAGCCAACTATTTCTAAAATGTCAACAAAAAATTTGTATCATATTCAACCCCCGATCCTTTTCCCCGGTCTGACAGATTTGACATCTATATCAATCCCCAGCACAGCCTTCACTAGCCAGACAAAGAAAAACAACACTGCAATCGGAATGATACAGGACGTCACGATCATAACTGCAAGCGCCTCGATAAAGTCATTTAAAACTGTCTGGATCTTATTCGTCACGCCAGATACACCATTCTGGACAGTAGAGATAATGCCTGCCAGAAATCCCTCATCATCTTTAGAATTCTTGGAATCCTCTGCACTTTCTTCAATCTCTTCTGTTGCTTCTTTTGCTGATTCAAGCGTACTGTTAATAGAAGCCTTGTAGGTATCCTCTACCATATCAGCCACTTTCACACTGGCTGGGATCACAACCGTAATCGCCAGTCCGAACAGCGCGATTTTCTTAGCCGCCCGGTTCACGGATCTGCTCCTTCTAAATACATTAAAAGAAAAAAGCAGACAGGCAGCTGGAATCAATATCACAAAAGCCGCATATCCGGTAATGGTTAACAGATATTTTTCCAAATACAACGCACATAATACGAATAAAAAATAAGTACTCAAATCTGCCAGCTTCTCTGCAATCGGAATTCCTGTATCTCCGGGCAATAAAGAAATTGCCGCCGATGCCGCGGTGGATGCGGCTGTCAATTCCATAACTGTAGTTTTTTTCTCATCCAGTGACTGAATTGTCTTGGCATGAAATTCTGTTGACGCGGCAAATCTCGCCACCACAAACACTGAAATCAATGCGATTACAATCGGGATCACTACTTTCAAAATCTTCTTTGTCTTCTCACTCATACATCTCATCTCCTTGTTTATTCCTCTGCCATATTCTCGTGTAGCACTGTGTTTTTGCTTTGTCCGATTTTCTATTTTACTCTGCTTTCCATCTCAGCTTTCCCACTGACAGTTCATATATCCACATGTTCCATTTTTAAAAGCTCAGCTTTCTTCTCCATGCCGCCCGCATACCCGGTAAGACTGCCGTCTGTTCCGATCACCCGGTGGCACGGTACGATCAACGAAATGGGATTGTGTCCTACCGCGCCTCCGACTGCCTGCGCCGACATACTTTCCATTCCCCTTTGCTTCGCAACTTTATCTGCAATTTCCTTATATGTCATCGTTTGTCCATAAGGAATCTCCAACAAAATCTCCCATACCATTCTGCGGAATTTTGTTCCCTTTAGTTTCAGCTTTGGAATAAAATCCGGTTTCTTTCCTTCAAAATAAACATCCAGCCAGCAGATGGTTTCTTCAAAAACAGAAAGATTTTTCTGTTCACTTTCACTAGTCAGTGTACTTCCGAAATACTTTTGTCCTTCAAACCACAGTCCGGTCAATGCCTCTCCGTCTGAAGACATGGTGATCGCACCAAGCGGTGAATCATAATGATATGTATATTCTTTTTCCATCCTGGCTGCATTCCATTCCATAAAATACTCCACTTCCCCTGTATTTTCATCTATGCACTCACTTTGAATCATAAAATTTTCTCTTTGATAGAATTTTACTGCACGCACATTTTTTTGATACACGCTTAAAGTCAGTTTTCCTTTGATTTCCTTTACGTAGTCCAATAACTGCTTTCCAATTCCTTTAGACTGCGCTTTGCCTCTGACAAAAATCCCTGCTATATACGTTCCCTCTATCCCCACAAAGCCAAGAATTTCACTTGCTTCTTCGTATACATAAACCTCTGCCTGACAGAACAAATCCTTCACCATAGGAAAATTCTCTGTCCAATATTCTGCCTTGATGAAATCATGTGCCTTCAGATTCGTATTCAGCCAGATCTCTGCAATCTTTTCGACATCTTTTTTCTGTATCCTTCTGATCATCTTTCTATGTTCCCTTCTACTACTCAATACGATTATTCTATCATTATATAGAGGGTATTCTCAAGAGCAAAAATCTTTCATTGACACAATTTTCTTCCGGTATCCGCAAATTCAACCCCCGTAAAGTTGAATCCCTAAAATCTGTTTTTTCCTTTATTTCCCCTCTCAAAATCACCTCTTCCCTCCTTGCCGCCCCTTTTATTTTGTGGTATTCTGACGAAGTATACCTTGTATAAAAAATAACAAAGTTTTTTCAAGGCACACGATAAATAAAGAAAAGGAGAAACAGACATGCTAAGAAGAGGAACATCAGCTTTCCCCGGCGGCATACATCCAACGGACGGTTCTGACAAATTATTGTCCATGGATCAGTCAATAAAGACCTACCACCCAAAAGTTGTCACAATTTTATCAGAACAGTCTTTTAACGGAACATGCGAACTACTTGTACAGTCCGGGGATTCTGTAAAAAAAGGTCAGCTTATTGGAAAACCGGCAGCATTTGGGGCTGCTCCCCTCCATGCAAGTGTCAACGGAACAATCCTTGAAGTCAGGGATGTGTCCAATCAGGGACGAGAGATTAAAGCATGTATCATTCAAAGCAACGATACATCTCCTGCCGAATCCGTACCGGCCGATCATCGTACCCAAGCAGCAGACATACGCAGCATTACTGCAGAAGAAATTCTACACGGTATCCACGACGGTGGATTAACCGGAATGGGAGGTGCCGGCTTTCCAACACACAAAAAATATAAAACAAACAAGGTAATCGATACTCTGCTCATCAATGGTGCAGAATGTGAGCCTTTTCTGACCTGTGACTATCGGCTCATGCTGGAGGAAGGATATGCGCTGCTCAACGGAGTGCGTCTTCTTTTAAAAGCTTCCGGCGCCGGACAGGCTTACATCTGTATTGAAGATAACAAGCCGAAGGCTTCAGAACATCTAAATGAACTTCTGAAAACGGCAACATTTTCCGGTATGATAGACGAAACGGAAAACATTTCAATAAAAGTTCTTCCGACTCGTTATCCGCAGGGCGGCGAACGTCAGCTTATTCAGACTGTTCTTGACCGTGAAGTACCAATGGGCGGGCTTCCCGCCGATGTAGGTGTGATCGTATCCAACGTAGGCACAGCCAAAGCTGCAGCCGATATGATACTCGGAGGCATCCCTCTCACCGAGCGGATTGTCACCGTCACCGGATGGGTAAAACAGCCGGGCAATTATCTGGTTCCAATCGGAACCTCTGCCAAAGAACTGATCAGACTCTGCGGTGGTGTAACTACGCAAAAGAACCGGATCATCGCCGGCGGTCCCATGACAGGTCTGTGTGCCGCCTCTGACTGGAACGGAAAAGACGAGCTGTTTTATATCACAAAAAGCACTTCGGGTATTGTGGTATTGCCAGATTCGGAATATAAAGAACAACCATGTATCCGGTGTCAGGGTTGCGAAAATGTATGTCCTGCAGGACTGACGCCATACCAGATTGAAATTGCATTTTTCAACGAGGACTATGATTTGTGCGAGAAGCTCTATGCCAGCGAATGTATCGCCTGTGGCTGCTGCTCTTACACATGTCCTGCAAAGAGAGAACTCGCCGTGCGTACCCGTATGGCAAGAGACATTGTAAAACAACAGAAATGGGAAAGGGCGGTGAAGTAATCATGGATCAAGTAAGAATAATCAACGGACCACATCTGCGTACGGATCGTACAACAAGAAGCATTATGTTTCACGTATCACTTTCTCTGATCCCTGCGCTTCTTGGTTCTATTTACTTTTTCGGAATCCGCTCGCTGTATCTCACCGGACTTTCCGTTGCCGTCTGCGTTACAACTGAATATCTCTGGCAGAAACTAACGAACAAACAGGTGACTGCCGGCGATTTCAGTGCAGTCGTCACTGGAATATTACTGGCGTTCAATATGCCGTCTACCGTTCCGGTCTGGATCATTGTCGTAACTGCAGTATTCAGCATCTTGTTTGTAAAACAGATGTTCGGCGGCATCGGCAACAACTTTGCCAACCCAGCACTGATGGGCCGTCTGTTAGCAATGATCCTATGGCCCGGCACGGTTATGCAGTACACAGCCCCGTATACATTACCTGCGGATGCTGTATCATCTGCAACGGTTTTGGGCGCAGTAAAAAATGGAGGAGAAGCAGGCTACAGTTATATCCAGATGTTCTTAGGTGAAACACCGGGAGCGCTCGGCGAAACAAGTAAACTTCTGCTGTTGGTTGGTTTTGTTTATATGTGCTATATGGGAATTGTTAATGCAGAAGCAGCTCTTACCTATATTGCAACTGTGCTTATCCTGACCTTTATATTCGGACCTGACGGACTATTTACCGGAGATATCCTTCTGAATCTGCTTGGAGGCGGACTGATTTTGGGTGCCTGCTATATGCTGACAGATTATGTATTCATTTCCCGCAGAGGGCGGCTGCTTTACGCAGTCACTGCCGGTATTATTACGGCGGCGATCCGTATTTTCAGCCATTATCCAGAAGGTATCTGTTTCGGAATCCTGACAGCCAACTGTCTTGCCGGTGGTCTGTCATTTCTTTATAAAAAACATATATACGGAACTAAAAAAGCATAAGGGAGAAGACTATGAAAAATAAAACAGTAAAAGGAATTATCGCACTAGCTGTTGTAACTGCACTTTCCTTCGGTATCATTATCGGATCCAAGGCATTGTCCACAGATATGACAGGCAGTACAGGAACTACAGAAGCGAAAGTAACAGAAGAACTTGATGTAAATGATGTGGAAAATATTGATAAAGCAGTAAAAACCGAAGACGGTTATATCGTAACCGTCCGCCAGAAAGGATATGGCGGCGACATTGTGATGAACGTTTCCTTCGATGAGGCTGCATCTATGATCACCAAATTGGAAATCACTGAACAAAATGAAACAGAAAGTCTGGGATCAAAAATTACAGAATCTGATTTCCTGAACCAATTTAACGGAATAAAAGCCCCTGTTTATCTTCCTGGCATGACAGTCGGTGAAGATGGTTCTGTCGAAGAGAGTAACTCCGGCACCGCAGATTTAACCGTTCTGGATAATGTAACGTTTACAGACGGAACATACACCGCCAAAGCAGAGCCTGATTCCAACGGATTTACTGAAGAGGTAAACCTGACTGTAAAAGACGGTAAAATCACAGCAGTCAACTGGGATGGAATTAAGGAAGACGGAACAAAGAAAAGTGTCATATCTGAAAACGGCGAATATGTGATGACGGAAGACGGTCCCACATGGAAAGAACAGGCGGAAGCACTGGCTGACGCTCTGATCCAGAACCAGTCTCTTACCTTCCTTGAAACCAATGCCGAAGGCAAGACAGACGCTGTTTCCGGTGTCAGCATCTCTGTAGGAGGATTTATCAGCCTGGCTGCTGACTGTATGGCACAGGCTGCCAATGTGGAACTCACACCATCCCATGAAGAAGATACCGATACCTCCGCACAAAACGGAACACAGATTGATGCTGTTTCCGGCGCAACTGTTTCTTCTACTGCTGTTGTAACCGGAATCAATCACGCATATGAATTTTTGCAGACTATCAGTAATGATTCATCTGTGCGCAAATCTACAAAAACGAATTGATAAGCTTGCTTACAATAAGACGTTTTTGTAGATTTGTATAAGACATTTTGCCATAAGCGAGAATTTGGTAACAGTTCAGCCTTTCGGCTGCACTGTTACTGAATTGTTACAACTGTAATATAAGAATGGAGGATTCGATATGAAATTAAGATATCCGGCTGAAGCCTTTACCCTTGGAATCATCTTGTTTTCCTCAGGTATGAAGGAAGCCTTTGCCGCTGGAATCATGGTGGTTTTATCAGCTGTTTTCGCAGAATTTTTGAAAAATCTTTTGGATGAAGACCTTCCTGCATGGAGTTTAAAGCTCTGCGTATATATTGCCACTGCTTCCCTCTGTGCCTCCACATTTCTGGTTGGATTTGCTTACCTTGGGACAGCCCTTACAACTGAAATGTGGATGATTACCTTTGTAGTTGGTCTTCTCTGCGCACGCCATACTTTGAATGACGGCATAGAAGCAGATTACGGGGAAATGCTTTTTGAAGCGGCGATTGCATGGGGATTCTGGATTCTTCTGTCTATTATCCGCGAATTTATGGGAAGCGGTACAATATTTGGAAACATGGTCCTGCATAGTTCCATTCAATCCAAAGCTTTCCTTGGAAGTACATTTGCATTCCTCACAGCGGGTCTGGTACTCGCTTTTACAAACGGTATCCTGAAAAAGTGCTGCCGTGGGCAGAACAGCCTTTTGGTTGTCGTTCCTGCAGCCATTCTGATACGTCCGTTTACGATTGCCAGCCTGACAGGGCTCACAGAGTATCTCGGAATTCTCTGGACGATCCTCGTTCCGATCACTTTGTTCCTGTCTGTAAAACAAACATTGAAATTCTCACAGCCTGGAAAGGCTTACCGTGGACTTCCGACCGACATGCTGGCAGCTGGATTCATTTATATGATTCTAAGCATATATTAACATCTCTTTGAATCATATAATTTTGTAAATCACACAGAAATATATCTAAAAACAGGGTGAAAAGCATATTTTTAAGCCTTTCACCCTTGCTTTATACTATAGAAAACATCATTTTCCAGTTTTCTCTTCTCTAAATTTATCACTAAAATGTATCTCTCCATTTTCAGTGATAAATACCGCACGCACGTCCTGCAGACTATCGATCAATTCCATCCCCTTTTCCAATCCAAGTGCAAAACAGCTTGTACTAAGAGCGTCTCCATCCACCGAATATTCCGAAATAATTGTAACCGACGTAATTCCGTTATCATAAGGATATCCATCCTTAGGATTCAAAATATGATGATAAAATTGATCATCTTTTTCAAAATACCTCTCATAGACTCCTGAAGACACAACTGACCGATCAATAATCTCTGTAGTCTCCACAGTCTCACTGCGCTTTGCAAAGGGTTTCTGTATTCCCACACGGAAGGGTCCGCCATCCGTTCGTTTTCCCACACACAGAACATTGCCGCCCAAATCGATAATCGCACTTTCCACACCCTTTGAAACGAGAAATTCCTTAATCCTGTCCGCAATATATCCCTTGGCAATGGCTCCCAGTTCCAGTCCCATGCCTTCTTCTGCAAACCGGAACCGATTCCCCTGCAATTCTACTTTTTCATACCCGACCAGCTTTTGCACCTCTTCCAACGCTTGTTCATCCGGCACAATCTTTTCCTCTGAAGTAAAATCCCAGAGTGATGAAAGTGGTTCGATCGTAATATCAAATGTTCCTTCCGACAATTCACTATAGTAAAGTCCCTTTTCGATCAAGTCTGCCAACTCATCTGAAAGCATATACCAGCCATCCGCCTTCGGCAGCGTGCCATGATTCAATTGATATAGTTCGCTGTCTTCCCGTGTCCTGCTGAATATCCTCTCATATTTATCACAAAGTTTCAGAGCTTCCTGCAGCATTTCTTCATCCTGTGAGTCATACACTGTAATTTTCACTGCTGTGTTCAGCTTAAATCCACTGACACTGATAGCTTCATCTGATCCCCCCACTGCATCCGGCTGCCTCCCCATATAAAACAACATAAAAAATGCAAGTATCAGGATAAATGCAAGTCCAATCAAAATATTCCGATTCTTCACTATAACTATCGCTTCTCCTGTTCTTTAAATTCTTCCTGTGGTTCCATTATGAATGACGCCGGATCTGAATCAAATTCATCACATCTTTATACAAACCACCTTCATCTTCCAGATCAATCATCAGCCATCTCTGTCCGTTGCCTTCCTTTGTCGCATGATAAATCGTTTGTAATTCAGACGTGCATTGGGGCAGCAACTCTTCAACCACCTCTTTCTCTTTTCTTCCTACCACAACCATAACCGTAAAATAAAGTTCCCTCGGATAAATCGTACATAATGATCTCCCTGCTTTTTTGAACTTGACGTTCCATCCTGGTTCCATACTGCATGCGCTGAACTCTATCATTTCATTACATTTGTATGTGTCTTTTATCTCCTCACAAAATGTGTGAAAAACCGAATTCTGAACATAGTCTTCTATTTCCTCCAGATCCGGGCAATACTGCTTGTCCCGCAAATCAACCATAATCTTCTTGATCCTTTCTATTATCTCTGTTACCATCTATCTCTTTTTGCTGCATATGTTCTGATTCCTTTGCCGAACAATATACTATCACTTGCTATTGTTATTAGCATAACATGGATAATTATGTTTTTAAACTATTTTTAATAAAATCCCAATACAAAACTAATTATAATGATAGCATCTTGTCCCTTCACTTTTTTGTTGTACCGGCAAATTTAATTTTATAAATCAAGTTTCATATAAATAGAAGTATCCATTGGACTATTATTGTAACTTTCTATTTCATAAAAACCAAATTTCTTATAAATATGTACCGCACTTTGCAGAAAAGGAAGTGTATCTAATAACATATAAGAATATCCAATTTTTTTGGCATCCTCTATTACCTTTTCTACCAAAATACTGCTTAATTTTTTGCCTCTAAATTCTGGTCTTATATATAAGCGTTTCATTTCACAATTCTGATCGTCAATCTTCCTCAGACCTATGCAGCCTGCTAATTTTTCATCACAATAAATCAAATATAATCTACCGTCCGGCATACCATATTTCATTTCTAAATGATTAATTTCCTTATCATAATTTTGAATATCAAGATACTTTTTGAATGACTCATCATTTTCAATTAGCATTTTTGTATATTCAGAAAACAATACACTTACATCTTCCTTTTGTTCATAAGCAGGAACTATTTTTATACTCATAGTTTTCCTCCAGCAATACATTTTTTAATTAAATTTTTGTTAATACATCTATATTTTAAGATGTTGCTCTTTTGTATGTTAAATAAGAGATTGATTACGGGTTCACAATAGTAATCACTGTCGGTTCTTCATGTTCCCAGAATCTTTCATACAAAACGAACAGATATCCCTCTCCGTCCATTGCATCTCCATACCCCACATCCGCTCTTTGATCATCATAAGGCTCCAGATACATTTCGCGGTTATAATCTCCATCTTCATCTTTTTCCGTCTGTATCACGCGATATCCACTGTCTGTAATACCATATACTGACTTGTCAATTGCCAGACAGTACTCTGTCTCCGGTATAATTCCCGGTTTCATCTGAAAGCTGATTGCCTTTTGTCTCTGGGCTTTTGTCAAGTCCAGAGATTCCGGAACTTCTGTTTCCACAATACTTCCTGTCATATCTGTTTTTAACTGATCTCCCACATACTGGCTATTGCTGTTCTCCGCACCATAAATTCCTTCTGCCATCAGAACTGGATTTTTTCCATAAATGCCATTTTGTATACCCAAAAGCTCTTTATCTTCAGATGGTACACTTACATGCCATGCCGTCATAAGCAAAAACGGAACTGTCGGGTGCATATCTGCTGCGCCATAGAAATTCTCTTTTACATAAATAGAATCATTACTCCAGTCAGCTTGTTTCATTTTTGATTCAAAATACATACTCGGAAGCACAATTCCCCTGAGCTGAATCCCATAGTCCTCCCCACATGCCTCTAAAACAGTCTGTAATTCTGCATCTTCAGCAACTTCCTGCATCTGAAAGCGCTGCTCCATTGTCTTAATCACGGGATCTGGAAGATAGTAATCACAATTCCCATTTCGGGCTGATGAACCTCTCCGTAATCTCATGACCGTAGTCCCTGGAGCCTGCATCCTGATTTGATCTTCCTTCTCCATAAATGCATCAAAATCGCCCCCAAAACTAGTATGGAAAAAACCGTCCCTGATTTCGCCAATATCATAACCCGTATCTGAATTCCAGTATAATCTTCCCTCCGGACGTCCCGTCAGTTCATTAAGTCTTTCCTGAAATGCTTTCCGAATTTCCTTTTCCTGTATATTATCAAAAAACAGAAACTCCTTTTCTCCTTTTGGGGTCAACCCATAGGCAATTGTCGCATAAGACTCATCCTCAATGATCCTGTAAACAACAACCTTATCTGCTCTATTTCCAAACACATTTTCCTTTTCTGCTTTCAAATCCAGTTCTGTATATCCGATTCCCTCATACTTCTCATTTAGATATACCGTTGCCTGAATTCTTGCATCTTTGGCAAGAGAATTTGATTTTCCCATCATAATTCCCACACCAAGAAGACTTGCAGCAATCAGTCCTGCAATGCCGATCACTACCGGAAAAATCCTTCTTTTTCTAACCGTATGTCTTCTGGTTTCACTGTACTGCTTCGGAAGCTGTTCCTGCGCTGCCTTTACAATATCTGCTGCCAATGAAGCTTTATCCAGCTCCATAGCAGTCTGATAATACTGCGTGCGTTTTGTCATTGTCTCAATAATCAGATATGCCACATTACTCTGAAGCGGATACGCGCGAGCAATTTCCAATAAAGTCCTCATAGACTCTATGCTCTCATTCGGCAGAAATTCTGTAGAGAAGAACTTTGACCATTCTGCATATGCGTTTTTATTTTTCATACGCATCAACTCATACATTCTATAAGATAATTCCTTTTCATGTTCATTCTTTTGCTGATGCCGCTGACTTTGAGTCTGTTGAGATATACCATCATAACTTGCATCCTTCCGAATATTTGTCGCTGTATCATCTGACTCTGCATATTTCATCGCCGCTTCATAGGCTTCATGGGTTTTCGCCCACTGCGCCGGCTGTTCCTCCTGAAGGTATTTTTTTATCTGTACCGCATAAGCTTTCTTTATTGCTTTTTTATCTTTTGTTGCTTCAATCCCTAAAAAATCAAACGCCCATCTTGCCATGTTCCATATTCCTCCTGCACTTCCTCATCTTCCCCATCATTTCCGTGTTACCAGTATTTACATCATCATCAAAATATTTCTTACTCCATCATACGATAATTATATATTACTTTTCCTTTTGATTCAAACACTCCGTACAATATCATTACATAAAAAACAGGACAGTATAGCACGGAAATTTCTTTATATCAATTTATCCATGAAAACAATAAATCACTAAAAATAGTGTAGAACTATTCAGCTGCAAATGAATAAATTCTGCCGGAAGTTAAAACAGAAATATAAATTCAAGTATGATATCAACGCAATTCTGTCTGACTTGATCTATACAAGGATTCCGGAGCCTTGCAGCAAGCGTTTTTCGCTTACACTACATTATCTCTAATCCTTCTATAATGATAAAAAAGAAAAGTCATAGTTCCCCGTTTTCGGAGTCTATGACTTTTCCTTTTGAAACATAGAATCTTTTCTTAGTATTTTTAAATACTCTTACTATGCAAACACTCGCTGTTTTTTGACATCAATGTTTAAGGACTATTCGATAAGCCCCGCCATATTAGAAAACATCACCTTATTTTTTTCATAAACAACAGTCCAAAAGATCCCGGACCACAGTTGCTGGCGATAGATGAGGATGCTTTCTGTATATAAATATGTTCAAACGGGCAATACTGTTGTACCATATCCCGGATATATTGAACCTTCTGTACATCCATTCCAGAATATGTAATAAACAAAATACGGCGGTCAATGTTCCCTTTGTTGATTAGCACTTTACGGATATAGCTTTTTGCCACATGGGAAAAATTCCCCATTCCTATTCCGCCCACAACCATCCGGCTATTTCTAAGGACAATAATCGGATGCAGCAAAAGTGCATCACAAATTATCTGTATCCTCTTCGATATCCTCCCTGCCTGGCACATCCAATGTGTACTTTCAATAATGAAAGCTGAGGAAACATAATGTTTCAGCCACTTCACCGTTCTAACAATTTCTTTCTTTGATGCATGATTTTCTACCATGGAAGCTGCATAAAGAACTATCAGCCCCATACTGCTGGAAAGATGTCCCGAATCTAATACCGTAACATTTTCAAACGACTTTGCAGCTTCAACTGCATTATCATATCCCTGGCTGGCATGTTTTGCCATCGTAATATGAATCACATTCTGCGCTTCCGTCAGCCGCTCAGCGAAAAAGCTCTCGTAATCTGCAACACTTGGCGGCTGTGAAAAACCTTCTTTCTCCGTTGCCATGTAGAACAACAGTTCATCCGCCTTTATCTCCACTTCATCCAAAAACCTTCCCTGGTCGGTACAAATATAGTAAGGACACACCTTAATACCTAATTTCTTCTTCAGGGATTCAGGAAGATCACACACACTGTCCGTTGTCACCATAAGGAATGTTCTCTGAGCTTGTTCAAAAATCAATATTTCCTTATCAAGCTCTGACTGTCTGACTTCCTCACTAAATTTAACCAGTTCTCTGGGCAGAATATTTGAAACCGCTGCTTCTAGCAGAGCACCGCTAACTGGCTTCGCCAGATATCCGCTAAAGCCCTCCTTCCTGTACAGGAGCTGATTATCACTTCCTGCATTGGCTGTAAGGGCGAGCACGGGAACATTCTGGCACAATCCTCCCGGCTGTGTCCGCAACGCATGAAGACACTGTATTCCATCCATTTCGGGCATCAGATGATCCATTAAAATCGCATCATAATACTGAGTCTGGGTACGCTGCAGACACTCCGCACCGCTAAGTGCCGTATCGAGCTGAATCTTTGTCGCAGCAAGCAGCTTTTTCACTACTATCAAGTTCATTTCATTGTCATCAACCACTAAAATATGGGCATTCGGTGCTTCAAAACTCTGCCGGTACTGATCCCCTTCGCGGTATCTTATATGTGAATCTAACGTAAAGCCTCCCAGTTCTTTATCATCAACTATATCCTGCTCCAATATTACGAGAAAGGTAGATCCCTTGGTATAGACACTATTGACACTGATTTCCCCACCCATCAGTTCCACTAACTGATGTACTATGCTAAGCCCAAGCCCTGTGCCTTCAATATGACGGTTTTTCTCTTCGTCTACTCGTTTAAATGCATTGAAAATATAAGGAATATTTTCTTTTTTAACCCCCCGTCCCGTATCCTCGACAGTAAACCAAATCCGCACACGGTTTAAGTTTAGTCTTTCACACCGGACAGACAAGGTAATAGATCCCTCATCGGTATATTTTACAGCATTGTTTAACAGATTAATCAAAATCTGCTTAATACGCACTTCATCACCGCAAAGCATACTTGGAATTGAAGAATCCACATGAAGCCTGAACTCCAGCCCTTTTTCCTTTGTCTTAATCCAAATCATATTGATGATATCAGAAAACATTGTACCTGTTTCATAAGAAACATTAACAATTTCCATCTTTTTTGATTTTATTTTGGACAAATCCAAAATGTCATTAATCAATATCAGCAACATTTTACTGGCATTCTGGATATTCCTGGCATTCTCAGCAACATCTTCTGGAATATCTCCACGCAAGATAATTTCATTCAGCCCAATGATCGTATTAATAGGTGTGCGGATTTCATGGCTCATACTGGAAAAAAAATTATTCTCTGCCTTGTTCAGTTCTTCAATCTCTTTCTTCTGCCGCCTGGAAAGTTCATTTTCCTTTTCATATAACCGGTTTAACGATACAAGCAGAACACTGGTCAGTATACCTACCAAAATAACAGAAAATGCAGAGCAGAAAAAATAATGCCCTTGCGTATTCTGTGCCACATACTGCGGGTAATAGAAAGCAACATAATAGCAAAGCAACGTTTCTATCACCCACAAAAAGTAAAACACTATCCTTCGTCTTCCTTCCAGAGTAATGCTGATATATATAAAGCAGATAACAAACCAATGTTAACAACTTAGTAGTGGCATGATATCACAATAGGATTAAGCTATTAAACCAATAATAGCAGATGATA
>NZ_CALPDG010000037.1 GCF_943193195.1 Mediterraneibacter agrestimuris | reverse complement strand
GGGATTCCTTATATTTTAGGTCTTTTTTGAAAATTGTTAATAATAAGGCTGAAGGAATTAGGGGTTCTTTGGATAAATCTGCGGAAACTCAAGTAAAGGGACTGTTGATTGCAGCGAATAAAATCAGTATAATATATGTAAAGTCATATAACTCTCTAAGCTACAACTAAGTTATTGTAGCTATAATATGACATAGACTGGAGTGATGTATCATGAAACTGCTATACGCAGAAGATGAGATAAGTATGTCGGAAGCCGTAGTGGATATTCTTACTTATCATAAATATATCGTGGATGCCGTTTATGACGGAGAAGAAGCCTTGGATTATGCCTTAGCTGAACAATACGACGGCATTATTTTAGATATTATGATGCCAAAGAAAGATGGCTTTGAGGTGGTGAAAACTCTTCGGCAAAAAGGCATCAATACCCCGGTGTTGCTACTCACAGCAAAGGCAGAAGTTGAGGATAGAATTGCAGGACTTGATATGGGGGCTGACGATTATCTTCCCAAACCCTTTGTTATGGGGGAGCTCCTTGCCCGTGTCCGTGCAATGCTGCGTCGCAAGGAAACTTTTACACCGGATATTTTGAAATGTAGTAACATTTCTCTCAATATGCAAAGCTATGAACTTTCAAATGGAAAGCAAGCCTTTGTTTTGCCAAAACTCGAATATCAACTTATGGAAATATTTATGCTCAATCGAGGCATTTATTTGTCAAGTGAGGACTTGCTTGTTAAGGTGTGGGGCTATGATACCGATGCCGAACTTGGAACTGTTTGGGTATATATTTCATATCTGCGAAAGCGGTTGGCGGCTCTTGAAGCCAATGTTGCCATTACTGCCAAACGCAATGTAGGATATACGCTTGAGGTGGTTGGATGATTAAGACTTTACAGCGAAAGTTTATTGTAACTGCAATGACAGCAATTTCTGCATTGCTGTTGCTGTTGCTTGGAACAATTAATATTCTAAATATTTATTATGTTGGAAATCAGCTTGATAAGAAACTTGAAATGATTTCCCAAAACGAGGGGAATCCCGATAATATTCCAATGGCTCCCGGAGATATGCCGCCGAGAGAACCATATGGAATGAAAAATGATTATGATACCTTTATGTCCTCAAATTTTTTTGTTGTTCGATTTGATAGAAACGGAGATATTGTTTATTCAGATGTTAGCCGAATATCTTCTGTCAGTGAAGAAGACGCCAAAGAATTGGCAGAGAAAATTTATGCTCAAAATGATCTATCGGGCAAAATTGATAGCTTTGAGTATATGGTCAGGGACAGCCGAATGGGATTTGGAAAGGTTGTAGTATTCCTTGATACCTCCGGCGATATATATTCCTATATTCGAGTATTGTTTCTTTCTGCCGCCATCGGTATAGCTTGTTGGCTTTTAATGCTGTTGTTTGTAATTTTGCTTTCCAAACGAGCCATTCGCCCTATTGCTGAAAATGTGGAAAAACAAAAGCAATTTGTCACTAACGCCGGTCACGAAATCAAAACGCCTATTGCCATTATTCAATCGAATACAGAAGCAATGGAACTTTACAACGGCGAAAATAAATGGAGTAAAAATATTAAGGAACAAACGGTCAGGATAAATGAGTTGATGAAGAATCTGCTCACCCTTGCCCGTATGGATGAAAGTAGTGCTAATTTGATTCAGTCTGAGTTTTCACTCAGTCAACTGCTTACAGATCATATCGAATGCTTTAGAGAAACCCTTAAGCTTCGGGGGATTACCCTCCAAACCAGCATTCAACCAATGATTTCTTTCCGGGCGAACAAAGAACATATCACACAGCTTATCTCGGTACTGATGGATAATGCCGTGAAATATACAAATGAAGGCGGCAATGTATTTGTATCCCTTGAGGGAAATGATAAGCGGATAAAGTTGCAATTTAAAAACACTTGTCAGCAGTTACCGCCTGTCCCTCCCGAAAAATTGTTTGACCGATTTTATCGTGCCGATGAAGCACGGACGCAAAAAAATGGAGGTTATGGTATCGGTCTGTCGGTAGCACAATCTATTACTGAAACTTACAAAGGCAGAATCACTGCTGAATATGAAAACGGCAATACAATCATCTTTACCATTCGTTTTTAAGAACAAAACAATTAAGCCCCACAGTAAAAAATACTGTGGGGCTTTTTCTAAGTCTGAACTAAGGTTACGGCATTATAATGGCACTATAAGATGAAGAAAGGAGTTGATTTTATGCATTTCAGGCACGAATGGAAACACGAAATTTCCTATGTGGATATGCTATCGCTTCGCAATCGGTTGTCCGCCGTTATGCAGCAGGACGGTCACGCCGTAAATGGCAGGTATAAAATTAGAAGCTTGTACTTTGACAATTTTCGGGATAAGGCATTGCTTGAAAAAATTAACGGCGTGAATGCACGAGAAAAATTTCGTGTCCGCTATTATAATGATGATCTGTCTTTAGTTCTGCTTGAAAAGAAAAGCAAGGTCAACGGTTTATGCAGTAAAGAACAAGCGGTCATCACATTAGAAGAAGCTCGGCTTATCGCAAGTAAAGACATTGCAAGCCTTTCAAAAAGCGAAAAGTCGCTTGTGAAAGAACTTTGTTACAAGATGCGAACCGAAAGACTTGAGCCAAAAACCATCGTGGACTATATTAGAGAACCGTTTGTATATGCTCCCGGTAATGTTAGGGTAACACTTGATTATGACATCCGAACGGGGTTGACCGGCACGGATTTTTTAACCTTCGATTGTGTAATGGTTCCCGCAGGAAATGTACCTATTATTTTAGAAGTAAAGTGGGATGAATTTTTGCCCGCAGTGATTCGGGATGTGGTACAGGTTCCGGGGACGCACACCTCGGCATTTTCAAAATATGCAGTTTGCCGTATCTATGACTAAAATAAAAACAATTTAAAAGGAGAAAATTATTATGAGTTTTCAGGATATCTTTAAGTCCAGCTTTTTGGAAAATATATCAAGCGTTTCTTTGTTTGATATGGGAATCGCCTTAGCTTTAGCGTTTGGCATCGGCATGTTTATCTTTTTAATCTATAAAAAGACTTTTGCCGGTGTTATGTATTCTTCCTCTTTTGGTGTAACTTTAGTTGCCCTTACCATGATTTCAACACTCGTCATTTTGGCAGTAACCTCCAATGTGGTTCTGTCGCTCGGTATGGTCGGTGCATTGTCTATTGTGCGTTTTCGTACTGCGATTAAAGAGCCTCTTGACATTGCTTTCCTATTTTGGTCAATTGCAGTCGGAATCGTACTTGCCGCCGGCATGATTCCTCTTGCTGTACTTGGCAGCGTAGTGATCGGTATTGTACTCTTAGTATTTGCGAATAAAAAAGCTCACCTTAATCCTTATATCGTTGTTATTCGCTGCGAAAATCATGACAGCGAAATTGCCGCTATGGATTTCCTTAAAAAGCAGGTGAAACGCTGTGTTGTAAAAAGTAAAACAGCTCAAAAAGGAGCGATTGAAATAAATGCGGAAGTTCGTATGAAAGAGGATAACACCGATTTTATCAATATTCTTTCTGAAATGAACGGTGTAAACAGTGCAGTCCTTGTAAGCTACAACGGCGATTATATGGGTTAACAGAAGGAGGAAGCTATGTCAACGCACAAATATTTTGATAAAATTTGCTGTGTCATTCTCGCCTTAACCCTTGTTCTGACAATATTGTTTATGAATGCCGAAAGTTTGGGTATTCGAAAGTCTTCTTCTGCTCCGGGATATGAAACCCGGTTGTTTGACACATCAAAGGTACATACCGTCAATATCGTTATGGACGACTGGGATGAATTTATTGAATCCTGCACTGACGAAGAATATGCTCAGTGTTCAGTTATTATTGATAACGAAGCGTATAAAAACGTGGCAATCCGAGCAAAAGGCAATACCTCACTCTCAAATGTCCAAAACTACGGCAATGACCGATACAGTTTCAAAATTGAGTTTGACCATTACGATAGAACAAACACTTATTATGGTCTTGATAAGCTGAGTTTAAACAATATCATTCAGGATAATACCTATGTGAAAGACTATTTGACCTATCAAATGATGGGGTACTTTGGCGTAAGCGCTCCTCTTTGTAGCTATGTTCAAATTTTAGTGAACGGCGAAGAATGGGGTTTGTATCTTGCGGTCGAAGGTGTAGAAGAATCCTTCCTTTCGAGAAATTACGGGAATGATTACGGTGAACTTTATAAGCCCGACAGCATGAGTATGGGCGGCGGTCGTGGAAACGGCGGCAAATTTGATATGGATGATTGGGAAAACGATCAGGATAATACAAATGAAAACTCTGATTCGTCTGCCAATACGAAACCTGATATGCAAGGTGATAACAGCCGATTCATGGAAGGTGGTATGCAGATGCCCGGTGGAATGGGACAGCAGGACAGTAATATTCAACAGCCAAACGACAGTAGTCAGGGAGGGATGCAAGGCGGTCAAATGCCGCCGGGTAATATGGAAATTACCCTTGAGCAGCTCAAGCAGATGACGGAATCTTTAGATGGCGACACATTATCTTCCACCGCAGAGCTTCTTGGATATGAAAGCAAAGAAGCAATGCTGTCTGCATTAGAAGCTGCAACAGATTTGGATTCTTTCCTGAACGGCAAAACAATGATGAATCTGGCAAGTCTTTTTAAGGAACAAAACGGCAGTTTCGGTCAAGGCGGTATGCAAATGCCGGGTATGAATGGTGGCGGTATGGGTGAAATGGGAAGTTCGGATGTTTCACTTATCTATTCTGATGATGAATACTCCAGCTATTCCAACATCTTTGACAATGCCAAGACGGACATTTCAGATACGGACAAAGACCGTTTAATTGTTTCTCTTAAAAAGCTGAATGAAAACAGCAGCATTGAGGAAGTTGTGAATGTAGAGGAAGTCATACGCTACTTTGTGGTGCATAATTTTGTCTGTAACTTTGACAGCTATACCGGCTCAATGATTCACAACTACTATCTTTATGAAGAAGACGGTCAACTTTCTATGATTCCGTGGGACTATAATCTTGCATTTGGCGGTTTCGTGGGCGGTTCAGATGCAACAAGCCTTGTAAACTATCCCATTGACACGCCCGTATCAGGCGGAAGCGTAGAATCAAGACCGATGCTCTCTTGGATTTTTGAAAGCGAAGAATATACCGGGCTTTATCATCAGTATTTTGCAGAGTTTATTTCGCAGTATTTGGACAGGGGTTATTTTGCAGAAATGATAGATGATGTTAAGACTATAATTTCTCCCTATGTTGAGAGCGATCCTACAAAATTCTGTACCTATGAAGAATTTGAAAAAGGAATTGATACACTCAAAGAATTTTGCCTGCTCCGTGCAGAGAGCGTAAATTCTCAGCTGAACGGAACTATCGCATCCACTTCTGATAATCAGGATAAAGAAACTTTCATTGATGCTTCTAATCTTTCTGTCTCTGATATGGGCAGTATGGGCGGCGGACAAGGCGGCGGTACGAATAGACCGGATAACAACGGTCAAGGTCAAATGCCAGATATGAAGAATCCCAACACAAGCGATGAACGAAATAGTTCTTTGCTGCAAATACTGGAAAATGATAATCACGGTGAAACCAATAGCTCGCCAGACCCAAGCGGAACACAAGGACAGTTTCAAAATGACGGTAACAATATGCAGCTACCGCAAAACGATGGAGAAATGCCCGATATGCCACAAGGTGGCAATATGCAAGGCTCTCCACAGGGAGATGGCGGGCAAGGAATGACTCCTCCCGATCATAGCAATGGGCAAACGGAAAATCAAGTAAGCACATTGAATTCTAATTCCTATATAATGCTTGGTGTATGTGTCGCAATTTTGCTTATAGGATTACTTTCTGCATTTCTTTACAAGAAGCGAGTTTAATATTATGAAAGTGGGAATATAAGAAAACTTTGTCTATCGTCAACAAGCTGGACGCATAAAACGCAGAGACGATGAACTGGTCAACTGGGCGGCTGTTCCATATATGGTGCAACAAAGTGCGGAATCTTATCTTTTACGAGATCAATGGCAGTAGAATGGGCTAAATATAATATTCGCGCCAATTGTGTGAGTCCGGGACATATCCAGACAGCACTTACGGTTCCGACATGGGAGCATCCGGTTCGTTCAAAGTATCTTTTAGACCGAATTGCACTTGACAGACCGGGATATCCTGAAGATATTGTTGGAATATGCATTCTTCTTGCATCTGATGCTTCTGCATATATCACCGGAGCTGAAATACGTGTGGATGGAGGATGCATTGCAGGCGGTCAGCCCTGGCCATATGATACGGATTTTTAAAGAGGATAATAAGTGAAGATGGGAACAATGCAATGATCATATATTTATGGTATTATAAAATAATAATGTTATAATAATCATAAAAATAGTAAGGAGCAGTGTAAGATGGCAGATATCGCGAATATTTACAAGGCAGATCCGGCTCGTTATGACGAAATGCAGTATAACCGGGTGGGACGGAGTGGATTAAAGTTTCCGGCAGTTTCGCTTGGGCTGTGGCATAATTTTGGAAGTGTGGACAGTTATGAGAATAGCAGGGAGATGTGCAGAACCGCTTTTGATTTGGGAATTACGCAGTTCGACCTTGCAAATAACTACGGACCAGTGTATGGAAGTGCGGAGGAAACCTTCGGTCGGATTATGGAATCTGATTTTCGTCCGTACCGGGATGAAATGGTGGTCACCTCCAAGGCGGGATATGATATGTGGGACGGACCTTATGGCAACTGGGGCAGCAGAAAGTATCTGATGGCAAGTCTTGACCAGAGTTTAAAGAGAATGAAGTTGGATTATGTGGACATCTTCTATCATCATAGAATGGACCCAGAGACACCGCTGGAAGAAACCATGCAGGCATTAGCAGATATTGTCCGCAGCGGAAAGGCGCTTTATGCAGGTGTATCCAACTATAATCTGGAATATACGAAAAGGGCAGTGGAATTGCTGAAGGAAATGCATTGTCCATTTATTGTGAATCAGAGGAGATATTCTTTACTGGACAGAGGGATTGAAGAAGATGATGTGAAGACATACTGTAAAGAAGCGGGAATTGGCATTATTGCATTTAGTCCACTGGCTCAGGGACTTTTGTCTGATAAGTACCTGCAAGGAATTCCCAAGGAAAGCAGGATAGGAAAAGGCTCTCGCTTTTTAAACAAGACGGTGTTGACAGAGGAAAAACTTGTGAAGATTCAGGCATTAAATGAACTGGCTCAGAAACGTGGGCAGACATTAGCACAGATGGCGCTTTCATGGGTGCTGAAAGATGATGAAGTCTGCTCTGTGCTGATCGGTGCATCAACACCAGGGCAGATTCGTGAGAATATCGAAATTCTAAATAATTTGTCTTTTACAACAGAAGAACTGGCTGCTATCGATGCAATCTGCCGATAGCATTTACCGGACAGCTCCGAATACAATCCCCGCAGCGGATACATTCGGGGCTGTTTGGATTTTTACAGACATCAATGTCCATCTTACAGGCAGATTTACATTTTCCACAGTCGATACAGCGTTTAGTATCGATCTGGTAGCGGTACAGCGCAATTGGATTAAAAACACTGTAAACCGCGCCCAGGGGGCAGATATATTTGCAGAATGGACGATAAAATGCAACAGACAGGAGAATTAGGACGATCAAAATCAACAGCTTCCACTGAAAGAGGAAACCGGTTGCCTGGCGCAATGGTTCGTTTGCAGCAAGAAGCGGAAGACCGGCTGTCAGAGTACCGCTGGGGCAAATGTATTTGCAGAACCAGGGGGAACCCTGTCCGATAATATCCAGCACAAATAAGGGCAGTATTATAACGAAAACTGCCAGTATGATGTATTTTAACCAGATCAGCGCCTTATGTCCCGGCAGGTTCTTGTGTTTCCGAAAAAATGGAATTTTGTATAATAGATCCTGTATCAGTCCAAAGGGGCAGAGCCAGCCGCAGATAAAACGTCCGAAGATGGAACCAAACAGAATCAGAAAACCAACGACATAAAAGGAAAATTTGTAATTCCGGTTTGCCAGAACTGCCTGCAATGAACCAATGGGGCAGGAGCCCAAAGCACCCGGGCAGGAATAACAGTTCAGCCCCGGTACGCAGACGGTCTTGCTGCGTCCGGTATAAATACGTCCGGTTGCAAATCCATAGAAATACCCGTTTGTAATTGCAGTAAATACAATCTGTACACAAAGTCTTATATGATTTTTGATAGAGTTCAGTATGTTAGCCAATTCCGATACACTCCAGACAAATATTAATTGATTTAGTCAGTACGGTTGCCGTTTCATCCCGGTAAATTCCAATGCTGATAAAAGCAAAGGATAAAAGCAGAAGAAATAGGCTGGTTTTATTTTTTGTAAGGAAGGACTTCTTTGAAGATCCGTATTCTGTCTCTGTATTTCTAAATAACCATTTTTTCTGCATATATCTGCACCTCACTGTATTTCTAATGTGCTTTCGATAACCTTTCTCCATCCCTCTTCATCCCGCGCGCCAACATGAAGCTGACCAATGGCGTTCCCTTCCGGATCTACAAAGAGTGTAGTCGGTACAGACTGGATATACTGGAGCATTTGTGACTGCAAATCATCGGAGGAAAGTAAATTTGGATAAGTAAGTCCCAGCGTATCAACAATATCCGTTACAGTGGAGTCGTTTGCTTTATCTACATCACTGACGATCCCGATGATCTGAAGTCCTTGTTCTTTATACTCTTCTGAAAGTTTTTGAAGCACAGGCATTTCATCAATACAATAGCCGCAGAACGTTGTCCAGACATTGATCATCGTAACATCCGCCTCAGCAAGAATCGACTGATCTACAGCTTCACCGTCATAAGTGACTGTAGAAAATTCTCCAAGAATCTTTGTAGATTCAGAATCTGGGGCTGCTTCGTCTGTTGGTTCATTTGACACAGTTTCTTCTTTTTCAGGAGAAGATGGAACTTCCTTTCCACAGCCGCTGAGAACAGAAGCGCTTAAAAGCATCACGGATAATCCGATTAAAAGAAATTTATTTTTCATGGCAGACACCTCTCGATTCAAATATTTATAGTAACAGCTCAGCCTTTTAACTGCACTGTTACAGAATCCATTTTAGTTACCCGTAACTATTCAGCCTTTCGGCTTCATAGTCACTGAATCCGCCCTATTTTAAGTTCACCTGCGGTGAAAGGGCGGATTCTATTTCCCGTCACGCATTTTTACGGAGTTTGCAGCAAGTGCAAACTCCTATGCTGAACTGTTACGTTTACCCACATCATACACGGCAGAATTAAGGACTGTCAAGATTCCATTGTTATTTAATAGAAAATATGCTATATTTGTGTTACTGTTCACAGTGCCTTGCACCCCGCTGCAAGGCATCTGGCCAATAAAGCTGTGGTTTTAGGCATCCAGCCCCTCGCCGTTAGGCGACTTTTTAATGGGCTGGATGCGTTACAGTTCGCGGTCGGTTGGGCCGTGAACTGTAACATATTTGCAGAGGGAAGAAAAGGAGTTTTGATTTATGAGTATTTTAAATGTAGAACATCTCTCTCATGGTTTTGGTGACCGGGCAATTTTTGAAGATGTGTCTTTCCGTCTGCTGAAAGGGGAACACATCGGGCTGATCGGAGCCAACGGAGAAGGAAAGTCCACATTTTTCAATATTGTAACCGGAAAATTGCAGCCGGACGAGGGAAAGATTGAATGGGCGAAGAATACGCGGATTGGTTATCTGGATCAGCACACAGTTCTGGAAAAGGGCATGACGATCCGGGATGTGCTGAAATCTGCATTTTTTTATTTGTTTGAACTGGAAGAAAAGATGAACGAAATATGCGACCATCTTGGAGAAGCGGACGAGAATGAGATGAACAGTCTTATGGAAGAACTGGGAATGATTCAGGATACGCTGACGATGCATGATTTCTATGTTATTGGCGCAAAGGTGGAAGAAGTGGCGCGGGCGCTTGGTCTTCTGGATCTTGGTCTGGACAGAGATGTGACGGATTTGAGCGGAGGGCAGAGAACAAGGATACTGCTTGGGAAACTGCTTTTGGAGAAACCGGATATTCTGCTTTTGGACGAGCCCACGAACTATCTGGATGAAGAGCATATTAATTGGCTGAAACGATATCTGACCGAGTATGAGAATGCATTTGTTCTGATTTCCCATGACATTCCGTTTCTGGATGAGGTGGTCAATATCATTTACCACATGGAGAATCAGAAGCTGGATCGCTATGTGGGCAGTTATGCGGATTTTCAGCGGGTATACGAGGTGAAGAAGTCACAGCTTGAGGCGGCTTATAAACGGCAGCAGCAGGAAATCAGCCAGCTTAAGGACTTCGTGGCGAGAAATAAAGCCCGTGTATCTACAAGAAATATGGCGATGTCACGTCAGAAAAAGCTGGACAAGATGGACGTGATCGAACTGGCGGCGGAGCGTCCCAAGCCGGAGTTTCATTTTAAGCAGGGACGTACGCCGGGTAAATTTATTTTCGAGACGAAGGATTTTGTCATCGGATATAACGAGCCATTGTCGAAGCCGTTGAATCTTACTATAGAACGGGGACAGAAGGTTGCCCTGACCGGAGCTAACGGAATCGGTAAAACAACGTTGATCCGCAGCATTATGGGATTGTTGAAGCCGCTAAAAGGTTCCTGCGAGCTGGGAGAGAATCTGGCAATCGGATATTTTGAGCAGGAGAGTGCAGGAGACAACCGTTCTACCTGTATTGAGGAAGTCTGGAGTGAATTTCCATCATTTACCCAGTATGAGGTGCGTTCTGCTTTGGCAAAATGTGGATTGACAACGAAACATATTGAGAGTCAGGTGCGGGTGCTGAGCGGCGGAGAACAGGCGAAGGTACGGCTGTGCAAGCTGATCAACCGGGAGACCAATGTACTGATGCTGGACGAGCCGACCAATCATCTGGACGTGGATGCGAAAGATGCGTTGAAGCAGGCGTTGAATGAATACCGTGGAACATTGCTTTTGATTTGCCATGAACCGGAATTTTATCAGGACATTGTGCAGGAGGTCTGGGACTGTTCCAGGTGGACAACCAAGATTGTGTAGGAAAGACCACCTGGACAATGAGCAAAGATATTTTCAAAAATATTTTGAAAAAAGGGAAGTATATAAAGAATAGAAATATAGAAGGAGAGACAAGATGAGTCAGGAAACAACGAAGAACGTATTGGCAACTGTAGCGGGAGAAGAGATCACACAGGAAGAATTTGACATGTTTTTACAGGCAGTGCCGAGAGAACAGCAGGCATATTTATCCAATCCACAGTTTCGTGAGCAGTGTCTGCAGCAGTTTATCGCTCTGCGTTTATTTGCCAAAGAGGGTGAGGAGATGAAGCTGGACGAGACAGAAGAGTTCAAAAACATGATTGTCAATGCAAAGCGTGATATCCTTGCGCAGATGGTTATGCATGATATGATTTCAAAGCTCACTGTCAGTGAGGAAGAGATGAAAGCATATTATGAAGAAAATAAAGCACAGTATCAGCAGGGTGAGACTGTTCGCGCGAAGCATATCCTTGTAGATGAAGAAGATAAGTGCAAAGAAATCCTTGAGCAGATTGAAAATGGTACAGTGGCATTTGAGACTGCGGCACAAGAACATTCTAACTGTCCGTCAGGCTCCAAGGGCGGAGATCTGGGTGCTTTCGGAAAAGGGCAGATGGTTAAAGAGTTTGAAGACGCGGCATTTGCAGCAGAGATCGGAAAGGTTGTAGGTCCGGTGAAAACACAGTTCGGCTATCATTTGATCAAGGTAGAAGAGAGGAATGAGTCTTCTGCAACACCATATGAGGAAGCAAAGGGAATGATTCAGAGAACGATGCTTCAAAAGAAACAGAATGAGGCATATGCGGTAAAAGTACAGGAGCTTCGTGAGAAATACAATCAGAAATAAGAACAACGAAACACGTCAGAAGGAAAGGCATGTCTATTATGAAATATAAGAATATTGTTTTCGATTATGGAAATGTACTCGGAACTTTTAATCCAGTGTATATTCTGAAACAATTCTGTGATTCAGAAGAAGATTTTCCAATGATGTATGATGCGCTTTTTGAGAACTGGCAGGCGCTGGATGAAGGAAACGCAGACTATAAAACCTGCATTCAGACAGCGCTTTCAAAACTGCCGGAACGTGTGCATCCTCAGGCAGCGGCATTTTACAAAGATTGGTATTTTCACTGTCAGCCAATTTTGCAGACATGGGAGTTTGTCAGAGAATTGAAAAAACAAAATATATCCGTCTATTTACTTTCCAATGCATCTGTATATTTTGCGGATCATGCACTTGAAGTTTGTGAGGTTTTGAAAGAGTTTGACGGAATCTTCTTTTCTGGTCCGGCGGGATGTGCCAAGCCAGATGCAAAGATTTATCAGATGTTGTTTGAAAGGTTTGATCTGAAGCCGGAAGAGTGTTTCTTTATTGATGATAATGCAGATAATATACAGGCTTCTCAAGCTCTCGGTATGGACGGAATTGTTTTTAGAGGAGATGTTGAGGCAGTAAAAAAGGCGGTCGGATTCTGACCGCCTTTTTGTGATTGGCGCGAGAATGTGCTAAGGCACATTCTATTTAATGGAAAAAGTGATCGCCGATCTGGTATCCCCAGCCGCCGCAGTCAAAGTAGAGCAAATCTCCAATCGGATTGCTTCCGGCAAGTGCGTCTGCGGCTGCCTGCATGGCAGAATCTGTATAACCGCCGTTTGCAAGTATGCTGTCCAGCCATCCAGTCATAGCCGGAGTGAACTGTCCGGACTGATAAATCACTTCAGCAATGCTATTTGGATAGACACCGCTTCGGACACGGTTCATTACAACGGCTCCGACAGCAACCTGACCCTCATAGGGTTGATTTCCTGCTTCGCAGAAAATCAAAGCAGCGAGAAGTTCTTGCTCCGAAGGAGAGACATCCATTGCGGGACTCTGTGAGGTTTCTATTACGTCAGAAGAAACTGCCAGAGCTTCTTCGGCAAGCCGTTTTTCCTCGGCAAGCCGCTTTTCTTCCGCAATTCTGGCTTCTTCTAAGCGTTTTTGTTCCGCCTCTTCCGCCGCTTTGCGCTCTGCTTCTAATTTGGCGTTGTAGTCGGCTTTGGCTTGTTTGACAGATAATGATGCGTTGCTTGCAGCAAGCGCTGGAATTTCAAATAAAGCCTGACCAGAAGCAAGAGCCGGTACTTCACTGACAGCGCAGCCATCGGCAAGAGCTTCAACAGCAGTTCCTGTTGTTTGGGAATTCGCTGTATTTTCGGACTTCCCAGTCTTGTCCGCTGCCAGACTGATGGAACCGATTGTTATAACAAAGGTAGTTGTGACGGCGGTCAACAACACGCTAAAATTCTTTTTCTGTTTTTTCATAATATACAACCTCCATTTTACGAAAATATTAACTGATTTTTATAAAGTATATTCAAAAACTTTGTATTTATTACAAATATTACGAAAATATTAAAAATAAAATAAGAAATGTTACGTTGGAAATAATGTTTAGTAAACAGATTATCATATTTACTTTCCAATATTTAGATGATATATTAGATTTATTAAGGCGTTCTTGAGGGGATAGATATGAAACAGAACATTCAAAAGACAAATCAGATTACAGAGGGAATTATCTGGAAACAGTTGCTGCTCTTTTTCATTCCAATCGTATTTGGAACATTTTTTCAACAATTGTACAATACAATAGATACCGTGATCGTAGGACAGTTTGTAGGAAAGGAAGCGCTTGCCAGCGTAGGTGGTTCTGCAGCTCAGATTGTGAATCTTGTGGTTGGATTTTTCACCGGACTTTCTTCCGGTGCTGCTGTCGTAATTGCTCAATATTTTGGCGCAAGGGATGAGCGATCGGTAGGGGAGAGCCTGCATACGGCATATGCATTTTCTATTATAGGAAGTATTGTAATTTCAGCTATAGGGCTGATACTGGCTCCGTCATTTTTAAGATGGATGAATACCCCGGCGGAATTGCTTACTGATTCCATATTATATCTGAGGATTTATTTTGCCGGTATTTTATTTGTATTTATTTTTAATATTGGTTCCAGCATTCTGCGTGCGGTGGGAGACTCCAAACGACCTCTTTATTATTTGATCGTATGCTGCTTTGTCAATATTTTGCTGGATCTTTTACTGGTGATTGTATTCCATATGGGGGTGGTGGGAGTTGCCTATGCAACACTGATCTCACAGGCGGTCAGCGCCGTTCTTGTTTCGTATAAACTTATGAAGTCTGATGATATTCTGACGTTGAAGCTGCGGCAGATACGTCTTTATAAAAATGTTTTGAAACATCAGCTTGCAATCGGGCTTCCTACCGGGTTTCAGTCTGTTATGTACAACATTTCTAATGTAATCATCCAGACAGCGCTGAATGCCTTTGGAACAGATACTGTTGCCGCATGGTCGGCATACGGCAAGCTGGATGCGCTTTATTGGATGATTATCAGTGCGATCGGAATTTCGATCACTACATTTGTGGGGCAGAATTATGGGGCGCGTAGATATGATCGAGTGAATAAGAGCGTCAATATTTGTCTTGGCATGGCGCTTCTGATTTCTATTATTACGGCAGTGTTTTTGATCATGGCAAAGGTTCCATTGTTCCGTCTGTTTACACAGGATGCGGAAGTTGTCCGGATCGGCTCGGAAATGCTGGCGTTGATTACGCCGTGCTATGTTTTCTATGTGTTTATCGAAGTACTTTCCGGCGCTTTGCGCGGGATGGGCGATGTGCTGATCCCGACAGTGATTACGCTGGGCGGCGTGTGCGTACTGAGACTGGTGTGGATCGCGGGAACACTGCATTTTGCTCCAACGATCGAGATGATCATTTACAGCTATCCGATTACATGGATAGTGACGGCAGCGTTGTTTATTATTTATTATATGTATAAGAAAAAACGGATTTTAAAGAAACCAAATATATAGAAAAAAACGTCCATGTCACGGAATGAATACTTGCGCATGGACGTTTTTTTATAATTATTTCATTTTGAAGATCGGACTGATTTTTTTGTAGATCAGAAGTACCACTAGTGATACGAGTGTTGCTTTTAATAGATTGAACGGAGCTACTGCAAACATAATAAATCCTGTCAGATTTGTAATATTCGGATTTACAACAGTTCCCATCTGAATCAGTGCGTCCATCGGCATTCCAAATGCCTTTGCATATACGGGAAGTACCACATATGCATTGACGAAACAGCCGATCGCTACCATAGCGGCAGTTCCAACACCCATACCGATCAAGGCGCCTTTTCTTGTTTTGTGTCTTTTATAAATCATTGCCGCCGGAACGCAGAGGGAACAGCCGATGATAAAGTTTGCCAGTTCACCAACTCCTGCGGTATCGGTTCCAGTAACAACAAAGTTCAGAAGAATCTTCACCAGCTCAATTGCCGCGCCTGCTGCCGGACCCATGGCAAACGCCCCTATCAGAACAGGAACTTCACTGAAGTCAATTTCATAGAAGCTGGGTGCAAACGGAAGCGGGATTTCAAATAGCATTAAAATAATGGAAATCGCCGCCAGCATTGCAATGTTGACGAGGGTGCGGACACTGATCCGTGATTGTGTTCTTGTAACTGTGTTTGATTGAGTACTCATGTTTCATCTCTCCCTATAAAATAAATTTTAAAAGAAAGAAAATCTTCATGGAAATTCATGCAGCGGCGCCTTTATAGTGAAATGTTATGTGCGATAGACAGTCCTGCTTTTATCATATCGTACAATTCTGCATTTGCCGTAGCATAAAAATACCCCGGATTCAAAAATCCGGGGACTCACTTTCACTATACGCTGCCACATCAAATTCTTCTACCATCCAGACTTTACTGTCGGTACCGGAATTCATCGTTGTGATGTCACCGGTTCAGCCGCTTATATATTGATATATCTATAAGCGGGTCGCGGACTATACCGCCGGTTGGGAATTACACCCGACCCCGAAGATTTATTCTTTTATAGTTTCTAGTATAATCCTTTATCTGAAAGAGTGCAAGAGGAAAGTAATATTTCTTGTAACAGTGCAGCCGAAAGGCTGAACGGTTACTATTTCTTGACAAATGTTTTTTATATGTTAGAATCTTATAACATGAAAATACGCTGTTGAGGATTGACGATAAATAATCACATAAGAAAGAGGATGAAGGATATGGGATTAACAGAATTATTTGCGCTGGCAGTGGGATTATCAATGGACGCTTTTGCGGTGTCTGTTTGTAAAGGTTTGTCGCTGGGGAAAATCAAGGTAAAGCATATGTGTATTGCGGGTATATGGTTCGGAGGATTTCAGGCGATGATGCCGCTGATCGGATATTTGCTGGGAAGTCTCTTTGCCGACATGATTACCAGTGTGGCACACTGGATTGCCTTTATTCTTCTGTTAATCATCGGCGGAGGCATGATAAAAGAGGCATTAAGCGATGCAGAAGAGGTAGATGCCTCTATGGACGTAAAATCAATGTTTTTGCTAGCGGTTGCAACAAGTATTGATGCATTGGCAGTGGGAGTGTCGTTTGCTTTCTTGAAAGTGGCAATTCTCCCGGCAGTTTCTTTTATTGGTGCAGTCACATTTATCTGCTCTGCGGCTGGCGTGAAAATCGGAAGTGTCTTCGGGTGTAGATACCGCACAAAGGCGGAGCTGTGCGGTGGTGTGATATTGATTCTGATCGGTCTGAAAACCTTGCTTGATGGTCTTGGCGTTTTATGAGTATAATCCGGCAACACAAGTTCAGCTGCTTGAATGATATAAAATCCAAAGGGGCTGTCCTGAAATGTTCCGACTGCCCCTTTGGATGTAGGTCATGAGTCTGTTAAATTACAGCTTAAAGACTAAAATTGCTTTATCAGTCCCAACCATTGACATAGTGACCAATTTATGACTGCCTTTTTTTAACATTTCTTCAGCTGTTTTTTCAATTTCTTTTGCCATATTTTCTACACCAGATGAACACTCAACAACAACTGTTTTGTAAAATGAATTAAACATTTTTTGCTCCTTACACAAATGAATTTTTCGTTGTAATTATATCCTTTCAATTAATCACATTGGATAAAATGTAAATTTTATTATTTCTCTTCTTCTTTGTTATTTCTGTTCTTTCTATCCCACCATGTACCTGCTAATGAACAAGTTCCGCCCATAGCTATAAAAGCTATCATTATAATCCAAAATTCCATGCTTCTTCCTCCTCTTAATTTAAAAATATTGGAAAATAAAAATTACAATTATACATATAATAAGTGCGATTACGCCTGCTAAAAATGCAAATATGATTGTTTGATAATTTCTTTTTCCTAATTCTTGTTGTGTTTCATCGTAAGTTAATTGTTTTCCATCAATAAATGCCAAAATTTCTTTATAAGTTTGAATGTTATGATTTTTTTTAAATTTTTCAATCTTATTTGCTGTATATAGTGTTACAGCGAACAAGCATAGCCAGATAATAACTCCAATATACCCTTCAATACTAAATAAAGGATAAGCACTTATAGTTGTGATTATCAATCCGGCAAGGAAAACATAACTCATTACATTAAATTTTTTAATTGTTTCTTTTTCAATAATTTCTCTCATCTCCTTTATATCTTCTTTTACAAAACTATCTAAAGATACATTGAAGATATTGGATAGAATTATTAAACTTTTAACATCTGGACAACTTTTATTTGTTTCCCAGTTTGAAATTGTTTGTCTTGAAACAAATACTTTAAGAGCCAGTTCCTCTTGAGAAATTTTTTGCTGTTCTCTAAATTTTTTGATTTGTAATCCAATATCCATCTTGAATCTTCTCCTTTATTGTATATGAATATATATTTTTCGTCTGTCAAAAGCCTTTGACATTGCCCTTTTTTCGTGTAAAAATGATTTTGCAGGGCTTAAAAACTGCTCTTTGCGGTTAATTATATCGTTTCCCTGTGTAAGTTACAATAGTAGTTTCCAAAAGTTTGTGCCAAGAAATAATTGAAATGCATATTTTCCGGACTGGAAATACATGCTATACTGTACTTTGAAGATGAAAGGACGGAGAAGTATGAGTGTACAGCAGATTTTGGAACAGGTGCAAACCGGTGCGTTATCGGTGCAGGAAGCGGAAATTATATTGCGGCAAGGGTATTACGAGGAAATGGGATATGCAAAGGTGGACACGGATAGAAAGCGCCGGACCGGATTTGCAGAGGTGGTGTTTTGCAGCGGCAAGGCAGATGAACATTTACTCAGTATTTATAAAAGAATATACGAAACAGAAGGAGAAGTTCTGGGAACAAGAGCAACAGAGTCACAATACGAATTTATTCGGAAGGAATTGCCGAATGTCGTATATGACTCTTTGTCTCATATATTGAAGATAGAAAAAACAGAAAAAGTACGGGTCGGGAAAATAGCGGTTTGTACAGCAGGAACGGCAGATATTGCAGTGGCGGAAGAAGCTGCCCAGACGGCGGAATTCTTCGGGGCAAATGTGGAGCGGATTTATGACGTGGGAGTCAGCGGCATACATCGTTTAATGTCCAGACTGGAAACTATACAACAGGCGAACTGCATTGTAGCTGTAGCCGGAATGGAGGGAGCCCTTGCAAGTGTGATCGGAGGCATGGTGAGCCGTCCGGTTATTGCAGTTCCGACTTCAGTAGGGTATGGGGCGAATTTCGGAGGAGTATCTGCGCTTTTGACGATGTTGAATTCCTGCGCAAACGGAATTGCTGTAGTGAATATTGATAACGGGTACGGCGCCGGGTATATGGCGACACAGATTAATCGGTTAGCAGTGGAAAACATTTAGATTTTAATAGCTAAATGCTGAATGGGGCGAACACAAATATGCAGGTTTTATGGGGGCAAGATCAATGGGGAAGCAGTATCAGATTACAGAGTTCTGTCATCATTTTTTAAAAGATTATATTCAGGAGAATGACTGTTGTATAGACGCGACGGCAGGAAATGGTAATGATACCGAGTTCTTGTGCCGTATGGCAGGAGAGTACGGTAAAGTATATGCATTCGATATACAGGAAGAGGCTGTGACGAATACCCGGCGGCGGTTGGAGCAGGCAGGCTTGTCAGAGCGTGCCGTACTCATTTGCGGCGGACACGAACGGATGCTGGAGTATGTGAGAGAAGAAGTCGCAGTAATCGTGTTTAATTTTGGGTATCTTCCGGGAGGGGATCATCGGATTGCAACCAGGGCAGAGACGAGCCTGCCGGCAGTGAGGCAGGGACTGGAGCTGTTAAAAGTGGGCGGTGTGATGAACTTGTGTATTTATAGCGGCGGTGATACTGGATATGAGGAACGGGATGCATTGCTGGCATTTGTCAAAGGTTTGGATACAAAGAAATGGCTGGTGATCGTAAGCAGCTATTATAATCGGAAAAATGATCCGCCGCTGCCGGTGTTTATTATTCGGCTACGGTAAATATATTATTTAGTTGTTCCCCTGCCTGGTGTGGGGCAGGGGAGAAGTTATTGCCAGAGATATAAAGGCGCGGTCAAAATGGCAGAATTGTTGCTACTTTTCACACCTACGGTGCTCAAAGCTTTGTAAATTTTTCTGTGCGTATTGACTGCATTGTATGAAATGAGTATAATATGGGTAGAATACTACTATCCAATAAATACAAGGAGGTTTTGTTATGAATATTCGTCCATCCGCGGCAATCCGCCAGAATTACAATGAGATTGCCGATATGTGCAGAAAGACCGCAGAACCGGTTTTCCTTACCAAGAATGGCGAGGGGGATTTAGTCGTTATGGATATTGAAACTTATAACCGCAGAGAAAAAATGCTAAAGCTCCGTGAAGAACTCTTAGCGGTTGAGGAGGATAGAATGGCAGGCAGAGTTGGATGTACGCTTGATGAACTGGATGCTTACCTTGATGATGTGATTGCAGAGGTGTAGTGTATGGCAGAGAGCAAGAAATACAAAGTCATTGTTTCCGACAGGGCGAAACGAATGTTGGGAACGCACATCCGTTTTATGGCACAGGTAAATAAAGAAGCAGCGGCGGCAAAAAAGAAAGAAATTATGACCGCTATGCGTTCTCTTTGCCAGATGCCGCAGCGTTTTCCGTTTTTTGAGGAACTATATATTACACCAAATAAATATCACAAGATGTTTATTGAAAAGTGGTATCTTGTTCTCTATCAAATTCAAGACGATACGGTTTATATTGACTATATTTTAGATTGCCGTAAGGATTATAGTTGGCTCATTCGATAACAACAAAATAACTTTCAGAAATCGTCACTTACAATCGGATGGCGATTTTTTATGCCTATATTCATTTTTAGGAGGTACAAAAATGAATAGGAAAATATTGATAGTTGATGATGAAATAGATATTGTGCAAATGCTTTGCAGCTTTTTTGAAAGCAAAGGTTATCTTGTATTATCTGCTACAAACGGAAAAGAAGCATTAAAACAAATAGAACGACAGCCGGACATTATTTTGCTTGATATCAATATGCCCGAATTTGACGGGTTAGAAGTTTGTGAACGCATTCGTAATTATTTATCCTGCCCTATCCTTTTTCTGACTGCCCGAATTGAAGATACCGATAAGGTAAAAGGATTTGCCGCTGGTGGTGATGATTATATTGTTAAGCCTTTTTCGCTTATGGAGCTTGAAGCAAGGGTAGCTGCACATTTGCGCCGGGAAATGCGGCATAGCTTTGAAGCGCAGGTAAAATTTTCCGGAGAGTTGACGATTGACTACTTGGAACGCTGTCTGTTTTTTGCCGATAAGCGTGTTGGTCTTGCCAAAAAGGAATTTGATATTGTAGAGCTGTTATCTCAAAATCCGGGACAGGTCTTTGATAAAGAACGTATTTACGAGCGTATTTGGGGTTATGACAGTGAGGGGGATAGCAGTGTTGTAGCAGAACATATCCGCAGGATACGGACAAAAATCGCTGCATATACAGACCGGGTATATATTGAAACAGTTTGGGGGTGCGGCTACAAATGGATAAAATAAAGTGTTCCGGGCGGGATTTATCTCTCCGAAAAAGCCTTATGCTTTATGTTATTGCTTATGCTGTAATTGCTCTTATTCTTTCAGTAGTGACTTTTTCGATATGTGATTATGCCGCTGGCAAGATTAAATCATCGTATCCTTTAACTGGTGAAAAGTATTATTTGACAAATGAACAGGGGGAACAGTTGGGAAATGGTACTTTTATTGGTGATACGACTGTTCCAATATCTAAACAGGACGAACACATAATAGCTCTGTTGGAACTATTACCTATGATTGCCGTACCTGTTTATTCTGCCTTATGTATCATAGCAGCGTCTTTACTGTTTTATAGAAATAAACTGAAAATACCACTTGCAGAATTGCGGGCAGCATCTGAAAAAATATCAAACAACGACTTGGAATTTTTAATCGAATATGATAGTAAAGACGAACTAGGGCAGTTATGTACTTCCTTTGAAATCATGCGGACTACTCTTGCAAATAACTTTTCTGAAATGTGGCGGCAAGTCGAGGAGCGAGGACGGCTTAACGCTGCTTTTGCTCATGATCTGCGTACCCCGCTTACAGTATTAAAGGGGTATAATGAAATGCTGCAAGCAAGCGAACATATTCAGACAAAAGAAATAGCAGCCACTATGGGTAAGCACATATGCCGTTTGGAAACTTATGTAAGCAGCATGAGCAATCTTCAGCGCATGGAAGATACACAGCCAGATTACAAGTCTGTTTCTTTGCAGCCATTTATTTCTTCTCTGTATGAAAGCGCAAAGATTGTATGCATACAGAATGGAAAAAAGCTTCTTTTGCAAAATGGAGTGTCCGAGCTGCAGCTTTCTCTTGATAGTTCGTTTATTTTACAGGTATGTAATAATCTGATCTCAAATGCTGTACGGTATGCTTACACCACGGTAACACTATCTTTTGCTTTACAGGATAACCTTTTTTCGCTTTCGGTATCAGACGATGGAAAAGGCTTTGATAAACATGGTCTGCATAATGTGACAGCTCCGTATTTCACAGAAGAAACAAACCACTCTGAACATTTTGGGCTTGGTTTATATATCTGTAAATTACTCTGTGAACACCATGGCGGATACTTGAGGATTGATGATATTTCAAACGGTGCAAAAGTATCTGCATTTTTTCAAATCCCAGCCTTGTAGATAAAAAGTAGATAATTACTATTTATACTCTCTATGAAAACACATGGAGAGTATTTTTGCTTTCACTGAGGAAAGGAGCTTTATATGGAATTAAAAACGATCGAGCTGACTAAAAATTTTGGTTCAAAAACTGCTGTAAACCATTTGAACGTAACTTTGACAAATGGTGTTTATGGCTTGTTAGGCGCAAATGGAGCTGGAAAGACTACATTCATGCGGCTGCTATGCAACATACAAACTCCTACATCCGGGAAGATTGTTTTGAATGGTAAAAACATTGAGGGACTTAACGAAAAATATCGTGGTCTTTTAGGCTATCTTCCTCAGCACTTTGGCTATTACCCTGATTTTGCAGCACTGGATTTTTTGTTGTATGTATCTGCCCTAAAAGGATTAAACGAAAAAAATGCAAAGAAAAAGTCAAAGAAGTTACTTGAAGCTGTTGGATTGTCTGCGGAAAGTAAACATAAAATAAAGACTTTTTCCGGCGGTATGAAGCAGCGTTTAGGGATTGCACAGGCAATGCTGGGCGATCCACACATTTTAATTTTAGACGAGCCAACAGCGGGACTTGACCCAAAAGAGCGAGTACGCTTTCGTAATTTGATAAGTGCTTTTGCTAAAAACCGTATTGTGATTTTGTCAACACATGTTGTTTCAGATGTAGAGTTTATTGCAGAAGAAATCATTATGATGAAATCGGGGCAAATTGTTCATTTTGGAAAGCCACAGGAAATTACTGCCGAGATTGACGGGCAAGTATGGGAATGTGCGGTTCCGTCTGCTCATGCTGAAACATATGCAGCAAAATTTAATACGAGCAATCTTCGCAACACAGACAGGGGTGAAACTATATTGCGGATAATTTCTGAACGTCCACCTATGGAAAATGCAGTAAGAGTTCAGCCTAATTTGGAAGATTTATATTTATTTTACTTCAAAGGAGATATAGAGGAATGAAAAAACTAATACAATTTGAATTGCGCAAGATATTCTCAAGACGTCTTACACAAGCTGCGCTGATTGCATTGTTTCTTTTGTCGGTTCTCCTAGACTTTTCCGCTTATCAAAATATGTATGCTTCTGATGGAATAAGCAACGAGGGAACGGGGCGGATAGCTGTTGAAATTGATAAAGCTATCGCAGGAAAATATAAGGGACTGTTGACTGATGAAAAAGTACAACAAATGATGATAGAGTTTAAGCCTAAACAGGATTTACATGGTATGAATGCGGCATATCTTTACCAAAATGCCTTGCAATCGGCGTTATTTCGTAACTTCTCTGATTTGGATGGCAACTGGAATGGTTATAGTGTTTCTGATGTATACGGAAATGAAGAAATTAATATTGGATATACATACGGTTGGCTCAACACAAGTCAAAATATGGTGAAGATATTTATTGTTTTATCATTAGTTGTTGTCATTATGACTGCACCTGTTTTTTCTGGGGAATATGGGGGCGTTGATAATATCATTTTGACAAGCAAATATGGAAAAACAAAATGTGGGGCGGCAAAAATCATTGGAAGCATTTTAGCTGCACTGATTATAACTGCTGTTGTTTCAGCAATTAACCTTATATATGCTTTTATACTGTATGGAAGTAGCGGGCTGGATTGCAGTATTCTGTTTGCTCCCGCGGACTTTGCCGCGGGGTACATTCCATTCAATATTACTTGCGGCACACTGCTTAAATATCAAATTCTTTTAGCATTTACCAGTATTATCAGTGTTACAGGTATTACATTAGTCTTATCTGCTGTATGCAAAAATCAGACAGTGGCGTTAGTCGCTTCTGCGGCAATTTATCTTTTTCCTGTTATGTTGCCCGTTAGCGAAACAAGCACATTATTCAAAATCATTACTCTTTTGCCATTGTACCATGCACAATTTGTTTTCCTTATGTCGGTAGAACAAATAAGAGGTAATGTACTTTATGCACTAATGGCTGTACCAGTCGCATTGATATTTATGGGGATTGGTGTTTTTATATCCCGCAGGGTTTTTGCAAAACATCAAGTTTTATAAAAAATGCAACATGTGCTATAAAATATTAGAATCAGTGTAAAATAAAAAAGTACCAAGAGGGCGTCAACCACGCCATTTCTCGGTACTTTTCACGCTCTCCGCAGCATCGCGGAAGGAGTGGACCTGGCGGGAATCGAACCCGCGTCCAAAAACCCATCCCATGTACTTCTACTATCATAGTCCGTTCTTTAACATTCCCTCTGCCGTACGGAAACGAACATCCTTACGGGTTCAGTAGCTTCATGGTACGCCTGCCGGCTCAAAGCTTTGCCGGTATCGTTTCTCACATAGTCGGTGCCAGATTCTTAAAGTGTGAGTGCTTTAAGGCTGACATGCAGCAATTAGGCTGCAGCTAATTCGAAATTATCGTTAGCGTTTAATTTTAAGTTTGCGATTTGACGCATCTGCCTGCGGATAGCTTCTCCATCTTCAGAATCCCTGTCGAAACCAGTACAAGCCCAAAGTTTTTAATGTAATCTTAAATAGAATATGCACATTTTGCAGAAAAATTCTGTTATGCACTTTTATTCTATAGAAAGTAGAACAGAAAGTCAAGATATTTTGCTGTTTTCATAAAATTTCAAAAATTTGGTCATAAAATTTACACAGACTTATCGGATTAATAGTTTCTTTGTGGGGGTGAATATGATAGAATATATGTTGAAATAAATAATCAACGGCAAGGAAGAACAATCAGAAAGGGGAACTTACAATGCCGACAACATATACACATTATAAATTCGGGAAAGATGTAATGAACGCATTGCCGAGACCGCTCCAGAAGATAATCTCGGAGAACCGCGAATTATATGATATAGGTCTGCACGGGCCGGATATTTTGTTTTATTATCGCTTTTTTATGAAAAATCATGTAAATCAACAGGGATATGAATTACATGATCTTCCGGCGGACAGATTTTTTAAAAATGCATTGCAGGTGATTGAAAAGTCAGAAGATAAAGGTGCTGCGCAAGCCTACGTTTACGGTGTTATCTGCCACTTTGCGCTGGACAGTGAGTGCCATAAGTATGTGGAGAAGATGATTCAAGTCAGTGGAATCAGCCACTCTGAGATTGAAATGGAGCTGGATCGGCTGCTTTTGACAGAAGATTATGTGAATCCGGTGACTTATCTGGGAACGAAACATATTCATCCAACGCAGAGGAATGCGGAGGTTATTGCTTCTTTTTATGAGAATATTACAGCGGAGGATATGAAGAAGTCTCTGATATGGATGGTTTGGGTACACAAGCTTTTGTTTGCGCCTAAGGATCTGAAGCGGAATGTGTTGTTCTGTCTGATGAAGCTGGCAGGGCTGTATGAGTCGAACGGGGGCATGGTCATGAGCCTGGAGCCGAATCCGGCATGTGAAAAGTATTGTCATTTACTAAAGAAGAAGTATGCCGGAGCTGTGCCGCTGGCAGTGGGGTTGATACTCAAGTACCAGAAGGCATTGCTTGGCAATGGAGAACTTCCGGTTCGTTTTCAAGAGACATTCGGTGCGGGCGAGAATTGGGAATCATTGCTGCTTTGATGATGGAGGGAATAAAAATGAAATTTAAAATGACACCGATGGAAAAGAAATGGGTTCTGTATGATGTGGGAAATTCTGCATTTACGATGCTGGCAACTACGATTTTTCCGATTTATTTTAACTATCTGGCGGGGAATGCCGGAATCTCTGATGTGGATTATCTGGCGTACTGGGGATATGCAGCGTCTATTTGTACACTGCTTGTGGCAGTGCTTGGACCGACGCTTGGAGCAATTGCTGATACGAAGGATTTTAAGAAAAAGATCTTTACGGTGTTTTTATTTGCCGGAGTAGCAGGATGTATTGCACTGGGATTTATTTCCTCGTGGATTTGGTTTCTTGTTGCATTTGTGCTGACAAAGACAGGGTATTCCGCTAGCCTTGTATTTTATGATGCGATGCTGACGGATGTAACAGAGCCAGAGCGTATGGATACAGTATCTTCTCAGGGATTTGCATGGGGGTATATTGGGAGCTGTATTCCCTTTGTTGCCAGTCTTGCTGTCGTATTAGGCGGCGGATCCGTTGGTCTGAATATGCAGACATCCATGATCCTTGCTTTTTTGATCACAGCATTTTGGTGGTTCATATTATCCATTCCGCTTTTGAAATCATATCAGCAGAAATATTATGCAGAAGCAGGCGGTCATGTAGTGCGGGACAGCTTTGCACGCCTTGGAAGAACCTTTGTGGAAATCCGCAGGCAGAAACATATTTTCATTTTCTTGCTGGCATTTTTTTTCTATATAGACGGTGTATATACGATCATTGATATGGCAACGGCATACGGACAGGCGCTTGGACTGGATAGTACGGGACTTTTGCTGGCGCTTTTGCTGACACAGATCGTAGCATTTCCGTCCGTATTGATCCTGAACTGGGTAGCAAAGAGAATCAATCCAACAAAGGTACTGGCGATATGTATTGCTGCATATCTTGGTATTTCTATTTATGCATATTTTTTGGATTCACAGACGGATTTCTGGATTCTGGCGGTACTGGTAGGAATGTTCCAGGGGAGTGTACAGGCATTATCTCGTTCCTATTTCGGCAAGATCATTCCAGCGGAGAAGGCAGGAGAATTCTTTGGATTGTATGATATCTGCGGAAAGGGCGCGGCGGTTCTTGGAACAACGCTTGTATCCGTAATGAGTCAGCTGACCGGAAAGATGAATGTGGGCGTGAGTGCGATATCAGTTTTGTTCGTGATTGGATTAGTACTTTTCCAAAAGGCTGTGAAGATGAATGAGGCAGCGGAACAATAAAAACATCATGCTATTCTATTATAAAACTGTGACAGGAGGACTGTTTTATGTCCGGATTTGTATGTTTAAAGGATATCACAAAAGTATATAAAATGGGAGAAGTTGAGATTCATGCCGTGGATGGGATTAATTTTGAAATTGAAAAGGGAGAACTGGTTGTAATCGTCGGTCCCAGCGGCGCAGGCAAGACAACGGTGCTGAATCTCTTAGGTGGTATGGATACGGCAACGAGCGGTAAGCTTTTCGTGGACGGTGCAGATATTACAAGATATAATGAGCGGCAGCTGACAAGCTACCGCCGGGACGACATTGGATTTGTATTCCAGTTCTATAACTTGATTCCAAATCTGACAGCTAAGGAAAATGTAGAACTGGCATTGCAGATCTGCAAAGATCCGCTGGATGCACAGACAGTTTTGGAGGATGTGGGACTGGGGCACCGGCTGGATAATTTTCCGGCGCAGTTATCCGGCGGGGAACAACAAAGAGTCTCCATTGCCCGTGCACTGGCGAAGAATCCCAAGCTGCTGCTCTGCGATGAGCCGACAGGAGCTTTAGATTATAATACGGGTAAGGCAATCTTACAGCTTTTGCAGGATATGTGCCGTGAGAAAGGAATGACAGTTATTGTGATCACACATAATTCGGCGCTGGCTCCGATGGCGGACCGCCTTATTAAGATCAAGAATGGAAAGGTATCCAGTATGGTGAAGAATGAGTCACCGATGTCAATTGCAGATATTGAATGGTAGGGAGACATATGAAGAAAAAGGCGCTTAGAAAAGAATTTTATATGGAAATTCGCAGGAGCCTCGGGCGTTTTCTTTCGATCTTTTTCATTGTGGCGATCGGTGTGGCATTTTTCTCAGGAATCCGTGCATCAGAACCGGATATGCGGCTTTCGGGTGATAAGTATTTTGATGAAAAGAATTTGATGGATATTCAGGTCATCAGTACGCTTGGGCTGTCGGAGAGGGATGTGAAGGCACTGGAAGCAGTGGAAGGGATTGAGAAGGTAGAAGCGGGATATTCTATAGACGCCCTCTGTATGAAGGAAGACAGTCAGGCTGCGGTACATGTTATGTCTGTGCTGCCATCCCTGAATATGGTGACGGCAGAAGAAGGACGGCTGCCAAAGTCTTGGGATGAATGTGCTGTAGATGCGGACTTTCTTGCAGAGAGTGGATACAAAATCGGGGAGAAGATACATCTTACATCAGGAAAAGAAGATTCGATTACAGACACTCTCAAAACGGATACGTTTACCATTGTAGGAACAGTCAGCAGTCCTTGCTATATTTCTTTTGGAAGAGGAAGTACCAATATCGGAACTGGAAGTGTATCTGGTTTTATCAGTGTGCCGGAAGAGAGTTTCAAATTGGACGTGTATACGGAAATTTATGCGGCAGTTGACGGAGCAAAGGATTTCACTGCATTTACAGATGAATATGAAGAATGTGTCAGCGCTGTACTTAAAAATGTAGAAGCAATCAAAGAAGAACGGCAGAAAATGCGCCGGCAGGAGATTGTGGATGAAGCAGAGTCAGAATTGGATGAGGCGCGGGAAAAACTGGAGGACGCGAAGAAAGAAGCGGAGGAAGAGCTTGGAGATGCAAAGAAAGAATTGGATGATGGATGGCAGCAGTTAAATGATGGTAAGGCGAAGATTTCAGCATCCTGGACAGAATTGGAGAATTCCCGGGCTGCATTGATTTCCGGTCAGGAAGAACTGAATGTGAATCGAAGAACCGTGGAAGACAGTCAGGCGGAGTTAAATAGCAAACAGGCAGAACTCAATGCGCAGCTAAAAGAATTGAATACACAGCAGGAATTGCTGGATGCAGAGAAAATCCCGTTAGAAGAACAGCAGGCACAGGTGGATAACCTGAGAGAACTGCTGAATCAGAAGCAGACAGAACTAGATCAGGCAAAGGTATCCATTGTCCAGCTTCAGTCGGATAATGAAGGCTTGAATACAGAAATAACAGAAATAACAGCAAGTGGGGAAGGTCTTCAGGCAGAATTGACTGCGATGCAAAATGAATTGAACGGCTTAGATCCGTCACTTCCGGAACAAGCGGAAAGGATTGAAGAACTGAATACGCTGATTGCAGACAACATAAATAAAATCAGTGATGTTCAGATAAAGCTGGAAGAGGTTTATACGCAGTTTGCCACAAATCAGGCAATCATTGATATGATGCAGCAGGAGGTTGAAAAAGGGCAGGCAGAGCTTACAGCCGGACAGCAGCAGATTGATGAAGGACAGGCAGAGTTGGACAAGTACTGGGCGAAAGTGAATGACGCACAGCAGATACTAAGTGATGGACGGGCAGAGCTTACAGCCGGACAGCAGCAGATTGATGAAGGACAGGCACAATTGGATGCTGCATGGGTACAGTTAGAGTCTGCACAGGCAGAGATCAATAGCGGATGGGTGCAGCTTACCGATGGACAGAATCAGCTTGCAAGTGCAGAAGCTGAGATTGTTGAGAATGAAAAGAAGCTGGCAGATGGACAGAAAGAATACGATGAAGGCAGGCTGGAGGCGGATGCCAAGATTGCGGATGCCGAAGCAGAAATCAAAGATGCGGAGGATGAGATCAGCAAGATAGAAAATGCCAAGTGGTATATTTATGACAGGGATAATCTCAATGATTACACTGGGTATGGCGAGAATGCGGATCGTATGCGGGCAATCGGCGAGGTCTTTCCGGTACTGTTCTTCTTAGTGGCGGCGTTGATCAGTCTGACGACTATGACGCGTATGGTAGAGGAACAGCGGACACAGATTGGTACGATGAAGGCATTGGGATATAACCGGTTTTCCATTGCAGGCAAATACATCGGATATGCCTTTCTGGCGACCGTTGCCGGATGCATTCTGGGAATTTTGTTTGGAGAAAAAGTATTTCCGTATATTATCATATATGCATACGGAATTATGTATCAGCATATGGATACCTACGTGATTCCGTATAATATCCAGTATGCACTGCTGGCAGCACTGGCAGCGATGGCATGTACGCTGTTGGCAACGGTGTTCTCCTGTTACAAAGAGCTAAGAGAACAGGCGGCTGAATTGATGCGTCCGCCTACACCGAAACAGGGCAAGCGTGTACTGCTGGAGAGAGTTCCGTTTATCTGGGGCAGACTGAGCTTTACATGGAAGTCAACGATCCGCAATCTGGTGCGGTATAAGAAGCGGTTCTTTATGACGATTTTCGGAATTGGAGGCTGCATGGCGCTTCTGCTTGTGGGATTCGGATTGAAGGATTCAATTTTTGATATCGGTTTGTTACAGTATCATGAATTACAGCTATATGATGGGAATATTATTCTGAACGAAGATGCGGAAAAAGAAGAGCAGGAACAGGCTATCCGTGTATTGGAGCAGGATTCCAGAGTGGAGGCGACTGCTGTTAATTTCTTGAAGCAGGTCAAGGTCGGAGCAAACAAAACATGGAAGGATGTTTACCTGAATGTAGCAGAAGACACAGAAGAATTCTCAGAATTTATCGTATTCCGGAACAGGCGTACGAAGGAAATTTATACACTGGATGATGAAGGTGTGATCCTGACAGAGAAGATGGCAAAGGAACTGGACGTAGAACCGGGGGATACGATCTATATCAAAGACGATGTGAAAGGTGAAATCCCTTATACCGTTTCCGCAGTCTGTGAGAACTATATGCAGCATTTTCTATATATGACGTCAGACGGGTATAAACGAGGATATGGCAATGAGCCAAAGTATAATTCCGTATATTACAGCGTGAAAGACGGTGAAGAAGACACAATAAAGTCTGTGGGTGAGGATGTCATTAAAGAAGAAGGAGCTTTAAGTGTATCCTATGCAAGCGGAATTGAGGCACAGTTAGATGACATGCTGGGCAGTCTGAATATTGTAATTGTGGTTCTTGTGATTTCAGCAGGAATGCTGGCATTTGTCGTGTTGTATAATCTGAATAATATCAATATCACAGAGCGAAAACGGGAACTGGCAACATTGAAGGTACTTGGCTTTTATCCGCTTGAGGTTGCCGAATATGTGTATCGGGAGAATATTATTCTGACGATTTTAGGCGGATTTTTTGGAATTGTTTGCGGAAAACTGCTCCATCGGTTTATCATTGTGACAGTAGAAATTGAATCTGCCATGTTCGGAAGAAATATTGATTTCAGAAGTTTTATATATGGATTTCTGATTACCTTTGGATTCTCTATACTGGTCAATGGGGTAATGTACTTCAAATTAAAGAAGATTGATATGGTAGAATCATTGAAGAGTGTGGAGTAGTGGAAGTTATGTATGTTTTCTGTGTATTGCGCAGTACGGCGGAGGTGCGAGAAATCAAGATAAGAAGATATGTCTCTTTTGTGGGTTTGTAAAAGAAATTCACAAAAGAGACATATTTTTTTTATATAATCGACCTATGAAATGGGTTACTGTACGCTTCGTTCACAGTAACTAAGATTGTGCTGATCAAGTATACATATAGAAAGCTGTGGAAAAGGAGAAGCAGATATGGAAAAAGTAAAAATTCTGGTTGTAGATGATGAAGGTAGAATGCGGAAACTGGTCAAAGATTTCCTTGTCCGGGAAGGATACACAGTGTTAGAAGCAGGAGATGGTCTGGAGGCAATGGATTTATTTTATGAAGATAAGGATATCGCATTAGTGATTCTGGATGTGATGATGCCGAAGATGGATGGATGGCAGGTGTGCCGTGAAATCAGGGAACGTTCTAAGGTACCAGTGATCATGCTGACTGCACGTTCCGAAGAGCGGGACGAGCTTCAGGGATTTGAATTGGGGGTAGATGAATATATTTCCAAACCTTTTAGTCCTAAGATTCTTGTGGCAAGAGTGGAGGCAATCCTGCGCAGGACTTTGGGAACGGATAAAAATGAACTGTTGAACGCAGGTGGGATTGTTATTGATAAGGCGGCTCATCAGGTGACCATCGATGGGAGACCTGTTGAATTGAGTTATAAAGAGTTTGAGCTGCTGTCCTATTTTGTCGAAAATCAGGGACTGGCGCTCTCACGGGAGAAGATATTGAACAGCGTGTGGAATTATGATTATTTCGGAGATGCCAGAACCATTGATACTCATGTTAAGAAGCTTAGAAGCAAGCTGGGAGATAAGGGTGATTACATCAAAACAATCTGGGGTATGGGGTATAAATTTGAGGTAGAGTAATGAAGAGTGTGAAGAAGTCGATCAAAAAGCAGATGGTCGCAGTTTTTATGGGACTGCTTGTGTTGATCCTTGGATTGATTTTTATGGTGAATAGTAATTTTTTGGAACATTATTACACTTCAAGAAAAACCATAGAAATGCAAGAAATGTATCAACTCATCGACAGGGCGCTGCGGGACGGTACGATTGATGATGAGAATATGCAGTCTATTTGGAGGAGGATTCAGAGAAGCAATGTTTTTGTGCTGGTGATGAACGAGAAACACGAGATTATTCTGGAAACGATGCAGGAACAGTATGGTTCTATGTATTTGCAGTTGATGGGGTACATTTTTGGAAAAAATGTAGGAGATATAGTCGTATCGACTGACCGGTATAATATATACAAGGCAGAACGTCCGGATAATAGCGGAGGATATTTGGAAATGTACGGTATAATAAGCGATGAGTATCTTTTTCTGATGCAGAGTCCTCTTGCCAGTATCAAGGATAGTGCGCATATTGCCAATCGTTTTCTTATTTATGTGGGATGTACGGCTTTGGTTTTCGGCGCATTGTTTGTATGGTTTTTTTCTAAGCGGATCACGGATCCGATCCTGGAACTGGCAGAGTTGTCAAAACAGATGGCTGATCTGGATTTTAACGCAAAGTATACAAGCGGAGGCATTGATGAAATCGGAATTCTGGGCGAGAATTTTAACTCCATGTCAAAGCGGCTGGAAGAGACTATTTCAGAGTTGAAGACAGCCAATACTCAACTGCATAAGGATATTGAGCAGAAAGAGAAAATCGAGAATATGCGGAATGAATTTCTGGGAAATGTTTCTCACGAACTTAAGACACCGATTGCATTGATCCAGGGCTATGCGGAAGGGTTGAAAGAAGGTGTGAACGATGACCCGGAGAGCCGGGAATTCTACTGCGACGTGATTATGGACGAGGCAAATAAGATGAACCAGATGGTAAAGAATCTGCTGGTTCTGAATCAGTTAGAGTTCGGCTCTGATGAATTGGACGTGCAGCGTTTTGATGTCGTGCGTTTGATACGGGGAGTGCTGGCAAGCTGCGATATACTGATCCAGCAGGCAAAAGCAATCGTGGATTTTATTGCTGATGAAGAGGTCTATGTGTGGGCGGATGAGTTTAAGACCGAACAAGTAATTCGGAATTATCTGACGAATGCGATCCATCATGCAGATTTTGAGAAAAGGATTGAGATCCGGGTTATTCAGAACGAAGATACGGTTCGGGTAACAATATTTAACAGTGGTAAGCCGATTCCGGAAGAGGATGTTGCCAAGTTATGGGATAAATTTTACAAAGTAGACAAGGCGCATACGAGAGAATATGGCGGTAATGGAATCGGACTGTCGATTGTTAAGGCAATTATGGAATCCTTTCAGCAGGAGTATGGTGTGCGGAATTTTGATAATGGTGTGGAGTTCTGGTTTGAGCTGGATGCAAAGAGCTTGAAATAAGGATGGGAATAAGATAAAATACTAGTATCGCACATAAGCATGTAAAAGACACATGCTTACGTGCCCATAACGGGTTGTTTGGTAAGTTCGGAAGAAACAATGGGGGATTGAGGAATGATTGCGATTATCGATTATGATGCGGGAAATATTAAGAGTGTGGAAAAGGCAATGCAGTATCTCGGACAGGATGTGAAGATTTCAGATGATCAAAGTGAGATACTGGCTGCTGACAAGGTGATTCTGCCGGGAGTCGGCTCTTTTGGTGATGCAATGGACAATCTGAGACGAAAAGGACTGGATACTGTCATTCATCAGGTTGTGGAGCAGGAAACTCCATTTCTCGGAATCTGTCTGGGATTGCAGCTTCTGTTTGAACGGAGTGATGAAAGTCCGGGCGTGGAAGGGCTTGGAATCCTTCCCGGCGAGATTGTACGGATTCCGTCGGGAGACGGACTTAAGATTCCGCATATAGGCTGGAATTCTTTACATCTGGAACATAATGGCAGATTGTTTGAAGGGATTGAGGAGCAGGCATATGTATATTTTGTACATTCCTACTATCTGAAAGCAAAAGAGGAGGAATGTGTGAAGGCGTCTGCTGAGTATGGGGTACATATTCATGCCTCCGTGGAGAGGGACAATATATTTGCATGTCAGTTTCATCCGGAGAAGAGTAGCGACGTGGGACTTAAGATACTAAAAAACTTTGTGGAGCTGTAATAGGAGAGCGGATTATGCATACAAAACGAATCATTCCCTGTCTGGATGTTCATAACGGACGAGTGGTAAAAGGCGTAAATTTTGTGGACTTGAAGGATGCCGGAGATCCGGTGGAAATCGCAAAGGCTTATGATAAAGCAGGAGCAGATGAATTGGTATTTTTAGACATTACGGCTACGTCAGATGAGAGAAATACTGTGGTCGATTTAGTGCGAAAGGTCGCACAGTGTGTCTTTATTCCATTTACTGTGGGCGGAGGTATTCGCACGGTAGAGGACTTTAAGGACTTATTAAGAGAGGGAGCAGACAAGATTTCTATTAATTCATCGGCAATCAATACACCGGAATTGATTCATGACGCGGCGGAGAAATTTGGCAGTCAGTGTGTGGTCGTGGCAATTGATGTGAAGAGACGTCCTGATGGAAGCGGGTGGAATGTATACAGAAGCGGCGGCAGAATTGATACAGGGCTGGATGCTGTAGAGTGGGCAAAAAAAGCGGAAAGCCTTGGTGCAGGAGAGATTCTTTTGACCAGTATGGATGGAGATGGAACAAAAGCGGGATATGATCTGGAAGTGACAAGGGTGATCGCAGAGTCGGTATCCATTCCAGTCATCGCATCCGGAGGAGCGGGTACGCTGAAGGATTTTAAAGATGCGTTTACAGAAGGAAAAGCAGATGCGGCTCTGGCAGCATCCCTGTTTCATTATAAAGAACTGGAAATCAGAGAAGTAAAAGAATATCTGCGCACAGAAGGAATCTCCGTGCGCTTGTAAAGCAAAGAAGCAAGATATATTTTGGAGAGGACTATTTTTGTTACTGTTCACACAGCATCTTGCACTGCGCTGCAAGGTGTCCGGTCAATGAAGTGATGGCAGTGATATATAAAGCCCCTCGCCGAAGGCGACTTAAAATGGGCTGGATACTGTTACTGGAGCACCCGTAGGGTGTGAACAGTAACAGGTCAGAAGATACAAAAGATGAAGGGGGCTCGGGGTATGGCAGGAATTAATGGAGAATGGTACGAGGCTTTAAAGGGAGAATTTAAAAAACCTTATTATAAAAAATTATTTGATACGGTGAATCAGGAATATAAAACACAGAGGATTTTTCCGCCGGCAAATGACATATTCAATGCATTTCATCTGACACCTTTAAATGATGTAAAGGTGGTGATCCTGGGGCAGGATCCTTATCATAATTACGGGCAGGCACATGGATTGTGTTTTTCTGTGCAGAAAGGTGTACAGGTGCCGCCTTCTTTGGTCAACATTTATCAAGAGCTGCATGATGATCTGGGGTGTACGATACCAAACCATGGCTGTTTGACGAAGTGGGCTGAGCAAGGGGTACTCATGCTCAACACAGTGTTGACAGTACGGGCACATCAGGCAAATTCTCACCGCGGAATCGGTTGGGAAGAGTTCACTGATGCGGCGATTCAGGTATTGAACAAGCAGGATAGTCCGATTGTATTTATACTATGGGGAGCTCCGGCACAGCGAAAGGAAAAAATGCTGAACAATCCGCAGCATATGATTCTAAAAGCTCCGCATCCAAGTCCGCTGTCAGCATATAGAGGATTCTTCGGAAGCAAGCCATTTAGCCAGACGAATGAATTTCTGAAAGCGCATGGTGTGAAGCCGGTAGACTGGGAGATTGAATAGACATCAGAAGCCTATACCGGAGAACGAAAGATTCCGATATCCGGCGGCAGAAAAGTAAATACAAAAAAAGCTATGGTGAAAAGCAGGACAAGCAGATATGGTCCTGCTTGTTTTGGCTTAAATGAACTGGAAAAGAATTGTCTCCTTTTAGAGCAAATCTGCTGATAAATAAAGAAAAAGGAAATCAAGACACTGATATAAAAAATAGCGATATCAATCCAGATCACAGTACTGCCTAGAATTCCTGAGTAAGTGTAGAACAGGACAGGGATCAGAGCGCAGCCAAGAAGCAGTCCGTAGAAAAGTATGTGGAGCATATTCGGATACCAGGGTTTCAGTTTGTGCTGCATATAAAAGAGATATACCAGCATGGGAAAAAATAAAAGCTTGATGTGTTCCCAAGTAGATTCGTTAACTGGAAAAAAAAGACCGAGAAAAGGATTTTTCCCGCTCCATTCATAAATAAAATGTGCCAGAGTACCAAAAACAGAGACGAATAGAATTCCCCATAGGGTATATTTTTTTAAATGGTTCATACAGCAAGGTCCTCCTGATTCTTAAAAGGGTGCAGTCCGTCTTGATATAGTATATGAATCTACAGGAATTCTTATTCTTTACATAATTGCATGGTGAGATGGTACAATCACATTTACAACAAAAATTCACATAAAGCTGTTATATTATCTTAAGGAAAACTTAATCTGGCATGAATTGCGTGGTTGATATGAAAATTCGGAAAAACGTGTCAACCACGCAGAAAAATAGCATTATATAATGGCATATTCCATTATAAAAAAATGTAATAAAAGGGATTCGTTTACAACACACTTACAACAAATCATACTTTTATTTTTTCAATCTCAAGCCGGAGCTGTTCAAGGTCACGGTGTCCGTATACTGAATTTGTCACGTCATTGAATTTGTGGCCAAGCATACGCTTCCGGTCATTTTCTTTTACTTCAAATTCTTCACACA
>NZ_CALPDG010000036.1 GCF_943193195.1 Mediterraneibacter agrestimuris | reverse complement strand
CAAGTAAAGTGCTTCGCTCGACTTGCATGTGTTAGGCACGCCGCCAGCGTTCATCCTGAGCCAGGATCAAACTCTCGTATAAAAAGGTTTGACTTGGTACTTTCAAGTCTTACCGTTTATACGCTCCGCATGTTCTTAACGAGGTTTCCCACGAGTTTAGAACTGTCGGAGCTTCTTTGTTTGTCTAGTCAAGAATCACTGCTAGCAATTCTTTTCCTCTTTACTGTTTTGGTTTGTTATCAAACCGTTCTTAAAAATTTTCTCATAAGAAATTTTCAAGGGTTGTTGTCTATTGTTTAGTTATCAAGGTTCTTGTTGTTCTTATCAACAACAGCTTTTGTATTCTATCACAAGTCTTTTTTGTTGTCAAGAACTTTTTTTATTTTGTTCTGCCTCAAGAAACAGCTTTGATATTCTATCACACTTTGCTGTCTCTGTCAAGAACTTTTTTATTTTCTGGTTTGCTTTCTCGCATGAGATAGCTTATCCATACTACCATTTCCACAAGTGCTTGTCAAGACATTTTTTGAAGTTTTTTTACATCTTTTTCATTCTGTCTTCATCTGCATTTGTTCTTGCTTTATCTGTTCAACACTCTCTGTCTCATAACTGATAAAGCAAACGGAGAAGGAGGGATTTGAACCCTCGCGCCGCTACTAACGACCTACTCCCTTTCCAGGGGAGCCCCTTCGGCCAGCTTGGGTACTTCTCCAAAAGGTTCGCTATTTAATATACATGATTCTCGCCTAGTTGTCTAGTACTTTTTTTTATTTTCTTATTTTTGTAATTTTTTACATTTTTCGCTGTTTTTTCTGACATTTTATCTCTTCTCAATACATAGTGGTTTCATTTGAAATTGCACGAAATGCATTTTTGTATAACTGAACTCTGATGAAATTTCTTATACAGAACAAAGAATGTATGAAGCACATTCTTGCGCCTGCGGCGGTCACATACAACAGCTTCATTGTATGCCGCAGCGCACATCCCGCAGAGCGTTTTATGATATTAGGAAAGTGAGAACTTTTCTATATCATAAAAAACAGCCCTTCTTCTGAAGAACTGTTCCAACGGAGAGGGTGGGATTCGAACCCACGCGCCCTTGCGGACAAACGGTTTTCAAGACCGCCTCGTTATGACCACTTCGATACCTCTCCACATATTCTGTTTGCGCTTCTCATTTGCACAAGTGGTATTCTAACATAGATTGTTTTAAGCGTCAACAGAAATTTCATAATTCCCTCAAATTTCTATTTCTCGTTATTTGTACGTCATACCTAGCCTTTCCACTCTATTGATTTCTATACATTGATTTTATCCATTCGCTTTCAAAACAAATTCTATATTCGGTACTCTGATTGAACGTCATCTGCCGCCATCAACTATAAGTTACATTTGTCTTTGCACAAACAGCTCCCCGATTTGCAAGTCCTCCGGTGTAGTTATCTTAATATTTTCATAAGAACCTTCCACCAGCTTTATTTGATGTCCGCACACTTGTTCCACAACCATCGCGTCGTCAGTCACATTACTCATACCTGCTTTTATCATCTCGGCATACGCATTTTTCACAAGTGCCACATCAAACACCTGTGGAGTCTGTACCAGCCAGACCTTACTGCGTTCCGGTGTATCTGTCACATTCTGATCTGCATCTACGATTTTAATAGTATCTTTTACCGGCACACCAACTACACATGCTCCATATTTTTCTACAGTCTCGTATGCACGTTCAATCATAACTTCATTCACAAAAGGACGTGCCCCATCGTGAATGAACACATACCCTTCCTCCGTCATTTCCTTCAGGGCATTCCAGACAGAATGATAGCGTTCTTCCCCGCCGCATAAAATATGTCTTACTTTTTGAATCCCATATTTTTCCACTATCTGCCTGCGGCAATATTCTTCATCACCGCTTCCGGTTACAAGGTAAATATCGTCAATAATCGCCGAATCCTGAAATGTTTTTAAAGAATAATACAGCACTGGCTTATCTGCCATGAGCAGATACTGCTTTTGTGTTTTTGTTCCCATACGTTTTCCCTGCCCTGCAGCCAGAACAATTGCTGTACATTTCTTCTTTTCCATTACATTCCACCTCTCTCGTGATCCCTTCGTATCACATTTAACGCTCGCCAAGTTTCAGGTTTGGCACTGCATTCAAGTCCCATCCATGTCTCGTGCCTGCAAGATACTCATAGTATGCCGCTGCTCCGATCATCGCTGCATTATCTGTACAGTAAATCGGCGATGGATAATAAAACGGGATATTTCTTTCATCGCATGCACGTTTCATCCCATCCCGAAGTGCACTATTAGAAGCTACCCCTCCTGCAATCGCAAATTTATAGGCGCCAAATTCTTCACAGGCGCGCATCGCATTTTCCACGAGCACGTCTACCACCGCCTTCTGAAAAGACGCCGCAATATCTGCCGGATTGTAGGTTTCACCCTTCATCTGACAGCCGTTGATATAGTTCAATACGGAAGATTTCACCCCACTGAAGCTAAAATCATACGGTGAATCTCCGATATGTGCCTTTGGAAATGCGATGGCGTCAGGATCACCCTCTTTGGCAAGCCGGTCAATCTTCGGTCCGCCCGGATAGCCCAGACCGATGGCGCGTGCCACTTTGTCATAAGCCTCGCCCGCAGCATCGTCCCGCGTACGTCCGAGGATTTCATATTTGCCGTATTCCGCCACATGCACCAGATGGGTATGCCCGCCGGAAACGACCAGACAGAGAAATGGCGGCTCCAACTCTGGATGCTCGATATAATTAGCTGAAATGTGTCCCTCGATATGATGAACCCCGATCAGCGGAAGTTTTCTTGCATACGCAATCGCCTTTGCTTCTGCCACACCTACCAACAGCGCGCCTACCAGTCCCGGACCGTAGGTCACCCCTATAGCGTCTATATCATCCAATGTCACCTCCGCCTCTTTTAAAGCCTCTTCAATGACCTGATTGATTTTCTCGATATGCTTACGGGACGCGATCTCCGGCACTACGCCGCCATACAGTTTATGCAGATCTATCTGGGAGGAAATCACATTTGACAGAACTCCCCTCCCGTTATGCACAACTGCCGCTGCTGTCTCATCACAGGAGCTTTCGATCGCAAGTATATTGATATCTTGTATTTCTCTCATAAACTTCTCCGTTCCGCCGCAAGCCGCAGCACAAATAGTATTATTTCCGCTCAAACTGTTATTCAAATTTCAGCTCCACAGACATTTTATCCTTTCCCGCCTTTGCTGCCGGAAATATTTTACGGACATCATCCATATATTCTTCTGCGTACGTCAATGACGGACTATAATGTGTCAGCCACATTTCCTGAACCCTTGCCTCCTTGGCAAGCTGCGCCGCCTCATAAAATGTCATGTGCTTATATTCTACAGCTTTTGCCGCTTTCTCTTTCTCGCCATACATTCCCTCGCAGATAAATAAGTCAGAACCTTTTGCATTCTCCCGAATGGAATTGGTCGGACGGGTATCTGTCGTATAAGTCAGCTTAATGCCCTTCCGCGGCGGTCCCAGCACCATGTCCGGCGTCAGGACTCGTCCCTCATATTCCACCGTTTCTCCTTTTTGCAGATGTTTCCAGTACATCTGTGGAATTTCTTCTGCCCTTGCGCGATCTGGGTCAAATTTACCCGCCCGGTCAATTTCTACTGTATATCCATAACAAAGCACATTGTGATTCACTCGAAACGCTTTGAGATGGTAACCATTCATTTCAAAAACCTGCTCCGGACCTTCGATTTCTTTAAACACTATTGGGAATGGCAGCTCCGGTGCAATTACACGCAAAGCATTTACCACTCTTTCCAGACCTTTGGGTCCGATCAAAGTCAGCGGCTCCCTGCGGTCTGCATTTCCCATTGTAAGCAGCAGCCCCGGCAGACCACTAATATGATCGCCATGATAATGGGTAAAGCAAATGACATCAATAGGCTTGAAGCTCCACCCTTTTTCTTTAATCGCAATCTGCGTTCCCTCACCGCAGTCAATAAGCAGACTGCTGCCGTTAAATCTGGTCAACAGTGACGTCAGCCACCGGTACGGCAGCGGCATCATCCCGCCGCAGCCAAGCAAACATACATCTAACATATTATCCCTCTATTTCTGCCGGTATCCGAAATCCCTTAAGCAATGTATCATAACATGCTTCGCACAAGTCAAAACTATGCCGCTCTCCATCTTTTTCAGAAAAATACCCCCATGTATAATTCACATGAAAAACACCTTCTGTCTCTCGGCCATTCGATACCGGAATTTCCTTTCCACATTTATTGCAGATAATCTTCTGCACACTTTTAACTTCTTTCGTCTCTTTCTGATACTGACGCATCCCTCTTCCCTCCTGTAGAATTTTCTAAGTTCTGACAACCTCTCTGTCTTCTGCCGCGCAGCCTTAATTCTAACTCATAGCGCCGGCAGCCTCCGTGCTACCGCTCACTCTGTTCGCAGTAACACCTCCGTCACTATTATATCAGCCAAATACCGCTGCTCCCACCGGGAAATCCTGCCATTGCCGCTTACTCCCCGGCATTGTTACTTTTCACACCTACGGTGCTCAAAGCAACGAATCCGGTCTATTTAAAGTTGCCTTACGGCAAGAGACCGGATTCCAGCCCCAATACTGTACTGGTCCCAGACCGTGCAGCGTAGTGCACGGCCCGGATGTGAAAAATAACCCAGCATTTACAATTCTACACAAGTTCGCTTTTTTTGCCGCATTTATCTATTTTTCTTTTACAGAAATCACTCCGTTTTTACTTCTGTGTCAATTTCACAACTCATTAGTATCGCATCTTCTTCCGGATTCTCATAAAATCCTGGACGCACTCCGTCTTCTGCAAATCCTTGTTTCACATAAAATGTCCGCGCCGTATTGTTGCTGCGGCGCACGTCAAGAAGCACCCGGCGAATTCCGCGCGCTTTCCCGATCTGTTTAAATGCCTTCATCAGTTCGCTTCCGACTTTCTGTTTTCTGGACTCCTTCACAACTGCGATACGGGCAATATCCGCCTCATCTGCCGCAGTATATGCAAACATGTAACCAAGAAGTCTCCCTGCCTTTTCCGCGGTCAGACAAATCGTCTGCTCATTTTTCAACGTATCGAGAATCCCGCGTTCACTCCACGCATCCGGAAATATCTGATGTTCCATTTCTGCCACTGCTGCAGCTTCTTCATACTTCATCTCCCGTACGCAGACTTTTGAATTCTTCTCTCGCTCGGCACGCTCACGCTCCGCCTGTGATACACGCAGATAATCCGGCTGATGTTCCATAGCCGTTTCGATCTTACCTGCCTTGTAATACAGAATTCCAAGTGTTCCTACGACTGCTGCCCTCTGACGGTTCATATATGCAGGCGCAAAAGAATAAGGCACTTTCAGTCCCTCAGCCAACGCATTTTCATAGACTGGCACGCCGTCCCCCAAGAACACAACCGGACGTCCATAATTATTCAGCCGCCGGATCAGCTCATCCACAGATATCGCCATCTGCATCTTCATCACCTGAAAGACCGGCTCTGTCAGACAAGATCCTTCTTTTTGTCCCGCCTTTCTGGAAAATGTATACATTCCGGTGTAAACCTGATTCCTTCTCGCATCCATGATCGGACAGATAATATCCTCACAGCCGTACACATTATATGCAAGTCCGTCCACCGTCGGAATATGAATCAATGGTTTATTCAAAGCAAGTCCCAGTCCCTTTGCCGTTGCAGAACCGATCCTCAGTCCGGTAAATGATCCCGGACCTCCCGCCACTGCGATCGCGTCGATGGAATCCAAATCCGTCTCTGTCATTTTCAAGATCTTGTCAATCATCGGCAGCAAGGTCTGCGAATGTGTTTTTTTATAATTGACCGTATATTCTGCAATTGTCAAATCATCTTCCACAATTGCTATCGCAGCTGTCATTCCTGAGCTGTCAATTGCCAGTACTCTCATACGAAGCCTCCCCATATCTTTTTAGACAGACACTTTCTCTCGTGTCTGCTTATCCTTTTTTCTTAACACTCTTTTTTAATACTCTTCTATCGTAATCTTCCGGTAGTCAAATCCCTGCTGCAAATCCTTTTCGATCATTACCACTGTCCGGCGCTCCGGCAAAATCTCTTTGATCAGATCCGCCCACTCGATCAGAGACACTCCGTCCCCCATCACATAATCATCAAATCCGATTTCGTCCATCTCTTCCACATCACCGATCCGGTACACATCAAAATGGTAAAACGGAAGACGTCCGCTTTCATATACTTGTACAATGGTAAATGTAGGACTGCTGACCGGTTCATCTATCCCAAGTCCCTTTGCAAACCCCTGTGTAAATACCGTTTTTCCGACTCCCAAGTCCCCGGTCAGGGTAAACACCTGTCCCGCCGCCGCGTTTTCCGCAAGCTCCTGTCCAAGCCGGAATGTTTCTTCTGGATTTCTGGTCTCTATAATCATAAAAATATAACCTCACTTCCAAAATCAACGCATGACTGTGCTGATTCCGCTAATCATACCACTTCATTTGTTATGTTACCCTATTCTCTCACAACACGATATACTTTGCAAATCTTTTCTTCACTCTGTTACAGAATCCGTCCTATGCCAAGTCCACTTACGGTGATTTACTGAACAACAAACAAAAGAACTGCAAAACAGATATACACTGACAATCGCAAACCAGATAGGATACACAGTTTGTCATGTACGCTGTTTTACAGTTCTTGTTTTATTTTTCTTTTATAAATGTAATTCTAGTGATGGAACAGACGAATTCCGGTAAATGCCATCGCCATATCATATTTATTACAAGCAGCGATTACATTATCATCTCTCACAGAACCGCCCGGCTGTGCAACATATTTCACGCCGCTCTTATGAGCGCGCTCAATGTTGTCTCCAAATGGGAAGAAGGCATCTGAACCGAGAGCTACATCTGTCATCTGATCCAGCCATGCACGCTTTTCCTCTCTTGTAAATACTTCCGGTTTTACTGCAAACGTGTTCTCCCATATGCCGTCCGCTAACACATCCATATATTCCTCACCAATATACAGGTCAATTGCATTATCTCTGTCTGCACGTCCGATTCCCTCTTTGAACTGAAGCCCTAACACCTGCGGAGCCTGACGCAGCCACCAGTTGTCTGCCTTCTGTCCCGCAAGACGAGTACAATGGATACGGGACTGCTGTCCCGCGCCGATTCCTATTGCCTGTCCGCCCTTGACATAGCATACAGAGTTGGACTGTGTGTACTTCAATGTGATCATAGAGATTGCGAGGTCTATCTTGGCTTCCTCTGGGATTTCTTTGTTCTCTGTCACTACATTCGAGAAGAACGCATCATCGATTTTCAGTTCATTTCTTCCCTGTTCAAATGTAATACCGAATACTTCTTTATGCTCCAGCGGCGCCGGTACATACTCCGGATCAATCTGGATCACATTGTAGTTTCCTTTTTTCTTCTGTTTCAAAAGTTCTAATGCCTCCGGCTCAAATCCCGGTGCAATAACACCGTCGGATACTTCCCGTTTGATCAATCTTGCCGTATCCACATCGCAAACGTCGGACAGTGCGATAAAATCTCCAAAAGAAGACATTCTGTCGGCTCCTCTCGCCCTCGCATAAGCACATGCAAGAGGTGACAATTCTCCCAGATCATCTACCCAGTATATCTTTGCCAGTATATCTGTCAGCGGAAGTCCCACAGCCGCTCCCGCAGGGGATACATGCTTAAAAGAAGCCGCAGCCGGAAGTCCGGTCGCTTTCTTCAATTCAGAAACAAGCAGCCAGCCATTAAAAGCATCAAGAAAATTGATATATCCCGGACGTCCGCACAATACCTCAATAGGAAGGTCGCTTCCGTCCTGCATATAGATGCTGGATGGTTTCTGATTCGGGTTACAGCCATATTTTAATTCTAATTCTTTCACGTTTTACCTCCTCCTTCACTTGTTTTTATTTACGATCTTTGTCTCATATGCACCAGTTTCAATATCGATGTAACGCACAAACAAAGATACTTTATTCTCCTCATTCAGGCTGTTCCACAGAAGGTCGGTAAAGCTTTCAATATCATCAGGTATAGAAACCAACTTCGGTTCTCCTTCAAAGCTTGGCAGTGGATTGCCGTCGTGCATGTATGTATGTATGAAGTGACCTTCGCCTGCTGCCGGATTCTTATAGGAAAATGTATAGCGGCGGCAGCTGTCCGGATTGCCGTTATTGCTCTTCAAAATGGACATGGCATAGTTGTACACGCCCTTCTCCACATGCATAACGCCGGAAATACGAGGTGTGTAGTTCGGTGCGTCCGGCTCAAATTCTCTGGAACGCAAGGACTGTTCAAATGTAAGCTGATTGTCCATTCCTTCATAAATCGTATCGGTCTGGTCACCGTTAGTTACAATCGTTTTATTGCCAAGCACGCGTATCGGAGCATAGATGATCAGACTTGGATCTGTCAGTTTAGACGGATCAAACGCCTGTGTGCGGATGCCTTCGCCTTCTTCCACAAAAACACGGTTGCGGCTGTTCTCGCTGCGTCCCATAATAAAATATGCCGCGACTGCCTTGGTCCCGTCCGCACTCTTACCGAGGACGATCCCTCTTCCCGGATATGCGTTGTTCTTCAATTCTTGTTCAATGGATAACATATTCATAGATAGCTCTCCTTTTATGTTGAAACTTTTCTTTGGTTTTCATAAAACCATCGTAAACTCCACCTCTGGTTTTACGTTTTTATTATAACTTCCGTTTTTTATAAGTTCAACTAAAAAGAGAGCTTCCATTCTGTAGATTTTCTAATATAATTTAATCAGTTTCGGATCATGAATGCCGTCTTGTATATAATTTCAGACATGCCCAGTAGCTTACAAATAATACAATTACGCTGTTTACAAACCCAATCCCGATGAGTGTCCATTGATCCATGTCCAAGATTTTCTCAATTGGTAAAAACCGTGCCATTCCATATAATCCTGCCCCTACCCCTACAAGAACAAAATACAAGATCGTACCTTTTTTATTCCCCAACAGATAGAATCCAACACTAAATATAGCTGTCATAAACAGAGACACAACAAGACCCACAGTCCAATACAACACCCCTGTCTGAAATCCCACCGTCCTGTAACCATATACATACCCCAGCATTAAAATCAATGAAATAAATGCGTTTATCGCAATAAACAACAAATTATCAATAAATCTTGCCAGTACGATTTTTCTCTTTGAAAGCGGATATGTCAGCATAATATCATCGAACCTTACCTTTTCATCCTGCGCCATAGCCGCCTGCAAAACCGCAATTGACGAAGCCGGAATACAGACGATGAGAAAAAGCATCATTGCCCATTCATTTGAACCCAAAACCAGCATAGACACAGGCAACAATGCATACCCGCATATGTTGCTTAACAGATTCTTTGGTATACAAAACGTATCGTAAAAATCTTTCTTAATGATCCCCAGCATATTCCATCTCTCCCTTCACATAAAACAACATAATATCCTCCACGGACGCCTTCTCTATCTCCAGTTTCGGAAAGACATTCAAAATTTCCATTTTATTCTTTACCAGCACCTTGTATTCATAAGGTTCTTTTTTGAAAGAAACAATATCCTCTTCCCTCAGCGTTTCAAAAAATTCTTCTCCACAGTGAATAATTCCATAATTGTCGCGTATCTCATCGTAGGTCTTAATAAACTGCAGCTCCCCGGCATGAATAAATGCGACATAGTCCGCTACTTTATCCAGATCGCTCGTAATGTGTGAGGACATCAGCACGGTATGGCTCTCATCTTCCGTAAATTCCCGAACCAGATCCAGTACCTCATCTCTGAAAATCGGATCCAGTCCGCTGGTCGCCTCGTCCAGAACCAGCAGCTTCGGCGCGTGACTGAACGCAATGGCAAACTCCAGTTTCATCTTCATTCCTTTGGAAAACTTTTTCAGTTTCTTCTTTGCCGGAAGACCGAATCTGGTCAGATACGCATTGTATTTCTCCATATCCCAGTTACGGTAAACCTTCTCTAATATTTTCCCGATGAATTTCGGCGTATATTCCAGACTATAATGGCTGACGTCAAAAATCACCGCAATATCTTCTTTAATCTCCTTCTCCTCAGTCCGCAGATCCTTCCCCAGAATCCTGATCTCATCATAATCTGCCTTGATCAGTCCAAGAAGCGACTGAATCATCGTGGACTTGCCCGCACCGTTGGCACCGACCAATCCCAGAATCGTCCCGCCTGGAACGTTCAATGTACAGTTCTTCAACGAAAAATCTTTGTATTCTTTTGTTAAATTCTTGATTTGAATTGCATCTTCCATCATGATACTTACTCCTGTTCACTATAAAGCACTTCCAATATTTCTTTCAGTGACTCCAGCGGCACTCCGTTTTGTTTCGCCAGTTCACTCACCTCGGATAAATGTTCTTCAATCTTCCGCAGATTCTCTTCCCGGATAAAATCCTGATTCTGTGCGGATACAAACGTCCCCTTTGCCGGAACGGTCACGATAAATCCGTCTCTTACCAAATCATCATATGCACGTTGGGTCGTGATCACACTGACATGAAGCTCCTTTGCCAGCTTTCTCATAGACGGCATCGGGTCTCCCGGCTGAAGTTTGCCGCTCATGATCATTCCTTTGATCTGGGATGTAATCTGTTCGTAAATCGGTTTTGAACTTGCATTGCTTAAAATAATTTCCATAATCCTGTTTTCCTGTTTTCATATTCCAGAGAAAGCAACTTCCTTACACTGCCGATTACAGGAAACCAACCGGCGGCAAAACGGAGAGCCTGTCTTGCTCTGATAAGTCCGGAACCTGTGCACAGGTTCCTTTTCTGTACTTAAGATACAAGTACAGTATATACTAAAATATCTATACTGTCAATACTGAATATATACAGTTTTAGATTTTTATATACAGCCTGTGGATACAGAGACTTTTTAAATGCGTCTCTATATACAAACAGGACATTTCCAAGCAAATTTATCACTTGAAAATGTCCTGTTATTTGATCACCTCTTCTATCTACTTTATCTATAAGGTTTTCATATCCGCGAAATGAATCTGCCTTTTTCCTTTCATGATTCCCCGGCTCCTATATCAACTCCTCCAGCTTCTCATAGAATTGTTCATAAAAATCCCTCTGAAAATCATAAGGCTTACGATAGAACACATAAAGCAGACTTAATCCAGTCTGTTTCACGGCATTTTCATCACTGCTTCCCCGCACTTCCGCTCCGGCTGTTTCCAGAAAATCATGCCAGTCCAGAACAAACTGCTCATACTTTTTCAGATTCGGAATCCCCAGCCATTTATTTACTTTTACTTTGGTGCGATGTGATTTTTTACACTCATACACCTGATGAAAATAATGGAATGTCCCATTTTCATAAATGCGTCCGAGTGGAAACAGTCTGCAAAATCCCGGACGGAAACCATGAATACTACAGCGTCCCTCCTCATTTAGAAAAGTGCAGCGCTCCCGTACTCCAGCCATGTTCAAGTGAGGCAGGATCAGACCATCTACAATATCCAGTCCAATTACTCTCAATGTACCTTCTTCACCAACCAGATTACAACTCATAAGTTGGTCAAAACTTCGATTAAGATTTTTCGTCATCTGGTAAATGTCGTATGGATCCAGCAGGATCGAACTGCCCATACCGGTGCAGCAATCAGAACAACCACTACAATCATTACATCCCATCTTCACCATGTCGTTTGCGGTATATAATTTACCGTCAGATACCTCGTTCATGTCAATATTACGTTTCATAAATGCTCCTTCTTTCGCAACAGTGCAGCTCTCAAGCTTCTGATATATCGTTGTGCTTCCGGATTCCTGTATTACGCTTCTCGAAACAATCCTGTATAAGCTTTGCAGTCATAACAGCACATTCCTCATCAACGATATTATGTATATTTACATGTCCATTTTCATAACTTTGTTCCAACTTTTCTTCTGGATCTTCAACACAGTAATCTATCCATTATTTTTCTGCTATGATGCGGTCTCAAATGTTCTACCTCTGGATCTGATAAACCTCCTAACTCGCAGATATAACATTTATCATGTGCATCTTCTTTTAATTGTTTTATCACATCCGGTTTATTATAGCTGCCATGGCCTTTTTGTTTTTCAATATCCAATGATGGAGGTGGAATCGGATTTCTATCTATTTTCACCATATTCCTTACCCCTTGTTTGAAAACTCTAATTTCAGCCTATTATACTCTGCCGTCAGTTCTTGTGCAAGATAATCCGGTATTTCATCTAAATAATATTCTAATTGATCTATTTCTTCATACTCTTCATCTGATAATTCACCTTTAGAAACTAACTCCTTATATCTTTCAAATTTCTTTCTCAATTCTTCTGACAATATATCTGCTTCAAAATAGCCTTTCACAATACCTTCCATGTCAAACTCCGTCCGCAATCCTGACCGGGCTTCCATCCGTATAATCAAATCATTAATAATATCAAATATTGCCGCATACCCACTAGACATCGTATTGAAATCAAAAGGTTCTCTTCCCGATTCACAAATAGAAAACTGAAATGTTTCATCATTAAATTTTAATTCAAGATCCTCATCCTCAAAAATAGTCTTTAAAATATTTTCAAATGTTATAAACCATTTATCTATTTTTTCTATCTTTGTATCATCTTTCGTAAATGCCTGTGTAGCTTTTAAATCAACAAGATATTTTGTAAGTTTTGCATCTGGATTTTCAGCAACACTGTATTTTTCTTGAAATTGTATTTTTCAATATTTTTGTATTCTTCTACCTGAAATTCTCTTTTTTAGGATGGTGAAATTTTATGAAATTACCGAACGGTTTCGGGTCTGTCTATAAACTGTCGGGAAACCGTCACAATCCTTACGTTGCAAGGATATAAAGCAGCTTGGGCATTGTGTGACAAAATTGCTCGGATGCGTTTTGTTGATGTAAAACTCGACCATCTGCAAATGGTCGTTGATGAATCCGGCAAAAATTATCCTACACTCCGGAAATTGAAAGTCCCCCTCGGTCTCATGTACAAATACGCTATCATTCATGAGATTATCCCAAAAGAGAGGAACTTGGTTGAATATCTGAACATTAAAAATGCGGGAAATCCCAACACATACAACCGAAAACCTTTCAGCAAAGCAGAGGTCAAAAGGGTGTGGGATGTCAAGGATTCAAATATATATTACACGGTCATCCTCATGTTAATATATTCCAGATACCGTATCGGTGAATTATTAGATTTGAAAACCATGTTGACCATCGCAGGTGTCAATGATAAGGCCATCAAAAAGCTTCACACTATCCCACAAATGATTTTACCCTTGAACTCTCTGCCCTCTTATGGTATATTATAAATACAAAAAGACAACCGCCCACAAGGTGGGTTGACCAAATTGAGAAGTAGAAAAATCCACCCCGCACTCGGTCAAAGTTTTGGGGTGGTTTTTCTATGTAGACTTACTTACAAAACGTAAAAACGAATGTAAGTAATGCCAAAAGGAACAGACCAAAGGTCATAATGTCCTTAAAATCAAAATGATTTTTCATAGGCATCACCCCCATTCCATAAAAATGAGAGGTCAGCCCACCCTGCAACACGGTTGATTCCCCGGCGAACCTCGGAGGTCTTTTCACAATGGATGCTCCTGCTGCCCGTATTCTTGCTTTTTCTCCTATTGGTATTTTGAAATTTATCCGGTCGTAATGCTCTTTTGCATGTTGGTTCTTATACTCCGTCCGGTTCACTGATACCACCTCTTTTCCTGTTTTTTGCATTATAACATTGTCGTGCGCACGACACAAGGAAAAGGTTTTTTCATTTGTCAGTTACGTGTCAGTTACGTGTCAGTTACGTGTTAGTTACCGTGAAAATTTTGTATGATTTTGTACCGTCTCATAAGAATTTCAGAGTATAAGAAAACCCCGGAAATACGCTGTTTCCGGGGAATTTCTCTCTTTTGCAATATTCGATTGAATTATCTCTTGCATAGTTCCTAACCCTTATTATCCGGCATTTTTAAGGAATTTGTCAGTTACCTGTTAGTTATCCGTATTATTTTGTAAGGTCTCAAAGTATTACGTCATGTAAACAGACCTTTTTACTGCATCTTAATACGCATATTAAATCACATATGTATCGCAAGCCCGCTCTAACAATTTAAAATCACAACAAAATTTTTTAACTTTTCCCGTCGTCATCTGACTATCATACAATTTATTAGCTTTCTTTATTAAATCTTCCACAATCTTTAAGCAAAAAGAATACTCTTTATTTATCAACTCCTTATACTTTGCTACTTCTGGCGTATCTGAATTATCTTTATTCATATTTACTTCTCTATATACCCCTGACTTAATCGGAATCATCTTTTTAATGTCAATAACCGACATAATATGCTTAACAGTACTTTCCTCAGCACTTTGCACCCAAATATCCGCATCCCCCATTTTCGACTTTAAAGCATATTCATACACCAAATAACATTCCTGGTTAACATTCTTCCAGCTTTTATGCTTTTCTTTTGCAGAAGACAGCGGAATTACATATGACCGATTTACTTCATTTATCAATATCCCTATATATGGTTTGTTATCATAACCTGTCGATTTATAATACACTTCCGGACATGCCAAATTTAACTTTTTGATATAATCAGAATCTATATTAATAAACTTTATATTTCCGTCAAGTTTAAACACTCTACTACCTCTTTCTCAAAAAATGTGGGAAGTTATACCAACTTCCCACTCGTTAATGTTCATCTCTTTACGGATTGATTACCGAAGGTTAATGGAGACCTTCTTTAATGTTCATCTCTTTATGGATTGACTACCAAAGGTTAATGGAGACCTTCTTTAATGTTCATCTCTTTATGGATTGGCTACCAAAGGTTAATGGAGACCTTCTTTAATGTTCATCTCTTTATGGATTGGCTACCAAAGGTTAATGGAGACCTTCACTTTATTCATACTACCTAAATTAATTACAAAAAAATCTGCATTCGCATCTTTTCTATAAATGCCAATATGCAGTTTTGGTAAAATATAGGAACTTCTTCCGAACTTCTTACTTTTATTATACTCATTTTCTGATAAATATCTACTGGCATTTTATACAAAAAGCAGGAAAAATCCCCAAAACATATGTGTTCTGGGGATTGAAATCTGTATCTGATATTTCGTCTGCCTATCTTTTACTGAACTGTGGTGCTCTACGTGCGCCTTTGAGACCGTACTTCTTACGCTCTTTCATACGTGGGTCACGTGTCAGGAATCCGGCTTTTTTAAGAACCGGTCTGTACTCTGCATCTGCCTGCAGAAGTGCTCTTGCGATTCCGTGACGGATTGCTCCTGCCTGTCCTGTATATCCGCCTCCATGAACGTTAACCATTACATCAAATTTGTCAACTGTCTCTGTTGCAACGAGCGGCTGGCGAACTACTACTTTCAATGTCTCCAGTCCAAGATACTCATTGATATCTCTTTTATTGATTGTAATCTTACCTGTTCCAGGTACAAGATATACTCTTGCTACAGATTTTTTTCTTCTTCCTGTTCCATAATACTTTGCGTTAGCCATCGTAATGTCCTCCTTTCAACCTTTCCTTAAAATGTCAATACTTCTGGTTTCTGAGCCTGCTGTGCATGCTCAGGTCCTGCATATACGTGCAATTTCTGAAGCATCTGTCTTCCCAGCGGTCCCTTCGGAAGCATTCCCTTGACTGCAAGTTCTACGACCTTCTCCGGCTTCTTAGCAAGCAGATCTGCCAGAGTTGTTTCTCTCATTCCTCCAACGTAATCAGAGTGATTGTAGTAAATCTTCTGCTGTAACTTCTTACCTGTTACTTTTACCTTATCTGCATTAACAACTACTACATAGTCTCCTGTATCTACGTGCGGTGTGAATTCCGGTTTGTTCTTGCCTCTTAATACTTTGGCAATCTCGGAAGCCATACGTCCTAATGTCTGACCTTCAGCGTCAACCACATACCATTTTCTTTCAATCTTGTCTGGGTTAGCCATATAAGTTTTCATGGATGTTCCTCCTGTAAATTTCTTTGTCATTCTCTTCGTTAATTCATTGCTTTTATATGAAACCAGCATACTCCGGGGCTTTGGCGTATACTGTTTCTCCTTTTGTCATGCCTAAATAGTATAGTACAGCGTACCATGAATGTCAACAATTTTTTCAAAAACTTAAGCTTTGTAAACGATGTAAACGATATAATAGCTCTTGAGATGATTCTGATTACAGAAGTCTATATTTATGCAGACAAAGATGGACGTATCCTTATTCCATTGGAATATCGGAGCAATGTGATTTATGGGGAGGATGTAACGACACTGGCAGTTTCCCTGTGAACTAAGGGGCAATGTCAAACGATTGGATTGCGGCATTTCTGAATGATGCCAGCGGAGAGCCGGACTTTGCTGTAAATGCAAAGCCCTATGCTGAAATGTTCGATTTCTCCTATTTTCCTAAGAATCCACCGTCCACTGGAATCACTGCTCCGGAAATATATGCCGATGCATCTGATGCCAAAAAAACTGCCAATCCCTGCAGATCCTCCATATTTCCCCAGCGTCCCGCCGGAATTCGGCTGGTAATTTCTTCATACTGCTTCGGATTCACCGCTTTCATATTCGCTGTCAATTCCGTTGCCATATAGCCCGGTGCGATCGCATTTACGTTGACACCTTGACCTGCCCATTCATTAGACAGTGCTTTTGTAATCTGTGCTACTCCAGCCTTGCTCGCACTGTATGCCGGAACCATCACGCTGCCGAAAAATGAGGTCATGGACGCAATGTTAATGATCTTGCCGTATTTCTGTTCAAGCATAGTCCTTCCAGCCAACTGTGACATATAAAATACCGCACTCATATTGATGGAAATGATCTTTTCCCAACGATCACGTGGAAATTCGGCTGCCGGAGCCCGGAACTGGATTCCTGCGCCGTTCAGGAGAATATCCAATCTGCCGCCCAGCTTTTCGAGACATTCCTGATATACACCGTCTAGCTCATCTGCCTTAGACAGATCCCCCTTTACCGCATGTACCATAGGACCTTCTTTTGCCATCTCTTTAGCAGATTCTTCCACAATATCCAGAATATCCAAAAGCAGCACTTCTGCTCCCGCATCATGAAGCGCCTGAGCTATGCCGTTGCACAATCCTTTTGCACCGCCGGTGACGATTGCTTTCTTTCCCTCCAGACTAAATTTATTGATAAAACTATTCATTTAAATTCTCCTCTCCATACAGCCAGATCCGGCTAAATTTATTCCCGCGGGCAACGAGCCAAACGGCTGCTTGCAGCGGGATCTTTGACTTCACGCGCGCTTTTATAAAGCACGCGTGAAAACTTCTTCTTAATACAAGCCTGTCAGCAGACCAACACCATACATAATACCTGCTACAACCACACAGGAAACAACCGTCATCGGAACGCCAGCTTTTGCGAAGTCCTTGATGGAGAAATATCCTGCCGAATATGCAATAACATTTGTCGGTGTGGATGTGATCAAAATAAATGCCAGCGAGGATGCCAATGCTGCCGGGAATGCAATACCAAGTGCAGGGATTCCAAGACTTGCGGCAAGTTCTATGATAATCGGAATTACGATACTTGCAGATACTGTAGCGCTGGAAAGGGTAATATTCATCAAAGAAATACTCAATACTACTATAAATACCATCAGAACCGGACTCATTCCGCCTATATTTCCCAATAACCCAAGTGCAATCCAGTTTGCAACACCTGTCTGATAAAGTACTGTTCCGATAGACACGCCGGAAAGTACAAGAATGATACTGCTCCAGGACATTTCTTTCTCAATTGCTTTATATTTTGTTTCACTGATCCCCGGAAAGAAGAAAAACATTGTTGTCAGGACAACCGGCAGTGAGATCGGAATATCTATGCCTAACAAATCTGATAGCTGTGATGAGAATACCCATATTACAACTGTCAGGACGAAAATAACCAGAGTTACTTTCTCATCGCGAGAAAGCTTCGGCTGATTTTTGAATTCTTCTTTGATTTCTTCATTTGATTTTTTGAGGTATTTCATCTCCGGTTTAAACATCAGCAGAAGAAGTCCCCATGCGATCGGAATCAGAACGATTGAAACCGGGATTCCATATTTCATCCAGTCTAAGAAGGAAACATCGACACCTGCCAAATCCTTCATGAAACCGATTGCAAGTGGGTTTGGTCCATTTCCTGCTGGTGTTCCGAATCCACCGATCAAGCTGCCCCATGCAACAGACATAAGAAGTGCTTTTCCGAAATTGCTTTCCAGCGGTTTTACCCCCTCCTCATCAAGAAGAGCTTTCGCCAGCGGCATAAGCATAGCTGCAACCGCCATGTTAGAAATCCACATGGATAACAGCACTCCTACGACAAGAAATCCCAGTAATACATATTTCGTACTATTTCCGGTAACAGAAAGACACATATTAACAAGTCGTTTCCCGAGCCCTGATTTATTAATAAACGCACTTAAAATAAATACGCCGATAAAAAAGATTACATTCACATTTCCAAAACCCGTCTTTACGATACTTCCAAAAGAATCTACGCCGAACAATGCCATTAATGCCATTGCCAGCAGTCCCGTAAAATGGAACGGAATAGCTTCCGTAATCCACAGAAGGAGAGCGAAAACCAAAACAGCCAGCGCTTCCTGTCCTGCTGCTGTCAGCTCCGCACCATTGATTGTCGTAAATGATGCCGGAAAACTGACATTTTTAATGAGTATCATAGTTACAAGACTAATCCCTATATAAATCCATCTTTTTGCATCCAGTGATAAACCGCTTGATTTACCTGATACATTATTTGCGTTACTCATAAGCAAATTCTCCCTTTAGACTATTCTACACCCACTGGGTATACTATTTGGTTCAATATCTTTTCCGGTGTGGCCGGAAGTTCCGTAATACGTACTCCGACCGCATCATAAATTGCATTAATAATTGCCGGTGTTGTCGGCAGCGGCGCAGGTTCGCCGACTCCTTTTGCTCCGAGAGGGCTGAACGGATCCCGATCCTCAACGAGAACAGAATGCACCGCCGGTATATCCACGCTTGTTGGCAGGATATATTTTGCAAAATTGCGATTTACCGGAATGCCCTCTTTAAGCGTGTAATTTTCCATGATCGCTTGTCCCATACTTTGAATGGCGCCGCCCTCAATCTGTCCTTCCACGCCTTGCGGATTGATGACTCTTCCCACATCATGAGCTGCCCAGAGACCAAGAACATGTACTTCTCCTGTATATGTATCCACAGCAACCTCAGCGATCTGGCTTCCAAATACATATGCCTGCCACGGATTTCCTTTTCCGGTAACCGGATCCAGACCTTCGTGATGAGCCGTATAAGTTCCCGATCCCAACGGAACATAACCCCTCACTTTCTTGCATATATCCACAGCCTCTTTGAGTGAAAGGTCATAATGCGCGTGCCCCTCCACTAAAAAACGTCCACTGGACGTTTTTGTCGTATGCTTGGCAACAAAAATTCGTCTGTTTTTCATGCGGATCGAGGAAGAATCCACGTTCCAATATGCTGCGATCTCTCGAATAAATTTTTCTTTTACGTCCCGGCAGGCATTACACACTGCATTACCAATCATATAAGACTGTCTGCTCGCACCTGCGTGAGCCGCTTCCGGTGCTCTTGCCGTATCATTGTCTCCAATGGTGATATCCTCCGGATACATGCCGAGTTCATCTGCTGCAATCTGTGTCAGAACCGTCAAAATTCCTTCCCCAATCTCTGTCACTCCGGTAAGTACCATGGCTGTACCGCCATCGTCAATCTCCACAAACGCGCCTGCTTTATCAACTGTTGCACAGCGCCCGATGCCGTACCATGAAGTTCCGACACCACGTCCGTATTTAAATCTTGATCTGCAAAGATCCAGAGCCGCCGGCGCTTTAAACTCACAGCCTGGGATATAAGGCTGTACGATCTGATCGCCCTTTACATCCTTTCTCACGGATCCCCTCACATTGGACGGACCGGGCTCCCATGAAGCAAGCTCTGCACACTGCTTCACCGTTTCACAGTAGCTTACGCTTCCCAGCACCTGCTGAGTATGTGTAACTGCCCCATCCTTCAATCCATTGATCAGACGCAGCTGGACCGGATCAATACCCAGACGCTCCGAACAGATATCCATGGTAGATTCAATAGCAAATGTCGGCTGCAGGATACCGAAGGTACGCATTGCCCCCGATGGTGTATTATTGGTGTAATATCCTTTGGATGTCACCTTCACATTCTCAACCTGATAAGGTCCTGCTCCCAATATTGCTGCCTTAGCTACCGTTCCCTTTGTAGAGAAACAATATGCTCCTCCATCTGATTTTATATCAACTTCAATTGCCTGTATTTTTCCATCCTTTGTCAGCCCAATCTTATGGTGAATGAAAACAGGATGACGTTTACAGCTTCCAATCATCGAATCATTTCTGGAAAATACCAGTTTAACAGGACGTTTTGTTTTCAGCGCGGCAATTGCTAAAACGCCCTGATAGATCATATCCTCCTTGCCGCCAAATCCACCTCCTACAGGCGTCATAATAACTCTTATTTTGTTGATAGGCATACCAAGTATTTTCGATAAAACCATACGATGCTGCGTGATATCCTGATCGCATGATTTTACCACTAGTACTCCGTCCGGATCACAGTACGCAATACCGGCTTCCGGCTCCAGATAGGCATGTTCAACCGCCTGTGTGGAATAGTCCTGCTCAATGATCACGTCGCTGCTTTCAAAGCCACTCTCCACATCACCCTTTGCGACTACTGTGGAGGAAACCACATTTTCCGGATAATCGTCGTGTAAGACTGCTTTCCCGTCCATTGCCTCCTCGATCGTAGAAACAATCGGAATTTTTCTATATGAAATTTCAACGAATTTCTCTGCTTCCTGTGCCTCCTCAAGAGTTTCAGCTACAATCGCCGCAACCGGTTCTCCATAAAAACGCACCTTATCCTTTGCCAGAACCGGCTGGTCATAATAATACACACCAAACCCATCCTCACCGGGTACGTCTTCGCTGGTGATTACGGTTTCCACACCAGGCTGCTCCAATACCTTTTCATAATCAATCTTCAAAATCTTTGCATGGACTTCCTTACTTCTGACAAGATGGACATGAAGCATCCTTGGCATCTCCATATCAGCCGCATATTCCAATGCACCTGTCAGCTTTCCTTTGGCATCTACCCTTTTCACACAGGATCCGACAATTTTACTCGTATCCTGCGGTACGATGTCTTCTAGGCAATCAGCGCTTTTCTCATGATTTAAAATGTCTCTGGCAAGCTCTATCGCTTCAATAATCTTCGCATAGCCTGTGCACCGGCAGATATTTCCGCCAAGACGTCTTCTGATCTCCACCTTATCCGGATGCCTGTTTTCTTTTAAAATCGTAGTTGCTGCCATGATCATACCAGGAGTACAATAACCACACTGTACCGCTCCAACCTTCATAAAGCATTTTTGAATGATACTCAAACCGTCAGTTCCGATTCCCTCTATGGTCACGATTTCACAATGATTGGCTTTTATGATCGGTATCATGCAGCTCTTTTTCAGCACGCCGTCGATCAAGACAGAGCACGTTCCGCACTCTCCCGCATTACAACCTTTTTTCGTTCCTATTAAATGCAGCTCTTCTCTCAGAAAATCTGCAAGCCTCATTGCCGGAGCCACATATTTACTAACTTTTTTTCCATTTACGATCAATTCAATCTTTACCAGTTCTGAATTCATAACCCTCACTCTTTTAACCTTGATTTTCTGTTGCCTTACCTGATAGCCAGAACATTCACTACTCTGGCATAATACCGATTTCTGCAAGTGATTCATAAATTCCTGCCAGCAAAAAGTTCTTGACAACGGTCTTTCTGTACTCTTTTCTGCTTCTGGACTCCACGATGTCCGCCGGAATATAATTCACCATTTCCTGAATAATATCTTTGGAAACAACACTTCTTTTCAGCCGCTCCTCTATTTCTCTCACTCTTACAGGTCTCGGACCGATTCCTCCAAAGGCAATCCTAACGTCTTTAAAATACCGGTTTGTTTCATCCAGCTTCACTAAAAAAGCAGAATTCACCACAGAAATACATAGAGACCGCCGAAGTCCTACCTTCTTAAATGCACATCCATATCCATCTAATACCGGACATGTAATCGAGTGAATGATTTCCCCTTTAACCAGCACATTTTTCCCAACTCCCTGAATGAAATCAGATATTGCAATATCTCTCGTGCAGATTTTATTTTCATTTTTTCGTATTGTATGAATTACCGCATCCATTGCCAGCAGTGGCGGAATCATATCACCTGTAGGTGAAGAATTTGCCAGATTACCCCCGACTGTCGCAATTTCCCGTATCTGCTGATCTGCGAAATAGCTGGCAGCATGCCTCATAAGAGGCACACCGTCTATCAACTCCTGTTTTTCTAAAAACTGCTGAATCCTGGTATTGGCTCCTATGACAATAGAACCATCTTTCAGCTCAATGTCAGAAAGCTCTGCGATTTTACTGATATCAATAACGGTCTCTATGCCATAAAAAGCGTCTCTTTCTTTTGCATAAAGATCTGTTCCTCCTGAAATGATATCAAACTCTGTTTCCATGCTTTCCATGACACGAAAAAAATCTTCTTTTGATTCAGGCATATAATATTTTTTATATTGAAGCATATGATCACTCTCTTATCCTGGAATCCCTCTTAACAGTTTCGATTCCTAATTCATCTTCACAACCACCTTGATTGCGTCATCGATTCTTTCTCTTGAATATTTCAAAGCCGTAAGCAGATCCTCAAATGCAAATGTATGCGTATGGATCAATGATGCGTCGAAACGCTTCTCGCTGATCAGGGAAGCTGCTCTGTGAACAGCGCTTCTGCCTTCTCCGCGAATACCGAAAAGAGAAATATTATTACGTACCAGCGCTGCAACATCTACCTCAACCGGTTTGGACGGAAATGCTGCAAGACAGATTTTTCCGCCTCTCTTAACCATACTTGATGCTTCATTCACTGCGTTCGGCGCACCTGAGCACTCCATTACATAATGAACGCCCTCGCCGTTTGTAATTTCTTTTACAGCCTCAACTGCATTTTGATTTCTTACATTTACTACATAATCTGCACCAAGTTTTTTTCCAAGCTCAAGCCGGTTGTCTCTCGTACCTGTCAAAATAACAGGATTTGCACCGATAGACTTTGCAACTGCAACTGCCATCAGACCGATCGGTCCCGGACCGGATACAACAACAGACTGTCCCGCCAGCAGACCGCCGATCGTGTCCAGACCATACATTGCTGTTCCTGCTGTTACGATCAAAGTTGCTTCTTCATCTGTTACATTGTCGCCTACATGACAAAGTGTGTTAACATTGTTGATCGCATATTCTGCAAATCCGCCGTCTGTTGTAAATCCATTTGCTCTGTGTCCCTTATCGTTGCCTTCGTAATTTTTTCCATAGTTCAGACAAGACGTATACATTCCCTCACGGCAACGCTCGCACTGTCCGCATCCTGCATGAATTTCTACCGCAACTCTGTCGCCAATCTTATACTCATCCACGCCAGATCCAAGCTTTACAATTGTTCCCATATACTCATGACCCGGTGTAAAGTTCTTATTAAAAGGCAATCCTCCCTGAATCAGCGCCGGAGGTCCATTCTGGATGATCTCCAAGTCTGTTGCACAAATTGCTACCGCGTCAATTTTAACAAGCACCTCTGCTTTTCCCGGCTGTGGAACCGGTTTTTCTGTAAGTGTCAGTTCTCCTGGATCTCCCAGAACCCATGCTTTCATTGTTTCAGGAATCTGATATTCCATAATCGTATTTCCTCCATTTTGTTTTTTTATTATATTTAATTAGCGCTAATTTAAATCAAAATATATTTATCAAAAATTTCTTAAAGTTACATACTATACAATTCTAGAAACCAATTTCATGTTTCAGCTTCTGTACTCTTTCACACCAGTTACCTACATTCCAATCTCCAAAGGAACCAAGACTGCCTAAGTCTTCTCTTCCGAAATATACCGGTACATGTACCAGCGACAGCCCCTCATGCGCATATGCCTGCTCTAATGCTTTTTCCAGCTCTTCCATTGACTCACCGCCATAGAATCCCTTCACTCCTTTGACTGATTCTGCCATCTGTACATAATCTACTTCAACCATATCATCAGTGCTGAAGCCCACGTCATACTGAGCATGCTGGAGACTTGTAATCGCTCCCATACGCCGGTTATCAAAGAGAACGATCATTCCCTTCAGTCCATATTGAACCGCATCGATTAAGATCTGTGGATTCATCATAAAGCTGCCGTCTCCGGTATATGCTACCGGATAATCTTTTCCCCCCTGCAGTGCAAAGGCGAGCATGGATGACACCGCAAAGCCCATATAGGATGATCCTGTATCTGTAATGGTCTGACCCGGTTTTTCATCAGTCACGATCTGGAAACCATTTGCCTGCACATCTCCTGCGTCGAATATTTTTACGCAGCCATGAGCATCTGCAAAATCTACTGCTTTCTTAATTGCAGCCGGCTCTGTGAGAATAGATTTGCCCCACTTCTCATCCGTCAGAACAGGATGATCATATCTTAACTGTTTGTAAGCTTCCCACTCGGCACGTTTCTCTTTACATTCTTTCAGCCATTCCGGATCTGTTGCTTCGTTCTCCGCATTTTTCAGCAGCTCAATTAATTTTAAGAGCACTTCCTCCGCATCTCCCTGGATACGCACGGAATTGTTATACTGTCCAAGATCGTTATAGTCGCAGTTGATATTGATGATCTTCTTTGCCTTTTTAAATGCTGTTCCTGAGCTGTCCCACTGGCAGACGCCTCTTGTTCCGACAGTAATGACCAGATCACACTCGTCCATTGCATAGTTTCCGCAGATAGAACCTTTGGATCCTCCCACTCCCATATTCCTTTCTTTTGAATATGGATACAATCCCGGAACCTGAGGACCATGTACATATACTGCATCTGCAAGCTCTAAAAATGTCTCCCACACGCCCGCAGAAACCTTTGCAGCACCACCGCCTGCCTTCACTGTAATCCTGGAAGAACTGCAGATTGTTTCTACTGCTGCGCGATACAGATCAGGGTCAACACTGACTACCCTGGACTCTGCAGATTTTTCGGGAAATTCCAGCAAATTGCAGTGCTCCATGATCTTTGGCTGGATGTTCATTGGAAGCAGCATATAAAAGGGAGAATGCTTCTCTCCTCCATTGACCGCCGTATCGCCTCTCTTCAGCGCTGTAAACACTGCTTCCGGAGTATGCAGGGAATAAGCCGGTCCGAAAGTTGACAAAAGCTTTAAAAACAGCTCCTGCTCTCTTTTCGGGATCTGCTGCATATTCGGTCCCTCACTATGGCTGGTCTCATCTCCCATCAAATAATACACACCCAATCCATTAGACTGTGCCACCAGTGATCCGGCTACAGCTTGCAGAGCCCCCGGACCAATTGAGGTAAACACGGCCGGAGCTTCTCCGTATTTCCAACGAAGCATGGACGCCACATGAGAAGCCTCCACTTCATTCCGGACATTCACCGTCTTTACCGCCTCTTCTTCTTCGTAGATACGCAGTACTTCTCCGACATCTGTCATCCCATGCCCAAAGATACCAACAAAGGTTTTTACACCTTGATTTATCAGACCTAAGACAACCGCCTCACTGAGGCTGATATCCTGAAATTGATCTAAGCTTTCTGCTTCTACTGCTTTCCGAATTGTGCCGTAGGCTTTAATTGCCTTTGCACGTTTTCTTCTCTGTTCTATCATTTTATTCATAACTCCTTTTTTATTGTGTTTGGCCAATACAATCTATCTCTTTCTTGATTGTATTATATCATAGGGAAAATCCGACGCAAAATACATTCAATAGCCGTGTTGCGGAGTGTGCAACACAATCGCTTTTTTTATATTACCGATATACAGTTATCAAAACAGCATTTCTCTGCACATCGTACATTTTCTTTAAATAAAAAAACTGCCCTGAATAATGTTTTCAGGACAGCATCACTTTTTTATTCATATTTTGTAAAATACATGGAAATCCCCTGACCGCCGCCGATACACATGCTGATCATCGCATCCTTCTTGTCGGTCCGCATCAGTTCATACATCACTTTTACTGTCAGAATCGTTCCGGTCGCTCCGATCGGATGACCGATGGAAATTCCGCCGCCGTAAATGTTGACCTTTTCCGGATCAAGACCCAGATCGCGGCTCACTGCAAAAGCCTGACTCGCAAAAGCTTCATTGATTTCAAACATGTCGATTGCTTTTAAATCAATCCCCAATTTCGCCGCCAGCTTTTCGCTGGAAAATTTCGGAGAGTATCCCATCAGTTCTGCATCAAATCCTGCCACTGCAAAGCCTTCGATCTTCAGCTTTGGAGTAACACCCAATTCTTTTGCTTTCTCCGCAGACATCACAACTACCGCAGCCGCACCGTCATTTAAGCTGGAAGAATTTCCTGCAGTCACACTTGCCTGCTCATCTCGCAGAAAGCAAGGTTTCAGTCTCGCCAGCTTTTCCATAGTCTGTCCCTCTCTTGGACCTTCATCGATGTCAAATACAGTCACATTGCCTTTGCGGTCCTTCAATTCCACAGGAAGGATCTCATCCTTAAACTTGCCGTCCTTGATCGCCTGGCATGCACGACGATGGCTTTCCACTGCAAAAGCGTCCTGCTCTTCTCTTGACACGTTGTATTTCCGTGCCACATTTTCTGCGGTTACTCCATTGTGGTTTCCATCCAGAGGCCATGTCAGGATGTCAATAACCCCGTCCTCAAAACTCTTGTGTCCCATTCTGGCTCCCCAACGCGCATCCTTTACATAGTAAGGAAGCTGAGAAATGTTTTCTGCTCCTCCAGCAACCACCACTTCTGCCTGCCCTGTCTGAATCTCCATTACAGCTTCTGCAATGGACTGCAGACCGGAACCACACTGGCGGTTTACAGAATAAGCGCAAGCCTCCTTCGGCATGCCTGCCTTTAAACTGATCGCACGTGCAATAAACCCGTTTTCTGCCACCTCACCGACCTGTCCGATTACGACCTCGTCTACATCTGCCGGCTGGATCCCTGCACGCCTTACTGCCTCAGCTACTACCATCGCACCCATATCAATGGCGGAGACCGTCTTCAAACTTCCACCGTAGCTTCCAACCGGAAGCCGCACACCACTTACGATCACTACGTCTTTCATTTTTCTTCTATCCTTTCCTTTTTCATTCTTTGTTGTCTTTTGCTTTTTTCATTTTTATTGAATCTTTCAAGTCAGGCTCTATACGATCATTCCGCCGCCCACATTGATGACCTCTGAGGTCACATATGCAGCCTCGTCAGATGCCAAAAATGCAACCATGTTTCCTACGTCTTCCGGCTTTCCGGCATATCCTGCCGGAATTCTCTGCATCATGCTCTCCCATGCTGCACCATCGTTTACTTCTTTTAATTTCAGTGTCATATCTGTCTCAATGAATCCCGGGCAGATTGCATTGCAGGTGATTCCCTTACGGGCGTTCTCCCTGGCTGCAGTTTTTGTCAAACCAACAACTCCCGCCTTTGCAGCTGCATAATTGGCCTGTCCGATATTGCCCAGCCAACTACCTGAGGAGATGTTGATCACACGCCCGTAACCTTTTCCCCGCATATATTTGATCGCTTCCTGTGTTCCGTAGAAAGTACCTGTCAGGTCCACATCGATTACCAGGTTCCAGTTCTCCACCGGCATTTTATGTAGCATGCCGTCTCTGTTGATTCCGGCATTGTTTACCATGATATCCAGTGTACCGTAAGTGTCGATCGCAAACTGCACCATAGCTGCCACTTCTTTCTGGTTTGACACATTTACCGTAAAACTACTTGCCTCGCCGCCTGCTTCTTTGATGACCGCTACAGTCTCATCTGCCGGAGCCATATCTGCCACAACCACTTTTGCTCCTTCCTTTGCCAGTTTCACTGCAATACCTCTTCCCAGGCCACGGCCTGCACCTGTTACAATTGCTACCTTGTTTTCCAGTCTCATGTTTTTTACACCTTTCCTTTTTTCTTTTATATTATTTTGTAACTATTCAGCCTTTGGGCTTCATAGTCACAGAATCCGCTCTATTTTAAATTTACCTACGGTGAATAGCGGATTCTATTTTTCCAATTTTTCTGCAGCAGCCTTTTCCGCTTTCTGAAGGACCTTCTTTTTCAATCCGGCTGCCCCATCTTGGAACAATACCGTATCCATGAACTTCAGGTTTTCACTGACGATCGGCTGGAAATCCATCATATCCAGCACCTGTGTCTTAAGGTCGATTCCCGGTGCAATCTCAAATAACTCCACACCTTCCTCCACAAGCCGGAACACAGCCCGTTCGGTCACGATATAGACCTCTTGTCCCTTTTCACGTGAGAGTATACCGTTGAAGGAATACTGTGCCACCTGTTTTACCATCTTGCGGATTTTTCCCTCTTTTATTATCGTCAGTCTGTTATTATCAAAAGAGAACTCACATCCACTGGCTGTAAAGGTTCCACAGAATACTACTTTTTTTGCATTCTGGGTAATATCGATAAACCCGCCGCAGCCGGTACATCTTGGACCCATTTTTGTAGCATTCACATTTCCCTCCCCGTCCAGCTCGCCAAAGCCCATAAAGGTTACATCCACTCCTGCACCATTGTAGTAATCCATCTGCTCATGATGTCCGATCATCGCATACAGGTTTTGACCAATTCCAAAATCAATGCCTCCTGCCTGCACACCGCCGTAGATTCCGGACTCTACGGTGATCATAATATCATCACTTAGTCCCTCTTCATTACTGATATTTCCGATAACGTCATTTGGAATTCCCGTCCCCAGATTTACCACACAGCCCGGATATACTTCTTCCACAGCCCTCCGTCCGATGAACTTCCGTACCGTCATTGGCAAAGGCTCGATCGCATTCTGCGGCACTCTCGTTTGTCCACTGTATGACGGATCGTATATCCATGAGGATGTCTGCCGGTGGTCAACATCCGGGTTATCGCAAACCACGATCCCATCGATAAACACACCCGGAACCGTTACATTTTTGGGATTCAGTGTTCCTGTCTGCACGACTCGTTTCACCTGAGCGATCACCTTGCCGCCGTAACGCTTCGCTGCCATCACCGCCGGAAGCACCTCCAGCTTCATGGCCTCCTCCGTGGTCGTTAAATTTCCCATCTCGTCACATTCAGTTCCGCGAATGATACATACATCAATCGGAATTTCTTTATAAAACATGTATTCTTCGCCGTGATACTCCATAATCTCCACAATATCCGGCTGTTCCTTCGTGCGTCTGTTCATTTTTCCACCTTCATACCGGGGATCCACAAACGTTCCCAGACCCACTTTTGACATTTTCCCCGGCAGACCACATGCCATACTCCGATAGAGCTGTGCGATCTGACCCTGAGGCAAGCAGTACGCCTCTGCCTTGTCATTTGCGATCATTTCCATCCATCGCGGCTGTAATCCCCAATGGGACCCAATGATTCGCTTCACAAGCCCTTCATGTGCAAAATGCTGGATTCCGTCTTTCCGGTCACTCTGCCCACAGGAATGTAAAAGCGTGATATCCGCCGGATGTCTTGTTTCCAAAAATGATTCTTCAATCGCCTTCAAAATCGATTCGCTGGCACTCACCAACGTCATACCGATCGGACAGACGGTCATACCGTCTTTGATATAACCCACTGCTTCTGTGGGGGTGATAAAATTCGCCTTTAACATATTGTTCTCCTTTTGTTGCTTTCGTTCTGACAAATACGTTAGGATTTGCTGTCTTCCATTATTTCTTTGAGCATTTCTCGCATCTTTCTTTTATCCGGCTTCCCGTTGGCAGTCTGCGGTATACTCTCCACCGCCAAAATTTTCACCGGGATCTTATATTTTGCAATCCGCCCTCTTAGGTACTGCCGGATTTCCTCTTCTGTCAATCCGCATCCCTTCTTAAGTTCAACCAAGGCTGCCGGCACTTCTCCATACATCTCATCCGTAAGTCCGACCACCGCCGCATCCAGAATACCCCCGATGGCAGTCAATTCATTTTCCACATCGTAACACCAGATTTTCTCTCCGCCGCGGTTGATCATATTTTTCTTCCGGTCCACCACATAAAGATAAGAATCTTCATCAAAATAACCTACGTCACCGGTATAGAGCCAGCCGTCCTTGAGGCTGTCCGTCTGCTGCCGGTAATATGCAGTCACTACATTGCATCCACGTACAGCAATCTCTCCGACTTCCCCGCATGACAGTTCCCTTTGTTCGTCATCCACAATTTTAAACATCATTCCCGGAATCGGTCTTCCTGAGGAACCGATACGTTTGCTTCCCGCCGCATCTTCCGGAAAAATTGCAGCCGGAGAACTGGTCTCTGTCAGCCCGTATACCGTATGAAATTTAGAATTCGGAAGCCATCGGTGCAGCCGTCTCAGTTTCTCCTGCGGCATATAACTGCTGCCGCAAACAAGCGTCACAAGATTCGGAAGCTCCGGTGTGTGTTCTCCTTCCTGCAAAAGCAGATGGAACACCGTAGGCGACGCATGAAGAAAGGTAAACCCATACTTCCGCGCCTCACGAACCACACGTGCGGCATCGAACAGTTTATGAAGATATAGCATTCCGCCGCTGCTTAAAAACAATCCCAGCAGCGCCACCAGTCCGGTAATATGATAAATCGGTGTCGCAATCACCGATACTTCTTTTTCTGTCACTTGTAAAATACGTCGGTAAGTTTCAATTGCATGCATGATTTGATAATTTTTTAAAAGAACTCCTTTACTCATGGAGGTCGTTCCCGAAGTAAACAGTAACATGGCATCTGCGTCCGGTTTTCCTGAGGGAAGATCTTCAAGCTCTTCAAGATCACGCTCTCTCGTCTCCCAGGTTTCATATAACGCACGATAACCATCTGCATGCTCTGTATACTTAACACACACGATCTGATTCAAATGATAATCTTTCTGAAACCATCCGGCATACTCATCTTCACAAATCAGATACTCCATATCCGACTGTTTTGCCAGAGAAAGCACCTCATCTTGCTTATATTTTCCCGGAAGACAGACCATGATTGCACCAAGCCGGATCAATGCATAGTACGTAATGCAATATTCGGGTGTATTATGCATCATAACTCCTACATGACTCCCCTGACAAATTCCTATTTTACCATACAGATATGCCGCAAATTCTTCACAACATTCCAGAAACTCCTGATAACTGTAAGCTCTTCCTTCATCACTCACAAGCGCTGTTTTTTCCGCATATTTGGAGACCGTTATTTTCACCGCCTCGCAGACATTATCCGGCAGATCGGGGAACGTCCACACTTTCCCGGCTTTCAGCATATATATTTCTTCCAGGTCCTCCGTAACCGACATATCCCACAACTCATTTCCGCTGATCATCCCACATCCTCCTGCATTCGTACGTTAGTAACCATTCAGCCTTCCGGCTAAATAATTACTGCTGCTTTTCTATATCATCAGCTATACTGATGTCCCAGCTCTTTGCTGATTTTTCGTGCGGCATTTCGCAGCTGAGAAACATACAGCCGCACATTTTCATCCGTCATCAACCCCACCGGCCCGGAAATCCCAATACTGTAACGTACTTTGTTCCGATAACTGAAAACCGGAACTGCCACGCAACGTACGCCCACAGATACCTCTTCGTTGTCTATTGAATATCCCTGTTCCTTGATTTTTCGCAGCTCTTGCAACAAATGTTCCTTGTCCAGAATCGTTTTTTCCGTATATTTTACATAATCATAGCCTTCCAATATTTGATCAAGCATGTCCTCAGGACGATATGCCAGAATACATTTACCTACAGATGACGCATGGATCGGCTCTATCATTCCTATTGTGGCAGAGACCGAAAAAGCCACTCTGTAAACCGTCTGGTCGATCACATAGGCCATCATATTGTTATACGCACACAAATGTACGCTCTGCTCCAGTTTATCAGACACACTTCGTATCACCGGCCGTGCAATTTCAATGATATTCAGGTTTCTCTCTGCTGCAGTTCCCAGATTCAGCAGCCGAAGTCCCAGACGATATTTTTTCGTCCGTTTATTCATCTGAACCATGTCATGACTGCGCAGCGTCTCCATAAGCCTGGATACTGTGCTTTTATCCACTTCCAGTACTTCCGCCATTTCGGTGATTCCCATCTCCGCATTTTCCGATAAAATTTCCAGAATCTTGATTCCCCTGTCTAATGATCGAACCATACGCTCTACCTCTCTATTTCAAAATTTCACAGATTTCACGGACAAGCTCATTTTTCTCCGTATTCTCCTCCAGCAAAGCAATAAAATCCACCCGCTTACGAATCGGTGCGAGTACCTCTTCATCCAAATCTTTCAGCGCCTGTGCCAGTGTCTTGTGAGTATGACCGGAAAGCTTCTCCAACATCGCCTTGCTGTGCTGCTGACTCTGAGCGCGTTCAAGAGGATAGCCCTGTCCTGCCGGATCCTTGAAAAGCTTCTCAAATATATACTGCAGATTAATATCTGCCGCCCAGCCATATCCCTTGTTCAATGCAAGTGAAATACAGTTTCCTCCGTTAATCTGAGAGAACAGCCATGCGTCTAACGGTTCCTGAATCAAGCCGCAGAACACATTCGGAAACTGCATGACCACATTCAGATACCCCTGTCCGGTTCCACAGCCGCCGACAACAAAATCACAGATTCCGCAATTGAGCAGAATCGCCGACATAATTCCGGTCTGAATATAGGTCAGAGGATTCTCCTCTGTCGGTTCATGCATACCCATGTTCAAAATTTCCACATTTTCATAAGCTTCCAGCGCCTTCACAATATCCTTATTTTTTACACATGCACTGACTTCATTCACAATTGCTATTTTCATATCTGACTCTCCTTTTGCGATACATTTTTCTCATGTTGTAAGACTTTGTACCAAATTTTTTGAAGCACTTCTTTCTGTTTAAATATAGCAATCCGGTACTCTCAAAACAACCAAATTTGTCATTCCTGTTGCGTATAATGCAACTCCATTTATTTTCATATCGCATACCCGGCATTTGTAATACACATGGTCTGCGGTAATTGAACTTATAACAGCGCAGGCATCACAGCCAATGTAGTAAATGCAGTCAGAAGATCCATCTTTAATTGTTGCTATGATAAATCTCTCTCATTTATTAAAATGTATTAAATAATATAAATAGTATTGTCAATTCTATAATATATCAGTATTTTTCTGAATTTTTTAGAAGTAACAATATTTTCTGTTGTTCTTACTTAACTTATGATATATTTATAGACAGATATTTCTTATTAAAAGGCAGGTATTTCTATGTGGGCTTATAATGAAACATTTTATCAAATTTACCCCATCGGATTCTGCGGCGCCCCGGTTCACAATGACGGGATCACAGTTCCGCGAATCCGCAAAATCGCCGAATGGAGCGATTATCTGGAAAATCTCGGAATCGGTTCTATTATCCTGAATCCGATTTTCGAGTCTGACAACCATGGTTATGACACAAGGGATTTTAAAAACATTGACTGCCGCCTTGGTACAAATGAAGATTTCAAGGCAGTCTGCGAGACGCTGCATGCGCATCATGTAAAAGTTATGCTCGATGGAGTATTTAATCATGTAGGACGTGGTTTTTGGGCTTTTAAGGATGTACAAACGAAGAAATGGGACTCCCCGTACAAGGACTGGTTTCATATCAGTTTTGACGGAAACAGTTGTTATAATGATGGTTTCTGGTATGAAGGCTGGGAAGGACATTTTGAATTAGTCAAACTAAACCTTCAAAATCCGGCAGTTGTAGATTATCTTCTGGACTGCGTGCGGTTCTGGATTGAAGAATTCCAAATTGACGGTCTTCGTCTGGATGTTGCCTATAGTCTGGATCACAATTTCATGCGCCGTCTGCACGGATTCTGTGAAGAGCAGAAACCGGGCTTTGCCTTAATTGGAGAAGTTTTATTTGGAGATTACAATTTGATTGTAAATGACGAAATGCTTCACAGCTGTACTAATTATGAATGTTACAAAGGTATCTTCTCGAGTTTCAACAGTATGAATCTGTTTGAAATTGCACATTCTTTGAACCGCCAGTACGGACCGGAACAATGGTGCATTTACCGAGGAAAACACTTGATGAATTTTGTAGACAATCACGATGTTACAAGAATTGCCAGCATTCTGACAGATCCAAAGCATTTACCGCTTGCTTACGGCATTCTCTTTGGCATGCCGGGAATTCCGTGTATTTATTATGGAAGCGAATGGGGTGAAGAAGGAAAGAAAGCGCCGGACAACGACTATGCACTTCGTCCGTGCTTTGAAGAGCCAAAGCCGAATGAACTAACCGAATATGTAAAACAGCTGATCGCCATCCGCAGGGACAGCGATGCACTTTGCAACGGAGGATATCACAATGTGGTGATCACCAATCATCAGCTGATCTTCGAGCGGAAAACAGATTCCGAGAGAATCCTCGTTGCAATCAATGCTTCCGATGGGGAATTTACTGGAAATAATGGTGAATTACAGGGAGCATATACTGATTTGATCACAGGCAATACAGGCAGTCTGAACGGACAGTTAACAATGCCGGGGTACAGTGTGCAGTATCTAAAAATGAATATCTAACATCTAAAACAGACAAATAATAAGAGAAGATGAACATGCTCCGCCGACCGGATTTACTAAAATGTTCATCTTCTCTATATTCTTCTCAAATGAGATATTTAAGACATACAACGTGCTGAAAAAATCCTTAGCACACTTTTATTTGCAATAATTATTTTACAACCACCTTACGGAAATTCTTCTTTCCTCTTTTCAGAACAATACCGTCTCCGGCAAATTTTTCCTTCTCGAACACGTCATGAATATCTGTCACTTTCTCTCCGTCTACAGAGGCTCCTCCTTGCTGCACCGCGCGTCTTGCCTCAGATTTGGACGGAACAAGTCCGCTCTTTGCAAGCAGTGTCAAAATATCAATTGCACCATCTGTAAAATCCTCTTCTGTCAATTCCGTGGTAGGCATATCTGCCGCATTCCCCTGACTGAACAATGCGCGCGCGCTTTCCTGTGCTTTCTTCGCCTCTTCTTCACCATGTACGAGACTCGTCAGCTCATATGCAAGAATTTCCTTCGCCTGATTGAGCTGTGCGCCTTCCCATGAATCCATCTTATCAATCTCCTCTATCGGCAGGAAGGTAAGCATTCGGATACACTTCAAAACATCCGCATCACCTACATTTCTCCAATACTGATAAAAGTCAAATGGAGAAGTCTTGTTCGGGTCAAGCCATACCGCACCGGATTGTGTCTTACCCATCTTCTTGCCCTCAGAGTTCAAAAGCAAAGTGATAGTCATTGCACTTGCATCTTTGCCTAGTTTACGGCGGATCAGCTCTGTTCCTGCCAGCATGTTGCTCCACTGATCATCCCCGCCAAACTGCAGATTACATCCGTAATTCTGATATAATGCATAGAAATCGTATGCCTGCATGATCATGTAATTGAACTCAAGGAAACTCAAGCCCTTTTCCATTCTCTGCTTATAACACTCTGCACTCAGCATACGGTTTACACTAAAGTGTGCCCCAACTTCACGCAGCACTTCGATGTAGTTCAAATCCATCAGCCAATCTGCATTATTTACCATCAGCGCCTTTCCTTCTGAGAAGTCGATAAATTTGCTCATCTGCTCCTTGAAACAGTCACAATTATGCTGAATTGTCTCCGGTGTCATCATCTGGCGCATATCGCTTCTTCCAGACGGATCACCAATCATCCCTGTACCGCCGCCAATCAGTGCGATCGGCTTATTCCCTGCCATCTGAAGACGTTTCATCAGACAGAGCGCCATAAAATGTCCCACATGAAGGCTGTCCGCCGTCGGATCAAATCCGATATAAAATGTTGCTTTTCCATTATTGATCAGTTCTTTGATCAAGTCTTCATCTGTGACCTGTGCAATCAGACCACGTGCCTGCAGTTCTTCGTAAAGTGTCATGGTTTTGTTCTCCTTTTTCTGTTAATCGATAGTTCGCACTGTGAGGAGAGTAAAATAAAGAATATGCCCCGGCACATACCCAGGAGGGTTTTTATGATACAGGGAATACAGTTCCTAATAGTATAAAAAACTCGTCCTCACACAACGTAAGGACGAGTTATTACCCGTGGTACCACCTTGATTCACAGCAGATTCACACCTGCCGCCTCATCAGCAACTTATGTTCTCTCTGTACAACATGCATTGCCATAGCATTTTAACGTCTGCCAGTCCGTCACAGCCTACTGTTAACCACCCTTATTATTCCGGGTCTTTTATGTTCGGTGTGCAGCTCCGAGATGTATTCGTAAGTTACAGTATCATGCGCCTCTCATCCCCCGGCTGCTTTCTGTTTTTGCTGTAAGTTACTACTTGTTCTCTTCTTTGCTTTTATCTATGCTGCTTATATTAACGCATTATCTGTATATTTGTCAAGCCATTATTTATTATTTTAGTAACAGTTCAGCCATGCGCAAATCTACAAAAACGAATTGGTAAGCTTGCTTACAACAAGACGTTTTTTGTAGGATTTGTATATGGCGTTCTGCCATAAGCGAGAATTTGCGCTGCATAGCAGCGTATAGGTGGTGAAACCGCCAATTCGAGCTGTTATGGCTGAACTGTTACTGATCTTATGAAAATCTCTCAGCCTGACTCTGAATCAGTTCATGATCGTCAAAATAGTTAATTTTCATTGCTTCTTTCACTTCTTTCAATGTCTGTGCAGCAACAGCCTCTGCCTTCTCGCTTCCCTTCTTAAGAACATCATATACATATGGTATATCTTTCTGATATTCTTTTCTCCGGTTGCGGATTGGTTCTAATTCTGCCTGAAGCACGTTGTTCAAGAAACGCTTCACCTTCATATCGCCCAGTCCGCCGCGTGTATAGTGATCTTTCAGTTCCTGAAGGTTGTTATAATCTGGCAGGAATTCCCCAAAATACTCATCTTTACAAAATGCATCCAGATAAGTAAATACCGTATTACCTTCCAGTTTACCCGGATCCGTCACCTTAATGTGTGTTGGATCGGTAAACATACTGAATACCTTCTTTTGAATCTCTTCTGGCTCTTCTGACAGATAAATACAGTTGCCCAGAGATTTGCTCATCTTTGCCTTACCGTCTGTTCCCGGAAGGCGCAGGCATGCCTTATTATCCGGCAGAAGAATCTCTGGCTCAACAAGAGCCTCTCCATATACAGAATTAAACTTTCTAACAATTTCCTTTGTCTGCTCCAGCATTGGAAGCTGGTCTTCGCCTACCGGAACTGTTGTTGCCTTAAATGCTGTAATATCTGCCGCCTGACTGATCGGATAGGTAAAGAATCCTACCGGAATACTGGCTTCAAAATTACGCATCTGAATCTCAGACTTTACTGTAGGATTACGCTGTAGTCTGGACACAGTCACCAGATTCATGTAATAGAATGACAACTCACACAGTTCAGGAATCTGTGACTGGATAAATAGTGTAGATTTCTCCGGATCCAGTCCACATGCCAGATAGTCCAACGCCACTTCGATAATGTTCTGACGTACCTTCTCCGGGTTATCCGCATTATCTGTCAGCGCCTGTGCATCTGCTATCATAATGAATATATCATCAAACTGACCGGAATTCTGCAGCTCCACTCTTCTTCTTAATGAACCTACATAATGTCCCACATGCAGCTTTCCTGTAGGTCTGTCCCCTGTCAATATAATCTTGCCCATGTTTTTAGTCCTCCTCATTTCTCTGCCCTTTTAAATGCAGCAGTTTCGGCAAAAGCTGAAACTGCTGCAAAATCCCGTTTTATATTTTATTTATAATTTAGATTCTATTTTCCATGAAAAACCGTTCTTTGAACAACATGCGGCACCTGCTGACGTTCTGTTACATATACAAACTGATACAGTGCATATGCCATCACAAACGCTCCCACCACATCGATCACCGAATGCTGTTTCAAAAATACCGTTGCCATGATAATCAATGCTGACAAAATATAAGCTCCCATGCACACCTTCTTATGCTTCCGAAGCGCCGCGCTGTTACTGACCGCAATGCAGGCAGCAACAGAATTAAACACATGCAGGCTTGGAAATACATTAGTCGGCGTATCCGCCCGATACACCGCCTTTACCATATCCGTAAAGATATTATCCCGCGGGAACACATACGGACGAAGCGTCAGACCATTGGGCATCAGTGTAGAAATCACAAGAAAAATCGTCATCCCTATAAAACTCAGCTTTGCCAGCTTGTAAAATCCTTCCACATCTGTGAAAAAGAAATACAAAAATACGGCTGCAATAAAAACAAACCACAGCAAATATGGTACGATAAAATACTCCACAAACGGAATATAGTCATCAATCCGCGAAGAGATCACATAATAATGCTTTGTCACATGCTCTTCCAGATATAAAAACCATGGCATATACAGCAATGCATAACTGAATACCCATGCATGCTTATACTTTTTTAAAAAATTCAATGCTTTTGCCTTGAAATTCATATAATCGAACGCTCCCTTAAATATAAATCCCCACTTCGCTTATACTTTCCTCAGTATCAACTGTTTCCGATTATAGCACGATTCTCATATGACAACAACACAATTCATAAAACCTTAACAAATAATTGTAACAGTTCAGCCTTCGGCTTCCTGTTACAGGCATCAAGCCATGCAAAACCACTTCGTGGTGGCTTGATGCATCC
>NZ_CALPDG010000035.1 GCF_943193195.1 Mediterraneibacter agrestimuris | reverse complement strand
ATTTGTGCCTCGCCGCAGGCGATTTTAAATGCACAAATGCGGTTACTGTGCACAGCAGCAGGCTGTGAACAGTAACACGAAATCAACATTAGAGTCCGATTCTGTAAAAAGAATTGGGCTTTTTTAAATGCACGAGTTATAATAAAAGAAAGGGCAGATCATGGCTGTTTCGCAATTGAAGCTCAGAATGCTATATATCATGAAAATTTTATTAGAGAAGTCGGATGAGAGGCATACGCTGTCCGCAGCGGATATCAACAGTATGCTTCAGGCTTATGGTATGTCGGCAGACCGCAAGACTGTTTACAGTGATATTGAGACTTTACGGGAATTTCAGATTGACATTGTACAGGTAAAGGGCACAAACGTCGGGTATTACATCGGCAGAAGAGAGTTTGAGCTGCCGGAACTGAAGCTGCTTGTGGATGCAGTACAGTCTTCCAAATTTATTAGCCGGAAGAAGTCGGAGGAGCTGATTAAGAAACTGGAGAGTCTGACCAATGAATATGATGCCAGACTATTACAGAGAAATGTGTTTATTTATAATCGGCCGAAAACAGGAAATGAGACGATTTATTATAATGTGGATCAGATTCACACGGCGATACTGGAGAATAAGCAGATTACGTATCAATATGCGGAGTGGACTGTGCAGAAGAAGCTGGTTCCGAAACGGAACGGCGCGGTTTATACAGTGAGTCCGTGGTCGCTGACATGGGATGACCAGAATTATTATCTGATCGCATATGATGATGCGGCAGATGTTATCAAGCATTACCGGGTGGACAAAATGCAGCAGGTGCAGATTATTGAGAATACACGTGCCGGAAAAGAGCGTTTTCAGAACTTTGACCTGGCGGAGTTTGCGAAGAAGACGTTTGGCATGTATGGAGGACACGATGCTGAGGTAACACTGGTATGCAAAAATGAACTTGCAGGAGTCATTCTGGACAGATTTGGGAAAGGAACGATGCTGATCCCGCAGGATGAAGAACACTTCCGGGTACATATTCTGGTATCAGTGAGCCGCCAGTTCTTTGGCTGGACTGCGGGAATCGGCAAGGAGATGAAGATTGCCGGACCGGAGTCGGCAAAAGAAGAGTATAAGAAATATTTGCAAGAGATTTTGGAGGGATACTTGTAATAAAAATGTCGGTATAAAATTTAGATAAAAAAGGAGTAATAGTTATGCATTTGAAAAACGGAAGACCGGAATCTATAGAAAACAGATTAGAGAAGGAAATCCGGGTCTATGATTTTTTGGATTCACTTGGAGTGGAATATCAGCAGATCGATCATGAAGCTGCGATGACTATGGAAACCTGTAAGGAAATTAATAAGGCTATAGAAGCTGCAATCTGTAAAAATCTGCTGCTTTGCAATCGGCAGGAGACAGACTTTTATCTGCTTTTGATGCCTGGGGACAAGCCCTTCAAAACAAAGTTTTTGTCGGCACAGATAGGTTCTGCAAGATTATCATTTGCAAAAGCGGAAATTATGGAAGCATTTTTAGATATCACACCAGGTTCGCTGAGTGTGTTGGGATTGATGAATGACAAAGAAAACCGGGTACAGCTTCTCATAGATGAAGATGTATTGAAAGAAGAATACTTTGGATGCCATCCGTGTATCAATACCTCCAGCATTCGTTTTAAAACAGAAGACTTAGAAAAAATTCTCATTCCAGCATTAAAACATGAACCTCGATTAGTAAAATTATAACCTGTATTGTTTTCGGCTCGCAACATTAAAAATTAATAAAAATGCTCTCTGTATGGTGAATTACTGCTACTGCATTGTTTGAGGAGCGGGAGCATGTCTTATAGTTGCCATACAGAGAGCGTCTGTTTTGATATTATATCCTTTGTTAATCCCTATGCACTTGTTTTTCTATGCTTTTCCCTATCTTTTAATATCATAATTCATATTCATCAGATTACGGATGGTTGTCACGTCATCCGTTATATTGCCGTCTCCGTGGATCGTATGTTTGATCACACTGCTTGCAACAGCGAAATTAACCATATCAATTGGTTTGTAGTCGTTCATCATTGCGTAAATCAATCCGCTTGCAAATGCATCTCCGCCGCCCACACGGTCCAGAATGTTGAATGTAAATAGCTTACTTTCGTAAGTATGTCCCTGATACCACATGAATGCTTTCAGGCTGTTTTCACTTCCGCTGTGCGCATAGCGGACATGACGTCCGATACATTGAAGATTCGGATAGCGTTCTACAAACTGCTCAAAAATCTCATCCTGTTCTTCATAACTTGGCTGCAATGGCACACCGTCTTTGAAATCCCCTTTACTGTGGTCGTTTTCATCTTTAAAGAGATGGTAGGGCTCAATTCCAAGAAGGACGTTGACGTACGGAAGACATTTGGTACAGAAATCCCGCGCTTCATCCCATGTCCAGAGTGTACTGCGGAAATTACCATCGAAGCTGACTGTCAGTCCCATTTCCTGGGCGGTTTTCAGGCAGTCGATAATAAAACTGCGGCAATTCTCGCTGAGAGCCGGGGTAATCCCGCTTAGATGAAGCCATGTAAAGCCATCCAGGAGACACGGGATATCAACGGTACTGAAATCGTATTCTGAGAATGCACTGTGCTTGCGGTCATAGGTGACTTTGCTTGCACGGATTCCATATCCGGTTTCCAGATAGTAAGTTCCCAGACGGTGTGTTGGTGTTTGTTCCGGTGTGCTTAAAATAACCGGGGTACAGTGAACATCATTGCTTCTCAACATACGCACGGCACTTTTTCCGAGGCTGTTATTAGGAACGATAGTAAAAAATGTACTGTCAATTCCGAGGTTTGCCAGAGCAAGGGCAATGTTGGCTTCGCTTCCGCCGTAGCTTGCTTCAAATGAATTTGCCATACGGATTTTTTCGTAATTGGGCGGAGTCAGACGAAGCAGGATTTCACCGATGGTGATGAATTTGTCATCACTGTTGTTTGTCAGTAAAGGATTTTTGTTTTGCATAGGTTCTCCTTACTTATAATGAATCTTGCTCATAATCAATTACAGATTATGACGGGTTGGTAGTAACAAGTTTATTTTAGCCTGTTTATGAACAGATTACAACGGAAAAAGAGAGATTTTGTGATGACTATGGGGCAGGGGGGCGAGGTAACTTATTATATTAGCTTTTCTTTTGTCATTTGAGCAATTTCTTCTTCTGTATAATGAAGAAGATTATGATATATTTCATAATTTTGTGCGCCAAGACGAGGAGCGGAACATTGGATTGCGGGCGGTGTTTCTGACATTTTTAAAACAGGTCCCGTTGTTGTAATGTCACCCAGGTCAGCATCGTTTATTTTCTGGATCATATTACGGTGGATTAACTGCGGATCCCGTATCATTTCTTTGACAGAGTTCACTGGAGCGCAGGGGATATTATTTGCTTCACAGAGTGACATAATCTCAGTAAGGGTATGCTCAGAGGTCCATTGTGACACGAGTTGATCGCATTCTTCAATATGGTTTTTCCGCATGGATAAATTAGAAAAATCAGGATGTGACAGGTACATTTCATTGCCGCTTATCTTACAAAAAGAGGAAAAAGCAGTGTCCTGACCAGCGTGAATATACACCATTTTGTTATCAGCAGTATGGTAGAAGGAGGCAGGCCATGCAGCACGGTCTTGGTTTCCGTTTCGTGAGCATAAATCATTTAAAAGAAAATAGTTCATGATGGCAGAGTGTGTCAGTCCGCAGGCGCAGTCTAGAAGTGCAACATCAACTACTTGTCCTTTTCCGGTTTTTTCTCGGGCGTGGAGCGCGGAAAGAGTTCCGATCACACCATATAATCCCGCGCTTAAGTCACATACATAAGCTCCCATCATAACAGGAGGTTCGTCTGGAAAACCGGTCATATCCATCAGACCGCTTAATGACTGCGCAACTGCATCAAAACAGGGTCGGTTGGAATAAGGACCGTCCTGCCCAAAACCAGATATCCGGGTAATAATAAGACGTGGATTCATTTCTAAAAGTTTTTCAGGAGCAAGCCCCATTTTTTCAAGTGTTCCAGCTTTAAAATTCTCTACAAGCACATCTGCATCCTGAAGTAATTTATAGAGTATATCTAATGCCTTTGGATGCCTAAAGTTCAGAGTAATACTTTTTTTGCTGCGGTTGTGAGTCATGAAATAGGTAGATTCACCTTTATAAAAAGGCGCATATCCGCGTCCGATATCGCCGGAATCTTTTTTTTCTACTTTTATAACTTCTGCACCTAAGTCTCCCAAAATCATTGTACAGTGCGGCCCTGAAATTACTCTGGTGAGATCAATAACACGTATTCCTTTAAGAGCTCCGGTTGTCATAATATAAATCTCCTTTCAAAATTGTATTCTTATTGTATTTATTTATGGTTAAATTATAACAAAAAATGTACATAAATCAAGAATAGAATAAAAATAAAATAAAAAAGTTATATTGACATATAGGATATGAAAAGATATCATAAAATATATAGATACAAAACATAGACAAAATAAGAATTGTTTGTGTTTTGGGGAAGCGCGTGATAAAAATGACAATGGAGGAAGGAAGATGCAGAAAAAGTCGGGACCTTTATATTATAGAATTAAAGAAGATATTAAGGAAAGAATCGAAAATAATGAATTTACCAAAGGACAGGTGATGCCTACAGAAAAAGAGTTGTGTGAAGAGTATGGAGCGTGCAGAGTGACGATAAGGCGTGCGCTTGAGGAACTAATAGGGGAAGGGATTTTAGAAAGAGGATTTGGAAGAACCGCAACGGTAAAATGCGAGTTGGTTCCAAGAAGCATGAACAGTTTGAGTGGATTGTATGAGGAACTTAGCAAGTCGGGGATCAAGTGCTCAACTTTTATTTTGTCATCCACTGTTCAGCGTGCAGAGAGGGAATTATCAGCGAGAATGGGAATACAGGAAAATGAAGAAGTTCTCCGTTTGGAGCGGCTGCGCTATGCAAATGGAATTCCGCTGTGTTATCAAGAGATTTTCCTGAATGGCAGGATGTGTCATGGGTTGGAAATGAAAAATGGAGAAGTTTCATTATACAATATCTTAGAAAAAAAATATGGAATCCGCCTGAGTACAGCAGAACAGACTATCAAGGCAGTTGTGTCAGATTATCGGATTTCGGCAATGTTAGAATTACCAGAACAGACTTGTATGTTATATGTGATGCGAACTGCGTATGATGATAAAGGAACTTGTGTAGAATTTTCAAATACATATTATGTTTCGACCAGATATCAGTTGGATATGACATTGAAAAGAGAGGGATTGTAATTGAATCAATATGTTATTGTGGATATCGGTTCCGGTTCAATACGTGCGGCTGTTTTAAATGAAAAAATGCAGGTATTGGTATCTGAGCAGATAAAGAGGCAAATTAATATTTGTTTTGATGCAGAAGAGGAGTGGAAACAGGTTGACAGCCTTTTGAGGAAGGTTATTACTTCCGGACAGCATGGTGTTTCAAAAACTGCCATAAGAAGTATTGCGGTATCAGCGCTGCTTGGATGGGTGGGAGTAAATAAGGCAGGGAACCCAGTGACACCTTGCTATTCTTATATGTATCAAGAGATTTCAATGTATACAGAAATGTCAGAAAAATTAGAGGAAATGGAAAGCTTTCGGATATGCGGACGAAAGCCGGCGGCAGAATGGCCGGCTTTTCTGCTTGCAAAAATTAAAAAAGAGACTCCGGAGATATACCAGGAAATAGAGTGTCTGTTGACTATAAAAGATTATATGAATCTAAAATTAACTGGCATCATGGGAATGGACATAACAAGTGCAGGATATACATACTTATTTGATATACAAAGATGTGACTGGAGCAAAGAATTATTGCATTTTTTTGAAATTGATCCACGAAAGGTTCCGCAACTGTATCAGCCCTCAGAATATATCGGAAGAGTAACTACAGAACTACAAAAGATGTGGGGAGTTGATTCCGAAATTTTTGTCACGGAGGGAAGTGTGGATGGATCAACCGCAATATTGGGCGCTGGTGCATATAAACAGGGGATGGCAGTTAATGTGATGGGGACAACGGGGGTTTTCTTTCTGGCGGCAGATACAATACCGCATTGCCATGAGGATATTGTGATCAATCCACATGTAATTCCAGGTAAGTGGCTCATAGGAGGTCCTATGGGGATGTTTGGGGGAACTGTGGAATGGATAAAAATTCAGGCAGTAGGCGATGAGAGGTATGTAAAGAAGTTGACTGAAAGGTCGAAAGAAATACCTCCGGGAAACCATCAGATATGTGTTTTCCCGGCATTAACCGGAGAACGTACACCGTTCTGGAACCCTGAGTTTACGGGAGCGGTTGTTGGAATCCGGAGAGAACATGGTATGGAACATATTCTGCGGGGGATTATGGAGGCAGAAGGGTATACGTTACGGTGTATTCTGGAGATAGCAGAGGCAATGGGAGTCATTTGCAAAAATATCAGGGTAATAGGCGGAGGTGCTGTAAATGATACATGGATTCAAATTAAATCTGATATTACAGGGAAAATATTTGAAAGAGCGAAAATGATGGAAGCTACATTATATGGCAGTTTTTATCTTTGTCTGCTTGCAGAAGGAAAAAAGCTGAATGAACTGCCTGAAATTCAAATGGATTGTTCTTTTGAACCGGAAAAAGGCAATCAGAAAATATATGATAGCTTTTACAAACGTTATATGCTGATTCATAAAAAATTGAAGGAAATTTATAGTCTGTAAAATTTTTACCCTCGGAATAATGTATTGTTCCGGGGGATTTTTAATAGAAAATAATAATTGTATTAAAAATGACTGTTGACATAATGCGAAAAAGGGAATATATTAAAATTAGCATACAAAAAACATACAAAAAGGAGGATGGACAGTGGAAAAATATGTGGAAGTCTGGAGAGATCTTACAGACCCAAGGAGAGCTGAGTTTGTTATAGATTTAGAAGATGGACTGAAAGAGCCTGAATTTGATAATGTGAAGATTCCGGAATTTTTTGGACCGGTTAAAGAAAAAATTGATGATTACAAGGTGAAAAGATATGCATTTGAATTAGATGATTATCTCCCGTGGGCAATGCAAGAAGGCGGAAATCCTTTTGGTGACCGGCGAATTGCACAGGCAGCATTATTGACAAACGATATTGTTCAATTATTTACATTAGCATATCGTGGAAGCAAGGTGATAGGACTGCATACGGAAGCACAATTGTGGTTTGATAACCCGGCAATGCTGGATGAAATAGTTGAACTTAAGGGCGCATATACAGAAGCCTATGAAAAGAGAGGGCAGGGGTATGTTGTTTTAGAAGCAAAAGTAAAAGGTGAAGACGGCAGAAGCATTGTACGCTACCGAGGGGTTGAAATTTTGAAAACAAATCCGGGAAAAATTGCAGGAAGGGCATCTGCGGAAATAACAAAGGAAGGAAAGATAACAGGAGAAATTCCGGAAGGTGCGGAGTTTATTGACCATATTACTAAACAGACTAAAGTTGGGGATGTACTGACACCGTTGAAAAAGGTAATTACGGCTGAGCAGGCGGCTGTATTTTCAAGGGTAGGAGAATTTGTTACGAATATACATAATAACCTGGAAAAGGCGCGGGAAGGCAATCTTATGATTCCTATTGTTCAGGGGGCACAGTTTTTTTGTACGTTTTCAGAACTTTTGACCAGAGTATTTGGAGCTTCTTTTTTTACAAATGGATGGGTTAAAGCAAAGTTTATCTCTCCAGTTAAGGTCTTTGAGCCATTTGAGACGGGCGGGATCATAACGGAGATAAAAAAGTTAGAAGATGGAAGAAGGGCATATAAGTTGGAAATCTGGATTCGGCGTGCTTCAGATAAGCAATTGGCAGCAGTGGGATGGGCGAGTTGTGTGTGCTGACGAGAAGATGTATCTGTTATTAATAAGAAAGGCGGAAAATAAGAATGAAAGAAATGTATACAGGTGGTGAACTGGTTGTAAAAATGTTGGAAGAATTCGGTGCAAAAGTAGTATTTGGCGTTCCGGGGGGGCAGACTTTATATGTTACAGACCCGATGCAGGATACAAATATTCGTTTTGTGCATACGCGGCACGAAAATGGTGCAGCTTGCGCAGCTGATGGCTGGGGAAGACTGACAGGTGAGCCGGGGATATGTCTTGCAACTACCGGACCAGGAGCGACAAATTTAATTACTGGGATTGGCGGAGCATACAGAGATTCAAGTCCGGTAATTGCATTAGTGTTCCAAAATAAATTGCCTGATGCGGGGAAAGGAGATGCACAGGAAAGCGATCATGGAGCATTGTTTCAGAGCATATGTAAAAGGTATATTCCGGTGAGGGATGTGTCTACTGTACAGTGGGCAATGCGTGAAGCTTACAGAGTAGCAAAAACAGGTCGCCCGGGACCGGTAGTGGTAGATTTATATCGCGACGTAGTTGAAAATCAAAAGGCTGCATATATCCCCCAAGAAGTGGAACAGTACTGTGTACTGCCAAAATGTGAGCCGGCTGACGAGGTAATTGATCAAGCATTTCGGACTATTTCAAATAGCAGTAAAGTTTGCATATGGGTAGGAAATGGTGTGAAGATAGCAAAAGCAGCGGAAGAGGTAAAGGCTCTGTCGAGTGTGCTGCATGCTCCTGTTGTAACTACATATAATGGAATGGCAGTGATCGAGAGTGACTTTCCGAATTTAATCGGTCCCAGATCCCGCCATGGAAGCAGATTAGCAAAAAGGGCAATTGAAGAGGCAGAATGTGTTATTTTGATAGGCTCCAGTTTGACAGCAATTAGTACCAACCGTTGGGAAATAAAGGCGAAAAATATTGTTCAGTTTGATATTATAGCAGAAAATATAGGGCGTCATTATCCTGTAACCGTAGGAGTTGTAGGAGATGCAAAGCAGTCTCTTTGTAAACTGCAGAAACAAATTGTAAAAGAAAGATATGAAGGAAATAGAGAATATTTAGAGAGTCTTTTGAGTGAAAAGAAACAGTGGATGAAACAATTGTTGTCTGGAAAAGCGGTTGATAAAAACGCATCGCCTGTTCCGCCGCTGGCATTGCAGGCAGAATTACAGAAAGAGCTTAAGGAGAACAGCGTTTTTGTTGTAGATGCAGGAAATCCCGGCGCATGGACGCATATTACAGAATTCCCCAGAAATGTAACATACATGAAACCGGTGAATTATGGAAACATGGGATTTGCATTGGGAGCTTCCCTCGGATGTAAAGAGGCGTGTCCGGACAGAGAGGTTATTGCGCTGTTAGGCGATGGATCCCTGGGAATGACATTAGGAGATTTGGAAACAATTCAAAGAGAAAAGTCTAAGGTAATTGTTATCGTAGTAAATGATTCAGCATTTGGAAATATTAAGCAAGAAGAGTTGTTTAAAATGGGAGAAGACAGATATACTGGTGTTGATTTTCCTGATATTGATTATGTGGATGTGGCAAAGGCTTTTGGTATGGAAGGTATTATTGTCAGAAGGGCCGCAGAATTAAGTAATGCTTTTGAAAAGGCAAGAAAAAGCAATGGACCGTTTATGATCGAAGTGAAATTAGACGGCAGGTATAGTGTATGGCCGGAGGCAGTTTAGGGGTATGTAACTGTAAAGACAGTAATATATCTGTAATATAGAAGTGTACTTCACGGTACCTGTAAAAACAGAACAGGGAACGTGAAGTACACTTTTGTTTTGCAAAATACTATTGTACACAGATATAAAAGCAGTTATTTTCTTTCATGGCTGCTATGAATCATTGCCATGTCGCGGGAGGTAATATCTAAATGCTTTTTCATTTCATTTACTGCCAGTTCCGGATTATGGGTCTCAAAACAGAAAAGGATTCTGGCATGCGGCTCCATGGCATTCTTATATACGGAGCTGTTGGAAAAAGAGTCGCCACGGTAAATGCGGAATGCGTCAAGTATTTGTTTGTGTATATCAATTAGGAGGGGATTACTTGTACAATTAACAATTTCGTTGTGGAATAATTCATCCAGCATGATCATTTTAACCATATCGTGAATTTCATTTGCTTCTACAAATGCAGTATGTATTTCCCGGAGTTCTTGCAGCTGCTTTGGTGTACAGCGCTCTACTGCGAGACGGACAGAAAGTGTCTCTAACGCCATACGGACTTCCATAAAGTCATGAAATCTGGCGCCATCAGTTTTATAAGCAAATGAAGCAGGATTGGCAGCATTTTGTTTATAATTTGCTACAAATGCCCCCTTTCCGGGACGCATCTCTACAAAACCAAGAGCCTGCAAAACACGGAGCGCCTCCCGGACACATGTGCGGCTGACCTTGAGTTCTTTACATAATGCCATTTCAGTAGGCAGTTTTTCTTCTATTTGATATTCTCCGGATATGATCAGTTCTTTGATATTTGCGACTACAGAGTCAGTTATTGACATTCTTTGGATTTCTTTCATGGTTACTTTACCCTCAAATTTTCATAAAAATATTTATATTAAGTTCATTATATTATTTAAATTGCATATAAGCAAACAAAAAAATTCCAAAATATTCCAGACAAACAGGAATATGTTACTGTTCACACGGCATCTTGCACTGCGCTGCAAGGTGTCCGGCCAATGAAGTGATGACAGCGATATATCCAGCCCCTCGCCGAAGGCGGCTTAAAATGGGCTGGATACTGTTACTGGAGCACCCGTAGGGTGTGAACAGTAACAGGAATATTTTGCGTCTAGTATAGAGAAACTGTAAAGGAAGAAAAAAGTACTGTTATAATTCCTGCAAGTGAAATTGAGAGACTGCTTGCAGCGCCTGCAGCTGGATTTAATTCTAATGCCTTGGAAGTTCCGATTACATGAGATGCCGTGCCTATTCCGATGCCCTGTGCCAGCGGTTCAGTGATGTGGAATATCCGACATATACTTTCACCGATCATACTGCCGAGAACACCGGTAATTGCAATCACAAGTACCGTAATTGAAACGATACCGCCTAATTCTTCAGAAAGGCTAAGTCCGATTGCTGTAGTGACTGATTTCGGAAGAATGGTTATGAATTCAGTCCTGCTTAAGTGAAATGCAGAAGCAAGGAGGAAAATAAGAACAAGGTTTGTAATTACTCCGCTGACGATACCGATTAAAAGAGCAGTTAAATTGTTTCTAAGCAACGAAATCTGTTCATATAATGGGATGGCAAGGCATATGGTGGCAGGTGTAAGAAAAAAATGCAGAGTTTCATTTCCAGTCTGATAATCAGATGGAGTGATTTTCAGCAAGGTAATTAATACCAGCGAAAAAACGATTGCTGCTAATAAAGGATTAAATAGCGCGAAACGAAAGTGCTTTTTTAAACTTACACCGCCCCAGTATGATATAAAAGTAATCAGGACACAAAAACATGACGTGCTAAAAAGTCCGGTATTCATTTTTGAGATTCCCCCTTTGACATCATGTGATCGTTTTTGTGCTTCAAATGATACTGCGCTTTACCGTGTCTGATAAAGAACTGTGTTGTATGCCCAGCCACAATTATAACGGCAGCAGTTGTAGTTAAGATAATAATCATTAGTGGCATCCATAAATCATAAAAGAGATATCCGTTGAGTAAAAGTCCGGAAACAGCTGGTTCGACAAAGAGTATGGGCATGATATCCAGAAGAAACAGGCTGGTCTCCTTTATCTGTTCAAACTTTATGATTCCTAAAAGTAAGAGGATAAGCAACAAAAACATACCATATATTCCAGCAGGAACAGGAAAAGGCAAAAGATAATGACAGTATTCTCCAACGATTGTGATTGCAAGTATAATTGAAAATTGTTTTAAATATTTCATATGTGTTATAAAATCTCCTTTAATGAACATCTGAGACGGTTTTTTTCTAACTCTGTATGGATGTTACATTTTTCAGTGATTGTATTAAGATAAAATTCAAATGACTCAACAGTAGTTTCATAGTTCAGTTCTTTTAGAGTACATGGCATTTTCATCTCTTTCATGGCACAGCGGATTTTTTCTATGCATTCTGTTGAAAAACCATTGAAATGCATTTGAGCAAGTAAGCCTACAGCAACGATCTCACCATGTAAAAAGCGAGATGATTTCCTTGTGTTATATGTACGGATAAAATCATAAGTTGCGTGTGCGACAGCAAGTTGTCCGGAACCGTCAGCAAATCCGCTTACAATAGAAGTGTGAAGCAAATTTGTCAGAATGATATCATCCAACAGTGTACAAGCATGATAATTATTGTAAATGTCAGAATAGTTGCTGAGCAGAAAATCATAAATTCCTTTTGCATTTATAATTTGGATGTTTTCACGTAAATTACAGTTTGTGTAGGAAACTCCTTGTTTTTGATGAAGACTCTCAGGATACTTTGCTAATGAGTCAAGAATACCTGCTGCCAGTGTATGTAATGGGGCTGTAGCGATCAAATCACGATCTGCAATACAAACATCAATTTCTTTATTTAAGGTAACAGAAATATCTCGCTGCCCTTCGCTATTGTACATGATAGCAATCATAGAAGTAGCTACACAGGTTGCGACAGATGTAGGGATTGTTATGATAGGAAGCCCGGAAAATTTGGAAGCACATTTAACAGTGTCAATACATTTGCCGCCGCCTACAGCTACAAATACTGTGTAACCGTTTTTTAAAGCATGTGAGGCATATTCATCTGCACGTTCTGTTGTACATTCTCCTTGAAATTCTATTGTTTCAAACGTAATGTTTGAATTATCTAAATTTTTTTGCGCAAAAGAAAAGAATGTTTTTAAAGAAGCCGGACCTCCAATAAGCAAAGCCTTTCCTCCGAGACTCTGAATTTCTGCAGGGAGCAAAGGCAGAACGTTTTTGCCGTGAAAAAATTTGCCGCACCCAACTTTTAACGCTGAAATCTGATTCATGATTCAACCTCCTTTAAGATATAATTAGCAAAAACATTGTATGATGTCGTACAATATATTTTATCATACAATGAAGTGAAGATGATGTCAATTGAAATGAAAAAATAAAAGGATTATGAGCGATATATATAAAACAAAAGCACATTTTTTGGTAATAATAAACAAAAAGAGAGTTTCATGGAGAAGAAGTATTGACAAAGAAAATGGAAAGGAGTAAGTTAAAAACATGAAGTGTGACATCATACAATCATACAACAAAGGAGGAGCAAATGTGGAAGGAAAACTAAGAGGTATTATACCGCCGATTGTCACGCCGTTTAAAAAAAGCGGAGAAATTGATGAAACGTTATTAAAACGTGAGATGGAGATTTGCCTGGATGCCGGGGCAGACGGATTGAGTGTCGCGGGGAGTACAGGTGAGGGTCCGACATTAAATGATGAAGAGCTCGGTTATTTAATCCGGACTGCTAAATCTTTGCTGGGCAGTGATCAGTCGCTGGTATGTGGGATCATGCGGACATGTACAAGGGATGCTGTTAAAGCAGGACTTGCTGCTAAAGACGCCGGGGCAGACGCGATTATGGTAACCCCGACAGCGTACAATGTTTTAGTGCCAAATGAAGAAGGCATGTATGATTTTTATAGTACAATTTCAAAAGAAGTGAAGCTGCCTATAATCATTTATAATGTTGTTCCGCAAAACACGATCCAGGCGTCATTGTATAAACGTTTATTAGAAAACACTGAATATGTCAGGGGGATTAAACAGAGTGTAGGGGGGATTCAGGCTCTATATGAAGATATTATGGTATCAGAGAATCTTGGACATGTATATGCGGCAACCGATGAGATGATTTTTTCATGTTTTGAGTTGGGGGCAGCAGGGGCTATCAGTGCGATTCTTTCTGTTTTTCCGGAAGAATGCTGTAAAATGTGGCAGCTTTCAAAGGAAGGCAAACATACAGAAGGATTAGAAATTCAAAATTCATTGTATATGCGCTGGAAGTGTCTTGGAGGAAATCAATTTCCAATTCGGATGAAATATGCGCTTCATATTCTTGGAAGAGATGCTGGGTACTGCAGAAGCCCGATTACATATTTACCGGAAGAAGAAAAACAGATGATACGAGAAGCGTTTTTGAAATAGCAGGAGTAATACATAACTAATCAGACGATATAAAAAACAATAGAAACACCGATTATATAAAATGATAATGTGGAGGATAAAGAGATGAATAAATTTGTAGAAAAATACGGACAGATTTTACTGCCGCTTATTACACCGTATGATGAGAATGAGGAAGTAAATTATGATACATATACAGAACTGATTGAGTATTTAATCAAGAATGATTTATGTGATTCCTTAATTGTGACAGGGACAACGGGAGAAGCAAGCCTTCTTACATTTGAAGAAAGAGTAAAATTAATGGAAACTGCAGTGAAGGCAGCAGACGGCAGAAAACCGGTTATTGCAGGCACCGGGTGCGCATCTACTAAAGAAACAGTTGCATTAACTAAAGAGGCTGAAAAATTGGGGATCGAAACGTGCCTGATTGTGTGTCCATTCTATAATAAGCCAACACAGGAGGGCATTTATAATCATTTTAGGACAATTGCAGAAAATACCAGCTGCAATATTATGTTATATAATATTCCGATTTTTGTAGGAGTTAATATGGAAGCAGAGACTGTGGGGCGTCTGGCTGCACTTCCTAATATTGTCGGTGTGAAAGATGAAGCAGGTATTAATCCGACACAAGTTACAGATTTCTTTCTCGCAACAGAGCATATTGATTCAGATTTTGCAATTTACAACGGTGATGATGTAATGTTGCTGCCAACTATTGTACAGGGAGCAATGGGACTCGTAAGCGGAGGGGCACATATTTTTGGACATGAGATCCGCAAAATTTTCCAGTGTTTTGCAGATGGAAAAAATGACGAGGCAAAAGAATTGTTTGTTCCGATTTACCGTTTTTGCAAATCTACGGGGCAGAATGGAAGAATTTTGCCTAATTCTATTATGAGACCGGCAATTGAATTAGTTACAGGAATAAAACTGGGACCTGCAAGAAGTCCTTTGGCTCCGGCAACAGAGGAGGAAATGAAAGTAACTAAAAATGTACTTATGGAAATTGGGAAAATATAACAAAAATTATACAAAATGTACAAAGTTTATGTTGACATATCTAAAAACGAGGTATATTATATAAAAAAGATACAAAATAAATACAAAAACAAAATTGTAAAATAAAATATTGTATGTCTATTGTATGCAAATGAAAGGCGAAAAATTTTATTAAACAAATGAAATGAGGGAATGCGGATGGACGCAGCATATAAATTAGGTGCAGGCCGCTATATACAAATGCCGGGAGCCCTTACAGAGGCGGGGAATGAAATTTGCCGGTATGGGAAGTGCGTGTGGGTTGTTGGGGGACCCACGGCGCTTTCATTAACAAAAGAGTCGCTCAAAAAACAATTTCAAGAAAAAGGTATTATGTATGAGTTTTTGGAGTATAGCGGGTATACTACACAGACGATTACGGAATGTTACGCTGAATATGTTAGAAAACACAAGTTTGAAATTGTAGTGGGAGTAGGCGGCGGAAGGATAATGGATCTGGCAAAAGCGATTGCTCATATAGCAAGATTACCGGTTATTACGATTCCAACGTGCTCTGCGACCTGCGCAGCATATACCCCTATGAGTGTTATGTATGAAGCTGATGGTGCTGCAATTGGAACTGACGGAGGAAATTTCTATCATGATTATGAAGTGGCAGGAGTTATTGTCGATGAAGATATTATGGTACATCAGCCGCCGCGGTACGCAGCGGCAGGTATGCTGGATTCCATGGCGAAAGCGATAGAGATTCAGAATGGATGTCCAGGAGTTGATATGGAAAAGTCAGGGTTTGAAATATATACCGCTTATATTCTCTCAAAATATATTTATCGAATTCTAGAAGAAGGGTGTTCGGACATCTACCGGGATATAGAGCAGCACATTTTAAGCAAGAGAGTTCATAACTACTTATATATCAATTTTGTATTAACAGGGTTTATCAGCGGCAGTTCAAAGGCTCTGGGACAGACAGCCCTGGCACACGAGATGTATTATGCAGTGCGCAAGTATTTTACACAGGAATCAAAGAAATATCTGCATGGTGAAATAGTTGGCAGTTCGTTGATCCTTCAATTATGTTATAACCGGCAGGAAGAGCAGATTCCTGGATTTATCGAATTTATGAGAACTATGAATATGCCGGTAACACTACAGGAATTGGGAATACCAGAAACAAATGAAAATATAAAAAAAATATATTGCCATCTAAAGAATACAGAATTTGTAGATAAGTCCCCAGAAAACCTAGAGCAATTAAAAAAGGCAGTTTTTTCTATGTGCAGGAGGTGAAAGAATGCAGCTTTCAGAAAAAATGTTGAAAAATCCACCAAAAGAATACCGTGCAGTTCCATTCTGGTCTTGGAATGGAAAGCTAGAGGAACAAGAGCTGGCATGGCAGATACAGCAGATGAAAAATCAGGGACTTGGTGGATTTTTTATGCACGCAAGGGGAGGGCTTGAGACATCCTATATGAGTAAAGAATGGATGAAATGCATTCAGACATCCCTGGAAAGAGCAGAAGCGTATGATATGGAGGCGTGGTTATATGATGAAGAAGGCTGGCCAAGCGGGTTTGCAGGAGGAAGTGTGACATCGCTTGGGGAGTACTATCATATGCGGTGGATTGAACAAGAAGAATTATTTTTTGAAGAAATTGATGAAACAAAGAATATTTTGGGAATTTATAACAGAGACGGAATATATCTGGGAGCATCGAAAGCAGACATAGAGGGTACGGGAGAACAGTCGGTATTTTATGTTATATATGAGATGATCAATCCATATTATGTGGACGTTTTAAATCCAAAGGTGATTGAAAAGTTCATAGAGGTAACACATGAAATTTACAGGAAAGAATTTGGAGATGAGATTGGGCGAAGGATTCCGGGGTTTTTTACTGATGAGCCTCAGTTTGCAAAACTAAAAATACCATATTCGATCTGCTTACCTGAGGAATTTGAAAAGGAACATGGGTATGCTCTGACAGAAACATTTACAGCTCTCTTTAGAAAATGCAATGGATATCAGAAATATCGGTATGATTTTTGGAAAACAATTTCGCGAATGTACACGAATGGTTTTTGCAAAACAATTTTCAATTGGTGTGAAAAAAATAATTGTAAATTAACGGGGCATGTAATGAGAGAGGATTCGTTATTGCTGCAGATGCAGGCCACTGCAGGAGTGATGCCTTCTTATCAATATATGCATATGCCGGGGATTGACTGGCTTAGAAGACGAATTTCTTCTCCGCTGACACCGAAACAGGCGGGGAGCGTAGCCGCACAGCTTGGAAAAAAGTTTGTACTTTCTGAAATGTATGCTATGGTTGGCTGGGACTGTACATTGGAGGAATTGAAATGGATCGCACAGTGGCAATATGTAAATGGCGTTAATCGTATGTGCCAGCATTTGGAAAGTTATACAATTAAAGGAATAAGAAAGCGAGATTTCCCCCCCTCATTGTTTTACCAGCAGTCATTTTGGGAAGAATACAAAAAGTTTAATGACTATTTTGCAAGGCTGGGTATGATTTTAACACAGGGAACAGTGGAAACAGACGTCCTTCTGATTCATCCGATGAGAAGTGGATGGATATTGTACGATGGTTGTGAATCAGGAGAAATTGTAAAGTGGGGACAACGTTTTGAAAAATTATCTCAAACACTGGCTGATATGCATGTGGATCATCATTATGGAGATGAGACAATTATGCAGGATCATGGGAGTGTGGATGGAGATGCTGTCAAAATCGGTAAATGCTCATATAAAGTTATAATTTTGCCAGATATGCTTACTATTGGAAAAAATACACTGGACCTTCTCTTGAAATATGGAAAAAACGGTGGTGTGTTGATTTCTGCGGGAAAACTTCCGCAGTATGTAGAAGGGGAAGAAAACAGCCTGGAGTTAGAAGAACTAGCAAAATATGTGACATATTGTACACATGAAGAAATAAAGAGAACTGTTACGGAAATACAGGAATTTCCTGTCTCTGTTACGGAAAACGGGAAAGAAATTTCGGACATCCATTATCAATTGAGAAAAGACGGAGAAAACAGATATTTATATCTGGTGAATTTAAGTCAGGAAAGAAGGGCGCGGATCAAGATTACATTTCGTGGAAAATGGAACGTTAAATTCTATGATCCGTTGGATAATATGCTGCAAAATAAGGAGGTTATCTATGAAAATACTCCCTGTATGAGCATTGTAGAGGCAGACATCCATGAAGCTGAGAGCCTGGTGCTGTTTATTGAAAAAGCTATACCCGAACAGGAAAATGTGAACGGTATACAAAAAAATACAGAGAATAAAGACTGGGTAACACTTGGACTGGGGGGAAGATGGGATATACAGTCCAGTGATTGGAATTCATTGACGTTAGATTATTGTGAATACCGTATTGGTAATGGAATGTGGAAGGAAAAGATAAATACAATTCAGCTAATGGATATTTTGCTGGAAGAGAAAAAGTCTGTTCATGTATCATTAAAGTTTAAGTTTGAAATGAAGATAGAACCGCAGGTGTGCCAGACGTTATATCTCGTAACAGAGATACCGGATAAGCTTTTGGCCAAAATCAATGGAAAAGAAACAGAGATACCGGAAACAGGATGGTGGAAAGATAAGCAGTTCCGTAAATATGATATTCGATCCTTTTTGCAGAAAGGCTGGAATGAAATTATTCTTGAGATTGATTTTCGGCAGAAACAGAAAGTTTATGACATTCTTTTTGGAGAAAATGTACTTGAGACTGAACGCAATAAACTAACATTTGACACAGAAATTGAAAATATCTATCTTGTTGGAGATTTCGGTGTTTATTCCGAAGAGAAAATTCAGTATTCATGGAGAAAAGAAATCATATGCGACGGAGATTTTGTCATTGACAGAATGCCTGAAAAGCTTTACGGGGATGATTTTACGACACAGGGATTTTACTTTTTTGCAGGAAAATTGCGGATAAAGCAAAATCTATTTATACACGGCTATGATGATTCAGAAGGTGTTCAGATTATAGACTGTAAAAGAAAGAGGTATCGGCTGTGGTTTGAAAAAATAAACGCAATGTACGGCAGAATATATATAAATGGAAAATGTGTAAAAGATATTATGTGGCAGCCCTATGAATGTGATGTAACAGAGTATATCCATGAAGGTCATAATGAAGTTGAGATTGAATTATATGCATCTAATCGAAATTTACTTGGTCCGCATCATCATATAGACGGCGAGTTATATGCAGTCTGGCCGGCAGATTTTTCAGACACACCGCCTCCATTCAAGGCGGATAACAGAAAAGTATGGTCAGATAAATACCATTTTGTGAAATTTGGATTATAGAGGAGGTGCCGGACAGATGAGAAAAAAGAGAAAAGTATCAAAATTGGTGTTCTGGGAGGCTGTCAGAGGGTATCTATTTATTACGCCTGCGTTGGTGCTGCTGCTGGGGCTGTTGTTTATACCAATGATACAAGGTTTCACTTATAGCGTAACAGATTTTAATATACTGAAAAGCTGGGAATACAACTTTAATGGAATTGAAAATTTTAAAAAAATTTTTTCTAATGAAAATTTTGGGGTTATTCTTAAAAATGAAATCATTTTTGCTGTTGTAGTTACAAGTGTAACGGTTGTGATATCAATGCTTATTGCAATTTTTCTTAATAGTATCACCCGGTGTAAGAATATAGTTAGGGCGCTTGTATTCATGCCATGGGTATTACCTGAGGTCGTGGTCGGCGCTTTATGGAGATGGATTTTTGATGGAGAGAAGGGATTGGTAAATTCAGTATTGGTAGAATATTTACATATCTTACCCGATCATATTCAGTTCTTTTCTGAGGCAACTGCTTTAGCAACGGTGTGCTTTGTGTATATATGGCGGACATATCCATATGTAACTATTATGCTTTCGGCGGGATTACAGGGAATAGACCGCGGCTTATATGAAGCGGCAGCTATTGATGGGTGCAACGGAATAAAAATATTCTGGTATGTAACTATGCCGAATTTGAAATATGTATTGTCTATTTGTTCTCTAATGGCAATGATATGGACTATGAATGGATTTGGTATTATAAATATTCTGACAGCAGGAGGTCCGGGAGTGTCAAGTACGACATTGCCAATGGTAATTTATAAAACCGCTTTTCAGAAATTCAGATTTGGAGAGGCTTCAGCATATTCTGTAATTCAATTCTTTATTATTATGGCATTTGCATTGATTTATTTAAAAATCACAAAGGCAACAAGTGAGGAGGATGCGTAATGAATAAAAAAGTCATATTTGTTTTAAAAGGAATCGGACTTGTATTGATTTTATTTGTTGCATTATTTCCCTTGTTTTGGATGTTCATCACATCAGGTAAAACGATGACAGAGCTGTTGAAAATTCCGGTGACTTTATGGCCTGAGGATTTTACCTTTCAGTCTTATTACGAAGTATGGGTACAGAAGCCATTTCCGCAGTACATTGCAAATTCCTTGAAAATTGCAGTGGTGGCAACGGTTTTGGGAATGATAGTCTCTAGTATGGCGGCATATGGATTTGCAAAATTCAGATTTCCATTTAAAAGAGGAATTTTGATGTTTGTATTGGTTGCACAGATGTTTCCAAGTACATCGATTATTATTCCGCTCTTTTCAACCTATAGAAGTTATGGACTATACGACACACATGTAGGGCTCATGCTTTTATATACAACAATTAGTCTGGCATTTTCAGTATGGATGATGTATGGATACTTTAGAGGTGTGCCAAAAGAATTGGAAGAGGCTGCGCGTATTGACGGCTGCGGGGCATTGAAATCTTTCATCCATGTGATTCTTCCTATTTCTAAACCGGGTATTGCTGCAGTTGGTGTATATGCATTTATGTGTGCGTGGAATGAGTACTTGTATAGTCTGATTTTACTAACGAGTGAACAAAACTATACAATTTCGATTGGATTGTCTAGATTTATAACAGAGTTTGGAACCTATTGGAATCAGATGGGAGCAGCATCTATAATTGTAACCATTCCTACATTAGTAATATTTATACTTTTGGGTAAAAACTTGATCGAAGGTCTGACCGCAGGTGCGGTAAAAGGCTAAAGGATCTTATAAACAATGTATTTACGGATGAAAAAATCCGTCAGAGAACAAACGTTACAAAAGAAAAATGTATAATAAAAAAGGAGGTAACACTATGAAAAAGAAAATTGTATCTGTATTACTGGCAGGCTGTATGACGATAACCCTGTTGGCAGGATGCGGAAACGGAAACAAGGATGCGGGAGGACAGGAAAAGCCGGCGGAAGCGGGAAGTGAGAAAGTAACACTTGACTTCTGGGTATTTGGCGGTCTGTCTGAAGAGCCGGTTGTATTCCAGGACTTGGCAGAAGAATTTAATGCGTCTCAGGATAAGATTGAGGTTGTTGTAACTGCACAGGACTGGGGGAGCAGGCAGGAGAAAATCGTGACAGCTTATCAGGCGGGTGATGAAACAGCGCCGGATTTATATGCACTTGGTCCATGTATTGAAGACTATGGTATAAAAATGGGAATTATTTCTCCTATTGAAGATGTGCTTCCGGGAATTGCTGAACAGGTAAAAGAGTTGATGATTCCAGAAGTAGCAGAGGGGGTTGCTTCAAAGGATGGAAAGATGTGGACGATTCCATCATGGGTTGATCTGTCTCCGTATATGATGTACAGTATTGAGGCTTTAGAGGCTATTGGACTGGATGAAAATTCTGTACCGAAGACATGGAGTGAATTTAAAGACGCGGCAGAGAAGTTTGCGGCAGCAGGATATACAGGATATTCTGTTCCAATGAGTATGGATAATTATTCAGATGTAAATAATGAGTTTAATTATTGGAACTGGCAGCTTGGCGGAGCGCCGATGAATGATGAGGCGACTCAAATGACTATGAATGACGAGCACGCTGTTACAACCGTAGAATTTCTTAAATCCATGTATGATGCCGGTACATTTTCTAAGAGTGCGGCAAATGAAACGTATATGGACAGGCATGAGCAGTTTTTTGGCGGTAAATGTGCAACCAATATTGGCTATACATATATTAATGGTATTCTGACAGATATGGAAGTTCCGGAAGACTTTGAATATATTATGGCAGCTATGCCGGTTCCGGATGAGGACATGGAGGTTGATGAAGAAAATGCATTTTATAGAATGGTTAGCTCCAACATGGAAATCAGCGTTTCCTCTCTGTCTGAAAAGGTAGATGCGATTGAAGAATTTCTTCAGTTTTTAATCGACCAGAATTTCTGGCATAAATGGGTTACACAGGTTGGGGCAAGAACACCTGTCGATATTGCTTCTTATGAGGATGAAACATTACGCGCAGAAACCGAAAAGGTTCAGCCAGATCTTGTGAGAATGTATGATGAAGGCACTTTAATGGAAGGTGTAAAACCAAAACCGGCATATGGCGGTGTTGTAGAAGTGCAGACAACTATGGCAGAATATCTTGTAGATGTTATTCAGGGGAAATATCCAAGTGTAGAAGAAGGATTAAATGAACTGAATAATGCTTGTCAGGAACTTCTGGATGAGTATAGTAACGAATAGAAATATTTAAAAAAGATAGGCGCATCGTACTGTTAAGAAGTGCGGTGCGTATATCTGTTTATGGGTATAGGAAATTATAAAGGACTATAAAAATGATGAAAAATGAAATTGAGAAATATGATATAAATAGTTGCGGTATACCATATATATTTCGGTTTACAGATGAAAAGTATGAGCTGCCGGCAGAAGTTAGAAACTGGAGCGCACAGTGGATATGGGGAGGGGCAGAGGACTTTGAGGAATATCAGACCTGTCCATATACATTATTTGAGCGAAAGCAATGGAATTTTACGGTATTTTACTTCAGAAAGAAGTGTTTTTTTGAGCATTTGCCAGAGAGTGCAAAATTATATATTACGGCAGATGGCCAGTATAATGTATGGATAAACGGGAGATTTATCGGGAGAGGCAGCGCGCAGCCGGGAGGTGATTATGGAAATTGTGATCCATTGCCATACAAATTTTATGAAGAATATGACGTATCAGAATTGTTATGTCAGGGAGAAAATGAAATTCTTGTAAAATCAGCACTGGGACCGGTTGTACAGTCGGAAGTATCCTGCGGGCACGGCGGAATAATTGCAGAGCTTGCTGTCTGCCTGAAAGAAAAAGAGAAGCTAATACGAACAGACAGCTCGTGGGAATGCAGGAGAGATGAAGCTTACCAAAGTTCAACAGAATGGAACGGCTGTAAAAGTTATGAGAATACAGAGGAAGTAGAGGTGGGTAAGAAATGGAAGCAGGCACAGTGTGTTGACGGGCAAGAGCAGTTTCCTGAATTGCTGCCGTCGGAAATACCAAATCTCCGATATATAAGGAAAAAGGTAGAAACTATATTGAATCCGTTTGACGGGGGCGGCCGAATCCATTTTGAGAAAGAGAACGGAAAAATTAAAATAAAAAAAGGCGCACCTATTACCTTTTGGATGGATTTTGGAAGAATATATGCTGCATTTCCCCATATGACTATTGTTGGTGCAGAGAATATAAAGATAACACTTCATATGCAAGAATTTCCGGGAAAGGTAGAACGGGAAGGAACCACGGAAACTTATATTTTGAGACAAGGAAAAAATAGTATACAGTCCTTACGGATGCATAGTATACATATGATTCAGGTAACTGTCAGTAATGTGTATGACGATATAGAAATACAGGACGCAGAAATTGATATAAGTGTTTATCCGGGGGATATGAAAGGATGGTTTCACTGTAGTGAGCCAATACTGGATCAAATATATTTATTGGGGTGCAGAACGAATCAGATCTGCCGGCAGACGTACCATATGGATTCACCCGTGCATCAGGAACCATTGGGGTGTATGGGAGACTATATGATTGAAAGTCTGATGAATTATTATAGTTTTGGAGATCCATATCTGACGCGCTTTGATATTTTAAAAATATCCTATTATTTACGATTGAAGAAGTTTCGCATGTTTCACCCGAGTTATTGTCTGTTGTATATTCATATGATATACGATTATATCATGTATACAGGAGATAAAAAAATAGCCGAAAAACTGGATGATGTTATATGTGGAGTGATTGAACGCTTTTTGGGGTATTTAGGGGACAATATGCTGATAGAATATTCACCGAGTTATATGTTTATGGATTGGGTTGCGGAAGGGGATATGAACCGGCATCATCCGCCGAAGTGCATGGGGCAGGGATATATGACGGTGTTGCTTGCAGGAGCGATAAAAACGGCACATAAAATTTTTCAATGGGGAGGAACTGCCGGACGTTGTAAGGAATATATGAAACTACATGACGCAATTGCCGGCAGTGTTAATCACTTGTTATGGAATGAGGAAAAAGGACTGTATCGAGATGGCTTATATGATGCAAGAGCAACAGAAGCCTCCCGATGGATGCCGGCTGATGTAAAAAGGGAATTTTATAGTCAGCATATGAATACACTCGCTGTATTATATGATATTGCACCTAAAGAACGACAGAGAGTTTTGATGAAGAAGGTGATGGAAGATACTTCATTAAGTCAGGCACAGCCATACTTTATGCATTTTATATTTATAGCATTGAAGAAAACTGGATTATTTAAGCAATACGGACTGGACCAACTGAAACGATGGGAATTATTGTTACAAGAGAATCCTACAGGTTTAAAGGAAGTGTGGTCTGGATTTGATTGTGATTATTCCCATGCATGGGGAGGAACACCTACTTATCAGATGCCGGCACAGATATTGGGGGTTTTGCCGATGACGCCGGGATTTGAATCAGTGAAAATTGAACCATGTCTTCCAGACGGTTTACAGTGGGCAGAAGGTGAAGTGCCTACACCGAAAGGAACAATTTATGTGAAAGTTGAGAAAAAGGACGGCGGTCTCAAAAAAGAGGTGAAATTACCAAAGGGTGTTCAAGAGTATAAAGTAAGCGGTGAAAGAAAATAGATTCATTAATAGGTATAAATATTTTAAAACCGGTGCATCCTGTTAAGGTAAGTAGTGATTATAAAACGGCTAAAATACAGCCGCTAAGTGCTCATAACGAGGAGGCAGATTTATGAAGGCGAAAGTAAATGAAGGATGTATTTCCTGCGGAACTTGTGTGGCTGCATGTCCTGAGGTGTTCCGGTTTAATGAGGAGGATCTGGCTGAGGCTTATGCAGATGTGACCGAAGAGGTGCAGGAGTCGGCAGAGGAGGCAAGGGACAGTTGTCCGGTAGCGGTGATCGATATCTTTGAGTAAGACGATATGTAGAAAAATAGGAAGAATAGAAGGGGAGCGGCTTATAAAGCTGTTCCCTCTTTCTGATAGTTATTAATGCAGGCAAATATATAAAGAAAAAACTGGAGTTTTGTACTTTAAAACGGTATAATGATATCTATGTAATGAGAAAAAGGAGGCGGGTTAAATGAAGTTTGATCCAAATAGTTCACTTTTGTTCGTTTTGGCGGGAGCAATTATTGTATTTGTTATTGCACAGTCGCTGTTCTTCCTGATCCGGGCATACAGAAGAGGAAAAGCGCTGGGTATTGACACGGCGCAGATGCGAAAAACCATGATTTCTACAGCAGTTTTCACAATTGCTCCGGCGGTGTCGATCCTGCTGGGCGTGATTACACTGTCCAAGTTCTTAGGATTGCCGCTCCCGTGGCTGCGTTTAAGTGTTATCGGAGCGATTACATATGAGCTTCCGGCAGCGACTTCTACGGCGAATGCTCTGGGAATCTCACTTTCCGAAACAGTGACAGATCCATCTGTTTATACGGCGATCGCCTGGGTGATGACACTGGGAATCTTCCCGGGGCTTATCTGGGTTCCATTATTTATTAAGAAGATTCAGGGTGGTCTGATGAAGATTAAGAATAAAGACGGTAAGTGGGGAGACCTGCTGATGACGGCAATGTTCCTTGGCATGATATCGGCATTCTTAGGAATGGTATTTGCTGATATCCGTTCCGGACTAAAGGGATGGATTCCGATTTTTGTATTGCTGTTTTCTTCGTTTTTGATGGGGATCTGCGGTATCCTGATCAAGAAATATAATATGAAATGGCTGGAAAATTATGCACTGCCGATCAGTATGCTCGGAGCAATGGTATTTGCTGCAGTGATAACGCCGATGATAGGAGGGTGAGAGTGATGAAGAAAAGAAGTTATGAAGAAATGACACATATTTACGGACGTATTTGGATCTTGTGCGCTCTTGGTATGATTTTTGCTTACCCGATCATCACCTGTATATATTATGGCGCATGGCCAGGCTGGAAACCGGTATTGCAGGGGCTGCTGGGGGTGGCTCCGATTTTCTGGACAGTGGGTCTGATTGAAGTGCTGACATTTGTGCCGATGCTGGGAACAGCAAGTTCTTATCTGGCATTTGTAACTGGTAACCTGACTAATTTAAAGGTTCCGGCAGCTTTGACCGCCATGGAAAATGCGAAGGTGAAGCCGGGAAGTGAAGAGGGGGAAGTGATTTCCACGATTGCAGTGGCAACTTCTTCAATTGTGACAACGGTTATTATTGCCCTTGGTGTGGCATTGCTTGTTCCGTTGACACCAATTCTGAATAATCCGGCGGTAAAACCTGCATTTGACAATATTTTACCGTCATTGTTTGGCGGACTGGCAGTGGTATATGTGAGTAAGAACTGGAAGATATCTGTTGCACCGCTTGTGTTTATGGTTGTTCTGTTCCTTCTGGTGCCGTCGCTGTCAGGCTCTGTAGGTGTACTCGTTCCAGTGGGCGCACTGATCGCAATTGGTTCTGCGCGGATTCTGTATAAAAAGGGAATGCTGTAAAGGATAGTTGTAAGAACGTGTGATGGAAAAATATAAGAGTAAGAGCATAAAAGGATACTGTTACTGGAGCGCCCTTAGTTGCGAAATGTAACCTTTTATTAGCTATTAACGAGAAAGCGGGTGAATAGATGTTAGGTAAAGTTATCTTAGCATTAATAGTTGTAATTGCAGTTTTTATAGGAGTTATATTACTTCGGGCAGCAAGATTTAAACCGAAATCAGAGTTAACTTCTTCACTGGAAGATGTGTTACTTGATGAAAACCGGATTGTGTGGGATATGCAGGAAATGATCCGCTGTAAAACCATTTCTTATAATGATGAATCCTTAATTGACAAAAAAGAATTTGAGAAGTTTCAAAAGCTGCTTCCAAAGCTTTATCCGAAAGTTCACGAGACTTGTGAACGGCAGATGCTGGGGGTCAATGGGATGCTTTATTGCTGGAAGGGACGCAAAGAAGGCGAACCAATCGTACTGATGTCTCATTATGATGTGGTTCCGGTTGAGGAATCTCAGTGGGAAAAGCCGGCGTTTGAGGGAATCGTAGAGGATGGTGTTCTCTGGGGAAGGGGAACATTAGATACAAAGGGAACGCTGTGCGGAATTATGGAAGCGGCGGAGAAATTGATGAAAGACAATTTTGTGCCGGAGCATGATATTTACTTCGCATTTTCGGGACAGGAAGAAGTAAACGGACCGACTTGCCCGGCAATGGTGGACTGGTTTGAAGAACGCGGCATCCATCCGGCAATGGTTCTGGATGAAGGCGGCGCTGTGGTTGAGAATGTATTTCCGGGAGTGGACAGAGAGTGCGCATTGATCGGAATTGCTGAGAAGGGCCTGACCAATATAGAATTCCATGCAAAGAGTAATGGCGGACATGCATCTATGCCGCCGGTACATACGATTGTAGGAGAACTGGCACAGGCAGTTGTAGATGTAGAGAAGCATCCGTTTCCTCGGCAGATTACGAAGCCGGTGCGCGAGATGCTGGATACGCTTGGAAGGCATTCTACTTTTGCATACAAAATTCTTTTTGCAAATTTATGGTGCTTTGCAGGACTTTTTGACAAGGTATGTCAGAAATCAGGCGGTGAATTGAATGCAATGCTGCGTACTACCTGTGCGATGACGAAGATGCAGGGCGGAAAAGCGTTTAATGTGATTCCTCCGACGGCATCTGTAGGAATGAATCTCCGTCTGATAGGAACAGACACGGTAGATTCTGCAAAGGCATATCTGGAAAGGGTCATTAACAATCCCAATATTGAAGTGTCTGTGTTTGAGGGAAGAAATCCTTCTACAGAGTCTGATACGTCTTGTGCAGAATGGGGAAATCTGTGTCAGGCGGTTGCAGACACATGGAGAAAGGCATTGGTTTCACCATATCTGATGATGGCGTGCAGCGATTCATGGCATTACTGCCGGATCACAGACCGGGTATATAAGTTCTCAGCAATGAAGCTGTCGAAGGAAGAGCGTGGTATGATTCATGGAAATAATGAACGTGTTCCAGTTGAGACATTGGTAAAAACAGTAGAATTTTATGTACGTTTGATGAAGAAATGTTGATGGGACCGACAAGGAGAAGATAAGAAAATGAATGCAAATATTACAAGAGAAGATGCAATGGCACTTTTGAGAAAATATAATCAGGAGCCGTTCCATATTCAGCATGCGCTGACTGTGGAAGGTGTAATGCGCTGGTACGCAAATGAACTTAGATATGGTGATGATGCAGAGTTCTGGGCAATGGCGGGACTGCTTCATGATGTGGATTTTGAGAAATATCCAGAGGAACATTGTCTGAAGGCGCCCGAACTGCTGGCAGAAATTCATGCATCTGATGAATTGATACATGCGGTATGCAGTCACGGCTATGGTTTATGCAGCGATGTAGAACCGGAGCATGAGATGGAAAAAATCATGTTTGCGGCGGACGAGCTGACTGGATTGATCGGGGCGGCGGCAAGAATGCGTCCGTCCAAGAGCTGTCGGGATATGGAAGTGTCCAGCCTGAAAAAGAAATTTAAGGACAAAAGATTCGCGGCGGGATGTTCCCGGGATGTGATTCGGGAAGGAGCAGAGCGTCTTGGATGGGAGCTGGCAGATTTATTTGAAAAGACCATTTTGGCAATGCGTGAGTGTGAAGATAGTATAGCTATGGAAATGGAACATTTATGAGCACGAAAGCGTGATGGAGGGAAAAGACGTGGCGGAAAAGGCAGTTTCTAAAAAGAAAGCTCCCCAAAGAAGGCTGACAAAGACGGAACAAAGGAAACAAGCGCTTGCGTTGGAGGTGATCGAACGGCTTCGGAATGAATATCCGGGTGCAAAATGTACACTGGATTATGATGATGCGTGGAAGCTGCTGGTCAGCGTTCGGCTGGCAGCTCAGTGTACCGATGCGAGAGTTAATGTTGTAGTAGAAGACTTGTACGCAAAATACCCGGATATCGAATCACTGGCGGAGGCTGATGTGGATGATATCGAGGCAATTGTACATCCCTGCGGTCTTGGAAAAAGCAAGGCGCGGGATATCAGCGCCTGTATGAAAATGATAAGGGATGAGTATGACGGCAAAGTACCCGATGATTTTGATGCGCTCTTAAAGCTCCCGGGTGTGGGAAGAAAGAGTGCGAATCTGATTATGGGGGATGTGTTCGGTAAGCCGGCGATCGTAACAGATACTCATTGTATCCGGCTTGTTAACCGCATTGGACTGGTAGATGGGATCAAAGAGCCAAAGAAGGTGGAAATGGAGCTGTGGAAGTTGATTCCGCCGGATGAGGGCAGCGATTTCTGTCACCGCCTTGTGTATCACGGAAGAGATATTTGTACGGCAAGGACAACACCCTATTGTGAGAAATGCTGCATAGCAGATATTTGTGCGAAGAATGGAGTGTAGATATTGGGTATGAATAGAAATGTCAGTTAAATTGTGATGAAATAGGAGCAGGAGCGTTATTATGGGAGACAGAAAAGTTGTCAAAGAATTATTGTCATTTATAGAATCCAGTCCGACGGCATTTCATGCAGTAGATTCAATGAAAAAAATGTTGGAAATGGAGGGGTATCAGCAGCTTTTAGAGAGCAGAGAGTGGGAGCTTACAGAAGGCGGTAAGTATTATGTGACGAGAAACGGCACATCTCTTCTGGCATTTCGGATTCCGAAGAGGAATTTCCGCGGATTTCAGATTATGGCAAGCCACAGTGATTCCCCGGCGTTTAAAATTAAGGAAAATCCAGAGATGGATGCGGAAGGCGCTTATGTCAAATTAAACGTAGAAAAATATGGAGGGATGCTCTGCGCGCCATGGTTTGACCGCCCGTTGTCTGTGGCGGGACGTCTGGTAGTAAAAACGAAAGACGGGATTTCCTCCAGGCTGGTCAATGTGGACAGAGATTTGGTGATGATTCCGAGTCTGGCAATTCATATGAACCGGAAGGCGAATGAGGAACAGAAGTACAATGTGCAGAAGGATTTACTTCCATTATACGGATTGTCAGAAGCAAAGGGTTCTTTTATGAGAACTGTTGCAGAGGCAGCGGGGGTTGCAGAAAATGATATTCTGGGAAATGACCTGTTCTTATACAATCGTGAAAAAGGCTCTGTATGGGGTGCAAACGAGGAATTCATTTCTATAGGAAGATTAGATGATCTGCAGTGTGCTTTTGGCTCCTTGAAAGGATTTCTTGCAGCAACAGACGGAGAAAGTATTCCGGTACATTGTGTCTTTGATAATGAAGAGGTAGGCAGCAGTACAAAGCAGGGAGCAGCATCTACATTCTTACAGGATGTGCTGGTACGCATCAGTGAGGGACTTGGAAGAACTTTGGCACAGTACAGACAGGCTCTTGCGGTCAGTTTCATGATATCGGCGGACAATGCCCATGTAGTACATCCGAACTATGGAGAAAAGGCATGCCCAACCAACCGGCCGGTGCTGGGCGGCGGGATTGTCATCAAATACAGCGCCAATCAGAAATATACAACGGACGGTGTATCTGCGGCGATGTTCCGCATCTTATGTGAACGCTCGGAAGTGCCATATCAGATGTTCCTAAACCGTTCGGATATGGCTGGCGGTTCTACGCTGGGCAATTTGTCAGCAAATCAGGTGGCTGTCAATTGTGTGGATATCGGACTGCCGCAGCTCGCAATGCACTCACCATATGAAACTGCGGGAGTGAATGATACGAGGTATCTTGTGCGTGCCGCAAAGGTGTTCTTTGAAAGCGCTGTACGGGAAAATGCAGCCGGGGAATATCGGATATAGCAGGAATGAAGATACAAATTTTATGAAAAGCAGCCAGCGCTTCCGTGAAAATAATCTGCGGAGATGCCGGCTGCTTATATTATGCCTGGCTATTTACTTTCTGAGAGTTCTTCAGCCTTTATTTCCTTCATAACGATCCGGTACAAAATAGTTGTTATAATCACAGTAAGTATATCTGCCGCTGCCTGTGCGGACTGGATTCCCAGTATTCCGCAGAAATGCGGAAGTATCAGGATTGCCGGAATGAAGAACAGGCCTTGTCTTGCAGATGCCAGAACAGAAGCATAAAATGTCTTGCCAATGGTCTGCATCATCATGTTGTTAAAGACAATCCATCCGTTTAGAGTAAAGGTCAGACATTGGAAACGGAGAGCCAGTGTACCGATACGGATTACCTCCGGGTCATCACGGAAGATTCCGATGAGACTGTCAGACATAGCAAAACCTATAACTGCAATTATAAAGAGCAGGACAGCAGACACTTTGACACAAAAGGAAAATGCTTCCCGTACCCGGGCATATTTCTTTGCCCCGTAATTAAATCCACAGACCGGCTGGAATCCCTGGCCAAAACCAATCAGTGCGGAGCCGGCAAACATAGCGATGCGTCCAACAATGGACATGGCGGCAATGGCGGCATCTCCATATGGATTGGCGCCCAGATTAAGAGTCATGGTTGCAATGCTGGCAAGTCCCTGGCGGAACAGGGATGGAAGACCGCCGCCGGTGATTTCACCAAGCCGCTCTTTTGATAAACGGATATTACGGACGCGGATCGGGATACAGCCGGAAATACGAATGCCGATCAAAAGTATTGCAAAGCTGACAAGCTGGCTGAATACGGTTGCCAGAGCAGCGCCGGAGATTCCCATATTAAATGTAAAAATTAAAATCGGGTCCAGTACAATATTCAAAAGGGCGCCTACTGTTACACCAATCATTGCATAGAAGGCATTTCCCTGAAAACGCAGCTGGTTGTTAAGGACAAACTGAGACGTCATAAACGGCGCTCCAAGCAGAATAATACCGAGATAATCTTTTGTAAAGGGAAGAATTGTATCGGTGGAGCCCAGAATTTTTGCCAGCGGAGTCAGAAAAAGCAGTCCCAGTACAGTGACGAGAATTCCAAAAAGCAGTCCGCCGAAAAATCCTGTGGCAGCAAGCTCTTTTGCTTCATCTGCTTTTTGTGCGCCAAGCTTTCGGGAAATAGAATTACCTGAGCCGTGTCCGCAGAAAAATCCCAGAGCCTGCATAATTGCCATGATTGGAAATGCAACACCTACGGCTGCGGTCGCGCTTGTTCCGATCCTGCCGACAAAAAAAGTATCTGCCATGTTGTAAAAAGAGGTAATCATCATACTGATAATTGTCGGAACCGCGAGATGCCCGATCAGTTTCGGAACCGGGTCTTCGGTCATCATCCGGTACTTTTCTTCCTGCGTCTGTATATGAGCCAAAAAAATCACTTCTTTCATTAATAAATTTTTTAATTTGCCACTTTTATTACATCAGTATACCACAAAAAAATATTTTATACCATGAGTTGCATTTTAGAAAGTAGTTTAGTATACTGAAGTGAATGAACAGTAACAACAGTATTAAGGATGGGATGATATTATGAATTTAAAAGGAAGAAGCTTTTTGACACTGAAAGATTTTACACAGGAAGAAATTACATATCTGCTCGATCTGGCAGCTGATTTGAAGGAAAAAAAGAAAAAGGGCGTGCCGGTGGATTATTACAAGGGAAAGAACATTGCCCTGATTTTTGAAAAGGACAGCACAAGAACGAGATGTGCGTTTGAAGTGGCGGCACATGATATGGGAATGGGTTCTACTTATCTTGGACCGACAGGATCTCAGATCGGCAAGAAAGAAAGTATTGAAGATACCGCACGTGTACTGGGGCGGATGTTTGACGGAATAGAGTACCGGGGCTTCGGACAGTCTCTTGTGGAGGAACTGGCGGAGTATGCGGGTGTTCCGGTATGGAACGGATTGACTAACGAGTATCATCCAACGCAGATGCTGGCAGATTTACTGACGGTCCGTGAGAACTTTGGAAGCTTGAAAGGCTTAAAACTGGTCTATATGGGTGACGCAAGATACAATATGGGAAATTCACTGATGATCGCCTGTGCCAAGATGGGGATGCATTTTGTAGCCTGCACAACGAAGGAATATTTTCCGAATGAAGAATTGGTGGAAATATGTAAAGGATATGCGGCAGAATCCGGCGCTTCAATTACTCTGACAGAAGACGCAGAGGCGGGAACTAAGGATGCTGATGTAATCTGCACTGATGTATGGGTATCCATGGGTGAGCCGGATGAAGTATGGGAGAAGCGTATCAAGGAACTGAGTCCGTATAAGGTAACAAAGAAAGTGATGGAAAATGCGGGAGAGAAGGCGATCTTCCTGCACTGTCTGCCGGCATTTCATGATTTAAAGACAAAGATCGGAAAGGAAATGGGCGAACGTTTTGGAATTGAGGATATGGAAGTAACTGATGAAGTATTTGAATCAGCGCAGTCTAAGGTGTTTGACGAGGCAGAGAACCGTATGCATACGATCAAGGCTGTGATGGTGGCAACTTTGGGAGAATTTGAAGCGTGAGCAGATCGGGCGGGATGAAAGAAACTGGTGATAGTGCAGATGTTGTGGATATAGTGACAAAAGAGAATCTGGAATATTACCTTGCCGGAAATACAAAGTGGGCGGGACAGAATCTTTTTGTATGTGAAGAAACAGATTCTACCAATCTCCAGGCAAAGCGTCTTGGAGAGACGGGAGCGCCGAACGGAACGCTGGTCATCGCGGACAGACAGTCGGCAGGACGGGGCAGACGGGGACGGGGATGGGATTCCCCTAAAAGATGTAATATTTATATGTCTCTTCTTTTAAGACCAGATTTTGTGCCGGACAAGGCATCCATGCTGACGCTTGTGATGGCATACAGTGTGCAGAAAGCGATTTATAGCTGCACCGGACTGGATACACGGATCAAGTGGCCCAATGATATTGTATTTAACGGTAAGAAGCTGGTCGGAATACTGACAGAAATGAGTGTGGGGATGAATCACATCTGCCATGTGATCATTGGTGTGGGGATCAATGTCAATGTAGAAGCATTTCCGGGCGAGATTGCGGATAAGGCAACTTCTCTTCAAATAGAGGCTGGGACGAAGATAGAGCGAAACAGGCTTGCAGCAGAAGTTATGAAGCAGTTTGAACAGGATTATGAAAGCTTTGTTGAGACAGGAAATTTGTCATGGATGAAGCAGGCCTACAATGACCGTCTGGTAAACCATGGCAGAGAAGTGGTGGTTCACGGAGAAAAAGAGCCGTACCGGGCGCTTGCGCTTGGGATCAATGATATGGGTGAACTATGTGTACGGTTAAATGACGGTAGGGAAGAGGCAGTATTTGCCGGAGAAGTGTCTGTACGCGGCGTGTATGGATATGTTTAAAAAATTTATGGGAAATATGAATGCTGCCGGAATTATGCGGCATGATTGTTAAGAGGTTAAATATATGAGTGAAACAGTTTTATGTGCCGCCAATTCATATGAGAAAAAATTTTATATGAATCCAGACTTTGAATCATTGCCGGAAAGTATCCGGCAGGAGCTGCAGATTATGTGCGTTCTGTATACAGAAGACGTAGGCGGTGTGTTTTTAGTAGTGTATAATGAGAATGGAAATCTGGAGCTGAGAGTGGAGCATGAAGAGACGGATTTTGCCTTTGATGAAATCGGAAGTGTGCTGAAAATAAAGGAGCTTCAGAATACGAAGCGTGAATTGTTTGAGGCTTTGGAATTGTACTACCGTGTTTTTTGTCTGGGAGAGACGCCGGATGCGGAACTGGAAGCAAAAGCGGCGGAAGCTAAATGGTGAAAAGGAGGCATAACAAAAATGCTGCTGACAATTGATGTAGGAAATACCAATATTACGCTGGGTGTTTTTGATAAAGAAAAACTGCTCGGAACATTTCGCATGACAACAAAGCGTTCCAGAACATCTGATGAATATGGATTTACTATTTGCGGCATACTGGAACACAGGAATATCAGTTCGGGGAAGATTAACGCAGTTATCGTGGCATCTGTTGTGCCGGATATTATGCATTCCCTGACTAGCGGAATTATCAAATATCTGGATGTGCGTCCAGTTATCGTATCTGCGGGTATTAAGACGGGCATCCGTATCGTAACAGAGAACCCGAAGGAAATCGGACCGGACAGAATCGTAGATGCAGTAGCCGGGTATGAGATGTACGGCGGACCAGTTATCGTGGTAGATTTTGGAACGGCGACAACTTATGATCTGATTGGAGCGAAGGGGACTTTTGAAGCGGGAATTACGGCGCCGGGAATTGAGACTGCGGCGCGCTCTCTCTGGGGCGGAGCAGCAATGCTCCCGGCGATTGAAATCCGAAAGCCAGATTCTATACTGGCGAAGGAAACTATTTCCAGTATGCAGGCGGGGCTTGTGTACGGGGCGATCGGACAGACGGAATACATCATCAGGAAAATTAAAGAAGAGTCCGGCTACGATAATGTAAAGGTTGTGGCAACGGGCGGTCTGGGAAGAATCATTTCTGAAGAAACAGACAGTATTGATGTGTATGATCCAGAACTGACGTTAAGCGGTCTTAGGCTGATTTACAATAAGAATAAGAAATAGACAAAACGATAAACCAGGATGTAAAAGATGAAGCAGTTAAAGATAGGAAATGTAATACTTGATAATTCATATATATTGGGACCAATGGCAGGCGTAACAGACCTGCCATTCCGTTTGCTGTGTAAGGAACAGGGAGCGGGATTGATCTGTATGGAAATGGTCAGCGCAAAAGGGATTCTGTACAACAACAAAAATACGGAAAGTCTGCTGCAGATTCATCCTGATGAAACGCCTGTATCTTTACAGTTATTTGGTTCTGATCCGAAGATCATGAGTGAGATGGCGAAACGGATCGAAGAACGTCCTTTCACATTTTTGGATATTAATATGGGATGTCCGGTGCCGAAGGTGGTACGAAATGGAGAAGGCTCTGCACTTATGAAAGAGCCAAAGCTGGTGTATGAACTGGTCCGTTCGGTAGTGAAGGCGATCAAGAAGCCAGTCACCGTTAAAATCCGCAAAGGATTTGACGATGAACATATCAATGCGGTGGAGATTGCGAAAATTATTGAGGAAGCCGGGGCAGCGGCAGTTGCAGTCCATGGAAGGACAAGAGAACAGTATTATTCTGGAAGGGCAGACTGGAAGATCATCCGTCAGGTGAAGGAAACGGTGTCCATTCCAGTTATTGGAAATGGTGATGTAACTTCCGGGGAAACGGCAATTGCTATGCGTACGCAGACCGGGTGCGATGGTGTGATGATTGCCAGAGGCGCACAGGGGAATCCGTGGATTTTTTCGGAACTGGCGGCATATGAGGAAACAGGGATGATCCAGCCCCGTCCGACAGTGGACGAGGTACGCCGGACAATGCTCCGGCATGCCCGTTTACAGATAGAATATAAGGGTGAATTTTGCGGCATCCGGGAGATGCGGAAACATGTTGCGTGGTACACAAAAGGGATGCATAGTTCAGCACGTTTGCGGGAACAGATAAATGCCGTAGAAAGCTACGAAGAACTGGAAAAAATCTTGACAGTATTATAAGGATTAGGTATAATATTGAAATTGTGAAATATAATTGAGACGAGAAGATTTAGATGCCATTGTGCACCCCGGAGTCAGGGGAGATATTACATCACAAGGGAGGAAATATAATCATGGCAGAGACAAAGAAGAGACTGCTTACTTATGCAGGATTGAAAGCATTAGAGGACGAACTCGAGAATTTGAAAGTAGTCAAGCGCAAGGAAGTAGCCGGCAAGATTAAAGAAGCCAGAGAGCAGGGGGATTTGTCCGAGAATGCTGAATATGATGCTGCCAAGGACGAGCAGCGTGATATTGAAGCAAGGATTGAAGAGCTGGAAGGGATTCTGAAGAATGCAGAGGTTGTTGTGGAGGATGAAGTAGACCTTGACAAAATCAACGTCGGATGTACAATCAAAGTATTTGATGTAACATTTGACGAAGAGATGGAATTCAAGATCGTGGGTTCTACAGAAGCGAATAGTCTGGAAGGCAAGATTTCCAACGAGTCACCGGTAGGACAGGCTCTGATGGGTCGGAAAGTAGGGGACATCGTAGATGTAGAGACACAGGCGGGCACGATTCAGTACAAAGTACTGGATATCAGCCGTTCTTTATAGACAACAGCTTTGGATTTGACAGATATGTAAGATAACAGACCCCTTAATTATTAAGGGGTCTGTGTCACGATATAGGGATATTAAACAGATACAAAAAAGCGCAGAACATGTTCATAGGAAGGAGAACAAAAACCGATGGGTGAACAGCAGAAGAACACACAGGAACCGGATTTGAATCAGCTTAGAAAGGTACGCCGCGAGAAGCTGGCAGAATTGCAGGAAGGCGGCAAGGATCCGTTCGTAATCACAAAGTACGAACAGACACATCACAGTCAGGAAATCAAAGATCATTTTGAAGAGCTGGAGGGAAAACAGGTATCCATTGCGGGCCGTATGATGTCCAAGCGTGTGATGGGAAAAGCATCTTTCTGCAACGTACAGGATTTACAGGGAAATATTCAGTCCTATGTAGCAAGGGACAGCGTAGGTGAAGAAGCATATAAGGATTTTAAGAAATTTGATGTAGGAGATGTAATTGGAATCAAAGGTGAAGTATTCCGCACAAAGACAGGCGAGATGTCTATACACGCAGAAGAGATTATGCTGCTCTCCAAGAGTCTGCAGATTCTTCCGGAGAAGTTCCACGGACTGACCAACACAGACCTGCGTTATCGCCAGAGATATGTGGATCTGATTATGAACCCGGATGTAAAAGATACATTTATCAAGCGTTCTAAGATTTTGAGTTCAATCCGCAAATTCCTTGACGGACAAGGCTTCATGGAAGTAGAGACTCCGATGCTGGTTGCAAATGCCGGCGGCGCTGCAGCGAGACCATTTGAGACACATTTCAATGCTCTGAATGAAGACTTAAAGCTGAGAATCTCTCTGGAGTTATATCTGAAGAGACTGATCGTAGGCGGAATGGAACGTGTATACGAGATTGGACGTGTGTTCCGTAATGAGGGACTGGATACCAGACATAATCCGGAATTCACTTTGATGGAGCTGTATCAGGCATATACAGACTATCATGGTATGATGGATTTGACAGAGAACATGTACCGTTATGTGGCACAGGAAGTGCTGGGAACAACACATATTATGTATAAAGGTGTTGAGATGGATCTTGGCAAGCCGTTCGAGCGTATTACAATGATAGATGCTGTAAAGAAGTATGCAGGTGTTGACTGGAATGAAGTTACTACACTGGAACAGGCAAGAGAACTGGCGGAAGAGCATCATGTAGAGTATGAGGATCGTCATAAAAAGGGAGACATCCTTGCACTGTTCTTTGAGGAATTCGCGGAAGAACATCTGATTCAGCCTACATTTGTAATGGATCATCCGATAGAGATATCTCCACTGACGAAGAAGAAACCGGAGAATCCGGAATATGTAGAACGTTTTGAGTTCTTTATGAATGGCTGGGAGATGGCAAATGCATACTCTGAGCTGAACGATCCAATTGACCAGAGAGAGCGTTTCCGTGCACAGGAAGAATTGCTGGCACAGGGAGATGAAGAGGCGAACACAACAGACGAAGACTTTATGAACGCACTGGAGATTGGTATGCCGCCGACAGGCGGTATCGGATACGGTATCGACAGAATGTGTATGCTGCTCACAGGAGCAGAGGCCATACGAGATGTGCTGCTTTTCCCGACAATGAAAACGCTTGGCGGAAAAGACCAGTAAAATCAAGGGTTTGCGGACTTAAAGACAGTATGGTACGACAAGAGTACGACAAAATAAACTCTCTTAACGGGTTAAAATAAATGATTTTAAATTAAACTCGTGTCAGTTCAAGTTAATATTTTGTACGATAAGGACATTTTTCTAAAAGAAAATTTTAGGGAAGTGTCCTTTTGTTATGGTCAAAAAACAAAATAAGAAATGGAGGAAATGAACATGAGTAGTACAGCGTTAGGAGCAGAGAAAGCGATTATTTTTATCAGTGATGCACATGAAAAATTCTACTATGAAAAATTGAAAGAGGTCAGGTATCAGGACGTGTACCACAAAGCGCTTGTATATTGTCTTGGTATCAGCGATGACACAAGAAGAAATATCAACAGCATTTATAACTTTAAGACAGGCTGTGTAAAAACGGAGTGCCTGCACGAAGGCTGGCAGACCAGCGGGAGCTTAAAAGTAGTCAGGATGGCGTTTAACCTTTACTGCAATGGTACGCCGAGTGTCCTTGACTATGATGATGCGGAGGAACAGGTGGACGAGTGCAGACGGTACACAGTGGAAGAACTGTTCTGCTGTGCCTATGCGCCTTATTTTTGGCAGGCGGTACAGATTCGTTATCCGGAATATGCAGCGTATAACCACGATCTGTACGCCATGCTTGGAGGACGGGATTGATGTTAAAAGTCAGGCTTATGGGAACGAAGAACGATATTAAGTGGTTCGGGAAGATTTTACAGAGAAACCCGAAAATCGAAGTAACGGAGTTTTCTGATATGTTCCCAAACAAAGGGACAAAGAAGTATTACAGGGCTTATGTGGAAGTCAGGAAAAGCAACGTAAAAGAAAATTAGTAGAAGCAAAGGAGAATTATCATGTGTAAAATAATCGCAATCGCAAACCAGAAAGGCGGAGTCGGTTATGAAAAGTAAGTTATTATGCAAAGCTGAGTCCATACTTTGTCGGATTCTTAGGGTATGGACTCTTTTTA
>NZ_CALPDG010000034.1 GCF_943193195.1 Mediterraneibacter agrestimuris | reverse complement strand
TCAAGCGTGATAATTATATTGAAAACAAAGTGGCTCTCAAGTATGAGAACGATAGCTCCCAAGCTTGATAATAATCACATGTCTGGGAAGTGGCGTTTTGTTATGGCTATTGGGGATTTTTCAATCTCGCTTGCCCAAACGGGAATAATTCCATTACGGGAAGCCGCAAGAGGGAACACACCGATTCCATCAAACAGGCTTCCTAATTTAAGGGCACACATAGACCGCCTTTCGTTTTACTTTTTTATGTGTTATTTCCATTTTTCTGCTCCTTTCCAGACAATAAAAAAACACCATCAATGGAAGTCCATTCAATGGCGTTTGCTGTTGTCTGCTCATTTCTCAAGGTAAAGCAGAAAGCCCAATAGAAAAAGACGCAAATCTCAAAATGCGTCTTTTTCCATCTTCATATTCATTTTTTATAAAAGCACCGTCTGCCTGCTGTCTGCAAAGCCTTGATTTTACTGGTCTTTTCCGCCAAGCGTTTTCATTGTCGGGACCCTTTTTGTGGTTCTTTCATACTCGACCAAGCTGGTGTTAATACTATTAAATTCTCCATATTCCAATTATCCCCCATACTTCATATTTTTGCTCTACTTTGAGTCACTTTGCGGGCAAATGATGTAAAATATGATGTAAATGATGTAGGGCGATAGTAGTATATGCAAGAGCATAGTCATATACAAGAAATTATAACTTCTCTTATTTACAATGTCAATCCACATCAAAGTAACGCTGCCTTATCTTTTCCTGCTTCAGAACAAGAAAAAAGAACACACAACACTCTGTATGTTCTCTTTCTGTATGTGAAGTCCAATATTATACTTTGAAGTAGCTATCCAATCCTTTGAACTCTGCCGCTTTCATTTCTTTTGTAACATCAGCATAGATGTTCAGTGTAGTTGAAATATCTGAATGTCCGAGTGCGTCTTGAATGACCTTTATATTTACTCCAGCTTCACACATTCTTGTTGTAAATGTATGTCTAAGCGAGTGACAGCTAAAATGAGGAAGTAACACATCAGGTTCATCACTGTGCAAAAACTGCTCATCATTGCAATCACGGATAATTCTTCGGATTGCTTTGTTGAGTGTGGCTTGGTGCTGTGCCTGACCAAAACGATTGATGAAAATAAAATCTGTATATCCGTCAATCGTGACCTCGCAATGAAGTCCTAAATCTTCCTGCTTCTGTTTCTCCTGTTCAAATGCTTCTCTCACAAAACCGAGCATTGGAACCTGCCTCATACTCGCCGGAGTCTTCGTTGTATTTACATTGAAATAACAGCCACTTTTACTCCCCTCAGTTCTGTGGTCATAATATACAAGAGTATGATTAACATCAATCATTCCACTTTCCATATCAATATCACACCATCTCAATCCAGTTACTTCCCCCCACACGAAGTCCAGTTCCTATCATTACTGCAAAGACCGGATACCAGTGTTCATATACAGGGTGGATTTTCATGAAATTCAGAAATAGCTCCTGCTCAAGTTTCGTCAACGCTCTACGCTTTTCCGACTGAAAACAATGTGCTTTTTTCAATTCTCTCAACACATTATCTGACGGGTTATTTCTGATGAAGTCATCATCGACAGCAATCTGTAAAACCTGATGAAGAACCATATGTATATTATCAATCGTTGAAGGCTTCAAATTTCTTTCATCAACAAGATAATTGTAGTATTTCTTAATATCTGATTTCTTCAGCGTTGATATTCTTTTACTTCCAATCACTGGTCGCACAAAGGTATTGTACATATATTTGTAATTTTCAAAGGTATTATTCTTCAGCCCTCTTTTCATATTTGCCCAAAGGTCAAATAATTCATCAATGGTTGTATATCGTGCTTCGGTCTTAATACCATCACATTTATCTTTCTGAATACGCTTCTCTTTTTCTCTCAGGTCATCTAAAGTTCTTGCGTAAACAAATCTTCTTTTCATCTGGCTGTCCTGCCAGCTAAATTGATAAGTACCGTCTTTTCTCTGAACCTCTCCGGTTTTCAGAACAACTCTTGATTTATCTTTTCTTTTTGTCGCCATTGTGTCCTCCTAAATTCTAAACTGCTTATCTATATATTTGTCCAGTCGTTCCCTCACAATATGGATTTTATTGCCTATCCATATTGCAAATGGACAACCTGCTTGATTAGACAACTCACGCAACTTCGTTCTTCCTATACCGGAATATGCTGCGGCTTCTTCGATTGTCAGCCACTTTCTTTCCCATATTGGTTCTTCAGCATTGCTTATGAGTTTTTCCTGATATGTTCTTACTTCGGCAAGTAAGCGTTCATCATCATTCAAGGAAAGTAAGTTTTTCAATGTATTCATCAAAAATCCTCCTCTTAATCATTCGACGATTTCCTATATGAAGAACAAATGGGCATTCTTCTTGGCTTGTTAGTTTTCTCAGTCTTTCTCTACTGTTATCCAGCACCCTAGGTGCTCCAGATCTTTCTTATATTCGTCAAATTAAATGAAGGTACTGGCTCATATATTCTGATGTATTTTACAGCAGAGTGTTTGAACCAGTACCTTCTTGTGTTATCATATCAAAGTTACAAGAATAGCAGGTATCCCACCGACCAAAGTTTGATACCCGCTATCAAAACAATCCTCACAGTGCAGCATCTTTCAATGTAACACTGCAAGCAACACCTTTATGATAACAATTACGGTACCTTTTGACAATCCACTCGATCAAAAAACTTATGAAAATATCATCAACACCTTACAGTTTCACCAGCTACAGTGTACCTGTGGCCATTCTGGCTGCTTAACTATCCATGGTTATTACACCCGCTCTCTCAAAAAAGACGATTCCGGGATCTCTTTATCTATCTGTCGCGTCAGATGCTCTCACTGCGGCAGGACTCATGCTTTACTTCCTTCTTTACTTGTTCCTTACTCCCAGGTATCCCTGCAGGATCAGATTTCTATCATCTCTGACTATGAGGCTTCTGGAGATTATGAGAAAATCATGGCTGGCACTCTCTCCGTTGATGAAAATCTCATTGCATCCATCATCAAACGATATGTGAAGCACTGGATGCAGAAGGTCCGTTCCTTCCGTATTGGATTATCTTTCCCGCCCCGTCTCGTAATGCAGTGTTTTGCTTTTTTCGGGAACCAGTTCATGCAGATAAGGCAGACTCCAAATATTCTGTTTCTAACACCCACATAGCCTTACAGGAAAACGCTTCTGCTTCCTCTTATACTTAAGAAAAAACGAAAGAGAGGACTTTAAATGAAACAGGAATTAGCACAGGATATCGCTTTAATGCGTTATTCCATGATCTCACCGCTGATTGTCGGTCTCCCGGATGAGTACAAATCCAAGGAAGCTTACTTTCGTGCGGCTTCTGCACGTGGTGCACTTGGTCTTATGTCAAGAAAAAGTACAAATTAAATGTAACCAATTTTCTCTATGCTTAGCAAAGCTTAACTCGCTCTTTCTATCGCATTAGCTTCTAGATTTTTCAGATATTCTTCCTCATATTGGGTTGGGGATAAATACCCGCAATGGCTGTGAATACGTACTGTATTGTAAAATGTTTCTATGTATTCAAAAATCAACTTATATGCATGTGTATAATTAAAGATTTTAAACCGATTAATCCATTCCCGCTTCAAGAGTGCATGAAAGGATTCTATACAGGCATTATCCCATGGATATGCTTTCTTTGAATAACTGTGAATCATATCCTTTGTTGATTGCCGAAATGCTTCTGATACATACTGGCATCCTCTGTCACAATGGAAAATCAACGGCTACTTAACATTTCTGACTTGTTTTGCTTTTTCAATACATTCCACCACGTGGGAAGCCTCCAGCGTCTCACTCAACACCCACGAAATGATTTTCCTCGAATACAGATCCATAACGCTGGTAAGATATACAAATCCTTCAAACGTCCAAATATACGTGATGTCAGAACACCAAACAGCATCAGGCTGAGTAGGATTGAATTCCTCATTTAAGATATTTTTTAATTCCTGACTAAAATCAGAATCTATGGTTGTTTGGATGTAGGGCTTTACCCACTGGGCTTTGATTCCCATTTGACGCATATAATTTCCCACAGTTTTTTCAGAAACGCGCTCCCCGAATTTCCGCAATTCCGCAGTAATTTTAGGAGCACCGTAGTTTTGATGAGAGTCCTCATAAATCTTTTGGATTTTTTCTTTTAAAACGGCACGACGAACAGACGTGTCCGAAGGAACCCGTTTTTTCCATGCATGATAACCCGAACGTGAAACGTCCAATTTTTTCAGTATTCCGCTGACAGAAACTTGACGTTTCACAGGCAGGGCTTTTATTTCCTCCACGTACTCAGAAGTAGCCGTGTAAAGAGTTTCTGTCATTTTCCCAGAATACCGATTGCCTTTTTTAATACTTCAAGAGCATCCTTTGTATCTCGTAATTCACGCTGCAATCTAGCAATCTCTTTTGCTTCATCACTAGCGTAGTTACCAGAACCACGGGTAGGAACAGAACCTTCATGTTCTTTTGCTGCTTTCATCCAATTTTTTAGTGCGGATTCGCTGATTCCAAGATTCTCCGCAGCCTTGCGAAGTGGCAGCTCTGGATGATCCAAGCGATACTGCACCGCATCCTCTTTAAATTGTTGGGAATATTTTGTACCTTTTGTCATAACCATTCTCCTCCTTGCTGTATGACTATCATATACTATTTATTGAAAATGGTCATGTTTATTTTGTACTATTTATATTCTAACATCAGTAAGCAGTAAATTCTTCTCTGACCACTCCGAAACAAGCTCCGATACCATTATAACCTCCTTGTGCTTAGAGTATATGAAGTTTTGGCTTTATCTTGTAGTTTGCGAATATCCGTATAAATAGAAAAAGCCCTTTGAGAAAAGGATTTCTCCTCTCCCAAAGGGTAGTTTAACTTTTACTTAGAATTATCTTTTTTAATAACTAAGTTATAATTGCTATCATAATACAGTCCAAGTTCTCTACACATTCTATCGTTCACATTATCTAACGCTTTCTTATATTCTGCATACGTTGGAGACAGAACCATTAAATTAGGAATGAATATATCGTTATATCCTTTATTTTGTAACTCTTCCTGCATTTTTCTCTGTGCAATAAATGCTGGATGGTATTTCATTATACCGTTTTTCATTTTAGCACCTTTCCATACTTTTTCTTTTAGTCTTTCATATTCACTTTCACTCATATCACGATAATAGGCTATCATCTCATCTGCGGTTCTGGTTTCTTGTGCAATCCCACCTATCATCTTCGCACCTATTCCCATAATAAAAGGAACTTTCAATGTCGTTTCATCGCAATATTCTAATATATTCTGTAGTGCCTGCTTCTGTTCCAGAGTCTTCAACCTTACATTAAGAAATGGTTTGAAATGACTTTTAAAATAATCTCCCCATTCTTTTCCCGGTAGCAAAGACTCAATTGCATTTTCAACGGTTTGATAATCAAGTGCCTCATTTGCTTTGTCTGCGTCACCATCATCTATAAATTGCTTCAAAGCTTCAAGTTCTGAGTCTTTTAAAACTTTTTCCTGTACTTTTTCTTGATAAATACGAAGAAGAATACTTTTGTCGCCAGTTTCCAAAAGGCTCTGTATGTCTTTAATACTAATACCGAGTTTTCTATATACTGAAATCTTTTTTAAAGTTTCAACATCTTGTGCAGTATAGTTACGATAACCATTGTTATCTTTATCCACTGACAGCAATCCTTTTTCTTCATAATACTTAACTGCACGCTTTGTCATTCCAACCTCATTTATAATTTCATTTAATAACATCAGATGCACCTCCTTATGATTTATGTTGATAGTATAAGCGTATACGCTGCGTGCAGGTCAAGAGTTTTTCGTCTTTCTTCTAAAAATGGGCAATCCCGATTTCAGGACTGCCCATTCATTCTGCTAATTATGCGATTTTTTCTTGCTTGCACCGATTTCTGCATCAAATGATGTAAGTTTGATGTAAATCGCTGTTTTTTCAGTTTTTTATCAAATGAAGTATGTCCCGTCTATTTGGTAAAAAGGTACATCTTTACATCATCTTAATAGAGCTTTGCACCTGCCGGAATGTGGTCATCAACCATCAGAAGATGAAGCTTTTCTTCGCCTTCTTCTTCATGAATAGCACTGAGGAGCATACCGCAAGAGTCAATGCCCATCATAGCTCTCGGTGGAAGATTTGTGATAGCAATAAGAGTCTTTCCAACCAGTTCTTCCGGCTCATAAAAGCTATGAATACCGCTTAAAATGGTTCTGTCTGTGCCTGTTCCGTCATCAAGAGTAAACTGTAACAGTTTCTTTGACTTCGGTACTGCAACACACTCTTTAACCTTTACTGCACGGAAATCTGACTTGCTGAATGTATCAAAATCAACCTGTTCCTCAAACAAAGGCTCGATTTTCACCTTTGAGAAATCAATCTTTTCAGGCTCAGTATTCATTTCCTCGACAGGCTGATTTTTTACATCATTTCCCTTGTTTACATCATTCAAGGACTTCATTGTCGGGATTTTAAGTCAGTTTAATTTAAAACAACTTATTTCCCTTTATTTAGCCGCTTTTCGGCATCTCCGGCACAGCGATATAATGCTGTTTCATTGATTAAAACCCTTGAATTTGTCGTACTCTTGTCGTATGGCACACAAGTTGTCGTACCCTCTGTCAGTCCTAGCCGGACTCTTTCCTAAAATACATCCAATTTGTGTGCTAAATTTTCAATCGCTTCCTGTTTCTTTGCATCGGTGACTTCCGCATAAATGTCCATCGTTGTTTCAATATTAGCGTGTCCCATTATAGACTGAATCACCTTTAAATTCGTTTCATTCTCGCAAAACCTCGAACAAAAGGTATGCCTCAAATGATGACATGAGAAATGTGGTATTAGCACAGGCTCCCGGTGTTGCTTGGAAGCATTAACCACTTCTTCTGCATTGTACGATTCGTATATACGCTTAATCGCCCGGTTGATAGACTGCGGATTGTGGACGTACCCAAAACGGTTCATAAAGATAAAACCTTTCATTCCATCAATCTCCGTTTCATTGAATCCATTCTCCTGCTGGTCTGCAAGCTCCGCCCGGAGTGCATCATAGACCGCATCCATCATCGGGATACTGCGTATACCCGCTTCTGTCTTTGGGAGTGATATAGAAAACGTACACATCGGGTGTTCCTTAAATTCCCTGCTGTAATAAACAAGACTGTGGTTGATGCTGATTACACGTTTTTCAAAATTTACATCTTCCCACCTTATCCCGATTGCTTCCCCAATCCTGCACCCCGTCCCTAATAAGAACTTAAATAAAGATGTCCAACGGTAATATGTAGGATTGCTTTCTATATAGTTTATAAAGGCTCGCTGCTGTTCCAGAGTTAAAGCGTGTCTTACGCCATGATTTCTCCCCGGCTGTTTTTTAATCTGCGCCATAACCCCGTCACTCGGATTGTTGCGGATAATATCATCCCGCACTGCCAACTGGAATGTTGGGTGAAGCACCGTATGGATTGTTTCTAATGTGTTAATCTGCATTTCCTTATCTTTCAGCAAATGCTGGTAGAATTGCAGCACATCAGAAAACTTTATCGCTGCGATTTTCTTCTTCCCAAACCCATTACGGATAAAACGGTCATACATATATTTGTAGTTCCTCATGGTTGTTCCCCTGAGTTCTGACTTTGTGGATATATACCTGTCAAAAACAAAATTAACCGTTGCACTTCCAGCCACATAGGTATCCAATCCGTCTAACTGGTCTTTAATCAGCTTTTCTTCCCTCTCACGCAGTTCCATAATGTCCTTAGAGTATATGCTCCGGCGTTTTCCTTCCGGATCAGTATAGGTATAAACATACTTTCCATCACAACTGCGTTGGGTTTCGCCTTTTCTTAAAACTCTCCCTTTATTATCCTTTCTTGATTTTGCCATCTCTGCTCCTTTCTCAAGGAAAGAGATTTCGTACTAGCTACTTATCGGTTCTTCCATTGCATACTGCAAATCAATCCCCTTTTGTAGCACTTGCGTTATGGTCATGTCATGTTTGGACGCATATTCCCTTAGTTTTGCGGCTTCTTCCTCTGTCAATTTCAATCCGATAAGGCTTTTTTTCGGATTGTCAGACTTTGGTCTGCCTGTCCTAGCCACAATATACACCTCCATCCATTTCATAATCATTATACTTTTAGTTTAACCAAAAGTCAACACTTATTTTTGGTTATACGAAAAATCTTTCTCTCCAACATACACGCATATTGACTATTTCACACGAAATGATTCCAGATATTGGTCAAACATATCCAAATCAACCAATACCATTCTGTCAATTTTCAATATTGCGCCCGCATCCTTCGCCAAAGACTGAAATTTATTCATTCCCATGCTGTACATTTCTGCACCTTCTTTATATCTGACTAACCTCTTTTTGTTAATCGCTTTCGGTATTCTTTGCATTAAAAATATCCTCCTAATTCTTTGCACAGCTTTATCTGCTAATAAACAGGCAGAATACACTTCTCCCCATTTATTAGCAGATAAAAACTGCAATACAGGTGGCGGCTCATTACGCCGCCCACATCGGTCTTGCACCGTCATTTTATTGACCGGGCTGCAGTTCCCCACAACCCGGAAGTATCATTATCACAGATATGCTTCATCGCCCCATGTAACTGCTACATATTTTGCCCGATCTCACTCGCTCCTTACCTTTGCTTCAATGCACTTTTCCAACATTTCCTCGCATTTCACCCTGTTTCAGACAGGGCAGGTATGTCATGGCGTATCTGCTTAGTGGCTCTGCATATCCTCACGTCCTGTATGCAATACAGTATTCAATTATCAAGGTACAACGCTGTAAACTCTGTCAGCTATGGAAAAGGGCTGCTAACCGCCCCTATACCGCTTCAAAAGCCAGTATCTTTGTAATCAGCTTGGTTTCAAGCCTCCGGCGCAGCGTTTCATCAACACAAAAATGAAGCCGACCACTCTCGTCATACATCTTCCGGGTGGACAGGGTAATTATGTATCCCTCATAATGCTTCAGGACTTTGTTGATTGCCAATACATCGCCTTCTGATGCTGCCTTTATGATATGGAAAGGCAACAAATTCTTTTCTTCTCTGCTCTTACATTTTTTCATCATCTGCTTTTCCCTCCATAATCTTCCTTAAAATCTCCAGTGAGCGTGTCCGATGTTCATGGACTGTGCTGCGGACAAGATTCATCTCCCTTGCTATATCCGCATCACTCATTTCCAGAAAATACGAAAGCAGTATCACATTCCGCTTTCGTTCCGAGAGTTCCTGCAACGCTTCCGCAATCAGGGTGTCTTTTACTTCAATGTCATATCCATGTACTGTAAAATGACTGTTCTCCACTCCGTACTCGTCCATAACAAACAACTGGTTCAGCTCCTTTTCAGACAGTTCAGAAAACATGGCTTCATGCTCCCTGCGGTAATCCATGTGCCGATAATAATTGATTGCTTCGCCCTTGAGCGACATCTGGCACAGGCGGTCAAAGCGATGCCTGATTGTCATTTCATCATGGCAAGAAGGTTTCTTCATACGAGTTCACCTCCTCCCCCGTTGTGACATGACAAAGGCATTCGCCTTTTCCCTTTCCGTTGTATCTGCCAAATGGCGGTAGGCTGATGTTCGGGTGGGAGTAAAAAATTTTAGAAAAAATTTTTGTATATAAAAAACGCCCGGACAGGCAAAATGCCTGTTGGACGTTATTCATATCTTCTATTCTGTTTTCTCCACACGCAACGAGTGTGTATAGTTCACTTGTCAGGGTATATTCTGCTTTACTGCCAGTAAAACACCTTATAAAAGAACCTTCCCACGCCAATAGCCGGACAGGTTCACTAAGTCAAAAAAATATCCCTCAGACCGTTCAGAACACATAAATTCCCCTAAACGTACCCAAAGGATAAAAATTCACGCAAAAAACCTCTGGATACTGCGTTTTTTTATATGCAATATCCAAAGTCTTTTTATTCTTCTATGTGCATTATACCCCTCTGATAAAGTGATATATTAGTGCATTTTCAAAGTAAAATGTGCAATATACACTATACATGGAGGTGCATATATGGCAAGGAAAAAGAAAATTGACAAGGAAATGGGATTCCGTCTGAAGAAGGCTAGAACCGATCAGAAACTGACCTATGAGGAACTGGCTGAAAAATCCGGCGTTTCCTCACGCTATATCAAGGAAATCGAGAATCATGGAAATGTGCCAAGCCTTGAAAAGCTGGGACAGCTCATACGAGCCTTACATATTTCCGCCGATCCGTTTTTTTATCCAACCGCCCCGGCAGACAACCTCGACTACCAGCGGCTGTTGGTTTATCTGTCACAGTGTACAGAGGAACAGATTACAACAATCCTAGCTATTGTGGAAGCCTATCTTCGGACATACAAATCTCCCAAAGAATAGAATATCCCCAATATCTGAATTTTCTCATGAATATTTTTGGATAATTCTGAACCATGCAAAAAAGGTGGCTCGCCTTCTGTCCTGCCAGCCACCTCTTTGTCTATCTGCTGAATATTTTAAGAAGCTCCTTTATACGCATACGCTTTTTTATAATGCCCAATCCATCAAGAACCTGTATGCTGTCCACAAACCCCTGATAATACGCCCGCTGTTCCTCCTTGTAATGGGCATGATCCACCGTATCCATGTAGTCCTCTAGGAACTCCCTGTCCTCCTTTGGGAGTTTGGAAAGATATGCTTCAAATGCCTTCTGCTTCTTTTTTAGTTCCCGGCTTGCTGCTCTTGCTTCCTCTGTCTGGACGGAATATTCCCTATCCTCTGATTCGCTGCGCAGTTCCTCAAAGACATCTGCCAATGTTTCAAAAACTTCATTCATGTTTGTTTCCACCTTTCTCTGCTAAAAAATAATATTGTATTTTACAGTCCATATTGTCAATCTCCAATTTCCCAATCGCAAGATAATTTCCTGTCACTTCATCTTTAGAAGTATATTATCAACAATATTTCGTAAAATCAATGATATAGGACTTCATCTTTAGAAAGTTGGTGATAGGATATTAAAATCTATTGGAATAAGGAAAACAACTCTAAAAACCTGATCGGTCAAAAGGTTATGGAACTGCGGACTGAAAGAAAGCTATCGCAGAAAGCCCTTGCAGAGCAGCTCCAGCTTGCCGGATATGAATTTAGCGACCTGACCGTTTTACGGATTGAAAAGGGGACAAGGTTCGTCCCGGACTATGAAGTGGTGGCTCTGGCAGAGTTCTTCCATGTGTCCTGTGAATACCTGTTAGGTGTACAGGACAAAAAATGAGCAGCAATCTGTTTTCACATCACAGACTGCTGCTCAAATTTTTGTTGAACCGATAGCCAATGCCCCATACGGTCTGTATGTAAAGCGGCTTGCCCGGATTATCCTCTATCTTCTCCCTTATGTGGCGGATATGGCTCATAACAATATTGTAATCGCCGGAATACGGTTCCTGCCAGACAATATCATAAATCTGCTCTTTGCTGAATATCCTGCCGGGACTTTGTGCCAGCAAATACAATATGTCAAACTCTCTCTTGGTAAGCATAACCTCCGCATCATGTATAACTACATTCTTCTCTGCTAAGTTAAGCTTCAATTCTCCGATACTAATATACTCATCCACACAAAACTCGTTACAACCTTCTAAGTGAGAGCTTTCACTTAGAATATGTAATATTCGCTGATAGAATTTTTCTTCATCTTCTGAAAAAGATAGTACCACTATTTTACTCATTTCTAATCACCCGTCTAATACGTCCTCAATATTTCCGCCTAATATGTCTTATAATTTTTCTCAAATAAAGGAAAATACTGATAAAAAGCAGCACAGGAAAAGTACAACTTCCCCTGTTGTGACTGCTTTCTATACATTCATCTTAACAAAATGTTCCACTATTTAGAAATTTACCTTTTTTGCAAGAAAGAAAGCACCTTCATAATAAATCCAAATTGTATCTGAATCTACCACAAAAAATTGATCACCAAAAAAACTTTTATTTGAATCAATTGTTATATATGTAACCTCACTGATATTATCCCACCATTCTCCCAGATTTACATTATAGGCGTCTGTCAGGCTATCATAGTCATAAACAAAATTATCCGTCTCATCAGTAAAATAATCAACCGTTACATTTTCGTCATCTAAAAGGATAGAATCCGACTAATAAGTGATTGTTATTCCTTGAAATGATTCCATATCATCCGAGGAAAGAGCCGAAATTCCTGTACTCTGGTAATCTCTTATTTCCCATGTTCCATAATAAGAACATGAATTATCAACTTTCCCATTATCAGTAGGCTTTTCTTCGATACTAGATGTTTCTTCCGTTTTTGACAATTTGCTTTCTGATGTTTCCCATTCACTTGTGGATAAGTTTTCTTCTTGTGAATTTTCATTCGGTAATATACCGCTGCACCCATTCAATACCGTTGATAAAATGCTGCTAGACAATAAAACTAAAAAATACTTCTTCATATATTAAATTCTCCTTCATTTAAATCTTTTTATCTTCTCAATCCTAAATCCTCTAAAATAAAAAGCTGAACTGTCACAAATCGATGATATTCTCTAATTTGTTATATCCAATTTATCTCATCGGATTTCCTTTTTTCGAAACAGGGCAATCCCCATTCCAGATGTTAAGAGTATCACCAGCAGCGAATAGCCGATCCACTGATAAGGATCATTTTCAATGCCCTTGTTCGTTATTCCTTCTGAATCAAACGCATCCGCAAGCTGCATGGCCTGTCCGGAGGGAAACAGATCGTTGACTACTTCAAGAACGGTCCTCGATGTCCCGTCAATATACAAAGGGTTGGGGAGCTGTTCAACCTGTGTAGGAACACCTACCTCATTGACGCTTACATAGTTGTCGTACATTTCCGGCTCACCAAGTCTTTGATAGATATAAGAGCTGGACACAAGTAATACCAAGGCCAGTATCATGCTCACAACCACATTTCCCGCCTTGTTGGTGTTCAGCATAGCCAACATTGTCATAATGCTTGCAAAGGCTATGGAAACCAAAACACTGCATATCAGGCACATGGAAACTATACTCGTTTCTGTCAGCAGTTCACCACCTTTGGAGCTGCCTACCATGATAATACCGGCAGCATAGGCCAGAGAAATCAATACACAGGCTATCGAACACACAATAAGGTTTGCCAAGTAAATCTGCATCCGGGAATGTCCGACCACCAACTTATTCCGAATCGTTCCATCGCTGTATTCAGAACCGACAAACAGGCTTATAAAAACTGCTGCTACAAGACCCATGAACGGAGCAAACTCAAACACGCAGCCATCAATCGCAAAACCCGCACTGGCTTCCGAAGCGACATTTGATGCGCTATATACACCGTAGGCAAACATACAAATCAACAGAATCCAAAACACGATTTTTTTCAGCATACGAAAAAATGTCGATGCAAACAATCTATTCATGGCTAATACCTCCGATTAAATTAACATAGTAGTTTTCCAGGTTTTCTTCCCGCTCCTGTATGGAAAGTACATCGCATTGGTACTTTTCAAGATCAGCGGTCAAATGAGAGATATTCACTCTGTTATAGACCTCTATCACATTGGGAGCAAGAATTTTGTAGGGCTGGCCTGTCTGTTCCAGAACGGCAGCCAGAGCTTTTCCGTCTGTCACTTCAATGCGGACAGATTTGCGGAACGAATTTTCTAAATCGCTTGCACTGATTTCCTTTATCATTTTCCCGTTGTCGATGAAACCGTAATGAGTAGCAAGCCGTGATAATTCATCAAGGATATGGCTGGATACCAAAATTGTCATACCATATTGCTGATTAAGGTTTAGAAGAAGTTGCCGCATTTCAATAATGCCCTGCGGGTCAAGTCCGTTGATCGGTTCATCCAGCACCAAAAACCGGGGATTACCTACAAGTGCAATCGCAATTCCCAACCGCTGCCTCATTCCAAGACTGAAATTCTTTGCTTTTTTCCTGCCGGTATTTCCTAAGCCGACCATCTTCAAAAGCTCCGGGATGGTGTCAAAAGAGCGTATTCCCAAAATACGGTACTGCTCCTTTAGATTGCCGGTTGCCGACATATCAAGATAGATTGCTGGTGTTTCAATGACCGCACCCATTTCTTTTCTAGCATTGAGGATTTCATGTTTCCGGCTGCTGACACCGTATAAAGTGTAGTCTCCGGAAGTGGCTTCTTGCAGGCCGCAGATCAGTCGAAGCAGAGTCGTTTTGCCAGCACCGTTTTTTCCTACCAGCCCATAGATAGCACCTTTGGGGATATGCATGGAAAAATTGTCTAATGCCTTATGGTGGCCATAAATCTTTGTCAAAGCTTCTGCTTTGAGAACATAGTCCAAAATATTACCTCCTCTTTATAGTACCCGTTGTTTGCGGAGTACTTTTTTCTAACAAAATCATCATAAAGGAGAAACCTCACAGAAATGTCACCACAGGACACTTTTTACTGGCTGAAACCTCACAATTCTGTGACATTTGAAAACGGCCACCCTTTCGGATAGCCGTTTGTGTCTGTATATCTTATTCAGCGATGCGTAACCGTTCCACCACCGTTTTCTGTGCCATTTTGTTGTAGCAAACAATCGGCACAAAAGCTGTAATGAGAATCAGTGGGATAATGCAAAGGATAACGGGGAGCAGGGTAAAATGCCATGTGAAATAGCTTAATTCTGCCCCCATTATCCGAACCACAGTCAAGCTCCCGGCAATGGAGAGGATCAGCGAACAAAAAAGCCCCAAAGCGGAATAGCCAATTCCCTCATAGATCAACATTTGTTTGACCTGCTGGCCTGTCATGCCTACTGATTGCAGCATGGCAATTTCTTTATGCCGGGACAGGATGGAAGTCGTCATGGAGTTAATGAAGTTCAGTATGCCGATAAGTGCCAGTATTGCACAAAGTACACCGCCCACAAGACGGTACATATTTATCATGCCGTCAAAAGACTGTCGCAGAACAACTTTAGAAAGATAGTCCAGTGCAGTGTCGGTGTTTGCGGTATAGTTTTTCAGCCAGTTTTCAGCGGCAAGCAGGTTTTCATCATCCACATTGAATATCGTTTTCATGGCTGGTTGATCGGCAGCTACCATATTCCCCAGCAATTCACTTGTTGGGAAAATGTAATCCAATCCCATATCCACTTTCAAAGGAGTTTCCAGTGCCTTTGGAATATTCACCACAGCAAGCACTTCATAAGCCTTGCTTGTTCCGTCAAATTGTGGAACATTGATCTGATCTCCCGGCTGATATAGATAGAGGGAACCGTCACCCATCATCTGCATAGGTGTAACATATACACCTGCTCCTGATTTCCATTTTTCCGTGTTCAGTTCACCGTCCAAAACCTGTATATATTCTGACGGAAAATCGTCCAGTCCGTACACATTAACACCGTGTTCCTGCCGCACCATATAATTGCCCAGCTCTTTTGCAACGGTATCGGAAGAAACAGCAAGTTCCTGTAAACGGGTAAGGTCGTTTTCGGAAAGAGACTGTTTGGAAGTCCACAGGTAGACACTTCCTATATCTTCAAGGCCATTCAGACTTTCAGCCTGACTGATGAAATCTCGATTTACATTCGCCGTATTAAACGGGGCATAACTGTTGATAACCGTAGTATCAGCGACAGTAAAATCTGTCAAACTGAAATCGGCAACAAATTTGTCAAAGTCAAACGAGGTCACATAAGTGTAAACGCTGTTCAAAAGAACGATACTCAACGCAAACGACAAAGTGACGATGATTACCTTTTTCTTATTTCGTCCGAGATTGTTTTTTGCCATCATAGTCGTGCTGATCCGTCTGCTACGCCGCTGTTTCTTTTTCGCTGGAACCTGCTCTACATAGTGAAGTGCCTCCATTGGGGAAACTTTGGCCGCCAGCGCGGCCGGCTTTTTGCAGCTAATGAAAACAGTAATCAGCGAAAAGATGATTGCAATCAAAAAGATGACCGGGTTTACAGTAGTAACTACCCGCATATCGTCCGTCAGCATATTCACGATAAAGGGAAGCAGCAAACGACCGATGGGCCATCCAAACAGCAAGCCCAAGGGAATCCCCACGAGGGACAGCTTCATTGCTTTTTTATAAACGATTTTCCTGATCTGCCTTGCGGTTGTTCCCAGTGTTTTCAACATCCCATAAAACCGAATGTCCTGTGCGATTGAAATGTAAAATACATTGTAAATCAGGAGATAGCCTGCAATAAAAATAACCAAGATCCCAGCCACAAGGGGCAGTATAGTAGATGGGCTGACCGTCGCTGCCCCATAGGCGTCATTGATACTCACCCGTTCATCCAGACCATATTGCGAAGTCACTTTCAATGCCTGTTTCTCAATATCCCATTCCGTAGGCATCATCATAACCGTATCAATATAGCCCGTTCCTACTGGGGGTGTGGCTCCGTCTGTTTCCCCTCGAATAACAGGAGCTACCTGCTCCGTGTATTCTTTGGATAGCAGCATTGTCTGACGGTAGGCCACAGCGTCACCATCCCAAATACCGCACAAGGTAAAGGTATCGGTAAACGTGTCTGTATCGGTCACAAAGGTAAGTTCCATTTGTGTGCCAATTTCGTCCGTCAGCCCCATTGCCGCCAGAACAATACGGCTTGTGGCGATCTCATTTTTCTGCTCTGGCAGTCGCCCGGTATCGGGAACATTGAATGTCATATCTGCATAGGCAGCATCACCATAGCGCAGTTCCGTAGGTGTTTTATGAAAACGATCCCCCACAGCATTACCGATAATGACAGAATAACCGATGTCTTTCACTCTTGTGTCGGCTGACAGAAGTTCGTATTCATCCCACGATACCCGCTTAATACCTACATGAGCGGAAGTACCGATTGTCCTCATGTTGCTTTCCTGCATGGCAGTCTGCAAACTAATCGCAATCGTGGACAGACTGGTAAACAAAAGCGTTGCAAGCATGATTGCTAAGACAGCAATCGTATTTTTCTGCGCTTTTAGTGAACGCTTTGCCAGAAGTTTCAGGACAGGCCCATTGTTGTTTCCAAATAAAATATCAGTCATATTTTCGCCCCCTTTACTCGGAAATTCTGCCGTCCTCAATGCGGATAATGCGGTCGGCAAGCTGTGCGATTTCATTATTATGGGTTATCATTACAATGGTTTGATGGAATTTTTGACTGGTAACTTTCAAAAGGCCCAACACATCATTGCTTGTTCGGCTATCGAGATTGCCGGTGGGTTCATCCGCAAGAACTATGGCAGGTTTGGAAACAAGAGCGCGGGCAATCGCAACACGCTGCTGCTGGCCGCCGGAAAGGTTGTTGGGCATACTATTGAGCTTTTCATCAAGAGCCAGCAGTTTTACAACTTCTTTCATAAATCGCTTGTCCACGGTGTCGCCGTCCAGCTCCACCGGCAGTACAATATTTTCGTAGACATTCAGGACGGGGACAAGATTGTAATTCTGGAAGATAAAACCAATGTTGCGCCTGCGAAAGATCGTAAGCTGTTCGTCCTTGAATTTGGATAATTCTTTTCCTTTCACTTTGATACTGCCAGAAGTCGGCGTGTCCAAGCCACCCATCATATTCAGTAGTGTAGACTTGCCGCTGCCGGAAGTACCAACGATGGCAACAAATTCCCCATCCTCAATCGAGAGAGTCACGCCATCCAACGCTTTTGTGATGTTCGGCTCTGTGCCATAATATTTTTTCAAATCAGTTGTTTGTAATATGCTCATATAGAACACCATCCTTTCTTTGTGATGGCTCTATCTTAAAGACCAATCCTCACAGAAATGTCACCTCAAGAGGTTTTTTACGCATTAAAATCTCACAATCCTGTGACATTTCACAGTCTCATCAATCACGGAGTAAAAATACCATAAAGCAGGAACCGATGTCCGGGCCGGAAGTCAGCTTGATATATCCCCCCTGCATGGTAATGATTTCACGGGCCAGATACAGCCCAATGCCAATACCATCTACATCATGAACATCGTCCTCCCGATAAAACCGCTTGAAGATCGCGCCTTGATGTTTTTCCGGGATACCCTTTCCTGTGTCGGCAATGCTGATTTTCAGATACAATTCCCAGCACTCCACCGTCACAGTGATTTTTCCATTCTCCGGCGTGTATTTTACCGCATTATCCAAAATATTGAACAACGCTTCACTCGTCCATTTTCTATCATGAGGAACTGCCAGATGCTCCGGGCAGTTTACCGAAACATCAATTTGCTTCTTTTCTGCGTTCAGCAAAATGCCGCCCAATGCTGACGCGATGGTGTCATAGATTGTCTGCTTTTTCTTATCCAGAGAAATGACGCCGGTTTCCAGCCGGGAAGTTTTAATCATAGCCTGCATGAGAAAATCCAGCTTATCAAGCTGACTGGCGGAAGCTGATAAAAATTCTTTCTGCTTGTGTGGCGGAACTTCCTGATCCATGAGCGTGCTGTTTATCATTTTTAGATTCGCAATCGGCGTTTTCACCTGATGGGAAATATCTGAAATCAGCTCTTGCAGGTCGGCCCGTTCCTTAGCAACATTGCGGCGATTCTCATTCATTACTTCATAGAGCCGCTCCAGCCGGTAATTGATTTTATAGAACAGGCTTTCTTCTTCAGTCATTTGCAGAGGCTCTATATTCCCAGACAGCATATCGTCAAGCGTCCTGCAAAAGAGATCGGAAAATAAAGTCAGCCTGCGCCGAACCAGCGCCACAAAGCAAATCACGCAGACCAAAACAAACAAGCAAAAGAACAGGCAGCATAAGACTACCAATGTACTATTCGTCAAATTATATAAGATGACGATAATTGCTAAAACGGACAGCAGAAGTACCAAGCCTAAAAACACACAGGCTTTATTGATAGACAACTTCTTTGCGTTCATTTTTGAAGTCCCCCTACCCACATATAACCCATACCATACACCGTTTTGATATATTGCCGGCCATTTATTTCAATTTTATTCCGTATCCGGCTGACAGCGGCGGTCAGGGCGTGTTCGTCTACAAAGTTACCATCAATATCCCATAGTCTTTCAAGAAGAACCTGCCTTGTTAAAACATTATTCGGATTTTTTACAAACACACGCAATAAACGATACTCCATAGCTGTAAAAGTAATCAATTCCCCGGCAAGCGTAGCAGTCGTTTCAGAAAAATTGATAGACAGGTTTCCGTCCGAATAACAATCACCACCTGTCTGCTTTTGAATACGAGTGATAAGTGCTGCCACTTTCTTTTGAAAAACGCTTATAGGAAAAGGCTTTGTCACATAATCATCTGCCCCAAGTTCAAATCCCCGGAGCATATCGCTTTCCATATCATTTGCAGTAAGAAAAATAACTGCTGTATCGGAACGGCGTTCTTTAATTTCTCTACAAAAATCAAAACCGTTTCCGTCTGGCAGGTTAATATCGAGAATCATTAAATCATAGTCCTGTTTTTCGCATAAGTGAGTTGCCGTAGCTTTTGTCATAGCTGAATCCACAGCATACCCTGCGGCGGACAGATTGTAACACAGGGTATTATTCAAAAGCCGATCATCCTCAACCACTAATAACTTCATATAATCACATCCTCTCACTGAATAAAGTATTATAAAAATGTCACAGAAATATCACCGCAATTTGTTTTCTTTTCTTCGCCCATCTGCGGGCTTTTTCGTATTCTTTGGTATGAGCCACATATAGCCGAGCTTTGTTACTCCTGGTATCCGATTATTTTCACAAAGTTTCTGCACACGCCTTTCCGAAATTCCCCACTTCTCCGCCGCCTGCGGCGCAGACATATATTCCATCATATCATCCGTCCTTTCATCAAATCTATTCGATATAATTATATACGGACATCCGAATAATATCAACCATTCCTTAATTGACGAATCCAAAATGTGTTTCCAACAAATTGTCCAAATAATCAGAACATTGACACACCCTCCGGGAGTGTCGAAAGACAAGAATAGCAAGCACTGCCCATGTCCGGACACATGGGCGAAATTCCCCATACTTCCCTACCGTCCGTATGATGAAATTTCCATAGGGAAGTATCCCTAACCCTCTTTGGTTTTCTTTTCGTTTTTCTCTGCAAGCCCTTGACCTTCCCCCGCAGATTTGCTACAATAACACATGGATAATTCTATCCAAGAACAACTGAACAGACACGAAACCAGACTGTTGTAAACCGGACAAGTTACAGCAGTTTTTTTATGCCCAAATTTAGAAAGGACGATGCAGAAATGGCAAACAGGACACGAACCAACCGGAATGAATTTCACTTAGATGATAAAGAGCAGTATATCCTTGACGAGAAGTTTAAACTGTCCGGCATGAAAAGCAAATCGGCTTTCATCCGGAAGCTGATTTTATACGGATACGTCTATGATGTGGATTACAGTTTTTTAAGAGAATACAATACGGAGCTTGGACGGATCAGCTCCAGCCTGAACCAGATTGCAAAAAGAATTAACAGCACAAACCATGTCTATCAGGAAGATATGGACGAAGTAAAGGAGTTGATGAAACAGGTATGGCATACACAAAAATCCATGCTATCACAGTAACCGTTGATAAAGCGGTAGCCTACATATGCAACCCGGACAAGACGGACGAAAGCATCTATATTTCTTCCTATGCCTGTGCGCCGGAAACCGCAGCGATTGACTTCAAATAGTGTTACAATGTTGCCTATAAGAAATCGAAAAACCCTGACGCATATTTCCGCAAGCATGAAAGCCAGATTATACTTTATGGCGGCGCAAAGCGTATGCTGGAACAGGCGGGCATCCATTTAAAAGGCTTGAACATTGACAAACTGAAAGCAGAATATCAGGGCTGACCGCACAGAAGAAGGAACTGACCGCCACTTACAAAAACTGCGATAAGGAGCTGAAATCATTGAACCGGAAACTGGAGAACCTGAACCAGTATTTAGGGCGCACAGAGCCGCCAAAAAACGCACAGGAACAGCCAGACCGGGACAATAACCCTGCCCGGTAATATCCAGCCCCGAAAAGGCATTAAAAGCAAAAAAAAGCATCGTGGACAGTGTGCATAACTCCCCACAATGCCGGCTGCGGCGGAATCCCACTCTTTCCTTCCTATCTATTTATAAAATCAGAAAAATTTCTTGCAGACAAGACCGTTTTCATGTAAGATAATCTACAAATCCACAAAAAATAGGAGCGCCGAAGCGCCCCCATCTCCTAAACCCTCTTGCAAAATCCGCAGTGTTGGTTTATAATCATCATAGAAGCCGAAGGATTCTAGCACGTCCGACGGTTGTTCAATCGGAAACGAGTAATCAATTTTAGAAAAACAAACGGATCACTGGCTATTCTCTATTCGCAGTAGAGGATAGCCTTTTCCGTTATTTGCGGTTGTTTCTGTTGTCTAAGTATGTTAATGCTGCGAAAATGACCAACAGCAGTGTAAGTATCTCAAGTGTGTTCATACCGACCTCCTTTCCGTTTCCAGAAAGGACAACCGCAGACTATCCCTACTCGCTCTAATCTGACTAAGAGGATTATAGCACGTTATGTCGAATAATGCTATAAAAGTTTTGCGTTAATTACTCCGCCGCATCTAATGCGACCTGTGCAAATTCTTCATCGCTCATGGCTTCCAGTTTCCCTGTGACCTGCTCCGCAAGCTCCACCATATCGCTGTCCTGTATGTGGGGGATTATATTCTTTATTTCGGCAATCATGCCCGTCCTGTCCTGCCCCTCAAACACGCACATCAAATTGATTTCTTCCACTGTAAATTTATCCATAGCTTATATCTCCCTCTCTGATTTTTTCTCCATTCCCTTTTCCGGGACTTCTTTTTCTCCCTTATCCCTCTGTTCGATAACCGCTTTTTTCTCCGCCAGCTTTTCCTTTATGGAAATTCTGCCTGTCTGCTTTTCCTCTTTCGGTTTCTCATTGTTCAGGACGTTATCAATCATGTTATAGTTACATTCTTCCAGTTCCTCAATCTTTGCAAGCGGCTTATATTCCGCCAGCTTGTCTAACAGCTCCTTTGCTTTCCTTGCGGTCTGTACGCCCTCACTGTCATCAAGCTCCGTCCCTTTCCCGAAAATATCCGTCATGCCCTCTCTGATACTGTCTGAAATGAGCGCATTGAGGAAATCGTTCAGATACCCGGTATTCCCGTTCCTGATGTCCTCTGTGATGTTCGCTATCTGCGCTTCCCTGTCCTCCACTGTATGATTATACTGAATGGTATCATAATCGTAGGAAAGCTGGTCTATCTCTGCAGCAAGGAAAGCCGCCTGCCACTTTTCCAGAGAACCCGGCACTTCGTTTCTGATCCGTTCCTCAAGATGCCCTTTTTCCGCCTGCTCCGCTTTTTCCATCAATCCATCATAATCAATCGGTATCAGTTCATCATCAGTGCGGATACTGCCCTCCAGTTCACTCCTGTGCATAGGCTCTTTCAAATCCGTTACAATCTCATCAAGTGCCTGTCTAATTGTTATGTCCGGATTGTCATACACACCCCCGTCCAGCTCCCGGTAATTCATATCATAAATGGTGTAATCATATCCCTCCGTAGCTTCTTGAATACTGATATAACGGTCTGCCAGACGGAAGACAAGCTCTGTTTCTTCTCTGCCCATTGTCTGGCTTTTGGTGTCTATGTACGGATTTTCCCACTCCATGAACGGTACATCTTCCACTATCTGCTTCTGGTTAGCTGTCGGCATGAGGTGTTCCATTTTCCCCTGTCCGTAAAGTGTATCAAACCTGTCCATATAGAGGGAAATATCATCAAGACCGCTGCTCTTTAACTGATGCTCAAACCGCTGTTTCACAAAATCCTTGATTTCCTCCGGTGACATCTCCCGGTGTACCCTTACCTTATCAAAACCGACCTCATGATATAAAGTCTGCAAATCATCCATGAAGCGGCTGCTTTCCTCTGCCGCCCTGCTGTGTGTAAAATCCAGTGACAGACAGTTTTCATGGTTCCTGACGTGGATCAGGTCAAACTCGCTGCCATTGACATTGAAGCCGAGAGTTGCCCTTGCCATATCCGGCTTGTCCTCCACATCTTCTCCCCGGTACTCCGCAAATTTTGCCACCGCTTCCGGAAGGCTGTCAAAATGCTCCAGCTTACTTTTTTCCGGGCTGTTCTCCGCCCATGTGGATAAATCCTCAATGACATAATAGGAAACCTTGTCATTATCCGGCTCGACTGCTGTATTTTCTTCTGCTGTTTCCTCCATGACCGCCGCTTTTTCCACAGTGACTTCTGCTGATACGGAAAGTTCCTTTGTAAACTCCGGTATCTCCCTGTAGCCAACGGAATCCACATAATGGCTTGTGTTCTCCCCGTCCTGATGCAGCACCACCACATCGCTGACGGAAAGGGAATGCCCGGTAAAGTCTGCCGGGTGGTCTATATTAAATTGGGTATAAATATCTTCAAGGCTCATGCCCTCTTTGCCACATTGTCAAGTGAAGAATTCATTCTTTTAACTTTTTCATACACGGAATCTTGTAGATGTCCTATAAATGTGCTAAACTAAACGCAACAACAAGCGGAATTTGAGGAGAATATGTATGGCTGTATTCTATTTCATTCGTCATGGCGAAATGGATGTGTCAATGGCAGGAAAGAAGTTTTATAAGGGTTTTGCCTATAACATGATGACATTATCTGAAAAGGGAATCGAGCAGATTCATGAAACTGCAAAAGACAGCCGACTAAGATATGCTGAACTGATTATCACATCACCATATGGCAGGACATTACACAGCGCAGCTATTTTGTCAAAAGACTTAAATATTGAGATGCGTGTAGAAACTGATTTGCATGAATGGTTGGCAGATAGTGTTTCGTATGAATTTTTGCCTACTGAAATAGCAGAAGAATCCTACAGAATACTGACAGAAAACTGTGGACATCATCCTGAAGGTGTACAATGTCTTTGGGAATCCGCAGCCCAAATGAAAGAACGGGTATAGAATTACCAAAGAAAAATCCCATTCCCAAATAGAAACAAGGGAATATTACCAATGCAGTAAGATAGGCTGGATGCAGGAAAAAAGCCGTTGGAAAGGTATAAAAAGCATAGGGATGATCTGTAAGACAACGGAACAGTCAGGGAAACAGGTAACAGAAAGGAGGTATTATATCAGCAGCCTGCCGTTAAATGTGGAGCTGTTTGCAAGGACAGTGAGGGAACACTGGTCAGTGGAGGTTATGCACTGGCATTTGGATGTAACGTTTAAAGAAGATGCCAACACTACTTTGGATAAAACAGCAGCACAGAATCTGAATATCATAAATAAATGGTGTTTATCCATATTAAAACTTTTTGATGTGGGAAAGAAACTGTCACTGAGAAAGAAACGCTATTGTATCAGTATGAATGCCAGAAAGTATTTGGAACAGATATTAAGCCTGTAAGACTTGACAATGAAGCATAATAAAGAGAATAAACATTCATGCGTTTGTCCTGTATAATCAAGGAGATTATATTGACAAATTTCGCAAAAACGAGTATGATAATAAAAGAATATTTTGGCAAAATTTTTGAAAGAAAATGACGCAAAACTATAGGGCCTGTAAAATGGTTGCCAGTTGCTTTGATTATGTAGCATTGCCGTATTCGGTAATGCTATTTTTGTCTTATTATGAGGTGAATGATGATAGAAGGTTATACAACAGTTAAGGAAATAGCTGAAAAGTGGGGACTGACATCAAGGACGGTTCAAATTTTATGTGCAGAAGGAAAAATAAAGGGAGTCACAAAGTTTGGAAAAGCATGGGCAATTCCTGTTAATGCTGAAAAACCTACGGATAATAGGGTGACTTCTGGTGAATATAAAAATTGGAGAAACAAGAACAAAAAAGACAATCAAGATGATTAGTTTAAAGTATGTGTGATTTAGGAGAATGCCATGAATACAGAGTTGATTAATAAGAAAGTTGAATATTGGGAAAACCAACTTCTCGATTTAGGAAAAAGAAATAAAATGATTTCCTTCAGAGAGACCAAGAGGGCTACTCTACGCATACTTGAACCAAGTTTTGAAGGCTTGTATGATCGTTTGGTTGTGAAAGAAGAGAAACTTACATTTCAAAAGGCTATTGATAAGGATTCAGATATAAGAGTTTATTCTGTTTTATCACTTATGGACTCTCTTTCAGCACCTGTTGAGGTTAGATTGGGAGATATCAAAGCAGCAGGAACAGTCGAAGAATCAAAAAAGACATTAAAAGATTTGCGAAATAAGGCTAGATTGTCGTTGGATGAGCAGGGTACTAATATTTTATATTTAGTGTTCGGATTTGTTGAATGGAGAGAAAAAGGAAGCAAGGATAATTGGATTAAATCACCACTAATTTTAGTTCCTGTCAGCCTTGTTTTGGAATCGTTGAATGCTCCATATGTACTTAAAAAATATGAGGATGATTTAGTAGTTAATCCTACTTTGGCATATTTGTTTGAATGTGATTATGGAATTACACTTCCAGAATTTGACCCGGACGAGAATTCTCTTGAGGACTTTATGTCTGAAATGGAGCAGTTAGTAGATGTAAGAGGGTGGAGAGTCCTAAGAGAGACAAGTTTAGGATTAGTATCTTTCTTAAAGATAAGTATGTATAAGGATATTCTCAACAATGAGGAAGAGATAAAAAATAATCCAATTATTCAGGCATTTGCCGGAGATACAACAGCATTAAATACAGACCGTATTTCGGAAATCGATTTCGATCACGATAAAGAGAAAGCAAGTGAGTTATATCAAGTTGTAGATGCGGACTCTAGCCAACAAGATGCGATTCTGCTCTCGCAGAAGGGCGTCAGTTTTGTTATGCAAGGACCTCCAGGAACAGGAAAAAGCCAAACGATTACAAACATTATTGCACAAGGGTTGGCTGATGGCAAAAAGATATTGTTTGTGTCAGAAAAGATGGCAGCGCTTGAAGTGGTACACAGACGACTTGAAGAGGTTCATCTAGCAGATTTTTGCTTGGCTCTCCATAGCCATAAGGCGAATAAAAAGGAGATTTTGGAGCAACTCGGACAAAATCTGAATTTAAAGCATATAAAAGTTAAAGATGAAGAAATTGCAAAGCTAACTAGATTAGACGTTTTGAGAGACGGACTTAAGTGCTATGTAGAGGATATACACAAGACAATAATGCCTATTGAGATGAGTTTGTATGAAGTCTATGGAGCAATTGCTGAGTTACAGGATTTACCATTTGTTAGATTAACATTAGATGGAATTGGAGATTATTCTAAAGATGAAGTAAATAGAATGGGTCTCTTAGTTGAAAATCTTGAGATGACAAGAGGTTCGTTGGGAGAAAAGTGGTATAAAAACCCATGGCAAGGAATCACGATTTCACGATTAGGTAATGTGCAAAAAGAAGAATTAAAAGAAAAGATGAGCACACTCCAGTGGATATTGAGTCGAGTACCTAATACTTGCGTAGTTGAAGGGGAAAATATTCTTGCTATATGTAGTCTAGATAATATTGATGCATACTATCAAGCATTTTCTTTGTTGGATAGATGTTCAGACGCTCCAAGTGAATGGATTGGAAAAGACTTAACACAAGAAAAGAGATTGCTTTCTGAACTTGAAAGTACAATTGATGCAATCGGCAATAAGAAAGAGGAAATAGTACGCTCATATCAAGAGTCAATATTTGATATTGATCCAATATCATTTTTGGCAAATTATGAAGGTGTTTGTGATGTCGCAAGAGAACTATTAGGAAAGGATTATACTAATAGTGTTCTGTTTCAACAATATTCTGAATTGGCCGAAGAGTTACAAGCTTTTCAAACAGCAGTAATAGAGTTACAAGCCGTTTATGACAAAATGAATACTGCTTATTGTAATCAAAACACAGATTCTTCTTTGAAGTACATTTGTGGCTTGGTTGAAGTCTGCGGAATTTTGATAAAAATGGAAAAGACTTCTGCCCATATTAAAGAAATTGAAGCAGGTATTCTTGAAGGATATAATAGCAACATTTTTGATATAGAAGCTGTTGAAATGCTTAATCGTTTTGAAGTTGATTATGCATCGTTAATAAAGAAAATTATCGAGAGATATGATGAGACAGTCTTCGGCATAAATAAGGAGTTTTATGCATCTTTTGAGGCCGCATGTATAAATGTTCGTCATCAAATTGGAGATGATTTTTCGGATGATTCTATTTATGAAAAATATGATGATATTAGTTCTGATTTAAAGAAATTATATGCTACTTATGCGGATTTGAAGGTATATTTTGACAAAATGAATGTTGCATATATGCCGTCAAATTCTAATGATACTATTCAGAAATTACAGTTATTCCTTGATGTGTGTACGGTTTTGTTTGAGAAAACAAGATTACAAGAAGAAATAAGCAAATTAGAAAATGAAATCCTAGGTGAATGTGAGCAAAGTATATTTGAGATTGATGTGGATAATATGCTTAATCGCTTTAAAGTTGAATATACAGGATTTTTTAGAATATTCAAAAAGCAATACAGGGAGGATATAAAACAGTTACGTCTTGGATATAAGAACGTTAAAAAGAAAATAACGAATGAAGAAGCTATTGCTTTATTGCAAAAATTAAGAGAAAGAAAAGCTCTTCTTGAAGTAAAGAGTAATGAACTTGGTAAAGCTGCTAAAATACTGAATGTGGCAGAGTTCAATGACATCGACTCAGTTTTATCTTTACAGGAAGTTGAGACTGTGAAGGAACTTATATCATCTGGAGAAGAATTATTAAAGATGTATTCTCCTATTAGTCATACAGGAATTGTGGCAACAATTGAAAGTATAAATGGTTCTATAAGTGCAGTGGATGAAGTAATAAAAGAAATAAAAATTATAGAGTCATGGGTTATTGGTACGAGACCATATAGTGAAATTAAGTCTGATTTGATAGAACTCCTTAATTCTCGTTATATGGAAGATGCTAGTAAGATACAAAATAGGTCTGTTAGTGCAGATAAGAGATTATCATATGAAGAAAATGTTGCTTTACTTAAAAAATTAACAGAGTGTTTGAACCTTATGGATGAGATGCAGGCATTAGAACATAGGGGAGAAGAATTGCTTGGAAAACAGTTGACAGTAACAGCGTCTGTACTGACAGAGTCAGAAGTGGATAGCACCAAGACATTAATAAATGCTGTCCGGGATTATTCAAATAAGTTTACAAATGTTTCTAAAAATGGACTTGTAGATATGAATGATTCAATTGTGGATTCACAGGGAATAATATCAGCAATTAAATCGGAAATCGCAGGTATTGAAGCATATTTGAAGGGAAATAAATCGTATACAGAAATAAAAGCAGATATGAGTAAATTGCAGGATTATAATTTGATGAAAGCAAATTATGAAACTCTTTTGAAATCTGCACGAGAGAAATTTGCATTTGCGAGTATAAATGCAGATACCAATTGGGCTTCATTGAAAACTTTAATTTCTAATTTCGAAGAGTTTGTGGCATTGCCTGAAAAAACTGGTGTTAGCATAGAATGGCTCAAATTTATTTCTAATAAGGGTAAAAGAAATGAAGTAGAAGAGATAAAAAAATATATTGCAGAAATTATAAGTAAAAAGAGTCTCTTTTATGCTTTTATCGAGTTGTTTAATGCTGATATTAAACCGGGATTTACTAATTTTGAAAAATTTGCAAATAAATTAAACAAATGTGTGGATCAGTTTGAAACTATGGATTTGTGGATTGACTATAGGGAGTGTAAAGCGTCTTGCGAACAAAATGGTCTCACAGAATTTGTTGAGCAGTCAGAAGATATTGTATTCCCAGAAGGTCAGTTAAATAGGGTGTTCTTAAAGGCATTCTATTATGCATGGATTGGAGATAGAGCTGATGATGTAAAGGCAATTGGAGGGTTCAATGCAAGAATTCATTCTGATAATGTTGAGAAATTCAGAGAATTAGATACACATCAGTTGCCTGTTGCACAAATGAGAATAAGGGAAAAATTAATAGAAGGAATGCCAGACAAGTCTATGTTCAACAGAACGGGAGATGAGATGTCGGTATTGATTCATGAATTGGGCAAGAAGAGAAAAATAATGCCATTAAGAAAGTTATTCAAATCAATACCAAATCTTTTACTTAAGTTGAAACCTTGTTTGATGATGTCTCCACTTTCTGTTTCATATTTTTTGGAAGCAGATACATATAAGTTCGATATGGTTATTTTCGATGAGGCTTCGCAGATTTTTCCGCAAGATGCTATTGGAGCAATTTTTAGGGGAGCCCAGGTTATTATTGCCGGTGACAGCAAACAGCTTCCACCAACAAATTTCTTTGCGGCTAGTACTAACAATGATTCGGATTACGATTCAGATGACGATGATTATGATGAAATCATCTCTGATTCTATTTTGGAGGAAGCTACAAACACAATACCGAACAGATCATTGCTATGGCATTACAGAAGCCGATATGAAGATTTGATTTCTTTTTCAAACAGAGAAATTTATGGAAATAATTTAGTTACATTTCCGAGCAGTAAAGTGAACGAAGCGGACTCTGGTGTTGAATATATTTATGTGCAAAATGGTGTATATGAGAATAGGTGCAATAAAGAAGAGGCAGCATATTGTGTTAAATTAATCGAGCAACATATCAAAAAACATCCGGAGAGGTCACTAGGAATAATTGCTTTTAGTGAAAGCCAGCAGAGTACAATTGAAGATGCCGTTCAAGAATTTAGAAAGAAGCATAGAGAGTATGATGGTTTCTTTTCAGAAGAAAAAGAAGAGGCATTTTTTATTAAAAACTTGGAAAACGTGCAGGGTGATGAGAGAGATACTATTATTTTCTCTATTTGTTATGGAAAGAATTCTCAAGGAAGAATGTTCATGAGATTTGGTCCTCTTGGGCATCAAGGAGGAGAACGAAGACTCAATGTTGCCATTACTAGAGCAAAATATAATGTAAAACTTGTTGGATCCATTCAACCAGAGGATATAGATTTGGATAAAACTAAATCTGAAGGTGTTAGGATGTTGAGAACATATATTGAATTTGCATCTAGAACCGTTAGAGAGTCTAGTCCTGTACAGAAGAAAAATAGACTTTATGAAACTGATATTTTTAGTGAAAGTGTAGCACTTTTCCTTGAAAGTAGAGGATATAAGGTTAAGCGCAATATAGGAACATCAGATTATACGGTTGATATGGCCATAGAGCATCCTGAAATTGAAGGCGCATATATTGCTGGTATAGAGTGTGATGGTGATTCATATCAAATGGCAAGAACTGTACGTGATAGAGATCATTTGCGTGTATCTGTTATGGAGAGAATGGGCTGGAAGATGTATCGAGTTTGGTCTACTGAGTGGATTCAAAACGAGCAGGTGGCAAAACAGAAATTAATTGATTTTATCACAGATGCATTAAAGAATTATTCTGAATTTGAAACGATAGAGCGAAAAAATGAAGAGATTAAAGTTGAGACAGAAGAAATTTCGTCAAATAAGAATGTTCAACCTATTAATCAGAATAATCCATATAATCTTGATAGGTATCAAGAAGGTCATTGGTGGGATGTTACAACATACAGGGCCAATGATAATGAATCAAGAATTGCTGACAGAATGCACGAAGTGATTAGAGTTGAGCAGCCAATTCACTTGGAACTTTTGTATAAGAGAATGGCAGGTTGCTTTGGAAATGAGAAGGTAACTGCCCCAATCAGGAATAGTGTTGATTATGCTCTAAAGAGAAAGATGTCAGGCGAAATAAAAATTGACAGAGATAGTTTTATAACGCTTTCTGATTTTTCTCGAATAAAAGTTAGACGTTCTCTTGCTGGAAGTCCAGATAGAAATATTGAATATATTCCGTTAAAGGAAATAGAAGAAGCAATGAAATTAGTTTTATCAGGTGCATTTGGCGTTGAAGTACCATCTTTGATTTTGGAGACAGCGAGAATTTTTGGATTTGAAAAGACGGGCGCTAAGATACGTCAAAGAATGCTTGAGGCAATCGAATCATTAGAAAAGCGGGGAATCGTTAGGGTATCTGATGAACGAGTACAGCTATTGGAGGGATAATAAATGGCAAATGTAACAGAAATAAATAAAAATATAAAATCTGGAAGTAATGTCACTATGATTAATAGAAATGTTAATCCCTCTAATGGCAATGCAACTGTAATTAATCGAAGTGTTTCTGGAACACATATTTCTGTGGGGACAGTTCTGTGCGAAAAATATGTGGTCAAAGAAAAAATGCAAGTTAAATCAGGAGAGGCAGATTTATACATATGTGAGCATGGTAATAAGAAGTATGTAGCAAAAGTGTATCGAAGAGAAATGTCGATAAAGCCGGATGTAATTGCAAAATTGAAGAATATTTCTTCCCCATATGTCGCACCAATATGTGATATGGGTGAGTGGAATGGGACAACTGTTGAAGTAATGCCATATTACCCAATAGGAAGCCTGCAAGGAAAGAAACTAGAATTAGATCAATTAAAAAATGTGATAATCCCTTGTTTAAATAATGGACTTAAGGCTATGCACGATAATGGAATCATTCACAAAGATTTGAAACCTTCAAATATTATGATTACCGAAGGTGGAAAAAGCATAGCGATTATAGACTTTGGTATAAGTTCAGCTGTTGAATCGGGTAGCACGGTAATTGTTACTAGAACTGGTATGACTCCACAGTACTCGGCACCCGAAACATTTAGAGATTTATTTTTGAGTGAATCCGATTATTATTCTATGGGTATAACCATTTATGAATTATATTGTGGAAAAACACCATATGATAATATGCCACAAGAAGAAATTGAAAAATATGTTTCAGTGCAAAGAATTCCTTTTCCATCAAATATGCCACAAGAATTAAAGGAACTCATAATTGCATTAACATACTATGATATTACTAATCGTAAGAACAAAGAGAATCCTAATAGACGATGGGGCTATGACGAAGTAAAAAAATGGTGCAGTGGTATTAAACAAACTATACCCGGCGAAGGTATTGATAGGAAGGAAATACCTCCGTTTGAGTTCAAAGGAAAGAAGTATATAAAACGAGAAGAATTAGTTCGAGCTCTTGTTGAAAATTGGGATGATGGAAAGAAACAACTGTTTCGTGGTAACTTTTCACAGTATTTTGGAAGATTTGATAAACCAGCTGAAAATATATGTAGGAAGGCCGAAATGGATGCAACTAGACAAAGTGGAAAAGATGATATGATTTTTTGGTCAACAATGTACGCTTTGAATCCAAAAACCACAGAGTTTTATTGGAAAGGTCGAGTGTATCAGAGTCTTCCAGCATTAGGGAGAGATTTGCTAGAACATTTATGGAAAGACGATAAAAGCTTAAATTCATACGTTACAGAAATCTTTAATAACTCTATTTTCTCTGCATATGTTAGACAGTTTGATGCAAAAAATACACAGATGCTTAAAGCTGTGGAAAGTCTAGAATCATCATTTAGAGCCTATACTAGCGGGCGCGATAGAAGAATTAACTTGTATATGACAGGATATATGCTTTCTGGCCAGAAACTTATGCATATTGGAGACAAGGACTTTAGAACAGTTGGTGAATTAAACGAGTTTATGAAAAAAATGGTAGATGAGTCTTTTGATGATTTTCAAGAACTCTGTCATAGTCTTGTTGATTATGATGGTAATTTAGATTGTCAGTTCGAGAGTTGGCTTGTTGCCCTGGGTAAGAGAAAAGAAATAGAGCAATGGAGACAGAAAGTATTAAATTAGGAGGGAAAAGATATGAGTGGTCCTAAAACTTCTCGATATACATTGACACCCGAGCAGAGAAGGATTTTAGCGGAGCAGAGACGAATTCAGCGAGAGATTCAAAAAAATACGGTTATGCTAAAGCAAAATGTAGCTGGGTTGAAAGAGATAGTTTCAAAGGTTGATACAGAAATTGCACAATTCAGAAGAATAGTTTCTGAAACTGGAAAAAGTACTTTTGAAATAGACACTCTTGAATCGGTAAGAAATAAGGCTATGCAAATCCTAAATGATGCCGGAACTGTTTCTGAAAAAAGTGGATTGTCTGTGATGGAGTCTACAAATAAAAAATTAAAGGAAATGACGAAGGTGTTGTCTGATGGCGAAGTGAAAATGTCATCCGAATTAAGAAAGGCAGATGAAGAATTCAGAGAAGAGATAAATGCTGCAATTTCTGAAGGATTCACAATTTCATTTATAAGGATAGAGGAAGAACTTCCAGCGGTTAATATGTCGGATTATACTTCGAAAATTGATGCAGCATTGGAAGAAATTAGAGGATTTCAAATTTCTAATGAATTAAGAGCTAAGTTCATAGTACTAAAGGAAAAGGCTGCTGAAATAGATAGTATAGATTTTATAGAGAATTATTATGCAATGTCAATTATACCGTTTTTGAAAGAGTGCCAAGCGTATAATTCCCTATTTTTAGAGTATGGAGCGAGGTTTGAAGAATTATGTGCAGAGTATGAAGTGCTAGTTGGTGAATTGGGTGTTCCTAAAAAGCAGTTTTCCTTTTCTTTAGAGAGCATTGAAGAATTAGAAAAAGAAATTCAGGATATGCAAAAAATAATTCAAAGAAAAGAAGAACAAGAGTACATAAGTGAATGTGTTGATAAAGCAATGCAGGAAATGGGATACAAGGTCATTGGCAATCGTGAAGTTGTTAGAAAGGATGGCCGAAGATTTACAAATGAATTGTACCTGTTCGATGAAGGTACTGCTGTAAATGTTACGTATAGCGATGAAGGACAGATTACTATGGAATTAGGTGGATTAGATGATCAGGACAGAATTCCAAGTGAAGCAGAATGCCAAAGTTTGGCACAAGATATGGTTTCGTTTTGCGATGACTATTTAAAAATTGAAGAAAAACTGAGGGCAATGGGTATAGTAAGTCATCGTGTGTCTATTTTGCCACCCGAAGCACAATTTGCCCAAATAATAAACACTTCAGACTATTGTATGAAAGAGGATGTGGTAAGCTATGAGGCTAAAAAAACTCATAAGTCAACTGCTACCCAAGGATATTTAAGAAAGGACGAATGATAAGATATGGCAAAGTATAAAATATGTCCTGTGTGTGGAGAACATAATGAACCATATATGTTGGAATGTTCGAAGTGTGAAACTGATTTATCAAGCACACGTGTTTTAGATGAAGACACAGAAAAAGCGCAATCTGAACAGAATTCAAAAGAAAATGTTTCTTCTTCTACAGCTAAGATGATTCGTCTGTGTGATTGTGGTTTTAAGAATCCTGTACAAAGTAGAAAATGTCAAAGCTGCGGAGAGGATATTTCGATGGTTGTTCCGTCACCAGATGAGGCGGAAACAGAAGAAACAAACAAGTTTATTATTTCTAGTTTGGATGGATCTTTTGCTTATGAATTCGTCTCTGAATCAACCGTTGTTGGACGTGAGAATGAACTTCAGGATTATTTGGGAGATAAGTCATATGTCAGTAGAAGACATGCGGAATTCAAAATTATAGATGGAAAGTTGTATGTTTTCAACTTTAGCAAAACAAATTATACATATATTAACAATGTAAAAATAGAAGATGATAATCCTAAAGAGTTAAAAGATGGAGATGAAATAGGATTAGGAGGTAATTCACAAAATGGACAACGTCAAAATGAGGCTGCATATTTTGTGATTAGAATTGGTTCATGTACGTAGCAAGATTGTTGTATCCAGTAAAAGTTTTAGGTCCGGGCAACCGTGTAGGTATTTGGTTCAATGGGTGTACTCATTTTTGTAAAGGTTGTAGTAATCCGGAATTGTGGGAATTACAGGATAGGTACAAGGTCTCTTTAGAAAATGTCATTAAGTTAATTGAAAGAATAACAGAACATCATAAGGTTGATGGGTTTACAATTACAGGTGGAGATCCTTTTGAACAGGCAGAAGATTTGGAAAAGTTAGTAAATTATTTATCCACAATTACTCAAGACATAATTATATATTCGGGTTACAAATTTGATTATTTGAATGATAAACATCATTCTATTTTAGAAAAAATAGCAGTTTTAATCGATGGGGAATACATCGAAGAAAAAAATGAGAACTGTTTTATGAAAGGTTCAACTAACCAAAATATCATTGTATTAAACCAAAGTTATAAGGATATGTATGATAACTATCTTATAAATGGAGAGAATGAGATACAAAATTTTACAACAACTGACGGTGTGATTTCTGTGGGAATTCATAGACGGGGATACGAACAGGAACTAAATGATTTGATGAATAAAATGGGATTGGAGGAGACAAACAATGGGTGATTTTATTCCGAAGTGGCATAGGGAATTAGAAATCTTTGATAAGATTAAACCTATAATCATTCTTGAAGGAAATGTGTTGGATAAATACCAATATCCAACAGATGGAAGTGTTCAAAAAGGTAGCATATTAAGGCTTGTTGAATATCTTCATTATTATTTTAAGGATGCTGGATATCAAAATATTGCATTTTACGATAGCATAAGAGGATTCTACAACAATTGTGAGGATGGCTATATTCAAAATTTTGCAAAACTGGTTGGAGGGAGTCTTGAGGATCAACATATAAGGGCCGATTTTAAGGGACGAAATGGCACGGCTTCAAATATTGTTAAGCAAGCTATCTCACAAGCAAATGAAGCTACAGCTGTGGTAATGGATTTTGCATCTAGATATATTGCGTCTCCTAGTAATATGGAGCAGTCGGAAATTGATAGTTTTACAATTTTATTACAGGCCTCTATTGAAGGAAAAGATGTCAGAACCCAAAATGGAATACTAAAAAATGTTGTGATACTTCTTGTTAATAAGATTAACGATTTGCCAGCTTGGTTTTATTTGGACAATCCAAATGTAAAAACGATTTTGCTGAAAACTCCATCAAAGGAGGAACGTGAGGCTTTAGTTAAAGGAGCCAATTTCCCTAGCTTTTTTGCAAGTGATATCTTTGTAGAAGAAAATGCTTACTATCAAGAACATCCAGACGAACTTGAAAAAATACAAGATAAATTTGTCGCATTAACAGAAGGATTCACTTTTACTGAACTAAATGGATTACGAAGATTATCAAAAAATCAGCAAATTCACATCAAAAATATGTGTGATGTTGTAGATTTGTATAAGTTTGGAATTAAAGAGAATCCATGGAATACACTCAAATATCAAGAAATGCAGAATGCTCATGCTGACTTCGAAAAAAGAGTAAAAGGACAGGAAATAGCATTAACAAAAACATTAGATGTAATAAAGAGAGCTATGACTGGAATGTCTGGGATGCAATCTTCTGGTAAGCCCAAAGGAGTGTTGTTTTTTGCGGGACCAACAGGTACGGGTAAAACAGAAACAGCAAAAACATTGGCTGAAAAATTGTTTGGTGATGAACATAATTGCATTCGTTTTGATATGAGTGAGTATGGTCAGTCACACAGTGATCAAAAGTTATTAGGAGCGCCTCCTGGATATGTGGGTTACGAAGCGGGTGGACAGCTTACAAATGCGGTAAAGAATAATCCTTTTTCAATTTTGTTGTTTGATGAGATTGAGAAGGCTCATCCGTCAATTTTAGACAAATTTCTTCAGATATTGGAGGATGGAAGAATGACGGATGGTCAAGGTAATACAGTTTATTTTTCAGAAACAATAATAATTTTCACAAGCAACTTAGGAATATATTCGACCAATAATATGGGCGAAAGAGTCCAAAGAGTTAATCCAGATATGCCTTATGAAGAAGTGCAGAAAAATGTGAGAAAGGGTATCGAAGATTATTTTAAGCTTCAGTTAGGCAGACCAGAAGTTCTTAATAGAATTGGTGAGAATATAGTTGTTTTTGATTTTATTAGACCAGATGTTGCAAAATCCATCTTGGCGGCTCAAATAGATAAGATTGTTAAGAATGTACAGTCTGAAAAGAACATTAAAATTTCTATTTCAGATTCTGCAATGAAAACATTGGAAGATGCAGCTCTTGGAAATCTTGAAAATGGTGGTAGAGGAATAGGTAACATTGTTGAGAGCTTGTTCATTAATCCTCTTTCTAGATATATGTTTGATAATGAGATTTTTGGAGATAAGGAAATAGTAATTGAGCAAATTAATGCTGAAAAAATGCCATACTCACTTGTTTGCTCGGAGAGATAGGTGATTTCGTGATAGTTACTGCGCTTGTAAAAACAGGTATTGGAAAAGAAATATGCGATGATAGTGTTTTTAATGGAGAAAATATTATCTCACAAGATGCGGTTATTGTATTTGAAAAAATTGAGAGTTCATGGTTTGCAGTTGCCGATGGAGTAGGAGGTAATGCCGGAGGGCATGAAGCTAGTACTTATTTGTTGGACTATATACAGTGTAATTATGAGAAAACAGATGATGAGGCCGCTTTAGAGTTGTTATTGAAAGATGCAAACATAAGCTTGATAGACAATGCACAAAAAATAGCCGGAAAAGAACAAATGGCAACTACATTTACAGGCGTATTTTTTTGTAATGAAGGCTTGAAAATAGCTCATTCTGGCAACACCAGATTATATGCGTTGCAAGGAAACTATTTAAAACAGTTAACATCTGACCACACAACATATCAATGGTTGATTCGTCAAGGAAATTACGAAGCTGCTGAAATGTGTAATAAAAGCGAGATTATTTCGTGTTTTGGTGGAGGGGACAATGATTTGCTTAAAATGTTATCTGTAGAAACAATTTTAATGGAGTCTATTCCAAATACATTGATTATGACATCAGATGGAATACATGATTACGTTGATATAGATACTTTTGAAGAAATACTGTGTGAACCTATACCAATAAAAGAACGAGTAGTTAAACTATGGAAAAAGGCTCAAGAACTTGGATCCAGCGATGATTGTTCAGTATTGATAATGGAGAGATAAGAATGGGATTACGATTCAGAAAAAGTGTATCCTTGTGCAAAGGGGTCAAGTTGAATTTCAGTAAAACTGGGATGAGTGTCTCTCTTGGAACAAAAGGATATCATAAAACTATAAGTACCAGTGGTAGAGTCACAACAACCGTTGGCCTTCCGGGAACAGGTATTTATTATACAGATACAAAAAAGATTGGTGGACAAAAACAAAATAGGAGTACCCAACCAAGTAGAGCAACCAATGGTCTGTTTGGTAGAAAAAAGGTACCCGAAGAATCTGATTTGCAAAGATATGATGAACTCGTTTCGATGGATTCAATATATGATAATGAGTCTGAATATGTTGATATTCCAGAGGCGAGTCGAAGTGTAGACAGGAGAGAAGTGGCAACTTCTTCTAGTGGGACAAGTGCATTTTCAGAACTTATAGATATAGACAGTAGTGAAATACCATGGGATTATTCGGATTCTTTGGAGCCTGGGAATGTCGATGAAAGCAAGAAAATAAATCTTACAGAGGAAGATATTAAAAATATATATAGATATTGTGATGCAACCATCGAATGGACAGAGATATTAGGTGGTGCTACAGCTGACGAGTTATTAATAAATCCTGATGTTTGGCAGTTCTGTAAAAAAATAGCTCCAGATATATTGAGTGGAAACATAGATGCTTATTTAAAAGCAATAGAAGAATTAAGACCCGTTGATGATTTGTTATTATACAGCGGAAACTTTGAATTTGGCACGGATAAACCAAGTTATATAGAGGTAGAGTTTTCACATAATGCAAATGATCTGTTGGATGGTGGTGTTAATAATAGTAGTTTTGAAAACTTGATTGCTGCAATTTCGATTAGAGTTGCTAGAGATTTAATGGCGTTGCTACCAGTGAATAAAGTAGTTGTCCATGTAGTTGAAGACAATATTACGGTAATGTCTGGTATTTATGATAGAAGTACACTTAATAAATGTTCAAATATGGAAATAGGTGCTTTGATATCTAAATTTGAGCATTCAGTTAATAGGAGTGGTGGAAGGCTCGGAGCAGTTGAAAGACTTTTAATTAAGTAGAGATAGGAGGGATACTGAATGAGAACAGGAAGTCATAATAAGAAACGAAATACTATTTCCTGGATATCTATAATCAGTATCCTAATTTGTATATTAATTACTAAGACTTCCCATATCTTAAATGGGCTTCGTACCTCGAAAATTCAATATTTCAGCTAACAAAACAGTATTTATGCCGATACTGCTGCTGGATGTAATGCTTTTTGAAGATATTTTGGTAAACGCTTCTCAAAATCTGCAGTAAAAGCTGCTATCTGCTCATTGCTCAGTTTCAGGATATCATGAAGACTTGCCATCATTGCTTCCATCAGGATACAAAGGGAATGTGAGAATGTTATATCCGCCATTTCATCTACAAGAAAGAAGAACAGCTCCCCCAGAGTCCTCTGATCTTCATTCCTGTGCTACTCCAAAGCAAGCAGCATATATCTGGTAAACACGATTGCTGTATGGGCAGTCAGTGCGTCATAGGAAAGACTGTGGCATTCACCAGTCAGATTCAGAACAGCCAGCACTCTATTATTACCAAATTTCTAAATCATCCTCTGCATCTACCCATATCTGCAAGTTGCCATCAAGTGTTAATCGGGCATATTCAAGTGGTTCGTCTATTGCTAAAGCATCTAGCGCACATTGAGAACGGGGAGTAGTCCGTAATCTATCTTCTGCTACATTACAGTCAATCCGTAGGATATATCCGTCAAAGGTTGTTACATCAACGCTGTTGTGGTACATATTGTATTCTGCATATATAAATCTCATATCTTATCTGTCCTTTCTTGTCTGTATTTTGGAGAAATTTGTGAAAGCATTCCAATCAATTCTTCCTGTCCTGTTCATTTCATGTTATAATTTGTTACAGGTTTTTCCTTCCCTTATTTTTGCCCTTATGAGGGTTCGTAACACGAGGGAAAAGGATATAACACAAGGGAAAGTCTAAGGGCAAACTCACTCGCTATAAATTTAGCATTTTCAAGGGTTTGCAGATTTTTTGCAGATAAGATATAACAGTTAATAAATCCTATAAAAAGTGTCTTATCAGAATTCCGATTTGCGAGGGAAAATGTATGATTAGAATAAGACCATATAAAGCTTCGGATGTAGATACGATATTATCGTGGTGCCAAGATGAAAAATCATTTTATCAATGGACAGCAGGCATACTCGGTAATTATCCGATAACACAAAAGGAATTTTGTTTTGTTGAATCTCTAATGCCGTTTACTGCATTTGATGAAGTAGTTGCATCGCTGGACAACTCTTTAAACCTTGCGTCTTTTATCAGCAGCCTCGGAACCCGGTAAAAAGAAAACTGTTCCGCTTCGATACCATAATAATAGTCAAATTTTATTGTGCCATCCACGCTGATGCACCTCCCCTCTATTGTCTTTTCTTCCATTCATCCAATAGCTGAATGATGATGCCCTCTATTTCCTCACTGCTGCAGTCCTCCGCAAAATATTCGCTGATCTTGTCCGCTTTCAGTGTTACCTTCCGTTCCTTTGGCTTTTCCTCCGTCAGTATCAGGCGCACCATTGCAAGGGTAAGCTCCCCGGTCTTGCCATACTCTTTTATTTTTGCCGACTGCACCATGCTGACGTTACAGCCTTTTTCCTCTATGACTGCCTGCACCCACTGCTGCGCTTCCTCCGCCAGAAAGGAAATGTCAACGCCCTGTGAGAAACCGAGCTTTTTACCGTCCACCATAGCAAGGAGTTCATCAGTCAAACGGGAAAGCCAGATATACCGCTGTACCTTTTAGCGTTTTCCCCGGCAGCTTCCCCGACCTCATTCAGTGTGTTTCTGCCTGACTTCTTCCCCTGATGCTTCATGGCTTCATATTTCATCTTGTAGGCTCTCGCCTTCTCACTCGGTAAAATATCTTCCCTCTGGATATTGGAATCCACCATGATTATCGTAGCTTCATCATCGGTGTAGTTGCGGACAACCACAGGCATCTCCGTCTTTCCGGCAAGCTCCGAGCCACGTTTGCGGCGGTGTCCGGCTATGATTTCATAGCCTCCACCCGCCCTCGGTCTTGCAATCCCCGGCACAAGCACCCCATACTGGCGGATACTCTCGGTTGTTTCCTCCATCTTCTCATCGTCCTCCACCCGGAACGGGTGGTCTTTGAACGTGTAAAGCTCTGCCAGTGGCGCATTGATAATCTGCTCTATCCCATTTTCCTGTGCGGTATTTCCACCGAACAAATCATCAAAACTTTCCAGAGCAACCTTTGATGCGCTTCTTGGTTTTGCGTTACTGCCCATCTGCAAGCACCTCCTTTGTCAGAGAATCATAGGCTGACGCCACTTTTCCCTTTGGATCATGCTTATAAATGCTGATGCCCTCCGCTGAAATCTCCGCCGCCCGGACGGAAATGGGAATAACATTGGCAAATATCCTCACCCGGCTTCCATAGGCTTCCTTCAGCATGGCGCTGATGTCCTTTGCGTAGTTCGTTCGGCTGTCCACCATTGTAAGCAGGATCCCTTCAATCTCCAGCTTCGGGTTAATCTGCCGCTTTACCTTTCCCACCGTCTTAATAAGCTGCTGCAAGCCTTTGACGGGCAGGTATGCCGCCTGTACGGGTATCAATATGCTGTCGGCGCTGGCAAAGGCGTTTATGGTAATCATGCCGAGAGAAGGCATACAATCAATTAAAATATAATCGTAACTCTCCCGGACAATCTCTATGTATGACCGGAGTACCGTTTCCCGGCTCATCACATTCACAAGGGAAACCTCCAGACCGGAAAGCTCAATGTTCCCCGGCATAAGGTCTATCCCTTCCTCATGGTGGAGAATGCCTTCTCCCGGTTCTACTTCCTCGTCATTGATTAAATCCCCCATAATGGTTGCAAGCGTGACTTCCAGACTGTCCGGCTCTGTAAAGCCTAAACTTGCGGTAAGACTTCCCTGTGCGTCCGCATCAATCAGAAGCACTTTCTTTCCCTGTTTTGCCAATCCAATTCCTAAATTGCTTGTGGTGGTGGTCTTGCCGACTTTATGTGAAGCTTCACATAAAGTCGGTTATGAAAAGCTATATATTATGCAAAGCTAGAGATAGAAATCTTTATAAATAAAGGATTCTTTGGTTGATTTACT
>NZ_CALPDG010000033.1 GCF_943193195.1 Mediterraneibacter agrestimuris | reverse complement strand
TTCCAATCTTTTTTGAATACGTAAAATTTTTATATTTTATACCTTTTCAAAAATTTCCTTAAGTTGCCAACTTAAGGGTGGGGGAGTAGTGGTGGGCACAGACAGGACAGATTTGTTCTATGGAAGCGCCGCGGTTATTATACAGTGTCTATAAAATGATTGGTGTTCTTTTATGCTATATAATAGGTATATTGAGAATAGAAGAAAAGCTAAGCAAGAGCTCTGGAAAGGTATGACAAAAAAATGTAAAATGCGAAACTTAAAACAAGAAGTGATGAACATGCTTTATTATAAATTATGTAAACACTATTTTAAAATTTTGCCAGAAAATATAGGGGGTCAAAATAAATATGTATCAATATGCAAAGAAAGAACGGAGAAAAGAGAAACAAATTATTCAAAGGAAAGTTGGCATGGAATTTCAAACAGTTGAAGGGGAGCCAAATATCATTAAATCAGGTATGAAAAAAGTTATCCCTTTTGAAGAGAATATAATTCTGAGAAAAAATGGTTTTAGAGTTACCTGTGACGGTAATGATTTAGAGTACGTAACAGATCCTGTTAATCCGGATACAGATCTTGTGACCATAGTAAGAAATATTGTGTTTTTCCATGATAATATTTATAAAGATGATAAGAATGCGGATAGGACAGAAATTTTAGGCACACTGAACGAACATGGATTTGTATTGAATCCTCTGGGAGAGAGAACGGCCCATCCACAGGCAAGCATGGGTGTCCGTATGGAAAAAATAGATGAATTCATAAAGAAGGTTCTGGAAGAAAACATCCCTAAATTTGGATGTTCCATTCCTAATCCGCAGAACAGCACAATACAAAGAGATGTACATAGTAGAATCTATAAAGATATTGAAGAAAAGTTTGCAAGAGAAAATCCCAATATTAAAGGATTTGTACAGTTGTTTTTTCAATATTATGCGGGCACTGCTATAAGAGCTATTAATGAAAATATAGCAAAAATAAATAATAAGGAAATAAAAATAATGTATGCAAAATCCTTTTTGCCCGTTATGTCGCGAACATCGTTGTATAATTTATACCAACTGCTAGGTGGGGATGGGGCACGGGCTATTGAAATTATAAGAAGTTGCATTAGGGAAAATACTTTGGACAGCAGTGAGACATCCGATTCGTCAGGAAAGCAAAGTACAGGAAGTGGCATAGAAAGAGTACATAATCTTTCAAAAACGAATTTTTTTATGCAGTGCGGCGCTAGGGAAGGTGAGGAGGATAAACCATACATTATGTTTGAGGATATGTTGGGTGCGCTGGAAACAGGGAAGGATTTGATAGTAGAAAGGGGAATCAGGGGCGTATCTGAACTGTATAAACCTGCAGAGGGGGCTACTTTACTAGAGGAAGCTCAACTGGAATATAGACAAGAACGAATGCAACAGGTCTTTCAAATGGCTTCACCAACGGAAATCAGCGCAAATCCTCAAATTGAAGGCGCAATTATCGAACTGAGGGCATTGGAACGAAAGGTTCAGCCGGACAAATGGGTGGAGATCGCCACACATGTGGATCATTTGGCAAAATGGGCGGAAAGCTAAAGCCGGAGTGAAAGATCCGTCTAATAACGGTTTAGCAAATCATAATATTATTCACAAATAAAAATTCCAAAGATACCTGCAATTTGGTGGTATGCCCGTTCTAAGAGAATATCATTTCAACGAGACGAGAAGTAATCAGGTGCCGGAAGGCATCTATTCAACAGTTATATTGTGTGATGTTCTGCAGTGCAACAAGCAAGCTAATCAGGGAATGCTGCAGAAATCATAATGTTCCTTTGAAATATTATTGAAAATATTGAGCCAAATGATAAGCTGTATATCCAAGCAAAGAAGAACTGCAGTAGTTAATGAATAAGAAAAAAGAGACGGAAATATTAAAAATATGAATATGGGAAATGTGTATTTTTACTTTATTGTATAATGTTATTAGATATAAAAAAGTTAAGGAATTCACCTCATAAGGAGGAGACAATCATGTATGAATATCAAGAAAAAAATAAAACGGGCATTCCATCTCCAATGAAAAACTATTTTGAAAATAAAAGCGGCTACTCTTTTGATGATGTACGCATTCACTATAATTCCTCAAAACCTGTACAGCTTCAAGCACTTGCTTACACACAGGGAACCGACGTCTATATCGGTCCCGGGCAGGAGCGGCATCTAAGTCATGAACTGGGACACGTTGTCCAGCAGATGAAAGGCATCGTACCTTCTACTTGTACCATTAACGGACACCAAGTGAATGATGACGCCAGAATGGAACTGGAGGCAGAACGATATTAATAGTATTCCGTTAAGTGTGAAAGAATTTATTTCCCGTACATCGAGCATGATTTCAAGGCAAGCCTCAGGAAGTGTATCCAGAGTGACGTTTTGCCGGAGATTTCTAAATTCAAGCGGAATGCCTTTCTGATTTCTGTTTAATGGATCATACGTTTCATCTGGATTGGCAAAGGTATTGCCGCTGGACAAGACTTGCAGTTCTTTTTGGGTTCCGGTCAGTACACTTCGAATACTGTCAATATCTATTACAGTTACTCTTGGAGATCTGAAATTTATGGCTTTCGGATCAGATATCCCGGTTATTTTTTGAAAGAGTTCTGTGGAAATGTAATAGAGAAAACCTGTTGTACTTTTAAGAATACCAAAGATATGTTATGATATAATACATAGGTAAGAGTAAAGGTATTATTAGAATAAAAGAGGGAATCCTATGTGTAAGTATGAAGATAAAAAAACAGAAGAAATCAATGATTTAGAAGATTACAATACTGTTGAGGTTGAAAAGGAAGAATCACAAATTGAGAGTCAAGAAGATTATCCTAATCTGAGCATTAAAATCGAGCAAGTACAATATTCTATATTTGAATTGAAGAGAAAGTATGATCGTAACTTAATCTGTATAGATCCGGATTTTCAGAGATTGGATGTGTGGGGGAGTCGGCAAAAGTCAGAGCTTATTGAATCGGTGATTATGGGGATTCCATTACCGCTGATATATCTTGCAGAAAATGCAGATGGAAAACTTATTGTTGTTGACGGGCGTCAGCGGTTAAATACTTTTTTTGAGTTTTTGGATAATAAATTTAAACTGAGAAATTTGAAGATTTTGAAGCAGGTTAATGGGATGAATCTTCAGGAATTAAGTAATAATATTCACTATTCCAGATATGTGACGATGATAGAGGATACGCAGTTAGTCATTCAGATTATAAAGTATCCTACAAAAGACAGGGTTCGCTTTGATATTTTTGACAGAGTTAATCGAGGAGGAACTCCGTTAAACAAGCAGGAGATGCGTAATGCTTTGTATCAGGGAAATGCAACTAATCTATTAAATCGTTTAGCGGCAATGGATAGTTTCAAAAATGCAACAGGCAATGCGATTTCAACAAAGCATATGAAAGATAAATATATTATACTCCGTGCGCTTTGTTTTTATCTTTTATACACAGGGGAAATGTTGGATTCAGAGAAGAAAAAGATAGAGTACCGCAGTGACATGGAAGAATTTTTAGGAGAGGGCATGCAGTTTTTTAATGTTATGTCTTCCGAACAACTGCAGAATCTTGAAAGACTGTTTGATCAGACGATGGAAAGGGCGTATGAGTGTCTTGGAGAGGATGGATTTCGTATTCCATCAAAAGGAAAGTTGAAAAGACCGATTAGTATGACTTTGTTTGAAACATTATTTTATTATTATGCATTGTTTGATGATGGTAATATTAGTTATGGAGAAATGGCAAGAGGTATAGATGAATTATTATTGGATGAAGAGTATCTACGGAGTCTCCAGCACTCAGTGGACAGTTCAACAAACGTGAAAATAAGATTTGGAAAGGTATTTGGAAAATATAAGGAGATTAACAATGCTCAAAAAAATTAAAATCAATGGCTTTAAATGTTTTGATAATGAAGAAATTTTATTGAAAAATTTCACATTGTTAACGGGAGTGAATTCATCGGGGAAATCCTCATTGATTCAATCTATATTATTTTTGCTGCAGCAGAAAGAAAAGGGGCAGAATCCTTTAAATGGGAAATATGTACGTTTGGGATTGATTCAGGATATAAGAAATACAATTACGAATTCTAAGGCGATTGAGATTACAGTTGAGAATGAAACTGGTGATATATGCAAGGTCAGTCTGAATACAGATGGAAAATGTGAGATTAAGAAAGATAAGGTTCTTGATGATGTGGATTTTGTTTACTTATCAGCAGAGAGAGTAGGAGTAGAAGATGTTTATCAGCAGAATTTGACAAATGAGTATAGAATTGGTATTCATGGAGAATATTCTTTTGATTATTTGAGTCAGGAACGTATGAACGAATTGGCAGAGCCTGCATTCCGATTTCCGGGTACGGGTGCCAATCTGGGAAATCAGGTGGACTCTTGGTTGAATTACATTACCGGATATTATGTAACATCAGAACAGGTTGCGGGAACGGAAGTAGTAAAGGTTTCTTACCGCAAGAGTATAAATGGCAGTAGAGAAGCCAAGCCACATCATGTTGGTACAGGAGTGAGTTATGTGGCCAATATAATTACAGCAGCGTTGTCCTGTAAACAAGGAAGCCTTTTTATAGTGGAAAATCCGGAAATACACCTGCATCCGGGAGCGCAGTCAAAATTGTTAGAGTTTTTCTGTTATTTGTCAGCGCGTGGACTCCAGGTTATCGTGGAAACGCATAGTGATCATCTTTTTAATGGCTTGCGGAAGAATGTGAAAAGAAAAGTTATATCAGTTGAACAGGTAGGAGTGTACTTTTTGAAACTGGATGAAAATTATTTGAGCAGACCGGTTCTTATTAGATTGGATGAGAATGGAAGTGTAGGAAACCATGAAAAAGGGCTTTTCGATCAATTTGATAAAGATCTAGATGATTTGCTTGGACTATAATGGCAGTTGCACATATGATAAATGCGGAGGGTGAATATGGAGAAGGTTTATATGAACGAGTTGTCTATAGATGGACAGTTTGAAAGTATGGACGAATTTTCAGAAGCAGCAATTCCGGTGATGAAGTGTTTAAAGTATATCAAAGAACATGAAGGAAAGATATATAAATATTCTGGGTTTTTTAATTGTAATATAACAAAGACTGAGACATGGAATGACCTGAGAAAAATACGTGGCGATAAATTAACACGGCTGAAGAGTCTGTTGCTCAGTACTACAGAAGAACCGCCATACTGGGATTTGCAAGATGATTGGCTGCAGGACGTGGAAGCACAATATAAGTGTGATGGTATAGATGTTACGATGTCTTCTATTGCAGAGGCAGCAGAGGCGGGAGCATTGTTGGTTTCTTTTCCAATGGAAAGATATCAGGACAAAAAATTACAGGTTGTGAAGAATGATAATAGGGAATTTGAGCTTCCATCAGCGGTTACATTAAAATTTTTAGTAGATTCTCTTAAAGATAAAAATCAGATAGATATTGATGAGTATCTTTGCGACAAATATGCAGGAACTCGATTGGATTTTTCAAAGATGGAATCGCGGTATGGACTACATAAATTTGAAAAAGAGGAAATAGAAGATTGTTTGCGAACGTTTGATAAATTTGTACAATTGGAGAATTGGAACGCTGTTTTTAGAGATGAAAGTTTGAAATACAAAAAATATTCTCCCTCATCGAAAGATGATGACTGGTTTTTAAACGGTGAATATGCGGATAAAGAAATAGATAAATTCCGCTGTGTAAATCCAAAGCGTTGTTTTGGATACAGAGAGGGAGAAGTGTTTTATGTTTTAAGGATGGAACGTGATCACAAAATAAGCGATAAAGGATAAATATATATTTGATAAGGCGGTAAAAGATGGATAATGGTAGATAAAATAAGAAAATATCTAACTATGTGGTGGGAAGTATAGTCAGTTATTTCCTGAATAAGTATTTTACATTCCAGAGTAAAGAAAATCATGGAAGCAGATAAGCAAGTTTGTTTTGAATATTACGGTGTGTTATTTATTGGCTTATGGAATGGCGAAGCCGTTGGTTTCCTTTGTTTTAAGCGGCTTTAATGAGAAAATCCAAGGTAATGTTTTGATGTTGTTTGGAATGGGATTTTTTGTTGTTTTGAACTATTTGGGACAAAGATTATTTGTTTTTAAGAAAAGTCAGGAGTGATTATAAAATAGTTCATGAAACAGGTTCATGAAACAACCCTGAGCTCAAGAAAAATATCTAGAAAAAAATGTAAAATAATGATATTATAAATATGAGGTGAAGTTTTCTGGCAGGTGATAGGAGAACTTTGCCATTTTTTGCTTCCAGGCATGCGAAGGAAACGTCCAGTGGACGTTTTTGAATTGTCATGAATGCGATACAATTTACCGGACTGCTTTGAGTTCTGAAGAAGAGGATAGAAATATACAGAGACTGAGGGAGTATGGGGCAGAGATGAAAATAAAGAAAATATGTAGAAAAATATGGAATAAAGTAATATATTATGCATTTCCAACGATATATTCTTGGATATTATTTGGAGTGCTGTTAGTGGGCGGCTTGCTTTTAGTTACATTGTATAATGAAGACGGGGGACAAGTCCTCAAAGCAGAAGAATTATTAGTTACGTATACGGACTTAGGCGGAAATCATTTAGAGATGCATTTAAGCCAAGAGCAAGGATCGTCAACATGGATTGAATTATATTCTGGGTTTTGGGGAATCGTGATTGCTATCGTAGTTTTTTTGCTTGAAATTAGCGGGAATTACAAGTATGGGATAACCTTGAAAAGGATTGTGATTTTTTCCATAGGTCATTTTATGCCAGTGGGTGTCGGAATCGTTTTTCTCTTGTTGTGTCCTTTGGCATATAAATGTCAGGATACATATAGATATAAAACATTATTTGCAATTATTGTTTTTTCTTTTGTGTTTTTTTGCTTGGGTATAGGGTTTCTGGTAAGGATTTCTATGAGAAAATATATTCGAAAGTTAATTGAAAAACGTTCCAGACAGCAGATTCTTCAAATTAGAGGGGACTTTTCTTCAGAGAGTATTCCGCGTTTAAATGATTCATTATTACTTCGCGAAGTGATTGAACATACGGAGTATTCAAATATCAGCGAGTGGGAAAATATGACAGCGGTTATAAGTCGGTGTATAACGAATAGGAATGTGAAAAGTTGTTTGATAGGAACATTGGCTGAACATACTTTATTAAAGGCAATGACAAAGCATATCATATATAAATCAGGGTTAGAATCGGAATATGTATTGATTCAGACGGTAGATATTTTAGACAGACTTTTGGAAAAATTAATCCGAGAGCTGGAGAATAATTTTTGTAAACAATCGAATAAAGGTTTATCGGAAAGAGAGAAGGAAAAGACTATTATTTCTTTTACATTACAGGTGATGCTGCCTTTGTTTGATTATAATTCCCATAACAGTATAAAAGCATTTCTGGATTTATGGGGAAGGTATGGGCAATATCAGATGGATATAATTTCATATATATATCTTTATTTGTATTATAGAAGTCTTTATGGGAATGGTATTTCAAAAGGGTACTGGGAGATGATTTGTCAGAATAGAAACTGGAAAGATTGTCTGGAGCATCGTAATTACTGGAATATAGACGAAGTGTTAGCATTGGAATTATGGATGGATTGGGAGCAGTATAATGGAAATGGAACGGTGAAAGGTCTGATGGAATGTTATGATTTTGTGAATAAATTGAAAGATCTTCAGATTTGTTCAAATAAAAATATTAACATTATTATACCAGAATACCTGTAAAGGGGGAATGAGGAATGATGATTAAGATAAGAAACCTTAAGAAAAGAAAATATACAACATTTAAGAGAAGTATATATCGAAGGATAGATATGATGACATGTTGTTATAAAAAAGAAACAGATACCGGGAATTCACGTTTGGAATATATTTTTATAGATAAAGTCAAAAGTCATAGAGATAAGAAGCTTTCGAAATCTTATGGGAACATTAATTTTGCAGATTTCTGGCTTGAAACTGTAATAGATAATTTGGAAGACCGAAACAGGGATTCAGGCGATGAGTTCCACTTTAAAAGATATATCAGTCTTTTGAGTGATGAAAAAACGGAGAACCAGCAACAAAATTTTGGGACGTCTTTTCTAAAAGAAAATGTTTTGTTTATTGAAATATGTTTAAATGAAACTAATCATCAGACTGAACTGGGGGCAGAGCTGCAGGAGTTGATAAATAAAACAGGCAGAGTGTTTTATACACTGGGAAATGCAGATTTAATTATAGCTTTAGCCCATGATAAAAGTTCAGGGGAGGAACAGATCATTCAGAAAATTTCTGGAATAGTTCATAGAGATTATGTTCATAGTTGTAATGTATTATTTGGGAAAAGAAGATATATCAATGACGAAGGAAGAATACGAATTAGTACAGATTCAGAATATGCGAAAGAACAGAAGCGCATAAAGAACAGACTAGAAATAAAGAATCCCGGGGATAGAAATCCTGTCCTGAAATTGCAGGGTATTGAATTAGATTTAATGGATAATATGAAAAAATATTCAGATAACCGGAATAAAAAAATGCTGGCATTCTCACAATCGCTGCTCCGAATTATTCATATTATGAGGCAGCAATATAAAAAGGGAAATCATAAAAATATTTTTTACATTTTTTATCCCCAGGTGGTATTGTTTGTACAATTATTTGGAGAAGGAAAGAAACAGCTGGAAACAGAGAAGGAACAACATTTAAGGAATCTGGAGAGTATTAATAGGCTTCCATACGAAGAATGGCAAAAAAAATCTGAAGCAGAAGCAGAAGTAAGACTGTATAATGAAAAAAAGTATCAGATCATAGGAGAAATCGAACAGGCTTTTCGTGACTTTATTGATATAACGGAAATCCTTTTACATCAAATAGGACATAGCAGTGAAAGTGTATTTGAAGATAAGAGCCAAGATTTATTTCTGGATGATATTCCAATTAAATTGTGTTTTTTATATATAGCATATATGCATGAGGTGACATATCTTTTAAATGATAATCCCCAAAATGAATATCGGTACTGTTTGTCACCGCTTGCATATTCTGTTCCGGAGACAGAGTGCTTTGAGTTCGGATTACTGCCTGAAAGCCGCTTAATCAAAGTGATGATCTCCAGGCATATGATGTTTACTCCAAGGTCTTTATTTATTATACTTTCACATGAGGTGAGTCATTATGTGAATGATCGAATTAGAAGCCGTGTATTTCGTTCCAGGTGTATGGAAAAGATACTGGGAATAGTATTTACAGAAATTTTTTATAATATAGATATATCAGAGAATGTTCCAGAGGATGTTAAGAAGTATTACAGGTGGTCTAAAAAAAATACGAAAGAATTTATCAACAAAAAGATAGATGCTTTGATGAAGGAAAAGAAAAATGCAAGCAATCTTGAGGCGGTATGGTATCACTTTCGATATTATTATAAAGATCTAATCCGTACGGAGAAAGAAATCTGGTATGATAAGGATTGGGAGTTAAAAAATATTATAAATGAATTGCCGCATGAGCTTGCATCGAATATCAGAGCAAATCCTAAGATGGATTCTATTATGGTAGAAATTATAAAGATCCAGCAGGATGTTCAGAGACAGGTTGACAATATGATGGCGGGCGCCGATGATGAAGTGCAAAAATTTTTGGAATCTATGAAGAGGATTATGAAAGAAGTAGTTGCAGACATGAGTGGGATTATGCTTTTAGAGAATTCTGTTTATGATTATTTGGAAGCATTTGTTACATCAGAGGGAGAAGTGCCGGATAAAGATACTATTACAGTAGAGCTTATTAATCGTATTGCTATGGTCGTAACTGTTTTAACTGAAAATGATTATAAAAGATGGAGAAAAGATTGTGGTAATCTAGAGGCTGTTTTATTGGAAGACTACATGAATGGGAACAATAAGGAAGCAAGTACTTATTTAAATGATTTATGGGAAAAAGTAAAAAGGTTTAGTGATCAAATTGTTTCGAGGATAAAAGGACCAGATGAAGAGCCTGAGAAAAATAATACGGAAGAAGGTCTCCATGCAGATGATTTTTTTGGTAATTTAGGGATAATAAAAGCGGAGAAAGAGTATTTTCAAAAATGTTATGAAAAAGCAGCTGACCATTTAAAAAAAATAGGAAAGGATTCGGAAAAGAAACGTAGAAGAGAAGAAATATTAACTCTTTATAGAGACTTTGCTGCAAAAGAAAAGGGAAAAGATAACAGTATCGATTTATTCTTTCAATCATATAATAAAATTGTCAAGGAATATATAAATCATATTGTTTAAGGACTGAATAAGTAACCGGAGCAGCCATAGGGTGCTCCGATTACAGTGTAACAACGCATTCGTAGAACTGCATCTACGGTGATTTTCGCTGTTTTACAGCTGTTTTTGTTCATAAATGGGCGAACTGTTACTGAAATATATGTAACAGTTCAGCCATAACAGCTCGAATAAGCTTACCAATTCGTTTTTGCAGATTTGTGCATGGCTGAACTGTTGCGAAATATTAAGAAATTCATATATTTCTATTGAAAAAAAATGGAAAGATAATTATAATGAGATAGGTAGGTTTGGTTTATTATACGAATTTAAAGTGCAAGCACTATTTCAGGTGGAGGAAGGTCGATGAAAAAGTTTAATGTTGGACGGAAGTCCAAAAAGGAACCGAAATTTTCTGTTCACGCTTTAAAAGACACAGAAAAGAGTTCGTTTTCAAATCTCCAAAGGGGAGCTGTGAGATATGCCCCGGCTAAGGAAATCAAGATATGGGGAAGTAAATAAAACGGAGCTGTTACGTTGATCAAATTTTGGCGTGACAGTTCCGTTTTATTTACTTCCCATGACCTTTTGACTGATAGAAGTAACAGTTCAGTATAGGAGTTTGCACTTGCTGCAAACTCTGTAAAAATGTATGATGGGAAAACAGAATCCGCCCTTTCACCGCAGGTGAATTTAAAATAGGGTGGATTCAGTAACAGTGCAGCCGAAAGGCTGAACTGTTACTGACATATGTTACTGACATAAAAATATATCTTGGGCTAAATCATTGTGTTTTGACCAGTGATGCTTTATAATGTTCAAGAAAAATTATATAAAGAGGGGAAATCAATAGGGGATTAGTATTTATTAAATGCCTGTGTATTGATACAATTAGGAGAATAAGAATGGAAAAAAAGATTTCATTAAAACAAAGTGGAAAAATTTTATATGGCATAATAAGTATAGGGATTGTATTGACAATTATCTGTATGGTGTTTTGGAAACAGGGAATTTATCCATTTGGAGACCGGACACTTGTATATAATGATATGCAATATCAATATTTGGATTTTTTTATGTGGTTTCGTAATGTTTTGCATGGAGAAGATAGCTTTACATATTCTTTTTATATGGGACAGGGTGGAAATAGTGTTTCATTGGTTGCATATTATCTTGCATCACCGCTCAATTTGTTATGTTTTTTTGTTAAGCCGGAATATATAGCGGAATTTCTTACGTTGCTGGTTTCATTAAAACTGGCTCTTTGTAGTCTGGCAGCATATATATACCTTGAAAAGAGATTTCAATTGGATTCATTTTATAATTGTATTATTGCTGTAAGTTATGGTTTGATGGGATATAATATATTGCAGTGCAGTAATGTTATGTGGCTTGATGGAGTAATAGTACTGCCTTTTTTAGCTTTGGGAATTTATACATATATATGGGAAAAGCGGTCTGTTCTTTATTTTGTTTCATTATTTTATGCTGTTTTTAGTAATTGGTATATAGGTTATATGCTGTGCCTTTTTGCTGTCCTTTATTTTTTATTCGAATTTATATATCGTAGTTTTGTAATTAGAATGCTTCATATATTAAAAGAGTTTCTAAAGTTAGTATTAGGATTTGCAGCCATCTCTTTGCTGGCAGTTGGAAGCACTTTTTTCTTGTTCTTACCACAGACATTGCATATGGTGAATGATGGTGAAAAATTTGATACCTCTATTTTCATACCTCAATTTGGTTTTTCTGTTTTGGATGGATTTAGAGATTTTTTTCTGGAGCCTGATAAGCTTACTTGGAGCGAGGGAAGTCCGCCGATTTTTATAGGAAGTTTTGTATTGGCTTTTGCAGTACTTTTTTTTGTGTCAAAGAAAATTAATTATAAGAAGAAATATCTGGGAGGAGTTTTTCTTGGCGGATTAATGCTTGTATTCAACTTTAGACCATTAAATTATGCATTTACTCTTTTTAAGATACCATCTTCACATACTTATAGATATGCGTTTATATTTTCTTTTTTTATGATAGTTGTTGCGGCGCTTTGTATAAAAGAAATTGGTGAGATTTATAGCATAGAAATTCAGAAGGCAGTTTGCATTCTCATAAGCATATTGATATTACTAGATTATGTAAAGCCATATTTAATCAGGGGAAAAGCATATTTGAGTGGATTGTTAATAATATTGGTAGGAGCAGCAGTATTGGGATGCGTCAGAAAGAAAGCTTTATTGTTAGCCAATATTGTCATTTTGGTTTGCACTGTTACAGAATTTTATCAAAAAATGAATATGGAATTTGAAGATCATAATTTTCAGGCATCAGTGTCCAGTGAATATAATAGGTGTATGCAAGAGTCTGTTGCGGATGTGAAAAAGCAAGAGGGTGGTTATTACCGCATAGATAAAACATTTTCAAGAATGCTCGGCGGTGGAGAGTGCAATAATGAAGGGATGGCATTTGGTTATAGCTCTATATCAAGTTATACTTCTACCAATAATGTGAAAGTTGCAGAGATGATGAAAGCATGCGGATACACAGGAGATACGACGGTAGTGTCTTATATGCCTATTCTTGCAATGGATTCATTGATGGGAGTGAAATATATTTATTCTGATCGGACTTGGCCGGGATGTGAGCTCTTTCAGGAAAATATTATGGAAGGAAAAAATCTATATAAAAATCCGTATGCACTTTCTATCGGGTATTCTGTGGCTGGCCGGCAGGATATTATTCAGTGGGAAGAAAACCCGCTGCATAACCAGGAGCTTCTTTATGAAAAAATCTTAGGGAAAAAGACAGATTTGTATGTTCCCGCAGAAGTGCTTTCTGTAAATACAGATTCCTTGAATTATGTACAGTGGAAACTTCAAGTAAATGAAACTGGTCCATTGTATGTATATTTTTCGAATGGACAGAGTGGAATGCAGGTTTATGTAAATGATCAATATGTATCTACTAATACATGGTATAATAATCAGATTGAATATATGGGTGAGTATAAAAAAGACGATATAGTAACAGTAGAGGTAAAAGTGGGCGCTGGAGAATATCAAGAGGATTATGGAATCTGCTCAGGAACATTAGAGATGGAGGAGTTTCAAAATTCTATTAAGGCAATTCAGGCAGGACAACTGGAGGCGAAAGAAGTTGAGAAAAACAGGGTTGTATTAGAAAAAGAAAGTTCTGACAGAGAAACTGCAGTGCTGACGATTCCGTATGAAAAAGGATGGGAGATTAAAGTCAACGGAAAAGATATATCATATTTTAAAGGACTGGATTCTTTTATAGGATTAAACCTTCCATCTGGCAAGTGCGTAATTGAAATGGAATATAATGTCCCGGGACAGAAAGCGGGAATGTTGATTTCCGTTTTCTGTATAATGACTTATATGATTTTGAGAAAGAGCAGTAAAAATACATAGGAGTAAAGAGGAAATGTTATCAATTGTATTACCGGCTTATAATGAAAATACAAATGTTGTAAGGGCTTATCATGCAATAAAAGAAATTTTAACTAAAGAGGAGATTCCATTTGAATTAGTTTTTGTAAACGATGGATCAAAAGATGACACATGGAGTGAAATCCGTAAAGTAGTGGAAACAGCTAAAAAAGAGAAAACAAACGAAATAGTAGTAAAAGGTGTTGATTTTTCCAGAAATTTCGGGAAGGAAGCTGCAATACTTGCAGGACTCGCTAATGCACAAGGAGATGCCGCTGTGGTTATGGACTGTGATTTGCAGCATCCACCACAGGTTTTAATAGAAATGTATAAACTTTGGCAGAATGGATATGAAGTTGTAGAAGGTGTAAAGAGAAGCAGGGGAAAAGAAAATCCGGTTTATAAAGCTGGAGCAAAAATTTTCTATGGTATGATGACAAGGGCAACGAAAATTGATATGTCCAGAGCTTCTGATTTTAAACTTCTGGATAAAAAAGCAGTAAAGAGTATTCTATGTATGCCGGAAAGAAATATGTTCTTCAGAGGCCTTTCAGCATGGGTGGGATTTAAAAAGACAGAGATAGAATTTGATGTACAGGAAAGAGTGGTAGGAGAATCAAAGTGGTCAAAGTGGTCATTGGTAAAGTATGCAGTGAAGAACATAGCGGCATTTTCTACAGCTCCTATGCAATTAGTTACGATAGCCGGAGGACTGACCTTTATAGGAGCAGTCATTCTTGGAATACAGACATTGGTAAAATATTTTATAGGACATGCAGTACAAGGGTTTACAACTGTAATATTGCTGCTATTGATTATAGGAAGTGTAATTATGATGAGCCTTGGAATCGTGGGGTATTATATTGCTAAAATTTATGAGGAAGTAAAGCGAAGACCGGTATATATTATCACAGAGATAATACAGAATCAAAATATGTGAAAAGGCGGTAAAAGTTGGATAATGGTAGATAAAATAAGAAAATATATTGATATCACAACGGTTAAGTTTTTAATTGTCGGCGTTATTAATACGATGGTAGGAACAGGGGTTATGTTTGTTTTTTACAATGTTTTTTCTTTGAGTTACTGGATCTCTTCTGCATCTAACTATGTGGTGGGAAGTATAGTCAGTTATTTCCTGAACAAGTATTTTACATTTCAGAGTAAAGAAAAATCATGGAAGCAGATAAGCAAGTTTGTTTTGAATATTACGGTGTGTTATTTATTGGCTTATGGAATGGCGAAGCCGTTGGTTTCTTTTGTTTTAAGCGGCTTTGATGAGAAAATCCAGGGTAATGTTTCGATGTTGTTTGGAATGGGATTTTTTGTTGTTTTGAACTATTTGGGACAAAGATTATTTGTTTTTAAGAAAACTCAAGATGTAAGTCCTGTTTAGGGTGAAGGAATATTACTCAGAAAAAAGAGGAAGGTCGATGAAAAAGTTTAATGGTGGACGGCAGTCAAAAAAGGAAAGATACAGAAAAGAGTTCGTTTTCCAATCTGCTAAGGGGAGCTATGAGATATGCTCCTGTTAAGGAAATCAGGATATAGGGAAGTAAATAAAAAGGAACTGTTACGTTGATTTTTTTTACGTAGCAGTTCCTTTTTATTGTAATGAAGTGCAAGGTGTCGTGTGAACAGCAACCGATCATCATCATTTCTTTGTTTGCCGGCAATGGATTCATTGACACAAATTTATCTGAGTGCTAAAATATATCTGATATACACGTATGAAGATGAATTATTGGAGGAATGAGAACATGTGGATTCTGGACGAGCTTAAAAAGCGCTCAGACAGTGATGTAACTGCATTGATTCACAGAGAGAGGGATATATCTTTTCAAGAGCTATGGAAGCAGTCAGAGATTATGGCAGAGTATTTTAAACAGCATTGTCAGACGAAGGCTCCGATTGTGATATATGGGAATAAAGATATTGAGATTACTGTTTTGATGTTAGCGGCATTGAAGTCCGGGCGGGCGTATGTGCCGCTTGATATTACATTTCCCGCTAATCGTGTAGAGACGATTATGCAGGATGTGGAAAATGAATTGTTATTTAATTTTTCCGGGGAAACGGTGAATTTACCGGAAGAGTGCCGGGAGATTGGAAAAAGGGAGCTGCTGAGTTTGCTGCAGGGAAACCCTGAGGGGACTATCATACCGGAACAGGATTATGTTCAGGGTGAGGATAATTGTTATATTCTTTTTACTTCGGGAAGTACGGGTAAACCGAAAGGGGTACAGATTAGTAAGAAGAATATTGTGAATTTTACATCATGGTTTGCAAAAGCGTGTGAGTTATCAGCAGATAAGCAGGTTGTGCTGAATCAGGTGTCATATTCTTTTGATGTATCTGTGATTCCGCTGTATATTTATCTTGCCATGGGTAAGACCTTATTTAGCATTGATAAGGAGATGCTGGATAATACAAGGCTGTTGTTTCGTTATTTGAAGGAAAGTCATATTGCGGCATGGGTATCAACTCCGGCATTTTTGGAAATCTGCAGTTTTGATGACAGTTTTGATGAAAAGATGCTGCCGGAATTGGAAAATATTATTCTGGCAGGAGAAGTTCTGACTAAAAAGCTGGTATCGGTATTACATAAAAAGTTTAGCGGGGCGAAAGTAATCAATGGATACGGACCGACGGAGGGAACTGTACTGTTGAGTGCTTGTGAGATTACGGAAGAGATGCTTGCAAATGAGAAAAGTCTGCCTATTGGCATGATTCTGGATGACGGATATTATGAAATCCAAGATGACAAAAATCATCCGGTTGCTGTTGGTGAGTCCGGGGAGCTTGTTGTTGTAAGCGACAGCATCAGTAAGGGATATTTTAAAAATCCGGAGCAGACTGCCAAAGCGTTTTTTAAAGCAGAAGATGGACGGATGGGATATCGGACAGGTGATCTTGTATTTGAGGAAAATGGTCTGCTGTACTATATTACACGTAAGGATACACAGATTAAGCTGAATGGATTCCGAATCGAACTGAATGACATTAGTTCTAATCTGAATCTTTTGGATATTGTTAATAACAGTGTAGTATTGCCTGTGTATAAAGAGGGAAGGGTTGCTTATCTTACAGCTTTTGTAGTATTGAATTACAAATCAGAGCTGTCAGATTTGAAAACAGGAATTGCAATTAAGAAAGAATTGAAAGAGAAGATTCCATCTTATATGATTCCGAGAAAGATTGTCATCTTGGAGAAGTTCCCGATGAACATCAACGGTAAGATTGACAGAAAAAAATTAGCGGAGGATTATTTGTAATGATTTTTTCACAATATGGAAGTATATTCAGTGTTGTGATGTTCTCACTTCTTTTGATTCCAGCAGTAATTATGAATCTGTCTGGAAAGAGGATTAAGTATTATGGAATCTTGCTGAATATTCCTATGTTGATTTTTCTGTTTGGATTAAAAAGCTTGCAGATGCTTCAGTTTGTTGTATTTATTGTATGCGAATTTATTCTTTTATATGGATTTTACTATCTGCGGAAGAAGGTGAAAGCAAACTGGCTGTATTATATTGTGCTTGCATTGTCTATGGTGCCTATTATTGTGATCAAATTATGTGTATACACACCATTTAATATGCTTGGATTTGCAGGGATTTCTTATATAAGCTTCCGAATCTGGCAGTTGGTCGTAGAGATGCATGATGAACATATAGAAGAGTTGAAGTTTCTGGATACGATATATTTTGTGACTTTTTTTCCTACGTTAAGTTCAGGACCGATTGACCGGTATCACAGATTTTTACAGGATCTGAATAAGGTGGTTCCGCAAAACGATTACATTGAGAATTATCTGATGTTTGGTCTGGGAAGAATTGGGAAAGGAATGATCTATAAGTTCGGACTGGCGTTCATGATTAATCAATATGTTATGACACCGCTTCCAGAGGAACATACGATCTGGAGTACGATTGTGTACATGTATGCTTATACATTATATCTGTTCTTTGACTTTGCGGGATATTCACATTTTGCAATTGGAACGAGTTATATTCTGGGTATTAAAGTGGGAGAGAACTTTAATATGCCGTTTCTGGCACATAATATGAAGGAATTTTGGGAAAGATGGCATATCTCCCTGTCGCAGTGGTTTGGGGATTATATATATAAAAGATTTGTTCTGAATACATTGAGAAACAAAGTATTTAAGAGCCGTAAGACGGCGTCTCGTGTTGGAAATATGGTTACAATGCTTGTGATGGGAATCTGGCACGGTCCATATTTGTTTTATATCGTGTATGGACTTTATGAGGGGGCGGCGCTTGTCGTAACGGATATTTATTTGAAGAGCAAAACATACCGGAAGTTTAAGCAGATGAAATGCTATGATTTTGTCAGCAGAGTTGTGTGCTTTCAGGTGATTGCATTTGGTATGTTGTTGTTTTCAGGATATTTATTTTCTTTTTAATTAATTGGAAATATGGGAGGAAATTGACATGGAAAATCTAAAAGAACTGGCGCTGGATATTATGGAGGCGGCATGTGAAACAGATGAAGTGAGAGAAGATCTGGATCTTGACTTGTTTGAGGCGGGACTGATTGATTCACTGGCGGCGGTTGTTGTGCTGGTTGAATTAGAAGAAAGAACAGGAATTAAGCTTCAGCCTACAGATATGGAACGTGAGGATATCAGTACAGTGAATCATTTTATTGATTTTCTGGAGAAAAAGGTGGGCTAACCTGTGAAAAAAAGAGTAATGAAAAAGCTGATCGTTGTGACAGCAGCGATTGCTACAGTAATTGCTGCCGCGATGATATTTGAATCATGGCTGGATAATCAGATTGATAAAATATATAATGTATCGGCGTATACGAAACCAATCAATCTGCAATATGATGATTATTCAAAAGATAAAGGTCAGTTGATTCTGGAAAAAAGCGCAGAGAACGGCAATGTGATTTTAATGGGATCTTCAGAGCTGAATTCCTGGGTGGGGCAGAATCCGGTTAATATGTTCCCAAATACAACTCTGAATGATGATCTGACAATTGTTGGACAGGCATATGTACAAAGTCTTCTTCATTCAATGAAAGCAGGAACTCCGGCATTGGAAGGCGCAAAAAAATTGGGGATTGTTGTTTCATTGCAATGGTTCTATGGGGACGATATTGATACAAATGGATTTGCGGCGAATTTCTCAGAATATCAGTTTTATCAGTGTATGAAGAATGACAGGCTGAGTGAAGAAAGTAAGAATTATATTTGCAGCAGAACAAGTGAGCTTCTGAAAGAGGTTGAAGGATATGATGATATCAAGGTCTATGCATGGCTGCATTCACGGGATTCGATATTTGCAAATGCAGCATTTACAGTTCTGAGTCCGTATTATAATCTGCGTGAAAAAACACTGGAAATCAAAGACAAGTGGGATACATATCAACTGCTTAAGAAAACATCAGGTGATGCAAGGGAACCTGATGTTCTGGATCTGGACTGGGATAAATCAATGCAGGATGCGAAGGCAGAGGGTGCGGCATTTTGTACAAACAATGAATATTATGTGGCGGATGAATACTATGACACTTATCTGCGGGACACAATTGATACGTTAAGAGATGCTGAAGCAGAGACAACATTGAATTCTAAGGAAATGCAGGATTTTGAAATGTTTCTTCAAATCTGTAGAGAGAATGGTGTCCGGCCATATGTCATTATTATGAATACCAATGGTCTGTATTATGATTATGTAGGCATGGACGGGGAACGAAGAAACGGTCTGTACGATGAAGTGGAAAAGAGGGCAAAAGTACAGGGCGCAGAGGTTCTGAGATTATCCGAGTATGAATATGAACCATACTTTATGTTAGATGTCATGCATCTCGGATGGAAAGGGTGGTTGTATGTGGATGAGCAGATTTCAAAGCATTATGCTGAAATTAAAGAGTAGCGCTGTAGGTCAGTATCTGCTTCTCGTGATAGTTCTTCTTGTGTTGGCATGGGGATTTATGGAAGCAGATGGAGCAAACGTATCATTTGTATACAATAATTTTTAAGAAAGAGAAGAGGAAAAAGCAAATGAAAAAAATGAGAGTAGTTCTTTTATTGGCAGCGATTCTGGCACTGGGAGTTACAGGCTGTAAGAAAAAAGAGGTTGTTGAGGAACCAAAAGAGCCGGAGAAAAAGGTTGTGAAAGAGGTTGAAGAAGAGCCGGAAGAGCCAGAGGAAGAGATGCCGGCTAATCAGAATCTTTTAACAGGAATTGGAGATTTATCGGAGGGGGCAATAGGAAAGCGCCCTGTTGCAGTTATGGTAAACAATGTTCCAGATGCGATGCCGCAGTACGGTGTTCAGGAGGCTGATATTATTTTTGAAATGCCGGTAGAGGGTGATGCAACCAGATTCATGGCGATGTATGCGGATTATACGCAGGTACCGAGAGTGTGTGCGGTAAGAAGCTGCCGCTATTATTTCCCGGTATTTTCGCAGGGGTTTGACGCATTTTATGTGAACTGGGGAATTGATGACTCTGTAGCTGATTATCTGGCCAGTCTGAATCTGGATCAGTTTGATGGAATGTATGATGGCAATGGATTGTTTGCAAGAGATCAGTCAAGGCTTAATGCCGGATATGCTCTGGAGCATACAGCTTATTTTGAGGGAACTGCATTTGCAAATGTAGTTCAGTCACAGGGAAAAAGACTGGAGCTGGCAGATGATAAGAAGAGGACTGCTTTTAAGTTTAATGGTTTGAATGAACAAGTGAAACCAGAAGGAAAAGATTGTACAAAGGTAGATATTAATTTTGGTGCACAAAGTTCTACATTTACATATGACGCAGAGAAGAAAGTATATCTGAAACAGATTAATGGAACACCTCAGATAGACGGAAATACTCAGGAGCAGCTTGCATTTACAAATGTATTTGTACTGGAAACAGCCATTACTGTGCGGGATGCGGTCGGTCATAAAGATGTAGAATGTATGGGGGGACCTGGTTTTACCGGATATTATGTTTCTAACGGAGGCGTTCAGAAGATCACTTGGGCAAAAGAAGGCGGTATGGGAGAAAAATCGCCGTTGATATTCCGGGATGAAAATGGTGATGAAATCAGAGTAAACAGAGGTAAAAGTTATATTGCTATTAACTATTCATCTCAGACTACATTTCAATAAGAGCTTATAAAGCGGCAAAAAGTTAATTATTTTAGAGATAAGATGGTTTTTAGCGCTGATATAAGACCAGATTGTTAATAAAAGAAAAAGAGTGTGCTTGGAGTATATTTAAGAGTAATCTATAAAAATATACAGTATACAGCACACTCTTTTTGACAGAGGGGCAGGGAATTGACAGGATATGGGGCTGACCAGCGGGAACTGGCAAAGAAATAATCCAAAATATGAATATGTGAGTAAGTAAGTGATGAGATTAGTAACAGAGTATGGCTGTTACAGTGAGGAAACAAAGGAGAAGAGAAGATGGCACTTTATATTGACCCGGGAACCGGAAGTATGCTTTTTGCAATACTGATTGGGCTCATTGGCGCGGCGAATTATCTGTTAAAGGATTGGCTTGTGAAAATTCGTTTTCTGTTAAGCGGCGGCGGACAGAAAGTGGAGGCAGGCGCAACGAAGATTCCCATTGTAATTTTTTCTGATGACAAAAGATATTGGTCAGTATTTGAACCAATCTGTCGTGAGTTCGACAGACGCGGCGCAGATATTGTTTATATGACAGCTTCTTTAGATGATCCGGCATTGGAGAATTCGTATGAACATATCAAAGCGGAATTTATCGGAGAAAATAACAAGGCTTTTGCAAAGTTAAATTTTCTGAACGCAACGATTGTGCTTTCAACAACACCCGGGCTGGATGTCTACCAGTGGAAACGTTCAAAGAAAGTTCAGTATTATGTTCACATGCTGCATGCTGCAAACGAAGTAGCAGGATACCGCATGTTTGGGCTGGATTATTATGATGCTTTGATGTTATCCGGAGAGTATCAGGTGAAGGATACAAGATATCTGGAAGGTATCCGGAATCTTCCAGCTAAGGAACTGGTAAAGATCGGTATTCCTTATATGGACGAAATGTATGCGAGACTGCAGGCTGATAAGGAAAAGAACATACAGTCAAAGAATTATGAACGGACGGTGCTTCTGGCGCCATCATGGGGAAAAAGCGCGATTTTATCAAAATTTGGCGGAAGGATCATTGATATTCTTATAGATACAGGGTATCACATCATTATCCGTCCGCATCCACAGTCATTTACGGCGGAAAAGGATTTGATGGATAAGCTGATGAAACAATACCCAGATTCCGAACAGATTGAATGGAACTGCGATAATGATAATTATGAAGTGCTGAAACGTTCTGATATTTTAATTTCTGATTTTTCAGGTGTTGTTTTTGATTTTGCGCTTGTTCATGAAAAACCGGTGATTTATACAGATACAAAGTTCGATAAGGGACCATATGATGCATGGTGGCTGAAGACGCCATACTGGACTTTTACGGCATTGCCGCGTATTGGAAAGGAATTGAATGAAGATAATCTGGATTCCCTGAAGGAAATGATAGATGATTGTATTTCTGATGAAAAGTATGCGCTTGGACGCAGGGAAGTAATCCAAGAAACATGGGAGCACAGGGGAGAAGCGGCAGTACGTGCAGTGGATTATCTGATGAATAAATATGAGCAGCTTGCAGCGGCAGAGGAGGTAAAATAGCATGTCAATTGGGGCGATATTAGATACACTACTATTCAAACCACTCCAGCTGGTATTTGAAATGATTTATATGATTGCAAACCGTGTGATTGAGAATCCCGGCTTGTCAATTATTGTTCTGAGCCTGGTTATGAATTTTCTGGTTCTTCCACTATATAAACGTGCAGATGCTATGCAGGAAGAAGAGCGGGATATGGAAATGAGGCTCCGTGATGGTGTGGCGCATATCAAGAAAACGTTCAAAGGCGATGAACGTATGATGATGCTTCAGACATATTACCGGCAGAATGATTATAAGCCCACATATGTTTTAAAAGGGGCAGTCTCTCTGTTTCTAGAGATTCCATTCTTTATTGCTGCATATCGGTTTCTGTCAGAGCTTCAGCTTTTAGAGGGGGTATCCTTCGGGGCGATTTCTGATTTGGCAAGTCCAGACGGCCTGCTGGTTATAGGAGGGGTGACAATCAATATTCTGCCGATTATTATGACAGCAGTGAATATGGTCTCTTGTGTAATTTTTACAAAAGGCAGCTCTATGAAACAGAAGATACAGCTGTATGGAATGGCAGTCTTTTTTCTGGTATTTTTGTATACATCTCCGTCAGGGCTTGTATTCTACTGGACATTAAATAATTTGTTTTCTTTAATAAAGACGATTTTTTATAAAATAAAGAATCCAGCCAAAATACTAAGTGTTATGTTTTCAATTACAGGAGTCTGTGTGCTGGTATATGGTCTTTTTTTCTATCATATGCCGACGGTGAAGAGAACATTATTCTTTATAATTTGTAGTGTGCTTCTGCAGATTCCGATTCTTTATACAGCTGCCAAGGATAAGGTACAAGGCAGGTTTAAAATCAATATTGGGAAGCCGAACCGAAGTGTATTTTTTGCAGGGGGATGTTTTATGTCAGTATTGACGGGACTTTTGATTCCCTCAGCTGTTATTCAGGCATCGCCGCAGGAATTTATTGATGTTAATTATTATTATAATCCACTTTGGTTCGTTGTCAGTGCACTTTGCTTTGCCATAGGAGTTTTTGTTATCTGGGCGGGGGTTTTTTACTGGTTGGCAAAGCCAGAGGTAAAGGTTCTGTTTGAACGGGGGATTTGGATTATTGCCGGAATCTCGGTTGTAAACTATATGTTTTTTGGAAAGAACTTGGGGATTCTGAACTCGGAATTAAAATATGAACAGGGGCTTGGCTTTGGCTTCAAAGCACAAATATGGAATGCAGCAGTTATGACGCTTGTAATTGTATTGTTTTGCTTTATGGCAGTACGCGTGAAGAGAATGGTTTTGAATATGCTGGTGATTGCAGCACTTGCGGTTGGCGGAATGAGTGTGATGAATATGGTTCATATAGATTCCGCAATGGAAAGCATAAAAGAACAGGCTGCTGCAAATGGTGAAATACCGGAAATTAGTTTGAGTAAAAATGGAAAGAATGTTGTTGTATTTATGCTGGATAGGGCAGTGGGTGAATACGTGCCGTATATTTTTAATGAAAAACCGGAACTTCAGGAGAAATTTGCGGGATTTACTTATTATCCGAATACAATATCATTTGGTGGATTTACGAACTTTGGGGCGCCGGCATTGATGGGCGGATATGAATATACTCCAATGGAAATGAATAAAAGAAGTAATGAATCTCTGGCTTCAAAACAAAACGAAGCGTTAAAAGTGATGCCGGTATTATTTGATGAGAATGATTTTGACGTTACGGTGTGCGACCCCACATATGCAAATTATCAATGGATTCCGGACTTGAGTATTTATGATGATTATCCGGATATTAAAAGCTATATTACAAAAGGGAAGTTTTCAGATCAGTCAACGAAAGAATACAAGGTGGAAAATAGTAAGAGAAGATTTTTCTGCTATAGTATTATGAAAGTGATACCACTTTGTTTTCAGCAGATGGTCTATGATGAGGGAAATTATAATCAGAGTAATGATGGTTTGGAGGCAGACGGGCTTTATGTGGGACAAACAATAACTGGAATTGCTACAGCAGAAGGATTATATTCGGTTTTTATGGATGCGTATAATGTTCTGGATAATCTTTCTGAAATGACAAGAGTGGAAAATACGAGGGCAGATAAATTTTTACTTATGACAAATGATACAACTCATGAACCAATACTTCTGCAGACACCGGGCTATATACCGCAGGAACAGGTAGACAATACAGAGTATGACGCGGCAAACCAAGAGAGGTTTACTGTTGACGGTGTTACCCTGGATATGGGAACAGACTGGCAGATGACTCATTATCATGCGAATATGGCCGCAATACTCAGGCTGGGAGAATGGTTCGACTATTTACGGGAAAATGATGTATATGATAATACGAGAATTATACTGACATCTGACCATGGACAGAATCTGGATCATGCGAATGAATTTTTACTGGAGGATGGACAAGACAAGAGTCTGTTTAATCCTATATTAATGGTGAAAGATTTTGGCGGAGAGGAGTTTGCTGTTTCAAAAGAGTTTATGACAAATGCGGATGTTCCAAGTATGGCATTGGAAGGGATTATAGATAATCCAGTTAATCCATTTACCGGAAAGAAGATAGACTCCAGTGAGAAGACGTCCCATGAGCAGTATGTATTACTGTCATATGAGTGGGATACAGAGGTGAATAATGGCAATACATTTTTACCAGGAAAATGGTATTCGGTTCATGATGATATGTGGGATAACAGTAATTGGAAAGTGGCAGAAGAGAACGGAGTACTAATGGCAGAATAAACTGTCAGAGAAAGGACGAACAAATGGGATATAAGGTAGACAATGCGATTATCATGGCTGCAGGTGCATCCAGCAGATTTGCGCCGTTGTCATATGAAATTCCGAAGGCTTTGATCACTGTAAAAGGTGAAGTACTGTTAGAGCGGCAAATCAGGCAGCTGCAGGAAGCGGGGATTTCAAAGATCATTGTTGTAGTCGGTTATATGAAAGAACGGTTTTCCTATCTGACAGAGAAGATGGGAGTGAAAATTGTAGAGAATAATGCATTTAATGTTCGGAATAATAATTCCAGTATTTATGCGGTCAGGGAATATCTGGGAAACTCGTATATCTGTTCAGCTGATAATTATTTTACAGTGAATCCGTTTGAAAAGGAAGTAGACGATGCATATTATGCGGGTGTGTATGCGAGTGGAGAAACAAGAGAATGGTGCATGGAAACAGGCAGTGATGGCTATGTGAATCATGTAGAGATCGGGGGTGAAAATGCATGGTATATGTTGGGACATGCATTTTGGAATGAGACATTTAGCAGGAAGTTTAAAGAGATCCTTTTGAGAGAATACGATCTTCAGGAAACTGCAGACAAACTCTGGGAGGCTATATATAAGGAACATTTGGATGAGCTGAAATTGAAAATCAGACATTATGCAGATGATTTTATTTTTGAATTTGACAGCCTGGATGAGCTCAGAACATTTGATTCCAGCTATATCAATGATACGCGTTCAATAATCTTGAAGAGGATTGCATCAGAGCTTGGATGTCTGGAAGGTGAAATTACTGATATTCGTGAGATTAAAGATGAAGCAGGCATACAGGCAGTTGGATTTGAATTTATGTATGGTTCTGATATATATGAATATTTCTACGGGCAGAAAAATTGGAGGAAACGATAATGGCTAAACAAATTGAAACAAAAGATATCAGTGTGGTGAAAGAACTGCTTCAAAAGGTAGCAGGAAAGTCTGAATATGCAGAGATAGAACGTATGGGTGGATTGACCAACCGTACATATAAAGTAATGTTTGCAGATGGGGATCAATACATCGTACGAATTCCGGGTGAAGGGACTGAGAAAATGATCGTCAGAGGTGATGAGCGAGTCAGTACAGAGCTGGCATGTGATTTGGAGATCGATGCTAAATTGTTATATTTTGGCGAAGATGGAGCTAAGGTTACAGAGTTCATTGAGGATGCGGTTACGATGTCGGCGGAGACGATGCGTGAGAAGGAAAATATAAAAGAGGCCGCTGTCATTTTTAGAAAACTTCATACCTGTGGCGTAGATACAAAAGTACCGTTTGAAGTCTTTGATATGGCAAAGTCATATGAGAAAATCATATTTTCTAACAATGTTGATATGTTTGATGACTATGAGGAAATTAAGATAACGGTTATGAAAATAAAGGCAGAGGTTGACAGCATGTGCGATATTAGAAAGGTGCCCTGTCATAACGATGCTTTGTGTGAAAACTGGGTGAAGTCAGGTTATGGACGTATGTATTTGATCGACTGGGAATATGCGGGTATGAATGACGGACTTTGGGATCTTGCGGAAGTTTCGATTGAAGCAGCATACGGGCATAGTCATGATGAGTTGTTTTTAACTGAATATTTCGGAAAAGAGCCATCGGATGCTGATTGGAAACATTTTCTTGCTAATAAGCTGTATGTGGATTATTTGTGGACTTTGTGGGCAAAGACAAGAGTGCCCTTTGACGGACAGCCGATGGAGGACTGGGCAGAAGAACGGTATGAGCGCTTGAAGAAAAATATTGACATTTTTAATGAATTGTAGGGAAGTGTGATGAGGAGGGAAATAGAAAATGGCAGCGGGGATTATTGTGTTGGCAGCTTTTTTTGCTACGGTATCATACCTTTGTTATTATAGGGCAATATCTGAGATCGGAGCATCTAAATCTATGGCGCTGAATGTTACCTATGCTGCATGGGCAATTGTTTTTACTGTTGTGATTTTAAGAGATACAAGTGTTATTACTCCGGTAACAGTTATCTGTTCGGTTGTAGTTATTGTATGTGGGATTTTTGCAGCGGCAGATTTTAAGGAATTGTTTGCAAAAAGAAAATGAATCTGGTTATTATGATTAAGACAACTCCGGCGGTTAGTGACTGCCGGGGTTTTTCTGCAAATCGTGCCAATAGATGTCTTGTTCTGATACGTTATACTGGTAAGTAAAAACGTCAGGAGAGTGGTGGCAATGAAATTTGAGCAGTGGGCAGCAATCTGGCTGGAAAACAAAAGGAATTATGTGAAGGAATCGACATATGCAAATTATCTGGTTGCGATGTATAATCACATTATTCCCGCATTTCAAGGAATTGAGATAGGGGAGATTTCCAATCGTATGCTTCAGGAAAGGATTATATTCTGGTCGAAAAACGGGAAATTGAATGGAAGTGGCGGACTAGCAGTCAAGACAGTCAAGGATATGATTGTGATATTGAAGATGTGTCTCAAGGATTATGAGGAATGTTATGAGCTGGAGGTACGGAACCGCACGATGAAGTATCCTCCCAGTAGGGAAAAAAGTGGAATTAAAGTATGGTCCGGCGAGCAGCAGAAGCAGGTGATGAGGCTGATAAGAAGGCATTTGGATTGCGAAACGCTGGGATATGCAATTTCCTTGTGTACAGGCATGCGAATCGGGGAATTGTGTGCTTTAAAGTGGGAAGATATTGATCTGGCGAATCGATTAATTCATATTAATAAAACACTGCAGCGTATTTATCTAAAGACAGCAGTTGGAAAAGGGGTTACAAAGATAGTGATTACTACACCCAAGTCGGAAAAATCTGTGAGAAATGTACCAATCTCAAATGCCTTGTTAGAGCTATTAGAACAGATGGGAAAGCAGCGGGGAAAATATGTTTTGACAGGCACAACTTCTTATATTGAGCCTAGAGCCTACAGGGAGCATTATCAGAAATTTGTGGAGCAGCATGGAATTCAGCCAATCAAGTTCCATGCACTGCGGCACACATTTGCTACAAGGTGTATTGAAAATGGGGCGGATTATAAAATTGTCAGTGAGCTTCTGGGACATTCGTCTGTCAACCTGACATTGAATCTGTATGTGCATCCGAATCTGGAAGATAAGCGAAGGTGTGTGGAATTGCTGTAATTCCAAATTGACACAATCCCCAAGTAGTGTTATGATACAATTGTTACAGAAAGATGAATAATTATTAAGAAAATACGAAACTGGTAATGTTGCATGATGTGATATTATCAGTTTTCTACAAGAAGAGGATAAATTGATGAAAATACAGAAGTTGTTGAAAACAGCGGGGGCAATTATTTTAGCAGCGGGGTTATCAGTAAACGTCGTTCAAGCGGCGGTATATACAGATGTGAATATGGCAGACTGGTATTATGAGTCTGTTCAATATGTTTCTGATAAGCAGATTATGACTGGGCTGGATTCCGCAACATTCGGACCGGGGCAGCCTTTGGCACGTGCACAGTTTACAGTGATCCTGCATCGTATGGCAGGCTCACCGGAGCCGGCAGTGCCGAGTACATTTTCAGATGTGGAGGCGGGAGAGTGGTATTCAGATGCAGTGGCATGGGCAAGTTCAGCAGGAATCGTAACGGGATATATCGATACCAATACATTTATGCCGGGGCAGTCTGTTACAAGACAGGAAATTGCAGTCATGATGTACCGGTTTGCACGTTATACAGGAAAGGAATCTAAGGCGCGTGCAGATATCAACAATTATCCGGATGCATTGCAGGTCAGCAGTTTTTCTTATGAGGCAATGCAGTGGTCAGTCGCACATGAGCTGGTAAAAGGGGATAAGGGAAACTTGAATCCGCAGGGAACAACGAACAGAGCAGAATGTTCTACGATTATTCAGCGATATCTGGAAAATGACTGGATTCCGACCGGAACTGAAAATAACAAACCGGGGAATCCGTCAGTGCCGGAAGGAACGGAAAAGGGACAGGCTGTTGTGAATTATGCAAGACAGTGGGTAGGAAAGACACCGTACCAATATGCCGGTAATAGTCTGACAACCGGTACGGACTGTTCTGGATTTGTAAAGTTGATTTATGCAGAATTTGGAATTACATTGCCGAGATCTACATGGGAGCAGGAGGTAATCGGGATTGAAGTGGAAGAAAAAGATATGCAGCCAGGGGATCTGGTGTTTTTCAGCGCCTATGAACATGTGGGGATTTATTCCGGTAACGGGAAATTAATTCATATGGCAACAATGGAACAAGGAACTGTTGAAGATGAATTAAAATGGATGGGACCGATCAAGACAATTAGAAGAGTGTTGTGAAAAGTAACAGGGTATTGTATTTATCTGATAAAAGTATTAAAATATCAACAAGATGGTCTGTGCGGATGTGAAGGCACGGAGTGTGCAAATGTATTTGCATCGGTAGAACAATATTAAAAAATCAGGAGGAAAGAAAATGAGAAGGCACAAGAGTATTGCGGGACTGGCGGCGTTCAGCTTATTGTTAGGCTGTGTCACTTTACCGGTGAAGGCAGCAGACATGGAAATCGGAGAAGCATTTACTACGATTCCAGAGGAGGAAGTTCAGGCTTTTAGCGAAGCAGTAATACCGGAAGATCTGGAAGGATTTTCAAGTGAGTTGATCGAGGCGTATGATGCTGAAGAATTCAGTCTCAATGAATATGAGTTGGGAGTACTTTATCTGACGAATAAGATTCGTATGGCAAATGGAATTGCACCTTTATCCATGCAGGCAGGCTTACAAAAAGCGGCAGATATCCGTGAACCAGAGCTTTGGGTCAAGTTTGCTCATGAAAGACCAAATGGTACGGAGTGTTTTACGGCGCTTGATGAGTGTGGAGTAAGCTATGGAACAGCCGGAGAGAATATTGCAGCGGGACAGTTTAATCCCCAAATGGTAATTACCAGCTGGTGGAAAAGTGATGGTCATCGGGAGAATATGCTTACGCCGGGGTTCAGCCATCTTGGTGTGGGATATACTTATAAGGAAGACAGCGAATACGGTCATTACTGGGTGCAGATGTTTACAGGTACCTGTGAGCCGGATAGTATTTCGCTGACAGAAGATGATTCTATTCCGTTTATTATGAAAAATGATCAGACGATAGATGAACTGGGGCTTATGCTTCAGATTGAATGTCATCATGGCACATCCTATATGCCGGTAACGGAGGAGATGTGCAGCGAGGTTGACATGAGTCTGTTAAAACAGAAGCAGACAGTTACTATCAGTTATAAGGGGAAGTCTACAACAGTTGATATTATGCTGCATGAGCCGATGCCGTTTGGCGATGTCAGCCCGGAAAGCTGGTATTATGATTACGTAGAAGAAGTGTATTATAATGAGATTATGACCGGACTGGACGGAACAACTTTCGGACCGGAACAAAATCTTGCCCGTGCACAGTTTGCCGTTATTTTGCATCGTCTTATGGATGTTCCGGAAGTGGAATATAAGGCTGTTTTCCCTGATGTGAAAGATGGTGAGTGGTATACAGACGCAATTCTCTGGGCAAGTGAAAACAAGATTGTGACAGGATATAGCGACACTGGAAACTTCGGACCTGGGGATAATATCAACCGGGAACAGATGGCAGTTATGATGTACCGTTTTGCAAAATTCCTTCAAGAGGATGTAAGTCAGACGGCGGATTACAGCAGATTCAGTGATGCGGGTTATGTAAATGAATTTGCTCAGGAAGCAATGAGTTGGGCAGTCGGTATGGAGATCATCAGCGGTAAGGATGACGGAACGCGGCTTGACCCACAGGGGAATGCAAGCCGTGCGGAATGCGCAACAATTATTATGCGGTTTTTGGAAAAATATGTATTCTAAAATGAAATGGGTAAAAGGGGCATGTCTTGATGATATGCCCCTTTTACATTGTTGTAAAGCACGTAAAAACATATGAAAAGTGTGATATCGAATATATTAGATTGTAATTTTGGCTGAAATGGACTAAAATGTAACAAGATGGTTTTTAGACAAGAGTGAACAGGAAGGATAAGTATAGATGAAACAAAGTATTACACTGGTAGTACCGTGTTATAACGAGGAAGAGGTACTACCGCTATTCTATAAGGAATATTGCAGCGTGGCTGAACGATTGCCGGATTATATCGTTGAGGTTTTGTTTGTTGATGATGGATCGAAGGACAGAACAATTGAGATTGTAAAGAAACTGGCAGAGAAGGATAAGAGGGTGAAGTATTTGTCTTTTTCGAGGAATTTCGGAAAAGAGGCAGCAATCTATGCGGGGCTCCAAAATGCTGATGGTGATTATACAGCGATTATGGATGCGGATTTGCAGGATCCGCCGGCATTGCTTCAGGAGATGCTGGATGCAATTGTAAAAGAAGGCTATGATTCTGCTGCCACGCGCAGAGTGACCAGAAAAGGTGAACCGCCGGTACGTTCTTTTTTTGCAAGATGTTTTTACCGTCTGATGAATAAAATCTCCACAACGGAGGTTATGGACGGTGCCAGAGATTATCGTCTGATGACAAGACAGTTCCGGGATGCAATTCTGCAGATGGGTGAATACAATCGTTTTTCCAAGGGGATTTTCGGCTGGGTCGGATTCAAGACGAAGTGGATTGAGTTTGAGAACGTAGAGCGGCAGGCGGGGGAGACAAAATGGTCTTTCTGGAAGCTGCTTGTATATAGTATTGAGGGAATTCTCGGATTTTCTACTGTGCCGCTGGCGCTTGTTTCGGTGCTGGGGCTTCTTGTTTGTTTTGCGGCATTTGTATTTCTGGCAGTGATATTGGTGAAGACGCTGTGTTTTGGAGACCCGGTAGCAGGATGGCCTTCTACGGTGTGCATTATACTTCTGCTGGGCGGTATCCAGCTGTTTTGCATGGGAATTCTCGGCATGTATTTGTCCAAGGCTTATCTGGAGACGAAGAAACGGCCAATTTATATCTGCGGAGAAACGAATCTTTCTGGAAAGGATGAAGGATATTTACCGGAATTACAACACACTAAGATGAAAAAGACTATACATGCATGCGCAGAATCAGGAGAAGAGAATGAAACAGAAAGAGATTAGTAAGAAGAATTATCTTGGGAAAATGCCGTCAATTAAGAGCTTTATAAAAGAAAATCAGATAAATTGGTGGATTATAGCTGTTTTTTTGCTGATGGTGTATGGAATTAAGATATTTAATGTATCTATATCCCATGATACAGAGGCGATCATTGCAGATGCTAATGGAATCTATGGGAGCTGGTATTCTATTGGCAGATTTGGTTTGGTATTTTTAAAGAAAATTTTAGGAACATATGTGTTTAATCCATATATTGCAGCGTTTTTAATGGTATTTGCAATGTTGTTAAACAGTGTGGTCTGGACATATTTATTTGGATGGCTGGGGAAAAAGGAAACCAGTATTACAGGATGGATTTTTCCTTCTTTTTTCTTTACGTCTATGATTATGGCAGAACAGTCGGGATTTTTGCTGCAGGCATATGAAGTCAATATTGCTCTTTTGATGGTGGGAGCTGCTTTGATATGTTTATTTAAGGCTTTTGGTGAAACAAGCAGCATATTATGGTGTCTTCCGTCTATTTTTTGTTGTGTAATCGCTTTTTCTGCATATCAATCATTGGTTCCGATGTTTACAGCAGGAGCAGCGTTGTGTTTCATTACATTCTATGATCGTCTGGAGAGAGAAAGAGAAGTACAGCTTGAATATAAGTTTTGTTTAGCATTGATTATAAAAATGGTTGTGGCTTTTCTTTTGTCGTTTATAATATACCAGATTGCCAATAAAGTGGTACTTCTTGCAATAGGAGCAAGTACTAATCCCTATATAACAGAGCAGATCATGTGGGGAAAACTACCGATATCAGAATGTATTTATAATATTCTGAGGCATATTTACCGGGCATATTTTGGAAAACTGCTTTTTTATAATAAAGCAAACTTGTTTATTTGCTTAGGTATAGTTATATATGTACTGAATGGCATACGAAAGAAAAAAACATGCTATCTGTTATATGCGGCAGCGGCTCTATATTGTCTGATAAGTCCTTTTTTAATGACGATTCTTATGGGGAATGAACCGACAATGAGAACGCAGATAGTTCTTCCTTTTGTGATGGGATTTTTTTTACAATATCTTGTAGAAAATCTTTGGGAAAACAGGGGGAAGGTTATGCTCCGTTTGAATTGTATTATTATGATAGCGGTTATCGTTGTAACTATGAATCAAAGTATTATGAGTGCGCGGTTATATTATACTCAATATGTGCAATATGAGTCAGATGTGGCATTAGCTGTTAAAATTACAGATCGTATAGAACAACTGAATTTGGGGGAGATTCCGCAGGAACCGGTTGTATTTATAGGGGCAAAAGGAGCATGGAGAAATCCGGCATGTATTGATAGTACTCAATTGGAATTGATAGGACATTCATTCTTTGAAGTATCTTACTATACAGCGCATGGAACAAAGGTAATGCTTAATTTTCTGAAAACGCAGGGATATCCATATATGCAGCCCACAACTGAACAGATGGAACAGGCAGAGAAAATAGCTGAGTCTATGCCTTCATGGCCAGATACAGGAAGTGTTATGGAAAAAGACGGTATTATTATCGTGAAGCTGGGAGCATCAGAAAATTAAGAAATAAAGGCTGGTAAGGAATGAAGAAGGAACGATTATTTTATTTGGATTTTGTGCGTGCAATTGCTGCGCTGGCTATTGTAATTACACATTTTAATGCGAGATATCTATATTTGAACCCACCGGCTCCGGAAAAGGCGGTATTTATAACTTTTATCGGCAATTTATATATTGGTGATTGGGGAGTATCACTATTTTTCATCATTTCCGGTGCAGCGCTTATGTATGTTTATGAAGAAAAGTGCCAATTAAAGACATTTTATAAAAAGCGGTTTTTATCAATATATCCGATGTTTTGGATCGCATATATTACCGATTTTTTGTTTATTATGTGGCAGACGCATACACTACCCGGAGAAGGAATTCCAAAATGGCGGATTCTATTTTCAGTAATTGGTTTTGATGGATTACTCCTGACAAACGGGTATCCTACGTTTTATCTGTTGGGAGAGTGGTTTCTCGGTGTCATTGTATTGATTTACCTTGTATTCCCATTGCTTCGGGCGCTATTGAATAAAAAGCCGGTATTACTTCTGATATTGACGGCAGTTGGATATGCAGGCGGTCTTGTATTGTGTACTCAAGTACCATATCCTCTGGCTCCTGCCACATTGTTGTTTGTGCGTATACCGGAACTTGTTTTCGGAATGTTTTTTGTGAAATATAAAGGAAAAGTAACGTGGAAAACCGCTGCACTGGCTTTGGCGGTAGTATTGGTGAATTGGATTGTGAAACCGGGATTTTCCGCTAGCATCCAGACAACCTATGTGGGGATCACTTCGTTTCTTGTATGTGTGTATGTGTCAAATATTGTAAGATGTGCACCGGTGGAATATATCTGTGGGAAGTTGAGTAAATATTCTTATGCAGTCTTTTTAGTCCATCACGTTATAATTGCAAAGGTTATGGGGAAATTTAATTTAACGGAAATCAGTGTGGGAGAGAGTTACTTGCTGTTTATGGGTGTATGCTGTGTGATTACTCTGTTTGCAGGGATCCTTTATCTGGCACATTATTTTGTTATGAAAGGGATTGCATGTATGATACAGAGAGTGAAAAGTAAAGTCAGGTGAAAGAGAAATGATTGAAAGAAACGGAAAACTGGTGTAAAATAATAGCATTAAGCGAAAAAGGAGATTTTGATTTGAAAAAAATGTTTATTACAGGATGTCAGGGACAGCTGGGCAGGGCGCTGAATGTTTTTTATTCCGGACACTCTGACATACAACTGATCAATACAGATGTGAACGATTTGGACATTACAGATGAACAAGCAGTACTCCAGAAAGTTCTGGAAATAAATCCCGATATTATCATCAACTGCGCCGCTTATACAAAGGTGGACGAGTGTGAAGAGCATGAAGATGAGGCATATCAGATTAATGTAACCGGTGTTCGGAATCTGTGTCACGCAGCAAATGAGGCGGGGGCGGTTATTGTGCATATTTCTACGGATTATGTATTTAACGGTGAGAAGAAAACACCCTATGTGGAAAGTGACGCGTATGATCCTCAGTCTGCATACGGCAGGACGAAGATGGCGGGAGAGCAGATGGTATGCCAGATAGCAGAGAAGTATTTTATTGTGAGAACGGCATGGCTGTATGGAGAAGGCAAGAATTTCGTGGGTACCATGCTGCACCTTTCTGAAAGCAGAGATTGTGTGCGGGTGGTCAACGACCAGTTCGGTACGCCCACAAGTGCAGAGGAACTGGTGAAGGTGATTGATCTGCTGATCCAGTCCGACAGATATGGTATCTATCATGCGACATGCGAGGGAAGCTGTGACTGGGCAGAGTTTGCAACAGAGATATTTCGGCTTTGCGGCAGGAATATGAAAGTGGAACCGGTGACAACCGAAGAATATGGCGCCAAGGCAAAGAGACCCGCCTATTCGGTGTTAGAGAATCGGAGACTGACAGAAGAATTCGGATATAGAATGCAGGAGTGGAAGCCTGCATTGGAGAAGTATTTGGCAGACAGAGGATTGATGAAAAAGGAACTGGTATATTCTATGAATAAAAAGAGAGTATTGGTAACAGGGGCAAATGGCTATATCGGAAGACATGTAGTTTCTGCACTTCTGGATATGGGACACGAGGTCATCGCATCGGACTTCTCTTATGACGGCGTGGATGAACGTGCGAAGAGAACAGATGTGGATCTGTTTAGCGGAGATACAGATATCTACGAGCAGTATGGCAGACCGGACTCCTGTATCCATATGGCATGGAGAAATGGATTTGTACACAATGCAGAGTCGCATTTGACGGATTTGCCGAATCATTATACATTTATCAAGAACATGATCGAAGGCGGACTGCCTCAGCTTGCGGTTATGGGAACCATGCATGAAATCGGATATTGGGAAGGGGCGATTGTAGAAGATACGCCGGCTAATCCCACCTCTCTTTACGGGATCAGCAAGAATGCCCTTCGTCAAATGACGTTCCTCCTTGCCAGTGGGAAGGGTGTAAAGATTGACTGGCTGAGAGCATATTACATTCTTGGGGATGATGAAAAGAGCAGTTCTCTGTTTGGGAAGATCGTGGGCTGGGAGAAGGAAGGGAAGGAGACGTTCCCGTTTAACTCCGGTAAAAACAAATATGATTTTATTACGGTAGATGAGCTGGCAAAGCAGATTGCGGCATCTGCCACACAGGATGTGGTACATGGTGTGATCAACTGCTGCACGGGCAATCCGGTAAGTCTGGCAGATAAGGTGCAGGAGTTTATTGCTGAGCACGGATTCAAGATCCGGCCTGAGTTCGGAGTATTTCCAGACAGACCTTACGATTCACCGGGAGTCTGGGGAGATGCGGAGAAGATTCAGAAAATTATGAAGGGTCTTGAGTAGTGCCATAGGAAATATATAAACGGAAAGAGTACCTAAATAAAGAAGAGATGAAAAGGATAAAGGAGAGAAAGAACCATGAGAACTTATTTAGTAACGGGAGGAGCAGGATTTATCGGCTCAAATTACATTCACTACATGTTTAAAAAGTATGATAATGAAATCCGCATTATCAATGTGGATAAACTGACATACGCAGGGAATCTGGAGAATTTAAAAACTGTAGAGAACCGTGATAACTATACGTTTGTCAAAGCGGATATCTGTGACGCAGACGCTGTTAATAAGATTTTTGAGGAAAATGATATTGACAGAGTTGTTCATTTTGCGGCTGAAAGCCATGTGGACAGAAGTATTAAGAATCCGGATGTGTTTGTAAAGACAAACGTACTCGGGACACTGGTGATGCTGAATGCTGCCAAGGCAGCGTGGGAGCTGGAGGACGGAACCTTTAAGGAAGGCAAGAAGTTTTTGCATGTTTCTACAGATGAGGTGTATGGCTCCCTGGAGGAAGAGGGAGAATATTTCTATGAGACAACGCCGTATGACCCGCACAGTCCGTATTCTGCAAGTAAGGCTTCTTCCGATATGCTCGTGAAATCTTATATGGATACGTATAAATTCCCGGCAAATATTACGAATTGCAGCAACAACTACGGTCCGTATCAGTTCCCGGAGAAGCTGATTCCGCTGATTATCAACAATGCGCTGCAAGGTAAGAATCTCCCCGTATACGGAGACGGCAAGAATGTCCGTGACTGGCTCTATGTAGAAGATCATGCAAAGGGAATCGATATGGTGCAGGAGAAAGGTCGTCTGTTTGAGACATACAACATCGGCGGACACAATGAGAAACAAAATATTCAGATTATTCATATCATACTGGACACACTTCAGGAAATGCTTCCAGAGGGAGATCCGAGAAAAGAACTGGTAAGCGAGAAATTGATTACTTATGTAGAAGACCGTAAAGGGCATGACAGACGTTATGCGATCGCGCCAGATAAGATTAAGGAAGAAATTGGCTGGTATCCAGAGACAAAGTTTGAGGATGGAATTAAGCTGACGATCAAATGGTTCTTTGAAAATGAGGATTGGATGAAGAACGTGACAAGCGGTGATTACCAGAAATACTACGAAGAGATGTATAAATAAGTAAGATGAGTATATAGGCATAAATCAAAAGGCATTTATGCCTATATTTTCTATTGTTATGGCAAAATCGTAACAGTTCAGCCATAACAGCTCGAATTGTTGATTTGTAGTTTGGAAAGGACTGGTATAGTAACTGAGTGTTTGCTATAATAAACTGAGTGTGACAGATATTTAAGGAGAATGGCAAGAAATGAAGTTAAAAAATAATCCGAGAAGATTAGTGATATATTTTTTTTACGATAAGAGAGGCATTGTAGATCGTTACGTTCCTCACTTCTTGAAAGATTTAAAAGAAAATGCAGAGGAAATCATGATTGTTTCTAACGGAGAGATAGAGCCGGAGGGCAGACAAAAGTTAGAACAATATGGAAATGTCTTTGTTCGGGAAAATAAGGGATTTGATGTCTGGGCATATAAGGAATCACTTGAACAATATGGCTGGGAAACGCTGGAGCAATATGATGAAGTGATCATGATGAACAGTACTATTATGGGACCGGTGTTTCCACTGAAAGAAACATTTGATAAAATGGATGGACAAGATCTGGATTTTTGGGGATTGACAGAATATTATGAGCAGAATGTAGATCCTTCCGGTTGTTGTGTATATGGGTATATTCCAGATCATATTCAGTCCCATTTTATTGCATGCAGAAAAAATTTGGTGCAGAGTGAAGAATTCCATAGGTATTGGGACGAAATGCCAATGATTCACACATATTGGGAAGCTGTTGGGAAGCATGAGATGATTTTTACGAAGCATTTTCGTGATCTTGGATTTAAAAGTACAGTGTATGTGGAGACAGAAGCACTTCGGTCATATAGCGGATATCCCTTGATGATGTGCCCGACTAAGCTTATAAAGGAACAGAGATGCCCCATTTTTAAGAGGAGAATGTTTTTCCATGACCCAAAAGATTTTATGAGCCAAACGGCAGGAGAGGCAGTTAGTGAGCTATATCGCTATCTTGAGACACAGACTGATTATGATGTGGATTTTATATGGGAAACAATTCTGAGAAATTATAATCAGGCGGATATTGTGAAAAATATGAATCTGCATTATATTCTTTCAGAAGAATATGCAGACGCAGGTAAAAGGCAGCAGGCACTTGAGAAAAATAAAGTGGCACTTGTTATGCACCTGTATTTTGAAGATTTATTGCAGGAGTCTTTGCACTATGCGAAAGCAATGCCTGAGACTGCTGATGTTTATATTACGACAAACAGTGAAGAGAAAAAGATAGCAATTGAAAAGGTATTTGCCGGGTTGAAGTGTAATTATCTGGAAGTCCGTGTAATTGAAAACCGGGGAAGAGATGTGAGCAGTCTTTTGATAGGTGTTCGTGATGTAATTATGGATTATGACTTGGTTTGCTTTGTTCATGATAAAAAGACTGCACAGGTGATCCCTGGAACTGCCGGGGCAAGTTTTTCCTATAAATGTTTTGAAAATACACTTGCAAGCAGAGCATTTGTTGAAAATGTCGTTACGACATTTGAAGATAATCCAAGACTTGGCTTATTGACTCCTCCAGAGCCGAATCATGGTCCTTTTTTTACAACGCTAGGACGAGAGTGGCGGGGGAATTATGATATGGTAAAAAAATTGGCGGAGGAGTTGAAGATTTATGTGCCAATTGAAAAAGAAAAACCGCCGATAGCGCCTTATGGGACAATGTTTTGGTTCCGCCCGGAGGCAATGAAACCTTTGCTGCAGAAAGAGTGGATATATGAGGATTTTCCGGAAGAACCTAATGAAATGGACAATACAATACTGCACGCAATAGAAAGAATATATCCATTTGCAGTACAGCAGAGCGGATATTATCCAGGGATTGTGATGTCTCATACTTTTGCGGGAATTGAATATGGTAATTTGAAATACTATGTGCGGGAATATAATGAAATTATGATGAAACATCATATTGAGCATTTTCATCAGTATATGTGTGCTGAATTACAGGACAGGTTAGATGCTTATGATGATCGGGATTCCTTAAAAGGAGTATTGAAGCGAAGAATGAAAAATCGGGTAAGGGCAATATTACCAGGCGCTTTTGATAACTAAAATAATAAAGGGAAAATATAATGAAAAGAATCTTGATATATGCATATATGGCAGGTAATTTCGGTGATGATCTGATGGTTTGGCTTTTATGCAGGAGATATCCGGAAGTGAAGTTTGTGTTGTGGGCAGATTCTTCTTACAGAGAACGTTTTCAGGGGATAAAGAATGTACGCATTATTTCACAAAAGGATAAGGTGAATCGGGTTTACAATTATTTGATTCGGAATATACTGAAAAGAGAAGACGATTACTTTCAATATCTTGTGAGAACTTCTGCCGCAGTGATTCATATAGGCGGTTCAATATATGTACAACATGAACAGTACGAAATAACGATGGCCATCGACAGAATGCTGCGAAGGAACAGTAAAAAAATGTATGTATGCGGGGCGAATTTCGGACCATATGAAGACCAGGGATTTTTACGGGAGTATTACAACATATTGAAGCAGGATGATGGAGTGTGTTTTAGAGACCGTGCATCTTACGAGTTGTTTCAGTCACTTCCAAATGTCAGGTATGCTCCGGATATTGTGTTTGGCTGTCCGGTTGATTTGGATATGACAGAAAAAAATAAAAGTGTTCTGATATCTGTGATTGATCTGGAAAGGCGAAAGGGACATTACGGAATCAGCCAATATGTGGATGTGTATAATTCGTTTATACAAAGTGCAGCACAATGGTATATTGAAAATGAGTATCAGGTTAATTTTCTTTCCCTTTGTGATGAACAGGGCGACAGGAAGGCTGCAGAAGATATAGCGGGTAAATTACCGGAAACGATGCATAACAAAGTTAATATTTATTCATATCAGACAGATATTATGCAAATACTGTCATTGTTTGCAGAAACAGAAATTGTGATTGGCACAAGATTACACAGTATTATACTTGGCTGGGTGTATGGGAAAAAAGTACTTCCGATAGTTTATGACCTGAAAATACGAAATTTATTGTCTGATTTGAAATGGGATGCATATTTGGAGTTAGACAATTTGGGAAAGCTTGATATTCCGGCAATGTTAGAGGGGATAGAAAAGATGCCTGAAAATAAACTGCAGGAATTAGTTTGTAAATCAGAAGAGCAGTTTTTGGATTTGGACAGGCTGGTTAAAAATTCATGAGGCAGATGAGAAAGGGGGCGGTTGGTTTTATGGATCCGTTGATTAGTATTGTAATGGTAAATTATAATAAAGAAATGTATATTGAAGAGGCTATAAAAAGTGTTCTGGAACAGACATATACAAATTGGGAACTGATTATTGTGGATGATGGTTCTACGGATGATTCTGTTAACATTATAAGAAAGTATCAGGGGATGGATGACAGGATAAAGGCAATTTTCAGGAAAGAGAACAGTCAGATATGCGTTGTGACAAATATTGGGTTCGGACAAGTGAAGGGCGAGTTTGTTGCACGGATAGATAGTGATGATGTATGGCTTCCACAAAAGCTTGAAAAACAACTTGCGTATTTGGAAGTACATCCGGAAGGTGGATTGTGCTTTACCAAGTTAGATATTATTGATGAGAATAGTAAAAATATCAATGATGAATTACCAGACTTGTACAAGGCATATAATAGCAGAAGGAATCAGGAAGAGTGGATTCGGCATTTCTTTTTCTGCGGAAATACATTGATCCAGTCGTCTCTTTTAATGAAAAGGGAAGTTCTGGATAGTATTGGGAATTTTAATGTGGCTTATATGCAGGGGCATGATTTCGATTTCTTTACAAGAGCAATCCGAAAGTATCAATTTATATTTTTGGAGGAACCATTAACCTGGTATAGAAGGACAGGGAATCAGAATAGTGGAAGTAATGAGACAAATGACAGAAGATTTTTCAATGAAAATATGAATATCCGATATCATTATTTTGATGATATGGAAGATGAACTTTTTATAAGATGTTTTCATGGGGATTTTGTGAATCCAGAGTCGGTATCGCATGAGGAAATTTTATGTGAACAAGCATTTCTTTTATGTAAATGTATACAGGGAGAAGTAGATAATCCGGTTTTGGGACTTACAAAGCTTGAAAGACTTTTAAATGATCCTAGAACAGGAGACATTTTGCAAAATAAATTTGGATACTGTCCGAAGGATTATTATAAACAATCAGTACAGAAGCTGTTTTATACGGAAGAAGTGCAGAAGAAGATAAACATTCTTTCCTATGATTTAAATGTACAAATGCATATTAATAAAAGCCTGGAGGCTAAGAATGCAGAATTATATGCTGAATGTGAAGAACTTAAACAACAAGTGCAAGGTATGTTAAATTCCAGAAGTTGGAGAGTGACAAAACCGCTTCGCAAAGTGAGTAAAATGGTGGGAAAATAGGGCAGATAGTAAGGTTATTTGTAACAGTTCAGCCCAGGACTTTGCACTGGCTGCAAAGTCCGTGAAATAACGTATAGGTAGAGATGCATCAAGCCA
>NZ_CALPDG010000032.1 GCF_943193195.1 Mediterraneibacter agrestimuris | reverse complement strand
AGACAAAAGAAAAAATAGATTTTATCGAAAAGTGGTGCGGGAGTTCTTCTCCAGCACCAACTTTGTCTACAGTCTGAGAGGGCGATTCCATCGGAATCGCCCTCTCTCCTTATCTTTTCTTCCCTATTTTATCTCACATACAGTCCAGCTTAATCTACGTTCTCTTCTACTGTAAGATTCTGTAAATAAGTATTCACTGCATCGTAGTTGACGGATGCCACTTCCCGCTCCTGATTGGCAGTGTATGTGTCATAAGCGGAATATCCCAGCCATCCCACCAGAGCCAGCGCTGCAACTGTCAATACACACTTGCGTACTGCATTCATCACCCGCTGCTTTCTGATCATCTGCTTTCTGCCTGCCTTCTCCTTTTTATAACGGTCCACCTTTTCCTGACTCATCGTTCTAAACTCCTTCTTCTGCCGGACACAAATCCAGCGTAGTACATCTTTATCCAGTTTATCACAATTTTCCCTAAACTACAATAATAATCCCACCATCATTGGCATACATACTGCTGATGCCCGCAGTATCCATTACAAAAGAAGATTTTACCTCTATCTGTTCCAAAAGCATTCTCTGTACTTCCTTTGCACGCTCCGGACAATTACAATGTGAAATCGCCAATATCTTTTCTTTACTGTTTATCACATCCTCAGCCACATGCTTAACCATCTTTGCAAGCGCCTTTTTCATACCTCTTGCCTGACCAAGCTGGCAGATAGTCCCTTCCGGAGTTGCTCCCATCACAGGCTTGATGTTCAATGCACCCGCCATCAATGATTTCAATCCGGTGAGACGACCGTTTTTGCGAAGTGTATCCAGATTCTCCAGAACAAAATAAGTATTCTGTCCTGCAATATATGCTTCCACTGTCTCAACAACCTGGTGAAATGTCATACCGGCTTCCTCACACTCCTGAATCTTCAGAGCTATCAGTGTCTCACCGATTGAGGCAGATCTGGAATTAAATACATAAATCTGTTTCTCGCCATACTCTTCTATATATAAGCTTTTTCCTAATTCTGCACTGTTATGAGAACCACTCAGTTCTGCTGACAGTGTAACCACGTACACTCTGTCTGCATCACAATGATATTTATCCATGTACGTTTCCGGTGACGGGCAGGATGACTTGGGACACTCACTTGCTGCTGCAACTTTCGCCAGAAACGCTGTCTGGTCGAATGTATCATCATCTACAATACGCTCTCCTCCTACTTCCATACTTAGAGCGGCAGACTCAAATATTCCGCTTTTTTTCATTTCTTCCGTCAGTTCTCCGCAACTGTCAACAATAATCTTATAATCCATTTGGTTCCCTCCCAAACTACAGCTTGTATTATGTACTTCTAAATCATGTAGTTTTTAATACTACATAAAACTATACCATACTTTTCTCTGTCTGAAAAGGTTTTTTTATCTTTTTACGCCTTTCAGCTTAATCTTTCTCGAAACCCCAAGTGCCATTCCCATTTCTGTCATCAAAAAGAGAATGGAAGTACCTCCGTAACTGATAAACGGCAATGTAATCCCAGTTGTTGGAATCAGGTTAGTCACCACGGCAATATTCAGTGTAACTTGTAACGCAATATGTGCAAGAACCCCTGTTGCCAGAAGAGAACCATACAAATCCGGCGCATTTCTGGCAATAAACATCAGCCGGTATATCATCAGCCCAAACAAGAGTAGAATCACAATTGCACCGAACACGCCCAGTTCTTCACAGATAACAGTCAGGATCATATCGTTCTGCACTTCTGGAATAACCCCCAGCTTCTGTGTACTATTTCCCAGTCCTTTTCCAAAAAAGCCTCCTGAACCAATCGCATACAGACCTTGCATTACCTGAAATCCGCCATGATCCGAATGATTTTCCGGATCCAGCCATGTCAGAATACGTCTGATGCGAAAATTTTCGCTGCTGCTTGTTGCTTTCACCGCAAGAATCCCTACAAAAGCCGCAACAAACGCTGCCCCTCCCGCAATGATTACAAAAAATGGTTTCGTTTTCGGATGTATCACAAAATAAAGGATACAAGTAATTGTCATTACAATGATCGCCGTGCTTAAATTATCTGTTAAAAACATAACTCCGCCCGCCGCCGTTACACCAAAAGCAAATACACGGATGGTTCCCTCTCTGGTAGCCGCTTTATTTCCCAACCGGCATAGTTCATAAGAAATAAACATAATTACAGCAATCTTCATAATCTCTGACGGCTGCAGCGTCATCTCTCCCGGCAGCTGAATCCACCGTCTGGAACCATATGCTTCCACTCCCAGGGGTGTCTGTACAAGTGCCATCATAAACATAGCAAATATATATGCTTCAAAAGAAAATGCCCCATAAAACAGATAATCTATTCTGGATACAAAAAGCATCCATGCAAAACTAATAAGTCCGATAATTGCCTGTTTGGAAAAATACGCCATATCATTCCCAAAGTCGTTCTGTGCACTGTAAGCACTGGTGCTGTAAAGCATGACCAGTCCAAAACACATCAAAAAGACAATCACCAGCAGCAAATCATAATCAAAATATTGTGCATCCTGCACGAATATTCTGGACCAGAACCCCCGTCTCTTCTTCCTGGCTGCTGAACCAGACTGAATCTGCTGACCATTCCTTGCCACAGGCTGTGCCGCTCTGGATGGTCTGACCTCACTGCCATAAGAAACTCTAACCAGATTCCTCTGACTTTGAACGACACGTGACTTCGGCTGTACTGAACCACTATACCTTCTATTCTGTTTGCTTTCATTTTTCTGTGTCCGCTGTTTCAGCGGCTGAACAGTTCTGCTTCTCATTAAATCTCCCCTATTACTCGAAACAGTCCACCGGACTGTTTCATCGCATGCATGGCAACTCGAAACAACCCAACTGACTGTTTCATCGCATGCATGGCAACTCGAAACAACCCAACCGACTCTTTCATCATTTTATATTCATTCTCGGGTGTACCGGTTTGCCGTGCCCGAAGAAACGGTCATACCATACAAGAAAAATGTAAATCGTCCAAATCTTACGGCTGTTATCTGTCTTTTCATTCCGGTTCTTTCCATTCTTATGGTCATCCAGCATCTTTAGCAGGATCCCAGTATTAAAATACTGCTTTGCCGCATCTGACTGAAACATTTCTTTGACACGGTTATAATAAGGCTCCTCTTTCAGCCATATGCGAATCGGAATGGGAAATCCCAGTTTCTTCTTCTCGGCGGTCTTACTGCGAATCACCTTCTCAGCCGCCCCTCGCAGCGCTACCTTTGTCTTCGGCGCCCGAACTTTATAGTCAAGGGGCAGTGTCTGAGCCAGTTCCAGTACCTTCTTGTCCAAGAACGGAACACGGACTTCCAGGGAATTTGCCATTCCCATCTTATCCCCTTTCATAAGGATATCATGAACCAGCCACAGATGCAAATCTACATATTGCATCTTCGTCACCGCATCTTTATCCCTCACTCTGTCATACAGTGGCTTTGTCACTTTTTGAATTCCCGGCTGACAGCCCTTCTTTAGAATTTGATTTGCCTCTCGTTCTGTAAAAATATTTGTCGCATTTGCAAAATACCGTTCTTCCAGAGTCTTTCCATGACGCATCAAAAATCCTCTCCCCTTCATGCCACGGGGCAGACAAACCTCTGCGAATTTCCCAAGCATTTTCCTAATTCCAAGCGGAATCCTGTCAAACCCTGTATGCTGAAGCGGTTCACAGTAAATATTATAGCCTCCAAACAACTCGTCCGATCCCTCGCCTGACAGAACTACCTTTACCTTCTTCGCCGCTTCTTTGCTCAGGAAATATAAGGCAACGGCTGCCGGATCCGCTACAGGTTCGTCCATATAATACTGAATATCTGACAGATTGTCCCAGTATTCCTCCGGCGTGATCACCTTGGCGTCATTCTGCATGTGAATACTCTCGGCAAACTCCTTTGCATCCTGAATCTCACTGTATTTCCCCTCATCGAATCCAACCGTAAATGTATGATCCACCTGTCCCAAGTAAGTCAGATAACTGGAATCCACACCACTGGACAAATAAGAAGCTACCTCAACGTCACTGATTTTGTGCATTTCCACAGATTCCTTCATTACTTTTTCCACATCTTCCACAACCTCCTCGAAGGATTTCTTGGTATCTCCTGTAAAATGCGGTTCAAAGTAACGGGTAATCTCCATTTTTCCATTCTGATAAGTAAAATAATGCCCCGGCTGAAGGCAGAATACCCCTTTAAAAAAAGTTTCGTTGGTAGGCACAAACTGGAAAGACAGATAATTTCCAAGCGCCGCCTCGTTAAACACCTTATCAAATTTCGGGTGCTCCATAAAAGACTTAATCTCAGATCCGAACAACAATGTCTCATTCATCTGTGCATAATACAACGGCTTAATGCCGAAAATATCTCTTGCTGCAAACAGTTTCTTCTGCTCTATATCCCAGATAACAAAGGCATACATTCCCCGCAGACGGTCTACCAGCTTCTCGCCCCACTGCTCATACCCATGAATCAATGTCTCAGAGTCTGTATTAGACACAAACACATGCCCCGACGCCGTAAGTTCCCTGCGAAGCTCCTGAAAATTGTAGATTTCCCCGTTAAAAACAAGCACTTTACTCCTGTCTTCATTATAAAAAGGCTGGTCGCCAACCTCTGACAAATCTATAATACTCAAACGGCGGAATCCCAAAGCTGCATCTTCGTCAATGTATCTTCCCTCACTATCCGGCCCCCGGTGGACAATTGTGTCCATCATTGCCGTCAGTACCTGATTGCGGTTCTCAACTCCACCCACAAATCCTGCAAATCCACACATGTTGTTTTTCCTCCTGTTCCTACACTTCTCTCAAAATACTGTTCACAATCTTCTTTGTCTTAGGCAGCCAGAACTGTACCAATGGTCCTGTCAGAAATACAGCTACGATCGTACCCACGCCCACAGTTCCGCCAAGTACAAATCCAAGTACTACAAAAAATACGTCACATGCCATACGTACCCAGCGGAACTCAATTTTCCGAATCTTATCTGTTAAAATAATCGCAACCAGGTCATTTGGTCCGGTTCCGGCATTACTGTTGATTACAACAGACATCCCCAGTGAGAGAATCACACAGCCAGCCACCACACTGATTATTCTGACTATCATCGCTGAATCTCCATTGATATATCCACCCAGAATCCATGTAAAAAAATCAATGATCGGTCCACCGCATAGTGCACAGACAACTGTTCCCGGCTTCACATATCCTTTTGTGGTAAGAAGCATAATGATCATCAATACACAGACAACTGTCATCTGCATCATTCCCACACTTATGCCCACTCTTCTGGCAAGCCCTTGTGCAAACACTGTAAATGTATCCGTTCCCAAATCAGATAATAAAAATAAAGTGACTCCAAGATGTGCGATAGCCAGTCCGATCAACAATATAACCAGCGCTTTTGCCCAGTCTCCCATACTACGGTTCGACGTATCAGCCGCAAACTGCTTCTCATTCTTATTCTGTACTATTTTTCTTTGATTATCCTGCATTTCTCTTCCCCTTAAATTCTTGTTTATTATTAAGTTATTATATCCTGTGAAATCTTATTATGCAAATATAAATTGAAAATGTGTTTACATTTCTTCCTAAATCCAGTATAATAATTTCATTACGGGGTGTGGCTCAGTTTGGTTAGAGCGCACGGCTGGGGGCCGTGAGGTCGCAGGTTCAAATCCTGTCACCCCGATTAAAGACCTCGCAGAATTGCGAGGTTCTTTGATTATAAAGAATTGTAATAAAAAATAACATTATTTATAAATCATTTTCCCTCAGCACTCCTCTCTGATTTTATGAAAAACAGCCTGTCCACTATTACCAGACAGGCGTATTGCTCCCCGTCTTTTGTACATTTTTCTATATATAAATACCATGCGCACAACTTGAATATTCTACTGTATTATGGTAGTATATTAACGGGTAAGCTGATACTGTCAAAAGGCTTATACCACTCATATAAACTATTATGAAAGGAATCCAAGATATGAAGTCTATCAAATCAAAAATTCAAATCAGCATGCTATCAGTGGTAATAGTTGGCTCAATTCTCATCGGGGTGATCACAGCTCTTTTAAATGCCAGCGGGATTGATGATCTGATGACAAAAACTTTAGGTCCTGCCACACAAATGGCAGCAGATGCAGTGGAATGGAGGATGGACAAATACTGGACTGCTCTTGAGGAAGCCGCCGCTTCCGATATTTTCCGTGAGTCCGCCCCTGACGCTCAAAAACTGGTTTCTGTCCGTAATGACATAGCAGAACGCAACGGTTTTCTCTATACCGGAAAAATAGATACCAACGGTCTTTCCTCCACCGGCGACAATTACTCTGAGGAAGACTATTTCAAACAATGTAAAGAAACAATGAAACCTTATATCTCTGACATCATGAATGACGGCAGTCGGATGGTCTTTCTTTTAGAAGTTCCCATTATCACAAATGGTCGTTTCGATGGTATAGTTTATGGAAGCATTAATGCCGACTTTTTATCGGAAATTGTAGTGAATCTGGCTATGGGCAACGATGGCGTTGCCTATGTACTGGACAATAATGGAAATGTTATCGGTCACCGGGACCGTTCTATCGTAGAAGAGGGTTCCAACATGATAAAAGCTGCCGAGGAGAACCCTGACATGGCAGATGTGGCAGCAGTGAATCAGAGCATGATCCAGAGAGAAACTGGTTTCGGTACATACAATTTCTATGGTGACAACAAGCTTGTGGGATTCGCTCCCATTGACGGTAATCAAGAATGGAGTATTGCTATTGAAGTCAGCCAGCGGGAGTTTAAATCCACACTGGACCGGAGCATCCTGCTTACACTCCTGGTCATTGTCCTGGTCGTGATTGCTACTTTCCCTGTAGCAGTAAAAGTCGGCAAGTCTATTTCTAACCCTATCCGGAACTGTGTTATACGGTTAGAAAAGCTGGCTGACGGTGACCTACAGACCCCTACTCCCATCGTGAAATCCCGGGATGAGACTGCTGAGCTTACCAAAGCCTTGGATTCAACCATTCTCCGTTTGAATGACGTAGTACAGGATGTATCACATCATTTGGGTAAAATGGGTGAAGGGGACTTCCATGAAGAGATTACGCGTACATACTGGGGCGATTTTATAGTGATAGAAAAGTCTATCAAGGCAATCCACAGCTCATTAAGAGACACACTTCTCCAGATCAGCCAATCTGCTGAAACAGTATCAACCAGCGCCGTTCAGGTGTCCAACGGCGCACAGTCCCTGAGCCAGGGCGCTACCGAGCAGGCCAGCGCTGTTCAGGAACTTTCATCTACGGTATCCGGTATCGCAGATAATGCAAAACAAACTGCAGAAGCTGCCGCTGAAGCGGGAGAATTTGTAAACCAGGCTGATGCTCAGCTGCGCAGCAGTGTAGATTATGTCAAAGAGCTGAATAACGCTATGGAAAAAATATCAAACTCTTCTACAGAAATTGGTAAAATTATTGATGCAATTGAAAATATTGCTTTCCAGACAAACATTCTTGCACTAAACGCTGCCGTAGAAGCAGCACGGGCAGGCAGTGCCGGCAAAGGCTTTGCTGTAGTATCTGATGAAGTCCGCAACCTCGCTTCCAAGTCTGACGAAGCCGCCAAAGCTACCAAAGAACTTATTGAAAGCTCTATCGCAGCCGTCATAGAAGGTGGTCAGGTAGTAGACCAGGTAACAGAATCACTGGATAAAACAAATTCTATAGCCGAAAATGTGACAATTAAAATGAATGCCGTGGTAGAGGCTATCGAGAGCCAGACGACCGCAATTTCTCAGGTTACAGAAGGAATTGAACAGATTTCCATTGTTGTCCAAAATACTTCTACTACTTCTGTAGAAAGTGCCGCTACCTCCCAGAATTTGTCGGACCAGTCTCTGCTGATGAACAATCTAGTGCGTAAGTTCCGGCTAAAATAATCTTTAAGATAAGATATAAAAAACACAAGTCATTACAAAAGGGGCTGTCAATTTTCTTACAGCCCCTTTTGACTATAAAAAATTATTATTTCTTACAGCCACATCCCTGACGAATGTCAAATTCCGGATTGATTGCATAAAAATTCTTGCTGTCCAAATTCTCCTGAACAATCCGAAGACTTTCGCCAAACCTCTGATAATGAATAATTTCACGCTTTCTCAAGAAACGAATCGGATCGCACACCTCCGGATCCTTAACCAGACGTAAAATATTGTCATAAGTTGTACGTGCCTTCTGTTCTGCTGCCATATCTTCATGTAAATCTGTAATCGGATCTCCCTTAGATTGCAAATACGTTGCTGTCCACGGTGTTCCTCCCGCTGACTGCGGCCAGAGAGCAAGTGTATGATCTACATAATATTTATCAAAACCAGATTCTTTGATTTCTTCCGGCGAAAGGTCTTTGGTCAGCTGATAAACAATTGAGCAAATCATCTCCATGTGGGCAAGTTCTTCCGTACCTATATCGGTCAGTATGCCAGTAACCTCTTTGTATGGCATTGTATATCTTTGCGACAGATAACGCATAGATGCTGCTAACTCACCGTCTGGACCGCCAAATCGTAATAACCTATACTCCCGTTTCTATCTTCCGATGTTTAGCTTTACCATCAATGCTTCCTGCAGTAACTGCGAAAAGTTCACCCCTCTGGCAACAGCTTCTTCATTTAACCATTCCGGAATGCTGAGCGTCTTTTTAACCGCACGTGAATTATGTTTTTTTTGATACTCCAACATGTCAAACTCCACAATTACCAGAATTCCATTTTCCACATCTATTTTATTAATTTCTGTTGGTTTTGGAATGGTTTCTCCATCTTCTTTTCGACCAGTCAGACAAATTCCCAGCGCTTCTACTGCCATTTCGTATGCCTGCTGCATATCGTCACCTTCTGTTAAACACTCCGGCAAATCTGGAAACTCTACCCAGAATCCGCCTTCTTCTGCTGTGTGAAAGACTGCTGGATAAAATAATTTTCCCATATATAACACCTCTCTTTCTTTTCAGGCACGGGACTATTTAAGTCCCGCTTGTTTTAATATTGCCTGCTCTAGCCCTCTTTTCATGGCTTTGGAGTGATAAGGAACAACAACTGTTTTCCCAGTCGCCTGATTTCTCATTTTTACATGAGAACCATTTTGACTAATTTCCTCAAACCCGTTTTTCTTGAGATGTTTTATCATCTCTCTCGGTGTCATTGGCATCTTTTGTATCTCCTTTCCTTATCATCTTTACATTATATCACGTATTTTTACGTGCGTCAACGCTTATACGTGTTTTTACGTGTCATTTTCATTATTTACTGAATACATAAGCAAGCCTAAACTGCCGCATCTTATCTGCAGATAAGCAGAAATAGGATTTCACCTGTTTTTCGGTAAGTCCTGCTTCCAGCCCTAAAATAATCTCATTCAACTGCTCTTCATCAAGCCTTGCCGCATACCTCTTTATGCACTCATATATGCTTCCATTTAGGTTCCATGCTTCCGGGGTCTTATCCCCGTCTTTTCCCTGCCGCAGGATCAATACATCCTCGGGCAGCTCCCTATCCTCTCCTTTTTGTCCGTCCTGCTGCTTTTTTGCCTGCCTGAAGATCTCCTCAATCTCCCCTTCCGATATCGGCGGCTGCTTTCGCCAGTTCAGATACAAAAAGTCTTTTTCCTCTAATTCAAAGACCTTGATGGACGGATCTGTTTTTTCTGCCTGTTTATAAAAATCAAGATCTGCCTTATCAAGGAACTGGATCGGCTCCCGTGATGTAAGCGTCCGGTAAGTCATGGTCTGTTCATTATACACGACCCTGACCGGATGCTTATACCCGTCCTTCCCTGCCATTTCCTCTGATTCTTTCCATTGTTTTGTGTGAAACGGCAGCGCTTTATAGTCATACACCGGATATTGCCCCTCTATAAAAAGGATACAATTCTTACGCGGCATTCTTTTTACTTCTCCCGGGGTCATCAATACTCTTCCTGCACGGCTGTTTCTTAAACTGGAACTGCCATGGGCTCCCATTGATGTGTCATCGTCCCTTTTGTCTATGGTCATTTCACCGAGCATATCCGATATGTATTTGTGTGTATTATAAGCAGTTGGCCCGGAACCCATGTAGATCACTGCGGCACAGTTTTCATTAAAGATCTCCCACTTATCCTGTGGGAATATTGTCTTAATCTGTGAAATTGACTGCAGCATTGGGATAATGGACATATTTCTGCTCCGGATTGTCCCCATCAGTTTTTCCGTATCCCGCGGCTTTGGCCCCGCATAGAACTCATCCGCCCATAACCTTACATGGATCGGAAGCGACCCATGGCATTTAAAATCCGCAATCCGGATCAGCACATCAAACATCTGTGTATAAAACATGGATATGAAAAAATTGAATGACGGGTCATTATCCGGCATTACAAGAAACAGCGCCGTTTTCCTGTTTGGATTTCCGTCTATGCCAAGCCCGAGGGCTGGGATGTCAATATCGTCATCTTCTAAGATCCGTTTCATGGATGCTGTTTCACATAGCCTAAACATAGCGTTTACCATAATGATAATACTTCTTACAGTCTCAGTCGCGCCCTCTTTTAACTTCCTGTAATCCCGGACAGGCGGATAATCGTTCCCATATATCGAAGCCAGCCTGTCCATTTCTTCCTGAAGCGCTGTTGTCCCTTCTTCGTCTGTCTGTTTGGATTCCATATTGACGAGCCGCAGTATATTATTCATCGTCGGTTTCCGCTTTCCCTCCTTTGCCTCCAGCCACTCATGATAAAACATAGCCTGCAGATACAGGGCTACGCCGTCGTCCCAGAAGGGATCTCCTTTCATGGCATCCGGCGGCTTCACAGCAATCTGTATATTCGTGATCAGCCTGATCAGGTCCGTCTCCTTTTCAATATAGGCAAATGGGTTATACCGGTCTGATTCCTCCGGATTGATTAAATTTAAGGCCCTTACCGTAATCCCCTGTGCTTTTAGATAATTCCCGTGTTTTCGCAGCAGGTCGCCCTTAATATCAAGGATTACGTTTGTACAGCAGCCCATCAGCAGGTTCCTTGTCAGTACAGAGGTTGTTTTGTAAGAACCGGAGCCGCCCAGTACCAGCATATTCATATTCGACAGCGCGTCGAATCCAATCGCGATATTTTCACTTAAGTAGGTATTCCGCATCGGGTCGGGATCTTTCAGCCTTTTCCCCAGCGCCTTCACGTCTGCCCATTCCTCTGTTCCATTTTCTTTCCCAAAATGGAAATTCCGGTAATAATTCAAAAACCATGCCGTGAACATGATCCAAGCCAATAACGCGGCTCCCATAAACGGCAGTGTATTCTTGTTCCAGTACAGCCGGAACGGGTGCGTAACAATATAAAGCAATTTTTCCTGATAATTAAGCAGTGTCACTCCCGGCATCAGAAACAGTCCGCACAGATAGTATGTCGCGGCCAGCAGGAAAACCAGGAATGTCAGCAGGATCCCCCACGGGGTTTTCTTCCTTTCTATCATTATCGTCCCCCCTTACTTCACTTTCAAAGGCGGCGCCGGCGCCTTTGACGGGATGCCTTTTTGCACGTTTTCTACCGGCTTATCAATTCCTATCTGTATCTTATTTCTATGCGCAAATTTTTGGTTCACCGGGTTATAGCTTTTTTGGAACAGCTCCGCGCCGGTAGAACGTTCCATAACAGGTATTGGTTTTCCGTTCCGGTCCAGTACAAGCGGTTTCTCATTCTTTTCAAGGAATGCGAGGTACGTCTGCCCGTTATCCGTCTGAAATACCTGTTCGGTCGGAACGAGCAGTATTTGTTCACTTTCAAGATACGTTCCCGGGATCCTGCTTGCAAACATTCCTCTTTCTACCAGTTTTTTCTGCTGCTCTTCGCCAAGGGACATATTATCCACCAGGGTATCACGGTTGATTGAAATCTCCTGATACCCCTTATCCGCCTTAAATTTCTCATAAGCCTCATCTGTTTCACTTTTTATTCCTGTTTCCTGTGAACGCACACTGTTTTCAATCACTCCCGGCTCTTTTCCTTCATATTTCTCATTCGCTTTTTTTAACTCCTCGCCTGCTGTGTCAATATACTGTTCTTCTGTCAGTTCCCCGGTCCTGGTATAGTCTTTCATTTCGACCACTTTCATATCCTTCACCTCTTCGCCGGCATTAAAACAGTCTTCCTTATATTTTTCATACCAGTACTGCAGCTTATCCAGGTCCGTATTGGCAGCTATTAAATGTATATCCCCGTCCCCAACATGCAGATCCGGTAATATGGCATAATTTATTCCCAGTGTTTTAAAGTCCTGTTCAAAAAATTTTTCTTTTCCTTCAAGGGGGACACTTACAATGGAAACCTGGCCTTCTGTAAAAGCCTTTAAATTCTCTAATTCTTTTTCTCCTCCCTGCATTTTAGATGCCAGGTAACTTTCATACCATGCCGCGAATTTTTCTTTATCCTCTTCATAAACTGCCAGCTGCTGGAAGGAATCCTGTTCATTTAGGTCAGGCATTACAGTAAAACGGATTCCCAATTCCCGGAGTTTGTCCAGTTCCTTTGAAAAGTCACTCTGACCAAGCCAGGCAAGTCCGTTCTTTTTATCTACCGGTATGTTCACCAGCTTATATTTTCCGCCAGTCGCTTTCAGAAATTCCTGAAAATCTTTAAATTCGCCCTTATTTAACTTATGCTCCTTCACCATCCTTGCCAGAAAAACAACCATCATGACTGTACCGGCAGCACCAATCTTAAAAAACGGGTCCATCAACAATGATGTTCTTTTTACACTCATCAGTATCTTATCTCTTTCTATGCTCTCTTCTCTGCTCTCCATACTCAAACCCTCTCTTTTTATAATTTCGGTGTACGTGCAACATAACCTTTTTCCTTCCATGCTTGTGCTGTGATTCCGTCCTGCAATGGTTTATGTCCGAACATTGCCGTTGTCCCGGCTTTTCTTTCTTCCAAGCCTAATTCCTTTGCTCCCTTCTCCCCCTTTTCCGTATAGATATAGTCTCCTCTCACATCCTCCATTTTGTTCAGATTTTCTACCAGTTCACTTGCCGTGTCCGGATCACTGATCCGTAATTCCTTTCCGTCTGGCAGACGCACCGTATTCCCTGTCTTCCGGTCATCGATCACATAATACTCCTGTTTTCCTTCCCTCTCCGGCTCTTTTTTCGGAAGCGGAAGATTGTGTTCCATCATAAAATCTTCAAAAAAAGCGATATCCTCACGGATGTCCATTGTCTTTTGCTGTACATCATTTAAAACCTCCAAGATCCCTTCCCCGCTTTTTTGCTGCCGTCCAAAGCGGGCTGCTTCCTCCTCCGCTTTTTCAGATATTCTTGCATCCCCTTTTTCTTCAATCTCCATTGATGCTTCCTCCTGTTTTTTATACTCTTTTTCCGGAATCAGTTCCGCTTTATATTCCAGGTAATTTGCCGCCTCTTCTGCCTGTTGGACAGCTTTTACAAGCGTATCCGGTTGTTCCCGGATAGCCTTGACCCAGCTCTGCACATATGCCTTATGGTTATCGATATGTGACTGGTCCTGCTCCATCTGAAGATTCACGGATACGAAACAGGAACTTATTTCTGCCACCAGTTCCTCAAAAGCATACGTTTCCGTTCCAAAACCGTATCCCATATTACGGTTCAGCCGGTGGGCTGCCCCCGATGCGTGGGACAGCTCATGAAGCGCAGTAGAATTGTAGGCATAATCCGTATAAAAATACTCCGGCTCCGGCAGATGGATCTTATCTTCTGACGGTCTGTAAAAAGCATGGTATCCGCCATCATTTATAATTTCAACTTCCATATTTTTTGCTATCCGCCCGACCAGTTCATCCGGGTTTATATCACGTCTCTCCGGCTCCGGCATAGCCGGGATCCCCTGTATCAGGTCCGCATTGAATACTGTGGAATACCGTGCCCGGAGTTTGTACCTCGCCTTATCCGGTTCCCGTTTCCGGTATTCTTCCCATGTGACCGCTTTCCCCTCCTTATGGTCCCACATAAACCAGTATTCTACTTTTACACCCTGTCCTTTTGCATTTTTCAGCCTCCATCCCTGCTCCTCTATCTGCTTAAATGTTGCCCAGCGGGAGTCCTTATACCCCCGTTCCATGGCAATAAGGGAAAGGTGGAACAGGTTGAGTCCTTTATATCCGTGTCCGCTCTTCGCATTCATCGGACGCCCCATTTTTTCCCATTCTTTTTTCCAGTCCAGCTGCTTCTCCTCAAGAAGGTTTAAAAACTCTTCTGCTATCTTTTCCCTATACTCTTTCGTTTTCTGCGTCATCTTCTGTTTCCTCCATAAGCTCTTCTATTGTTATCGTTTCCTCATCAATAAATATGATCATGTCTGCTCCTTTCCGTTTTCTCGTAAGATCTTCTGATATTCTTCCAGTACTGCTTCTTTTATGTTCTGCTGCATTGCGGCGCTTGTTCCATAGACTGCGTCCTGCCATTTTCCTGATGCCGTTTGAAACTGCGGCATATTGACAAAATACCCTTTCTCGCCGCGTTTGATTGTGATCCCGTGGATGGATACGCCGCAGGTTTTTATACTGGCGACCGCGCAGATCACAGCCCGCCCCTGTACTTTTTGGGGGACCGGCACAACCGCCTCCACTTCTACAGGCGGGAGATACAGATCCCTGGTGATCTCCCTTTTTAATGCTTCCCCGACCGCTTCCTGAATCTGCTCCCTCACCTCTCCCTCCAGGGTAAGTACGTTACGCCACTCCCCCTTTTTCAGGAGCCTCGGGTAACTGATAAATATTTTTTCTTCCCCGTCCGGACCGGTATATTTCCGTACAAAGACAGTAAACCGTATGCAGTCCCCGACCGTGACCGTTCCGTAAGCTATTACATTTTCCTGGCTGCTCAAATGCATATCCGCCTGGATATCATGCATCTTTCCCCCTCCTTCCATCACCGCCGGATCCTTTGAGCTCCCTCAGCCGCTGCATTACTTCTACAGATAATCCGGGCGCGGCGATCACTTCAATCTCTTTCACGCTCATCCCCTCTTCCAGACATTTCAAAAAATACTCTTTCTGCTCCGGACGGTATTCATCACTCCTGATGTAATGGTGGATAAAATGTTTTGTGTCCATGCCGCGGATCATTTTTGCAAAAAATCCTTTCTCTTTTTCGTTTCTGCCGGCAGGCTCCTTACTTTCCGTACCGGCCTGTTCCATTACCGGCGCGCGGTCTGGTCCGGATTCATTTTCTTTAACCGGACTATGTTTTGTCTGCTGCTTCTGCTGCATGGTTTCAATCTGCTCCTGAAGCATCTGGATCAGCTGGTCCTTGGCGTGTATCGCTGTTTCCTGCGCCTGTGTCTGCTTTTTCAGCGCTTCTTCCAGCCCCCGTTCAATGAACGACCTTGTTTCCCTGCTGGCAGCGCAGACAGAAGTAACCTCCTCCCTCATCTGCTCTACCCGCTGCTCCAGATCCCCCATATCTGTCCACAGATTTTTCAGGAAATCTTTTCTTGCTTTCTTGATCTTTGTAACTGATGCGTTTCCCTCAGCCAGTGTCCGGATCTGTTCTGCCGGCATCCCGTCCAGCCCGCATACATACAGCCATTCCCTGATATGCCATTCCTTGATATTTTGTAAAATATCAAGGACATCCTTATTTACTTTCATTGACCGCGCAATGGATACCTGATGGTTCCTTACCCGTTCTTCCTGGTTCATCTCTTCATCCATATCTGGTCTTCACTCCTTCCCGCTGTTTTTTTATTTGCCGGCTTCTTGAGGGGTATGACATACATATCCGGTCCTTCCCTTTTAATATGCCGGATGATCCTTTTCTCTTTCCGGAGCGATGCCAGTTCGTCATTCACCTTTTTAAACTGCTCACTGACAGCGCCTGCCGGTTCAGGAAGTTTTTCTTCTAAAACATCCATCCGGTCAAGGATCTCCTCGAATCGGTCATCATTCTCCGGAACCTTAAGCAGCTCCTTTTTAAGGTCCTGGTATTCTAAATACGCTTCATCCGTATGTAACAGATAGTAGCCCTGCCGGAAATCTTTCATTTCCTGTTCCAGGTTTTTCAGCATGTTTTCCCGCTGCTGCAGGTCCTTTTCATTCCGGATCCCGTTCCTTATCAGGTAACAGCAGTCTTCATGCAGCCGGTTGATCTGCAGCAGGTTCCTTCTGATCTCTCTCTGGTCCACTGCGTATGGATTCTTTAACCAGTTCCTTGTTTTGTGCCATTTCCTCACATGGCGCGCCTGATATCTGGACAGACTGCGGTATGGTTTTTTTAAGGGTCGCGCGCAGAAAAAGGATTTTTTTATCCGCGGGGATTTTTCCATATGGAAGAACCTTTTTTCTGCCCCGATCCTCTTTTTTATATTCTCCAGCTTATAATTTTCTCCCAGCTTATCATCCCTCCATGCCCGTTTCTGTCCCGGGGCAAGGAATGATAACTGCCCCCTTCCTTTCTTCCGGGAATAGCCTTCTTTCACCGTATAGCCCATACGTTCCATATTCTGCTTAAACGCGTCATATGTTTCGGAATCCGAAACCGCGTAATCAATGTCTGCCCGGATGATCTGCTTCCAATTTTTCCTGCCCTCTTTTTCTGCCATATGTTGTGCGTAAGAACATCCCTTTCTGTTTTCCCGGTCATATTCTAATTTTTTCAGATTGTATTTTTCACAGATCTTATCCGTCACCGGCTGGATATATTTCTCCCAGTCGCCGCGTTCATATCTGTATTTATATCCGTTCACCCTGTTCACGGAATTGAATACGATATGTCCGTGCGCATGCTCCTGGTCATCATGGACTGCAAACACAAAATCATAGTTTTCTCCCAGATATTCTTCACAGAATTCTTTCATAACCTGATATGCCATCCCCGTATCTATTTCTCCCGGTTTCCAGCTGAGTACAAAGTGGTACCCCTGTCTTCCGTCCCGTTTCCCCCATGCGTCTTTCGTGTCCGTCATAGCCTGGTATACCTCTTCATATTCGGTTCCGGCATTTCCTCCGACCATCAGGCCGCCTTGTGTTTTCTCCGGATTCAGGATGTACTTAATGGAGTTCGCAAGATGTCCGGAAGAACCCCGGCTGTCAGCCTTAATATTCAGGAGTTTTGTAATTGCCATTCTCTTCCACCACCTGCAGCAGTTCCGCAAACTGCGTCTCAATTTTTGCCAGTTCCACTTTCAGTTCTTCCACTGCGGACATGGGGTCTGGATATCCGTATCCTGCATTGATTTTTTTCGCGACCTGATTGATATTAACTCCGATTTTCCGCACCTGGTACGCCAGCTGTTTTAATTCCCGGTTTAGGTTTACCGTCATCTTTCCGGATTCATTCAGTGCGCATTTCCGGATATATCCTGATAAATTTTTCTTCCCATTCCGGTACAGGGTTTCACAATCCCGTTCCGCCTTTTCTGTCAAAAGCCGGTACTCCTGTTTTGTCAGGCGGACGCCTACAATGTAAGACCTGTCTATCAATCCACTCACCCCTTACTACAGATCTGTATTACGTTCGAGCTGCTCCCTGCGCCTTACGATCTGTTCCCTTTGTTCTCCCATGACCTGCTTGAGTATCTGGAGATTTTCTTCATTGATCTCTCCAAAATTCTCTTCAATCACTTCTACGATCTTCCGTTTATTTTCTGCTTCCTTCTGCGCCATTTCCAGTTCCAGGGCGGCAGATAATTTCTTCCTTTTTTCCAGCAGCTCCCTTCTTTTTTCCTCGTTCCTCTTCAATTCGTTATCAAGTTTTTCCAATTGTTCCTTTAACGTCATCCTTTACATCCTCCTACAATTTTTCTTCATAAAATCCGTCCGGCAGCGGCGGTTCCCTGTGTATCGTTCCTTCTTCTTTTTTACCTGCCAGAAATCCCAGGACCCTCTCCAGATTTTTTTCAATCCCGGATATTTTCCGCAGTACTTCATCCTCCTTTTTTTCTTTCTCTGCCTCCAGTATCCTTGCTTCCACAAAATCATTTGCGGCCGGATATTTTGCGCGGTCCCTCTGCGCCACCGCTTCCAGCGCGGCATCCGACAGGCGGTATGTTCTTGCTGTCTTTGCCATCCTCTCACCTCCTATTCCTTTCCCCGGATATGGAAAAAGCACCCGCCTTTTTGCAGATGCTTTTTCTGTACATTCCTGTATTGATTCTGGTTTCACAGGCTTTTCCGGCAGCTGGATCCCTGTTTCTGACTGTATTGCAGTTGTATTTCTGCTGTATTGCTGTCTGTATTCCACCTGACTGAACCTGTATTGCAATTATATTTCCGCTGTATTGCTGTCTGTATTTCACCTGACTGAATCCGTATTGCAATCGTATTTCTGCCGTATTGCAATCTGTATTGCTTGTATATTGCTGATTGTATTTCTCTTGCCGGAAAAACGTATTGTACTTTGTATTGCAAATCCCGTAAGGGATTTGGCAAGATACGCGCCATGTTTAACATGGCGCAGATCTTGTTAGGGGAAAGCCCCTAAGACCCCTGTCATATCATATAAAAATCCTCCCCTGTCCCTTACGGGCCGGGAGGGTCATACAGCCAGGCTTCTACTGCCTGGCCGGTTCCTGACAACGGACAGCGCCCATTTGTCAACCAGTTCTTCCAGCTTCGCTGCCGTGTCCTGGTGGTCCTGGACGTAACGGTACGCGTCCTCCAGGATGTTGTCCAGAACGGTCAGTGTTTCTGGAAAAGATTCTTCTTTATCCGCCCTCTCCTTTAAAATATTTGTGAGGCTTTTCTTTAGTTCGATCTCTGAACTTTTTGCGAATATCCCCGGTTTGCTCAGGCACATGCATTCCATATAGAACCGCTCATATTCATATTCCAATTTACTTTTGATTACTTCGCTGTGCATTTATCCCTCCTGGTCATTCATGAAACTCAATCCGTCTTTTTGTTTTATAATAATCCATCGTGATCTTTTTCTGTGCCTCCTCCGGCTGGATGCCGTTTCCTCCATCATTAAAGACCAGATGACAGTCTATGGAGTATTTATCTTCTGAAAAATAAATCCACATCGGGTCATAAAACACTGCCCCCGCCGCGCTTGCGTATCCGTTTTCAGATGTCCACTTCAAAAGTTCTTTCTCCACGCTTTCTCTTTCAATTTCCAGGACCGAAATGATCCCTTCTGATAATCCTTTTAGGTCCATTTTGGATTCCGTTTCCTGTTTCATTTCCTCCGCTTCTCCTTCCTTTGTACTTACTTCCGTTTCCTCTTTTTCCCCATATTTTTCTTCGGGGCTTTTTGTCATGATAATGGGGTCAGATATTTTTGGCGTTTCCGTCTGCCCTGTTTTTACGCAGCCAGTCATCAAAACCATGCACCCCATTGCCAGCATGGTTCCCATTGATATTTTTTTCTTTTTCACTGCGCGTCCACCTTCCTTTCTTTTCTATTCCATCGGCACTCCGCCTGGGAAAACCCAGCCGATCCAACCCTGGTGTCCCTGGCATACCGCCGTCTGCCAGGCGCACCACTCTTCCAGTGTCTGGATGCTGTGGTATCCGGCATTATGTGCCACCATGCCGTCTCCGAGATACACGCCTACATGACCGTAAAGGCTTCCCATATATCCCGACCCTGACCCGCATACGATCGCTCCTGGCGGAATATTTTCCATACTGGCTCCACCGGTTCCCTTATATGTATTCCACATATCAATTGCGTTGCCGTAGGGCAGCGCCGGGGCGCCTGCCGCCTGATAAACACCTGTCACCCATGCCGCGCACATATCCGGCGTACAGGGATAGGTTCCGGTATTGCCCTTGGCCACGTCAACGATCTGCCGCATGGATGGGGTGATGGTCCCGTCATATGGTCCGCCCCCGCCCAGGCCGCTTTTATAGTCCGCATAGTTCATGTTGTCAAACTGGTAAAGGCCATACTGCTCCATCAGCTGGATACATCTTGTCACATAGGAACTGGAAGTCGCCCATCCGGCAGCGCAGATCCCGCGGATAAAATTTTCCGCGTCTTCTTTTTGGTACTCCCCGTCATTCTGGTTTAGGTACGCAGACACCTGGCCGGCATAGGGCTCCCTTAAAAGCATCCATGCACGCTGCCGGATACACGCCGCATAATCCGGATAGACAGAAAATCCTGCCGTGGTCTCCTGGTACCCTCCGTTAAATTCCTCTCCCGTAGTCATATCCACTGCGCCGGACGCATATTGGTCACCGCTAAAATATTTGATGCCGAATAAATTTTTATGGTCATAGGCGAGCTTCGATAATCCCTCTCCGCTTTCCCCTCCCGGACCATACAGTCCGAACCCGGATTCCGCGATCAATTGCGCAACACCGGATGAAACCGGGATGCCGGATTCCTCCTGCACTTCAAAGAATGCTTCCATCATATCTTCCGTCACAAAGGCAGGCAGGTCATACCCGGCTGAGTTTGAAGATGTCAGCGCGGATAAGATGGAAACAATGATCACTACCACTGTACAGAGCACGGCGATCAGCGGAAGGATCGACGCGACCATTGCCAGCAAAGCGGTCACAAGTGTGCTCACCATATGGAGGACGATTGCCGCAAGGGACGCAAGCCCCGTTGTAAGGGTTGTACCCGCGTATGCTGCCAGCCCCTGCAGCGTTCCAAACGATTCCCCTGTCTGTGATCTCTGTTGTGCCTGCTGCGCCGCCATCGCCCGTGCCGCCAGTGCTTCTTGGAACACCTCTGCCGTTTTTTTTGCGGCGGCTGCCGCGATACCTGCCCCTCCCTTCCCCGCGTTTTTTGATGACGCGCTGCCGGAGGCTGCGGCCATGCCTTCCGTTTTTGTTCCTGTAAATGCCGCGCTGTTGACCGTGGAAAAAGAACCCTGGCTGCCTGATATTTCCGGTGACGCCTTTCCAACTGGGGAAAAATGTTCCGCCCCTTTTTCCCGTCTCTCCTGCGCGCGCGGCGTTTCCGGCGGGCCGTGCTGCTTCTCCGTCCCGGATGCGCTACGGCGCTCCTTTTGTATCTGGTCCGCGCGCGTCACACGGGGGTCTTTTATGTTTCTCCCAGCGAACGGGTTCTTGGCAGGTCCATACATATGTCCGGCATAATCTTTTCTTCCTGCCAGTTCCTGTTGGATGTTCCCTTCCCGGAATACGCTGCTTATTTTCTCCGCCGCCTCCCGGGGCTGATGGGTACCTGCTTCCCTGGTCCCTGATTTAATGAACTGTGCCTGCTTATGCCCCGAAAGCCGGTTCCATTCTTTTTCTTCCCTGCGGGTCATAAATCTCGCCGGGTCGATTCCCTTCCCTTCCTCTTCCTGGTCAGGTTCGTCCCCCAGCGGGTTTAAATTATTTTTTACAAACTGGATCCCTTTTTTTGATATCTGGATCTCTTCCTCCAGCAGTTTCAGGTTCCGTTGTCTTGTCTCCCTGATCTCCATTTACCCCACCTTCCGATACCGTCCTTCCCTTCCGTCTGTGCGGAGCAGGTTTTTATTTACAAGCATCAGGAGCAGTGCCTCAGCCTCTGGCCGTCCCATATGGCAGATCTGCATCACATCCAGCACATCAATGGGCGACAGCTCCGCGATCTCCAGCAATTGCTGATACTTATTTTTAACCATTTGTTCAGCCATGCGGTTCTCTTCTTCCATCAGTCTTTCTTCCGTAACTGCAAGCGGTTTATTCCCTGGAAGAAGATCCGTCTTATGCTTTGCCTTTTCATGGAAGTTTGTACTAAAAGATTCATATAACGGATTATCTTTCCGTATGCGCGCGCTGAAAAGTATCACTTTTTTATTCCAGACGATGATGCCCTCCCCCTCCCTTCCGGACTCCAGCGCCTTATATTCCTTTGCGCTTAATTCCTGGATCGCCGCAAGGCTCTGTGCGTCTACCCCGCCCTGGTCCAGGAAACATTTGTAGGAACAGTTCTGGAACATCTCCGTCAGGGTTGGGTTCGCCAGCGCTGCTGTCACATTCTGCATTGCCATTGTTACAATGCCCCCGAACTTCCGGAATGTGATGACCGCGTTGTTTAGCATTTCTGCCGACCCCGGCTTCTTGGAAACGACCTGGGTCTCATCTACGATCAGCTGCGTTGCTTTCTGCAGCTTCTTATTGTAATCCATCCTTGCGGACAGATAATGCAGGATCGTGACCATGACCGCCTCCCAGTTATTCTCCGGGATGTTCACCATGCCGAATCCGACAAGGCGGCTGTGGATCTCTATATTGGACGGGTGCGCGAGCATGTCGCAGCTTCCCGACGTATACTCTTCCAGACAGTTATAAATGGGACGGATGATCCCTTCATCATGTTCATTGGACGCCTGTTCCAGATCCTTTTTTATTTCGCTGCGCAGCCAGGTCAGTGTGGGCTGCCTTTTTAACTTCTTTTGCGCAAATACCTGCTCAAACATCCTCTCTGTGCACCGGCTGATCACGGAACCATGCTCCTGGGTAACCTCGATGTTTTTCATTGCCGCGGCGCACAGGCTTTTCGCGTATTCTGTCTGCTTTGCGACAAACTGGCGTTTCACTTTCGGGTCTGACCCAAAGACCTCCGCGGATACTTCAAACCCATTCAGATAGATCCCTGATTTCGGGGTCAGGTCATAATAGACGCCGTGGTAAGAATTGATAATGCTTTCAAACTCATTCTGCGGGTCTATGACCAGGATATCATCGTCCGTGGAGACCAGGGTCTGCGCGATGTCTGTCAGTTTGATCATCATGGATTTTCCGGTCCCCGAGAATCCAATGATGATCCCATGCGGGTTCGGCAGTGTCTTCCGGTTCCCGACAACAAAGCGCTTCGTTGTACGGTTCATGCCCAGCATGTGCCCGCCCGGTTCAATGATATCCTGTGCATGGTACGGCTGGAACGCGACTAAGGAAGAGGATAAAAAGAACCTCATGTAATCAACCTGCCTCCCGCCCACCGGGAGCGCCGTATTCCATGCTTTTAACTGCCGGTAATCACAGGTCTGGAAAATACACCCTTCCGTCCTGCCTGTTTCCTTGATCTCCTGGACACGCTCCGCAAGGAGGTCTTCCGTTTCTGCCGTAACGACCATCAGGAGGTTCATAAAATATCCTTTTTCATCGTTATCATCCACCTGGTCAATATAGTTTTCAATATCCTCTTTCCGTCTTTTTTTGCTGTAAGACGGCTGTGTCACGATCAGGTTTGCTTTCCGCTTCTGGTCCATCTCTGCCGCGATCGCCTGTTCATTATTCATCTGGACGGCAGCCAGCTTGTCATTGACGATATCTGTTTCCACCGGCGCAAAATCCATCGTCAGGACAGACGGGTATGCCAGGTTGGTCAATGCCCTGACGAACGTGTCAGAGTCTATGGATTTCCGGTATTTCGCCCCGTACAGCACGGATACATAAGTATCCCCCATGACCATAAAATTCCGGTACTGTCTGATGCCCCACGGCAGGATATCATTTTGCCAGCTTCTGGTTTCCGGTGATTCCCCGGGGAACGATATATATTCCTGTTCTTCCGGTCTTCCCGGCTGCATGACCGCCTGTAGCGCGCACAGCCGCTCCCTTGCGTCCAGCTTCACGATACGGCTCCCCCAGATCGCAAAAGCATCCATGACGGTATTTTCCAGGGCATTTAAATAGATCCTCGCATTCTCTTGTGTATCCGCCTTGGCAGTCACCACAAGGTAACGGATGGTCGTTACATTTAAGTTTGCTTCCTCAAGGGAATCCTCCTGCCACCTGTGGATCCCCTCCGCAATGTCCGGATAGGTATCTTCGTTCTTTTCGGCCCTGATGGACTTTAAAAACTCATCCATGCTCTGGTACTGGTTCGCCAGCGTGATCTTAAAATTAACATTCATGGAATTCAGCCATTCCATCAGTTCCAGAAGGAAACTTTTTTGTTCATTTTTATTCTTATTGATATAATTAATGTCCTCAAACAGGTAGCAGCTGTCATATAAAGCCTGTTTCTTTTTCGGTTCTATTTTAAAAACACCGTTTTTAAACGCTTTATCAATGTTCAGTGCCTGGCGTACCGTTTTCGGGATTTTCATGACCGGCTGTGTTTTTTCCTTTCTCGCCGCAAATGCCCTGTTTCCATTTAATACTGCCATGGTCTACATCCCCTTTCCGCGCCTTCTGCGCCTTCCTGCCCTGTCCGCGCTGCCGCGCATTGTAAATACGGCTGCCGTTTCCCTGTATTCTCCTGCTTCTGACGCCAGTTCCTTTGTCTTTCCCATATATCTGATTTCTTTTAACAGCTGGAAGACCGTCATCCCCTGGTACTGGTAGATGCCGGCCCATCCGATCAGCAGCATGGCCGGCAGTCCCGCGTACACACAGATATTGACTGGTATCCCCGTAAAATACCAGAGGAATACTGCCGTCCCTATGGAAGCAAGCAGGGCAAGTATCCCCGTGACCAGCTCCCGGGCGGTCAGCCCTTTCCAGAACGTTACCCGGAACTCCTCTTCAAAGTTTTTGTTCATATCAATCTTCATCCTCATCCTCCTTTACAAATCGAATGTTTTATTACAGATTAAATGTCTTATTTAAGAATGGCCCAACCCCTTTTACCATGGTTGCCATAAGGATCATATACAGGACGGACTGCATTGCCTGCGCAAATCCGTCAAAATTCTGCGCAAATGTCTCTTCCGGCAGGTTGATCCCGCCGATCAGGCGCCCTGTAATTGACATGACCAGCGCAATTGCCACGATCTCAAAAGTATTCGATAAAAATGTCTTCAGCCATGCCGTGGCAGCTCCATCCATTCCTCTTCCCCCTGAAACAGCCGGTACCGCCAGGGGATAAAACACGATCAGCAGATACAGCTTGATATATCTGCCGTACAGTGTCAGGAAGATCATGGCCGCGCATACCACTGCTACGATAAAGTACCCGAAGCCAAACAGCCACCAGAACAAATGGGCGCCCAGGTCATTGTCATTGACATAGAATTCCGGCGCGGCAAAACTGGCCACCTGTCCTGCCAATGCGGCAGCCATTTGGAAAAAGGTACGGATAAACGTCAGTCCGGTCTGCAGCAGCAGGTTTACTGCCACAAGCCGGACCATTGCCTCCACACACATTTCCAATGTAAGGTTTTCTTTTAAATTAGAGACCGAACGCAGGAATCCGATCATAAAAAATACATTCATACAGACAACGCCGATCCCCAGTGCCCACGGATATAACGTCCCTGTGACAAATTCCCATGTATCCCGGGAAAACACATCCGGTGACTCGCTCATCAGTCCGGTGGACAGCTGCATGACCCACATCCATATCCACTTGGCACCTTGGAAAAAAGGACCGTAAAATAATTCATCAAAGTAATCCAATACATACTCCGGCATGCTTCCTTCTCCTTACTATCTCCCTGCCGACATAGCTGCTATGATCAGCGGCAGGATCTGCGGTCCCAATACTGCCACAATTCCCGAGCCTACCCGCTTAAACGCCATGGACTGTGCGCCCCCGTCCTGTGTGTTCAGCGCCATCGCCCATTCAAAAAGCCCCCATAACAGGAGCAGCGTCCCTATGGAACTGACAATGGCGGACACGATCCCTACAATGATATTGAACCCGTTTGTCACAACCGCGGCCCCGTCTTCCCCTGCCGCAAAGGTCTGCATTCCGTAGGACATTGCCAGTGCTGCTGATAATGCCGTCCCATTTACCGCTGTTTTTAACTTCTTATACCTCTCTGCCCTTCTATATTTCTTTATCATTCTATATTTCTTCACCATTTTCTTATCACTCCCCGATCCGTAAAATCTTCACGCCAAACAGTACCATGAGGATGATAACAAGCATCATCCCTCCGAAAAATGCCGTGCCGGCAGCTGCCGGATAGTATTTCTGTGCCGCATACGCAGCGAAGATCCCCGCGATGATCCCAATCGCAGCCGATACGATAAACCATGCCTTTATTTTCCAGTTACTTCTTCTCATATATGCTCTCCTTTTCACACCTTATTTTTTGGTCAATGCTGTCCGTTTCCGGATCTCTTTTTCCTGTATCCTCTGTATCACCGCTTCGCACGGTTCCGTCTTATCTGACAGATACTGTAACGTTGTCTCAAAATCCTTGTACCGGCTGTTTTCCAGATAATCCAGCGCTGCCGGTATCCTTTTTCCGGCTGCCCCCTTTTTCCATTTTTCCTGCAGCAGCAATAACATGCCCCTGATATCCCCGGCTGCGTCATATGCCGTTTCCATGGCTTTCAGGAATTCTTCCGGGTATTTTTTTTGCGGCAGCCTCCTGCAGTAAAGGGGCGTTTTCTCCGGCGCCTTCAAAATGGCCAGGCATAATGCGGACAGGACCAGACAGGCCCCTGCGGTACAGGCAAAGAGGAGTCCTAAACAATGATAAGATATCATAACCTCCCCCCTTACTCCTGCCGGAAGCAGTCAGCGATCTCCTGCACCCGTTTCATTAGTTCATAGGCTTTCATCTGGTTTGTAAAATAACCGGTCGCGCACACCTTTTTCTCTGCTTCATCATAACAAAACTGCACCCCGGGGAATTTCTCATTGCAGGTTTCCAATTGCCTGCGTAACCTGGGGCTGTTCTTCCTCTCTGCTGAGATGTCAAATGTTGCCGGCTCTACAAAGAGGAAATGGTAGGTCAGCCCCCTTCCTTTTGCATACAACAGTTCCCCGTCTTCCGAATGGCGGATCTCCAGCTCATCAAGGTCTGTCCTGTTTCTTTTCAGGTAGGACTGCAGCACATGCGCGGTCAGTTCCTCTTCCGTTTCAGGTACAATTCCGGCTGGCTGTGTCCCTTTTGTCTCCCCTCTGCTTTTACTCCCTGGTCCGCACGCTTCTGCCGTCTGGGAAGAACGCAGCTCCACGATCTTATCCAGCAGCTTTCCCCGTTCAACTTGCATTTCCTGGATCGTTGCCTTCAGCTCTTCCCGCTCCTTCTGCGCTTCCCGGGCCGTTGCCTTCAACTCTTCCCGGTCCTTTTGCATTTCCCGGGCCGTTGCCTTGAGTTCGTCTTGTTCCTTCATGAGGTTCTGTACTTTTTCTTCCCCAAGGCGGATTCTATGGTTATGTTCATCAATGGAAATGTAGTTTTCCAGGTCAACCGCCGGGACCGGGTTTTGCAGGGCTTCCGCGACCCCCGGTTCCAGCAATGAGATCCGGTAGTTATAATCGTCCGTTAAACGCTTCAATTTCATCTCTTCATTTCTGACCTGCTCAAGCTCCAGGTTATACTTCATAAGCTGGTCCTTTTCCCACTTCTCGAAATGTTCCTGCCGCGCTTTCAGCCCCTGTTCCTGCTCCTCCAGTTCAAGGGAACGGCTGTTTAGTGCCTCCCTGTCCTCCTCCAGAGCTTTCTGTTTTGCCGTTAATTCTTCCCGCTGTCCCTCCAGCTCTTTCCTTTCGGATGTAATATGCTTAAGCAGCGCTTTTAAACCCTTTTCCTTTTCTTCAAATGCCTGTTGCCTTAACTGGAACTCCTTTTCACGCTCCGCAAATATGGCCCTCGTCTTTTCAAGGAAATCCTCGTGTCTTTCATATTCCGTGCCTTGCATCTCTCTCCTCCTTCTTATATTTTTTCATCCTGGCCTCCTGTGCCGGTTTTCGGCACATCTTCTTTTATCAAAACAGGGGCCGTGTTCCCTGCCCCTGTTTTGGTCTCATGGTTCTATTTTTTGATCACGTTATGGACGGATGTGATATGGTTAAACCACTGGTAATCATCTTTCGCGTTTGTAAACGTTACTTCTGTCCCCTCCGGTCTTGCTTTCAGGTTCGCGTCCGCATAGGTACCGAATACTTCTGCCTGGCTTTTTGTATCCCCTGTGGTCACCTTCACATTGGTTCCGTTTCCTTTTACTGACTCCAATCTCCAGCGGCTGACGGTCAGCTCCTCACATTTATAATCCGTGCTGTTCGGGATATCCTTGAATGTGTAGGACATGGACACCTTTCCGTCTCTGGCATTTTTCTTTACATACTCCCTGTCAAAGACAAACGTATGGTAGAACGTATGCCCCTTTCCATCCAGCCCGGTTCCCGATACTTTGACCATGAAGGTTGGGTTCCCATGGTCCCACCAGATGGTATCCGCGTCGGAAGGGATGGTCTTTGTCACCGTCAGGTCCGCAATCATCAGCGTATTGGTGACCTTCGCTGTAATGACTGCCCCGGATGTGCTGTACTCGGTTTTCCCTTCATATCCGGGGACCTTCTCTTCCGTTACCGTATACTTGATCTCCTTTCCGGTAACGTCATATTTTTCAAGGTTTTTAAAGGTATATTTCCATCCCATGTCTGCGGTTATACTTTTTGAACCGACCTTCGTCCCGTTCTTTAACAGATTGACCGTGATTTCATCCGGCCGCCTGGAAGAATTGGAATCATCCCAGTTTTTCTGTACCGCTACACTGACATAATGGTTGGTAAATTCCACATTTGCACTGACAGCCTTGATCTGCAGCTTATTATTTGCGTTATCATACCTGCCCGCCGTGGATGTGACGGAAACCGGGTTTCCGGTGACTGTTGTAATCTCCGGTGCCATGGATACTTTTGCCGTCTGCACCTGGCTGCTGATGATGTTGTCTTTATCATCCACTTCATACACGTAATAGGTACCCGGGTTGATCGGTACAGATGCCGCTGCGCTCTTGCTTCCTGCCTTTACCGTCACAGCGGCGCTGCCTGCTTTGTTCACTACCTTTCCGCTCTGCTTATTTTTGCTGAAGGCAAACCGGTAGGTCTGGTCCGTTGTAAATGCCGCCCCGTCAATATTCTTCTTAATGGTGATACTCGGGTTATCCGCCCGGTTAAAGACCAGGGTCGGCGCGTCCAGTGTGACCGTGTCCACCGTATTGGGGTTGGTGGACGGCACATACGTCAGCTTCTGCTGGGTATTGGTTTTCTCCTGTTTATCCGTTCCGCCTGTGGGGGTATTGTAGCCGGAATACTTCACCGGGAAATTCATGGAGTGCCCGGCTGCGCTGTATCCGCCGTCCGTCATGGTTCCGATATACCAGTAGACCGTTTTTGTGCTCCGCACATAAATGTATTTTGCCCCCGCTTTCGCCGCGTTATAAACCGCTGCCGGCACGCCCTTTGTGGTTCCGCTTCCAGGGCTTGCAAGCACCTTCCATCCGCTTCCCAGCTTGGACTCGTCCAGCGTAAACGGCCCGGCCAGCTGGTCTGTGTAGAAAGCGTCATTGCCGCGGATGGTTATGGAAAACTCCGAATTGATACGGTCCATCACGTCATTATAGAGATCGTTAAATTCGGAAACATACTGGGCAAAAAATCCCATACCGCTGGAATCTATATGGTCCAGCCGGGACGCAATGCTGTTATCCTGCCGGTTGATCCCCACTCCGCAGGCATACACCGTAACACCATTGATCCCCTTCAATGCCGCCGCCTCGTTGACGCCGTTGATATAGGGGTTGTTAAGGTCTGACGGCTTCCCCTGGGTTCCCTGGGGCATGCCGTCTGTCAAAAATACCACCAGTGTTTTTTTCTGTTTCTCAGCGCTGTTCCTGCCGTTTAACAGGTCGATGCCCTTCTGTAAGGCGCGGGACCAGTTCGTTCCCTCATACGTGAACGGATTGTTGATCTGGTTTTTCAGGGAGCCGAAATTGGGGCTGTCCGTGAACCCCAGATAAGACACCCCGTTTTTGTATGTCAGCTTGTTTTCATTGTCCGTATAAATGTTGTCCGTAGAACCGCCGCTGCTGGCATTGCTCCAGCTCCCGTTTTCAGGCACCGCTCCCCAGAACGGCACATAGGCGATCTTGTTGGACGGGTTTAAGCCCCGGATGCCGTCTACCACCTTGTCCATGAACCACTGGCTTTTGGCAAGTCTGGAAGCTGCCGTGCTCTCCCCCGTATCATCACAGGTCCTGAATAGCTGCCGGTCACCGAAATCATAGACCTGGGAAACATCCAAAAAATAAACTTGATAGTCTCCCGGCTTGCCATCACTTTTTATCCAATTATCACAGCGTACCACCCGCCGTCCTGCAGCCAGGTAGGATACCGCCTCCTCCCGGCTGTCCAGCCGGTAATAGCTGTGCAGGTCGGTGCTTGAAATGTTGTACAGGTTGTTTCCATGTACCATCTGCCCGGCCTGTAAGGACGGGGAATTCGCGTCCCCCTTGACCATCAGGTAATAATACCGGTCATCCCCATCCTGGCAGGGGGAATTGTAATAATTTTCCCCGGGGACAAAAACATTTCCATTCAGCGCGTTGCGGTATTCCTCGCCGACGCATTCGCTCGCATTTTCAGACCACCCCTCCACGCTCCGGCACGGATACCACCAGTGGTTGACGCCGTTTACGGAATAACCGTATTTTGTCAATGCCAGGTTGAATCCGTAGTTCGGGTCCATGGAACCGGATTTATCCTGCACCAGGACCACGTTCATGTCCTCTGTGCCCTTATAGACGCCTGAATTGGACGAATAATACAATGTAACCCTGCCGTCCCCATTGTCCTTGTCCACCCACTCGCTTCTTTTCGCGATATCCGCTTTTAAGTTCTCCCAGGTATCAATGCCAAGAAGCATGGGTTCATCCGCCTGCGGGTTGTAATCATAGCGGTCAAAATCCGCCGGGGGCTCATCGTTTGGCACAACTCCGGTAAAGTCATACTCCCCGGTCGGGTCCGGCGAGCCGAACTTTCCTTCCGGGTTTTTGCCGCCGTTTGTATCCCCGGCCGCGGTATTTTTTTCCCTTCCTTTCTCCATCTGTCCTGTCTGTGCCTGTTCCTTCTTTGTCCCCTCCCCGGTCTCTTGGTCTGTTTCCTTTTTCCCTTCTGCCTTTTTATCTGCCGTTTCCTGTTTTGGCGCGTTTTTTTCTGTGTCTGTTTCCTTTGCGCCCTCTTTTCCGGAGACTTTTAAGGACGCGTCCCCCGGGTCCTTCTGCCCGGTTTCCTGGACCGTTTCCTTTTCCCCAGTAAGTGTCAGGTTCTCTGCATAAGCCATACCCGGGACAGCCGTTACCAGACATACGGCAGCTAACAGCATTCCCAGCAGTTTCCTTCGTTTCATTCCTGGTCCTCCTTCCCTGTTTCCATCCGGTCTCCTTCAATGGACTTAAACGCCGTTTCCGCGTCCTCAAACCCGTCTGACTGTACGGACTCGAAGACCACGTCAATGGCAGCATCCTTGATAAAGTCCGGTATGTCCTGCTTTAATTTAATGTGCGTAAAGACCGCGGGCGTCTTCTCCCCCGGCGCCACCGGGTCGCCGTAATACATCCATCCGTCTTCCGCCTTTACCCACGCTTTTGTATGGAAACCTTCCGTACTGCCTGTATAATATGTGATATACTCCCCTGCCCGGCTGTCTGATAACAGCACTTTTGCGCGCACATAGCAGTCCACCGTTCCCGTATTTTCCGCCTTCGGTTCTTTTACCGTTTTCTTTCCCGGCTCCACCGGGTCAAACGGCTCATCCGGCACGATCTCATTGCTTCCGATGGAAAAGGCGTTTACCGCCCGGTCCCCATCAGAAAGATACGCCATTACAGAACCGATGCCTAAGATTGCGGCAGCCACTGCAAACACGATCGCAATGGTCCCCGCCAGTTTTCTGTATTTCATATCAAATCCTCCTGTATATCCTGTTCTTTCTGGTCCAGCAGCGCTGCCAGTATAAAAAGCGCGGTCACCCCGGTCAGGACCATGACCTTCCCCCGGTCTGTCTGCAGGAACGTCATAACATATCCCAGATATGGGACCGACCCCATATTTTTACCGAGATAATTCTTTTTTGTGGTTGTGGTTCCATCGGAATGCGCGTTTGCGTCGCCTTTTGTCTCCATCCCCTGGTCCGATATGCCGATGACCCGGTGTGTGACCTGGAGGTCACCTTGGGAAAAAGCGATCACATCCCCTTCCCTGATCCGGGAATAGGGGACCTCCGTATCAATGAAGCACATGCTTCCCACATGGATATCCGGCTCCATGCTGCCGGAAACCACCGCGTAAGGCTGTATGCCCTTTATCTGGAGAATCAGGGCAAGCAGCGCGGCTATGACCACGGCTGCGCAGGCCAGGTCAAATAAGCTGCGCAAGGCTTTCTTCATTCTTTCTCCTTCCTTTCCGTAAGATCAGGGTCCCGGCGCCGCACAAAACACCCCCTGCCAGCAGATAGGTCCCCGTTTTACGGGCGTCCCCTGTCTGGACAGTGGTTAAGGATTCAATGGGTTCCGTAGAAAAGATCCATTTCACCCGGTTCGTCAGGACTGTATACCTGTTATCCAGTTCCTTTGGTACGGACAATTCAAAATGGAATTTCCCGGAAGCTTCCGGCGGGATCTCCCCTAACAGCCTGTTCTCCGTGATCCCTTCCCCTTTGAGCGGCCCTTCATAAATGGTTTCTGTCCTGCCGTCAATCTCAGTTGTGATCTTTAACCCCACCTGTTCAAGCAGGTCGTTGCTTTCCGTATCTTCTGCCGCGGATCTAAAGTACAGTTTCACCGGCTTACCGTCCGTATTCCGCAGTTCCGCGGTTTCCTCATAAGTATCTCCCGGCAGCATGACCGGAAAGTTTATGAAAAAGTCTTCCGGGTTAGAAAACAACTGTCTGGAGCTGCCCTGGTAGACCACCTCCAGGCTCTGGTTATCTGCCTGCTGAAAGGATGTGATATCATACTGTCCTTCCTTTTTACACCGCTGAATCTCCACCGCGCCCCACGGGGCGTCTGCTTCAAAATCGGGGATAAAGTTCTGGCTTTGGATCCCCTCTGCATGGATTTTCAGCTGGAAACTGCTTTCCTCTTCCTGCGCAAAATCTTCCGGGATCTTAATGCTTTGGAACAGGTCTGTCTCATCACCTGTTTTTAATATGTCCGTGTAATACAGATACCCATCTTTCCCTTCCTTCCACTTTTCTCCGATCTCCTGCGCCTCAATGCTTTCTTCCGTCCCTTCCAGCTCCAGCTTCACCCGGATATAGCAGTCATTGCCGTCATTACGGATACGCGGGATTTTTGATATCACCTGTCCCGGTAGGATATCCTTTACGTCTTCATATGCTTCTTCCTTCCCGTCCTGTATCTGGTATTCTTCCAGTTCGATATCCACAATGCCCGTGGAGATGTGGTTTATAACGGACGTCTCTGTCATTGCAAATATTGTGGCGCCGCTTCCGCACATCAGTACAGACAGGCTTGCAAGAAAGATCAGCAATTTTTTCTTTTTCATACAAATCCCCTTCCTTACTGTGCTTTTTCTTCCGATCCTGCCGCCGGTACATCAGGTTTTGTTATCTCTTCCCTGTTTTTCCCGTCATCCATGGTTTCTGTCTTACCGGATGGCTCCTCTTTCTTCTTATTTGACTCCTTTACATCTGTCTTGGGGTCTTCCGCCTCGTCAACTGCTGTTTCCGGCACCTGTGAACTTAAGATGCCCCAGACTTCCTGTGCGGACACCTTTCCTCCCTCCAGGTCTGTTGTCTGGATGCCATACGCATTGATGGTGATCTCCGGATGTGATTCTTCCAGTCCCTGGTCCTCGGCTACATTTGCCATGGTAACGGTATCAAACAGTGCTCCTGTTGTGACCCCCTTTCCAAGGACTGTGCATTTCTCTTCCGTCCCCCAGACATACAGGCGCGTCACACTGTTCTCTGTCTCCTTTCGCTCCTTTGTCAGTTCTGTCCAGCCCTTATTCACGGTATAGTGGAACAGCTCGGTCGGCGCCGCCGGGTTCTTTGTCCCGTCCGGGTTTGCCGTCACCAGCGTCAAACGCGGTACGGTAACTTCCAGGAAAACAAATTCATCATTGATCCCGTCATTTAAGATCTGGGGATCCTTTTTGACTGTTTTCTGCGGCGTCATATGGATTCCGCTGCCCGGCTCCCAGTTCGGTTCCTGCAGATCCAGTTCAATCCTTCCTACTGTAAATTCATTGACGGCTGTATCCGCGTCTGTAAAATACGCCATGATGCCGCCTACCGATACAGTCCCTGCCAGAGCCGTACAAAGCACGGCTGCTTTTACTTTCTTATTTACCTTTATCATAGTGTTTTTGCAGGATGTTCCTGCCCTCCTTCTTTTTTTAGTCTGTGTTTCATTGCACCCTCCCGGTGCGTGTTCCCTTCTTTCCTCCTTTCTGCTTTGGAATATCTATATCAACCGGAAACGCCAAATAAAAAGCAGAAAAAAAGAAGCCTCCTTTAAGACTTCCTTCCTGCTTTATGTTTATTTTTCTGTTTCCGGGAATTGTAACACCCCGTGGACGGTGTACCGTTCATCCATACAAATCCCTCTTGTACATAGTCTAGCTCAGCTCTTATTTGAAACAGAACATACACAACCCAATTTTCAATTACTCCGCGCATGTGTTTCCAGAGGACTGCTTTACGTGCTATTTTATGCACTTCCTTTTTGTCTCATTTTCCTTTGCCAATATATATATTAAGACATATATTGGGGCATCCACTTGCAGGCTTATAAGAAGTACCCCTAAAACAAGTCCTATATCAATAGATTTTGTATATGGGAAGAAAAGATAATATATAAAACACCCAAATAATAATCTCAGTCCCCAATGAATATTCATAAGTAAAACTGCACATTTCTTCATTTTTATTTGCCTCCATAAGATTTCTATTTATGCTGCACTCTAAAAGCCTTTCCCTATTTCAAGGACTTTTTGCCTCATATCTCAGATAAATAAACAAACAGCAGTCAGTGGGCTTGCGCTCTTGTACTGCTGGTCTGACTACTCCAGACTTCCTTCCTGCCTGATGTTTATTTTTCTGTTTCCGGGAATTGTAACACCCCGTGGACGGTGTACCGTTCGCTGCCGGAATCAGTACAGGTTGACAGGGTCAGGATCCGGTCTTCCGGCTTAAGCTCCATGGCAGCTTCCCCAAGCCTTACTGTCATCTCCTGCCACGTCTTATAATCCCCCGCGTCTTCAAATACCGTCCGGTAAGTCTCTGTAGCGTCATGACACTGGTACGCGCTGTATACCTGCCACCTCAATGCCTGTTTTCTCTCCGGCAGATAGATATAAATATAGGGATGCGAACTTATATTTTCCACATCCCTGTAGTTTTTAAGCCACCCGAACATCTGGCCGTCAATCATGTTATGTCCGTAAAGTATGGTATGGTTTCCCGAAAAATCCGCCGCTGCGGCTGCACGCATAAATATGGAGCCGGCAGGGTTATATTCACCCGCATAATCCCTATGCAGGTAATGGTCATCATACGGGTTTTTCAGGACCGGATAATCTACCGGGGTATCCGGGATATAGATCCATGCGGCAATATCCGGGTTGGTCTTTTGCAGCGCCGCAAAGTCAATCTGACGTTCCAGATCCGGGTCTGACGTCTCCCCCGCCTGTGTCCGGGTGCATTCCGCCCTGATCCTTTTCATATTTTCAGAGTTTTTCCAATAGGGAAGTTCACTGCATGCCGCCATAGCCAGAAAAACGGCTGAAACTGCAATACATATCCTTCCGGTCCATTTCCTTTTCATTGTCTCCTCCCTGTAAAAAACGGTAACAAAAAAAGCCCCTGCTGTCATTGCAAAGACTTTTCCTGTCCGTGTTCTATTTATCTGATTCTACTTTACCACATCTTTTTCTTATTATCTAGGTCTGTTTAGGTCACCCCTTTTTTGAAAAAAATTAAAGCATTTTATTTTAACCACTATGAAATCCCATACCTTTCCCATATCTGCCTAAATTCAGCTTCATTGATGAATCCTGAAAGCAGATCCTGTTTGGATGATGACTCTATTTCCCTTACTTTCATATCATACCAGAACCAATCATCTTTCTCATACAGCTCATCTGCTTCATTGATTAGATTTCTTAATAATTTTGACATCGAAAAATCTAATTTAATATCGTCATTTCGGTATAAAGTAAATTCCATGATTCTCCCCCCTCTTTTTATGTTTATGGTACACCGCATCACTTTTTGCATTATCTTTTTGTACCGCCATTTCTAATTGCTGTATTTTTCTTAATGCTGGTTCCAATACATACTGATACCGTATATTTAACACTTCCCTATAAAAGTCCTTTCTTTCCTTTGAAATAAAGCCCTGGTCCATATCATCAATAATAGTAAGCACTTTTTGTAAATCAAGGTTGCGCAGGATACGTTTCACCGCTTCATTACACTCCGGGTTCTTTCCTGAAATAATATAATTTGCCGCATGAATCCGTCTCCCATTTTCACGGTAACAGGAATATACGTTGATTGCATGATTCTTATATTCGCTTTTCGGCAGGCTTTTAATCTCTTCGTCACCCATAAGCGGAAACAGACAAGAACCACAATCAAAAACGGGGGCAAGCTGCTTAATCTGCTCATCCGTTCCCAGAAATCCCCAATTGCCTGTATGCCGATCCGGATTGCCAATGAATGTATCAACAACAAACATATCCCAGAATCGCTCTGAAGCATCAGAGACCTGTCTTAATCTGGGATTGGCAGAAATATCACTGACGACCTTGTCCAACTCAAGGTTATTTGCCCCCGCTTCCTCAACATTTGCAAGCTGCAAACGTTTATATTCATACAAGTGCATTCCCTCTCCGGTAAAATCTTCACAGGCACAGACAATTTTTGTTTCTCCCTTATCTGTCTGATAAGCCCCAAGGATTACCTTTTGTGTTTCAATTCCAACGGAATCGTATATTTTACAGCCAATATACTCTGAAATGGTATTGTTAACATATGAGAACGTTTTATTCCGTTCCCTAATAGGATCCGGAAACTTTAACAAATGTCTTTTTCCGTTATACTTGATCGTCTTTTTCTTTTCCGAGCCTTCGTATTTATTTGCATACTCTATACAACCTGTAAAATCTATCATGTTTATTCTTCCCCTGTGTAGCTTGAATATTTTTCCCGCAGTTCCCAGGCATCGTATTCGTTCAGTGTTCCATCATTTACTGCTATTTTCAGAGTAGTCAGAAACAGCATGAAAAAACGCTTATACTCATAATACAATGACTTGTTATCCGGTTCAGCTTTTATTAAACCCCTTAAACGTTCCAACTCTTTTACATCGTCTTCTAAATAAGTAATTGTGCAATTATTCATATCCCTATCACTTCCTCTGTCTACAGTATACATCCTTTCCCTCCTTTCATCAATCTTAAGATTGTATATATATTATGAATGAATATATTTTAAAGACTTAATATGCCCCTTTCCTTCATCCCCTGTATTCATTGGATTTACGGTAAAATCCGCCTTTTTCATGGGGAATAAAAATGGACGCTGTCCCTGTTTATAGTGCATTGATATTAGACCGGACATTTCCTGCCGGGGAATGATTCTGGACTATGTTTCCTTTTTTGCGCATAAAATTAGACTCCCTTTCCAAAAAAATATTCCGGATTTCATTCCGGAATGACTGCTTTCGTCTCATTTTATCCATTTGTCCTGGCTGTTTCTGTATGGATTGTGATCCCTTTTTTACTGACTTCTTTTTTTGCCAACGGGAAATAAGCCTTTTTATCAAAAGGCCGTTTCCATCGTTTCTTTCAGCAGTACATGGACATGTGCTGCATTTAATAATTTACTTCCCTTTTCGGCGCTGCGCTGTATGCAGGCTGCAAGGTCATTTTTTAACCGTGCCAGCGGTTCTCCGTTGTCACGGTATCTGATCCGGTACTGCTTTAACAGCCAGGCTGTATCATGCAGACTGCCTTGGCTGTACTCCAGCTTATGGCGTCTGCAGTTTACTTCAACAAAATATTCAAACTCCTGTTCTTCCACGCCTTTTTCTTCCGCAGCAGAAAACAGGGACCGTTTGTACGTGATCCAGTATTGTCCGTCTTTAATCCCGACTGCGAAAAAATGCCGCAGACTGTGCAGATAATAACGGACCACCCGTTTTGTAACCCCAAGCATCTCTGTGAATATGTGGTAAAAGTTTTTCGTTCCAACATGGTAGCTGCTGCTGTTTTCGTGTGTCCGTTTTAAAAATTCAAACAGCAGGTATTTCTCATTTGCCTTCAGCTTCTGGAAGGCTCTGCTGTGGAACACCTGCCGGTGCAGGTTCACATACCCCTCCCTGAACGCCCCCTCATAGGAAAAATCATTATTTCGTATCTGGATGTCATAGTCTGCGTTTCCCGTACTTACTGCTGTGATAATTCCTTTGTGCTGCAGGGAGCGCATGACTGTATAAAAGGACTGTTTGCACATCCCTGTTTTTCTGCATATGTCTTTGTTATGTACGCCGGGAACTTTCCCTGTGATGTCCTGATAGCGTGCGATACTAAGAAAAAAATCCATCTCCCGGTTGCTCAGATTTCTGAGCTTCGGGAGCAAACTGTATTTGATCCTCATTTTATTGTGCCTTCTTCCGTCAAATTTTCCTGATTTATTTCCTGGCCAGCTTCTGATGTTCCCCGTCATCCTCCTGATCAGAAGGTCTTCCATAGAGCAATGCGATTACAAGATAAATGATATATACCGTGACCAGCAGTTTCAAAATGATGAAAAATGTATTTCCGCCGGAAACACTGTCAAGCGCTTTTAAGATAATGATTCCTGCCAGCATCTGGATCAGCTGGAACAGTTTCTTTTTTGTCTCTCTTTTTAATCTCATGTTGGCTCACCTCTTCTTCGTATACTTTTAAATAAATCCTTTTAGTTTTCTTTGTTCAGATTTTTCAAGTGTCCCTTAATCTCCGTCATACTTGACTCCACATTCTTAAAATGCCTCCCGTTCCTGATCGTCTTTCAGTTCCGGCAGCGTGCCGACTTTCGGCACATCCTTCTGATCTTCTTTTTTCACCTTTTTTAGCTTCATCTTGTTTTTCTTTTCTTCTTGGATTACTATACCGACTTTAAGACGTAGCAAAAATCCATTGAAAAAAACAGCATATATAATAAAAAAAGTATTATGTCAGATTGATTTCTGTTTAACCTGAATATGTCCTTAAAGAATGACAGAACCATAACTGCCTCTACTAATGCAAGCAAATTTATCACAACCACTTCACATAAATGTAACATATTCTAATTTCTCCCTTTCTGGCTGTTTTCCACCATCCGAATCCTAGACACCTTCTTCCGTTAAGTTAACTGGAGATAACATGTTATTACAAAGAGCGGCGGATATAGCAAATAAAGTATTATGGCAGTTTGGTCCAGACTTAACCTGAATCTGTTTTCACATAGCCGCAGAACCATATATGTTCCCAATGATGCAACAACATTTGCTATAAATGCTTGACCAAAATGTATCATACCCAACGCCCTCCCCATCCAGCTGTTCTTCACCATCCGTTTATCTGCCGTCAGATTCAATTTCAAACTCCTTTCGCAGTTTCTTTAAGTGTCCCTTAATCTCCGTCATACTTGACTCCGCATTCTTAAAATGCTTCATGCCGGGAAGTAATAAATACAGATCTTTCCCGATACGTTCCTTTTCCTTATCCCAGTAGTTATTATACGGATACTCTTTCACAATGATCGCCGACCCATCCGGAAGGTCGTACCTATAAAATGTTTCTTCCGTATACGGATTGGTACACCAGATCTGCCACGTCCCATATGTATTCACAAATGCTTCCCGTTCCTGATCGTTTTTCAGTTCCGGCAGCGTGCCGACTTTCGGCACGTTCTCCTCTTCTTCCTTCCGCTGCGTGCCGACTTTCGGTACATCTTCCTCTTTTTCCTTCTGCTGCGTGCCGACTTTCGGTACGTCCTCTTCTTCCTTCCGCTGCGTGCCGACTTTCGGTACGTCCTCTTCTTCCTTCCGCTGCGTGCCGACTTTCGGTACATCTTCCTCACGTTTTTCATCCTTGTATTTCAAGATATCCTTCCGTTTCACGAACCCCTGGTCCAGTATGGCTTTCTGCTCTTCCGCGGTAAAAGAAGCAAGCTCCACAGCGGCGCTTTTATCAATCCTCCCGACTTTAAACTGCAGCATGGCATCCTCACAGAGGTTCTTGCTGATTTTCATATATTCGCTTATGGTGGAACGTTTTTTCCCAAACTTTTTGGCAAGACGCTCCACCATCCTCCCAGTCTGCAGATCCGGGAATTCCTCCGGATAATGGCTGATCAGATACTTCATCTGCTCCAGCTCATGCATAATCTCATAATCCGTTTTTTTACTGTAGCCATTGGATGAATACAATTCAAATTCTGCACGGACATCGGAAATATTTTCAATGTCACAGGGAAGGAAGGCAAACTGTTCCTGTCCCTCTTCCTCTGCCAGATACCGGCATGCCTCCATGCGGTGGTGCCCGGCAATGATCTCATATTCATCCGGACCTGTCCTGCGGACGTTCAGGTTGTCCAGCACCTTCCCGTCTGCCCTTATCAGCCACGCAAGGGCTGTGACACGCTCCCTGAACTGGGCTATTTCCTCCGCTGTTGTACCCATCCGGTACTGCTTTGGATGCGGATGTAGCTTTGTGTAATGGATCCATTTGAAATTTTTCTTTGGGTGGGGATCCGTCTTTCTGACCTCCTGGAATACTTCCCCTATCTTTGCCATCTGATCACACCTCCAGAAGTTCTTTTGCCAGTTCCAGATAGTCTTTTGCCACCCGGGAGCTGCGCCGGTGCTTCATGACAGGTTTGTACCGCTGCAGCGCATTGTTCACTACCTCGCTCCGGCTGATACAGTTTTCCATAAAAGACCAGTCATGTTTCTGCACCATATCCGTGTAAATGGCGAGCTGGGAACGCTTATTTATGACCATATTTGCAAAGATTCTCCAAGTGGCATCCTTTTCATATGCAATTCCCGTCAGTTCATCCTCCAGAAGGCTTAAATTGTCCCTGCAGAAGTTTTCCAGCTGCACCGGTGTCAAAAACACATCCCCTGCAAGCAGTGCGCTCCTTGTGACCGCCTCAACCGCTGGACGCGTATCAATGATGCAGATATCATACTCCTGCCGGACCTGTGACAGTGCGGCGCCAAGGGCCTTCTCATCGGATGCGTCTGCTTCTTTTAACTTCACGCTGCCTTTAATGATATCTATGTTTTCGTATTTCGTCCGGGCAATGATGTTTCTGATCTTCTCCGGGGACCGGAAAACCTCCTGGATCGTACGGCCGGAATATCCATGTGATTTTACAAAAAACGGCGTCAGGTTTGACTGTGGGTCCGCGTCCACAAGAAGCACCCTTTTTCCAAGCGTTACCATGCTGTAGCCAAGATTAACCGCGGATGTTGTTTTTCCAACACCGCCCTTTAAGTTTGTGATTACAATTGTTTTCATTCTTGTTCTCCTTTTCCCATTCCGAAATTCAGCATTTTGTATTTTCAAATATTTTTGGTTTTTATCATTTTTTCCAGCAATACTCTCTCTTTTTTTACCAACGTGGTAGTCTTATATCTGCCACGTTTTCCTTAACAGCCACTTGATCATATTGAATACAATATCACTGACAATAGCCATTCCCCATGCATTTTTGCTGAATAAACTGATGCTGGTAACGACACCTGCAAAAATAGTGAGGATCAGTTCTTCTGTACGGTTATTCCAAAAATCCTTAGTTACACAAATACATGTTATAATCAGTACTGATGTACCAAAGAAACTATTTGAAAGAATTCCTACAAATATTTCTTTTGGTACTTTTTCTACCCTGTTTCCTTCGCTAATAATAAACAACACCTGCATGAAAGTTGCACTTATAAAAGCAGAAGATATCATCAACTGGCTGCGCCCTAAAATAAACAGCAGCCTTTCCCGCAACTTCATTCTCCGCTCTCCTTTTCCCATGAATCCCTATTCCTTTTCTATGTGTTCTGGTTTGTGCCGAAAGTCGGCACATTTATAATCCAATTGGCCATAAATAAGTTAATTGAATATATTTTTTCCCCACTTTCAGCAATCCCCTTCTGGAAGAAAAATGTAAATATCTTTTTCATAAATTTATTGTTCTTTCCGGCAGTTTTTTTGAAATAATTTACTGGGCATATATTTTAATAAACCTACCCTGACCAAAGATAGAACAATAAACAAACACAGAACGTTTGCTACGAATATTTCTGTTTGCCAATATATAATAAAAATATTTATTTCAAAATATAATACATAAAAAACAATCAAGACAAACAAAATATCCAATATAAAAAATATTATATTTTTCAATAGTTTTTTCATTTATACACCGCCTTTTTCTCAGTTATTTTCCATGCGGAAATCTGGCATTTTTTGTATACTATCATTTCACAGATTGATCCTGTCCCCTTCCTTTTCCCATGAATCCCTATTCCTTTTCTATGTGTTCCGGTTTGTGCCGAAAGTCGGCACATTTATAATCCTAATGACAACTGCTCGAACTCTCCAGTCCCTTCCTTTTTCTTTTTCCTGCATGGTTTCCTTTTCTCCGCATTTCCCATAATACTCACATTGCTCAGTCTGCTTTCATACAGTGACTGTATCTGTTTGAGACCGTCCGTCCGAATGGATTCAAACCGGGAATGGCTGACGCCGCTTTCCTGTTCCACTGCTTTATATGGCTCTTTCTCCACATACAAACGGCGGATATAGGTATACTCTTTTCCCCTAAGCGCACGGAAGCAGACCATGATCCGGTTGATGCTTTCTTCCTCTTCTACAAGCCGGTATATCTCATTTGACAATTCAATGGCGTACCGCCGTTCCATCTGCTGATGCTTTATCATGGCATCCAGCATATCCTGATGCTGTCCGCCCTGCCCGCCTCCGCCCCCTGAATGCAGGTTCAATTTTTTCATGGATACCGCTTTCAGGATGGAATCGGTATCCATAATTTCATCCTGAAGCATCAGGATCCGTTTCCGAAGCTCCTGTAAAAGCTCCCTGTGGCTTCCAAGAACCTCCTTGATCCGGTTTTCATCAATTTTTTGCATATACGTCCCCTTCTTACTTATTAATTAAAAGGCAGTTCCTCATCGAACCCGTCCGGTACATTCATAAATCCATCATCGGATCCCTGGCCCGCCGCTGGATGGTTCCGCACCGCCCCGCGTCCGTCCTGCTCTGCCCTGCTTTCTGCAAATTCCTGCTCTTCTACAACGATGTCTGTTGTATAGACACGGACGCCATCCCCGTTGGTGTAGCTTCCCGTCTGGATCCGGCCGGATACCGATACACGCATTCCCTGGAAGAAATACTTTTCTGCAAATTCTGCTGAACGCCCGAATACTACACAGCGGATAAAATCTGCCTCCGGTTCGTTCTCTCTCCGGAACCGCCTGTTTACGGCAAGCGTATATCTTGCCACTGCCATTGAGTTTTCCCCTTGTGAATATCTGACTTCCGGGTCCCTTGTTAATCTTCCTACCAATACCACTTTATTCATAATAACTTCTTCCTTTCTGCCGGTATTACCGTACCGGCACGGTTATTTTTTTGATTTGTGCCGAATTTCGGCACATTCTATATCATGTTTTTGTACCGAAAATCGGCACAAAAAAACTACCAACCTAAATATTGGTTAGTAGTTTTTTCAGCGAATTCACTTGAAAGTAAAACACTTCTCTTATCCTAATTTTCTACCATCAAAAATATCAAACTCCCGGCAACATATATTTCATAGCATCTTTCAGGTTCATTTTATCTTTCCTTTGCATGACTCATATACTCTTTTTTTATTTCTTCTATCATCAACATTTTTTTATATAACTGTTTTATCCGTTTTAAATATGCAGCCAACATCCAAAACACTATTATTGTAATGAAGATTATAAATGTCACATTTAAATAAAATGTAACTTCTGCAATTTTAATTTCAATGTCACGCGTGATTGCAATATACTGTACGATCTTCCCTGTATATTCATAAAAAATATTCCATGCAGACATTAAAATTGATATTACAATAGATGTAAAAAAAACAAGCAAAACATTCTTTTTATGTTCATATTCCGATTTTAAATTAATATATTCCATATCAATTTCATCATCTTCCATACCCAATATTCGTTGTTTTTCTTGCCGATATCGTATCAGATCCCTTTTCTTTCGTTCCTGAAAAGATATATACATGACAGCTTGTTTTACTTTTGCACTAAATCCTTCCATCCGCTTCACACTCCTTTTTTATCATAACATATTATGGTTTACTACAAAACTATCTTTTTAAAAACCGCCATTTAAAATGATAAAAGATATGTCAGATAATACAAGATTACTACTAACCAATATTCAATTTGCAAGGTACACTTTGTGCCGAATTCCGGCACGTTCTATATCATGTTTTTTTTGCTTTATATTTCCTTTTTTACCCGGTTACCCTACATGAGGTCTTCACACCGTTCTTTTCAATCGTTCCAAGTATTCCAATACGCTTATGCTACTCTCCGGATCCGATGAACGGGTATTTTCTCCTATCCCTCTCGAACTGTCCCGTAGTTTTATAAAATTTACATTTCCCATTTTTGCAAAACATCTGTTTCAGTGCATTGCATTTATAGCTTCCCCTATATCCAAAACAATCCTTCTTAACTCCATGTTCATCCATCATTCTTATCCTCATCTGCTCTCCCCTGTGTCCTGATCAGTACGGCAGCGGTACAGGGTTTGTCTTCATCTCCAGCAAGGGAATTTATCAGAGAATCCGTTCCGTCTTCTGATTCTGTATACCACCTGACTTCCTCGCACTCTTCCTGAATATCCCACAAATCCTGCTGTATGAACTCTAAATTCAGATTCTTCACGATAGGCTTTTTGTATCGCAACTGCTTAGCCTTAAACCTTTTAGTTTCTTCCGCATCAACCATCACACACCTCCGCTAAATTCATTAAATCTTCTTCGCAATTCGGACAAAGCAGTTTTCCGTCCTCAAAATCTCCCTGCAGCGTAGGTATCTTCTCCCTCTGCCTTTCCCTTGCCTCCCGACATTCCTCGACTGTGCCGATTGCTCGGTACTGCTGTAATTTTTTCATGGATTCTATAGCTACAAAAGCGGCTTGCCCTAATGGCGT
>NZ_CALPDG010000031.1 GCF_943193195.1 Mediterraneibacter agrestimuris | reverse complement strand
TTTGTGCCTCGCCGCAGGCGATTTTAAATGCACAAATGCGGTTACTGTGCACAGCAGCAGGCTGTGAACAGTAACACCAAAACAGGCAGGTGAATTCTCACCCGCCTGCTACTATTTTCACGTTTATGCACTCTCTGATGTTAAAAAGGATTTTCGTTCCTCCCCGTCGCACTCATACAACGGTCGTCCTGTACCCTTGACAACATCCTTTGTAATTCTGCACTCTTTAATCGTATCATCTGACGGCACACGGAACATGGTATCCATCATGATATTTTCCATTATTGCCCGCAGCCCCCTTGCTCCTGTCTTTCTCGCCAGTGAAGTCTCTGCAATGGCTATCAGTGCATCCCTGTCAAATACAAGACGCACCCCATCCAATTCCAAAAGCTTCTGATACTGCTTTACAATAGCGCTCTTCGGCTCTGTCAAAATCCGAACCAGTGCATCCTGATCCAGCATATTTAAGGATACTGTTACCGGAAGACGCCCTACCAGTTCCGGAATCAGACCAAACTTCACTAAATCCTGAGGCAGCGCCTCGTGGAGAAGCACGTCCACGTCATATTCATGCTTGGAAGCAATCTCGGAATTAAAGCCAATAGACTTTCTGTCCAGACGAGTTTCTATAATCTTATCCAGACCTTCAAATGCTCCGCCACAAATGAACAAAATATTCGTTGTATCAATCTGTATCAGCTCCTGATGCGGATGCTTTCTTCCCCCTTGCGGCGGTACAGATGCAACCGTCCCTTCAATTATTTTCAAAAGTGCCTGCTGCACACCTTCACCGGAAACATCCCGCGTAATGGACGGGTTCTCAGATTTTCTCGTAATCTTATCAATCTCATCAATGTATATGATCCCATGTTCAGCACGTCTGATATCCCCATCTGCCGCCTGGATGACCTTCAAAAGGATATTTTCCACATCCTCTCCTACATATCCGGCCTCTGTCAATGCTGTTGCATCTGCAATTGCAAATGGCACATTCAGCACTTTTGCAAGCGTCTGTGCCAGCAATGTCTTACCACATCCAGTCGGTCCCAGCATCAGAATATTACTCTTCTGCAATTCTACCCCCAGATCTGAACCTGCCATAATCCGTTTGTAGTGATTATATACAGCTACAGAAAGCACCTTTTTCGCCTCGTCCTGTCCTATCACATAACCATCCAGAAATGCTTTGATTTCTTCCGGTGTCAGAAGATTGATTTCATCAAAACTGCTTCTCTCATCGTATTCAAATTCTTCCTCGATAATCTCTGCACAGACATCGACACACTCATCACAGATATATGCTCCGTTCGGTCCGGAGATCAGCTTGCGGACCTGCGCCTGCGTTTTACCGCAGAACGAACATCTCACTGTATCATCAACCAGTCTTCCTGCCATATTTATCTCACCTCTATCTGCCCTCATTAAATATATTAATGACTGGCAATTACCTCATCAATTAATCCATATTCTTTTGCCTGCTGTGCAGACATGAAGTTATCACGCTCTGTATCAACCTTAATAACTTCTAAAGGCTGTCCGGTATTTGCAGCCAAAATCTCATTCAGTTTCTGACGTGTACGCAGGATGTGTTCTGCTGCAATCTGGATCTCAGTTGCCTGTCCCTGAGCTCCGCCGGAAGGCTGATGGATCATAATCTCTGCATTCGGCAGTGCAAAACGTTTGCCCTTTTTACCGCCCGACAGCAAAAATGCCCCCATACTTGCAGCCATACCGATACATACGGTAGACACATCACATTTAATGTACTGCATCGTATCGTATATTGCCAGTCCTGCTGTGACAGAACCGCCCGGACTATTGATATACAACTGTATATCTTTATTCGGATCATCGGCCTCCAAAAAAAGAAGCTGTGCAACAACAATATTCGCTGACACATCATTAACCTCTTCTCCAAGAAAAATAATTCTGTCCTTCAGCAATCTTGAATAGATGTCATAGGAACGCTCTCCACGACTTGTTTGTTCTATGACATAAGGTACTAAGCTCATTTTCAATGACCTCCTCTAATATCTGATATTACGTCTTATGAAATTAAATAATACCTTCCCTCACAAAGTTGGTGTCTTAATAACAGTGCAGCCTTTCGGCTGCACTGAACTCTTCGTAAAACTATGCTTCAACTGCTGCATCGGAAATTAATGTAACTGCTTCCTGAACGGCAATATCTTCCTTCATTTGAGCTTTCTCATTCTCACCCATGAATTCTTTCAGCTTCTCAACGTCCATCTGGTAAGATTCTGCCATCGTCTTCAGTTCCTCTTCCAGACGTTCTTCGGAAATCTCAATATTCTCAGCCTTCACAACAGCTTCCAGAACCAGTCTGGTCCTGATTCTCTTTTCAGCCTGCGGCTTCATCTCTTCCATCATCTTTTCAGAGTTCAGTCCTGTAAACTGGAAGTACTGCTCCAGACTCAGTCCCTGCTGCTGGACACGACGTGCAAAGTCTTCGGTCATCTGTCTTACCTGCAAGTCAATCATCGGCTGCGGAATATCCATCTGCGCATTCTCCACTGCCTGCTCTACTGCCTGGTCTTCTCTCTTCTCTTTACCTTCACGCTCTTTGCGCTCTTTGATATTCTTCTTTACTTCTGCTTTATAATCATCCAGTGTCTCACACTCAGATACTTCTGACGCGAATTCGTCATCCAGCTCCGGAAGCTCCTTTGCTTTGATCGCATGCACAATACACTTAAATGTTGCAGCCTTACCTGCCAGTTCTTCTGACTGATAATCTTCTGGGAAAGTAACATTTACTTCTATCTCTTTCTCAATCTCAGCACCGATCAACTGCTCTTCAAATCCCGGAATAAAAGAACCTGATCCGATTGTAAGCGGATAGTCTGTACCCTTTCCGCCATCAAATGCAACACCGTCAACAAATCCTTCAAAATCCAGAGTTACGATATCCTTATCCTGAACTGCACGGTCTGTTACTTCGATTGTTCTTGCATTGCGTTCACGCTCTTTTTCAACCTCTTCATCAATCTCTTTCTGTGTAACTCTTGTAGAATACTTGTCAACTTTCAGTCCTTTGTACTCTCCAAGTGTTACTTCCGGCTTCAAAGCAACTTCTGCTGTAAAAATGAACGGCTTTCCTTTTTCAAGCTGTACGATGTCAATCTGCGGCTGGGAAACAATTTCCTCTTCACACTCATCATATGCCTTCGGATAAGCCTCAGAAATCATGCTGTTTGCAGCTTCATCATAGAAAATCTCTGCCCCATACATTTTCTCAATCATCTGACGCGGAACTTTTCCTTTACGGAATCCCGGCACACTGATTTTCTTACGTTCTTTCAAATATGCTGTCTGAATTGCTTTTTCCACTTCTTCAGCAGCAACTTCAATTGTGAGCTTTGCCATATTATGCTCTAATTTTTCTACCTGTAAACTCATTTTTAGCTTCCTCCTTGATTCGTACCTTTTTTCATATCTTACGGACGTCTTTCAATCCGGTAAGTTTACATTCAGGTATCCTGTTTTTTATCGAATAAAAATGAACATTCGCAGTCATTGGAACAGTATAGCATAAACACCCTTGAATTTCCAGTATTTTTTCCGCTTTTGTCAGAATAATATAGACTTTTTCACCTCTTCCGCTTTCTCCAAGCCACACAGCGCCTCGGTCAGTTTCAGCGCAAAGGTCAGTGCGGTTCCCATTCCCCGTCCGGTAATTACATGCCCGTCCTGTATTGCCGGCTCCATCACGACTTCTGCCCCAATCAGCTTTTCTTCAAAAGACGGATAGCAGCAGGCCTTCTTTCCTTTTAAAATCCCAAGCCCTCCCAACACACTCGGCGCTGCACAGATTGCTGCGAGAAACTTGTCTTCTTTATCGTATGCACATAAAAGCCCGCTTAGACCACTGTGTTCCTGCAAATGTAAAGTTCCCGGCATTCCTCCTGGCAATACAAGCATATCCACATCCGAAAAATCCATTTTTTCAAATGTGATATCTGCCTTGACTGTGATGCCATGTGCTCCGGTAATCTGTAATGAATCATTTATGGAAACCATATCCGTATGAACTCCTGCCCGGCGTAAAATGTCTACTACAGTAAGTCCTTCAATTTCCTCAAATCCCTCTGCTAAAAATACACTGACTTTTTTCATGCTTAAAATCCGCCTTTCTGCGAAAGTCGCCATTGGGATTATGAAATCCCCTGCAACTTTTCTAAATATTTTTTTGATTATATCATCACTGACAAAATATTTCAAATTGCACATTTCTCATTTTGAGTTGTTTTATAAAATGATCCCATTGAAACAAATGTATTTTATGTTATCATATATACATATTTTATGCTGCCAACTGAAAGGCGGCGGAATGGAGATTTTTATGGAAATTGAACGTAAATTTTTAATTGAAAAAGAGAAAATTCCTTTTGCACCGGAAAAGTACCCTTGCCGCCACATTGAACAGGGATATCTCTGCACTGCCCCGGTAGTACGGATTCGACAGGACAATGACGATTTTTTTCTGACCTATAAATCCAAGGGACTGATGGTTCGGGAAGAATATAATCTTCCCCTTACAAAAGAAGCCTACTGCCATTTAAAAGAAAAAACTGATGGACGGCTCATCATCAAAGAGCGATACGTCATCCCGCTATCAGAAGGATATTCTTTTAAGTTAGGTTGTAAATGTGATTCAGACACTGTCACCGATCTGCCGCAGTATTCAGAATTAAATATTGAGCTTGACTTTTTTAAAGAGGCTCTGGAAGGATTGGTTCTTGCAGAGGTAGAATTCCCGGATGAAGAAACTGCAAATCGTTTTAATCCGCCGGTATGGTTTGGGGAAGATGTCACTTATTCTTCCAAATATCACAACAGTTCACTCAGCCTCGCATAAGATTCATTATTTTCTAAAGCTTTACTATTTGTAAACATTATGTTGCTTTTCTTATATTTGCTAAGTTTTGTTGCATAACAACCCTTGTTATCGGGAAAATTGATATAATTAGACATTATTCGAGTTCTTCTATTTTCAGATAACGGAGGGAATATTGTGGCAAACCTGCAACTGACAAGAAATTTATACAAATACAGAGAAGCGCACAATTACACACAAGATAAAGTCAGTAAATATCTCAATATTACACGTCAGGCATATTCCAATTACGAAACAGGCAAACGCAATCCGGATATTGACCTTCTTATCAAACTTGCTGAATTGTATGGTGTAACTCTGAATCAGCTGATTATGGATTCTTACAGTTCCTCTCTGATTCGTGAGAACCGGCCGCCTTATATCACGGCAGCAGAACCGGAAAGTAAAGCCACATTATTTCTTTCAAAAGAAGAAACTGATTTGATCATGAAGTATCGGGAAGCCAGTCCAGAGGATCGTTATCTGGTGATGAAGATTTTAAACAACTAAACACGCGAATAAAAAAAGCGTCAACTCACTGTGTCTTCTATAGATACAGGTTTGTTGCCGCTTTTTCTTTAAAGTCCCATAATTCCAACCATGATTTTGTTATACATCTTTCTCAGCCTGCAAGTCCGAAACGGTCATGTACAGCAATCATTGCACGTTCTACGTCATTTTCATCAATGAGCACAGTAATACGTACCTCAGAAGTGGATATCATATTAATGTTAACCCGTGCGTTAAACAATGCCTCAAACATCTTAGCAGCCACGCCCGGATTACTCATCATGCCTGCCCCTACGATAGAAATCTTTGCCACATTATCCTTGTGGTTAATCTCCTGAATGGTCAGCGCATCCTTGTTTTCTTCCAGCGTACTCAGAGTCTCATTTAAATCATCCTGGGCAACTGTAAAAGAAATGTCCTTTGTTCCGCCGCGTCCCACAGACTGCAGAATAATGTCTACATTGATTCCTTTCTTTGCAAGTGTGTTGAATATTTTAAATGCAATACCCGGCTTATCATCTACACCGATCACAGAAACCCTGGATGTATTCTTATCGGAAGCTACACCGCTGATTAACATTTTTTCCATCTTCGCTACCTCCTTGACTACCGTTCCTTCTGAGCGGTTCAGACTGGATCTTACGACCAACTGTACTCCATATTTCTTTGCCATTTCCACAGAGCGGTTATGCAGCACCTTTGCCCCCAAAGATGCCAGCTCCAGCATCTCGTCATAACTGATCTGCTCCAGTTTTCTTGCATTTGGTACAATACGGGGATCTGCCGTGTAAACACCGTCTACGTCCGTATAAATCTCGCAGGCATCTGCATGAAGAGCTGCCGCAATCGCAACTGCCGTTGTATCGGATCCTCCCCGCCCCAGTGTTGCGTAGTCCTCATATTTATTAATCCCCTGAAAACCTGTTACAATAACAATCTTACGGTATTCCAGTTCATGCTCAATCCGGTCTGTGTCAACCTTTTTAAATCTTGCATTTCCATAGGCAGAAGTACTATGCATTCCTACCTGAAAAGCATTCAGTGATACAGTTGGTACTCCTAAAGTAGCAATTGCCATTGCCATCAGAGACACTGATACCTGTTCCCCTGTTGTAAGAAGCATATCCATCTCTCTTCTAGACGCATTTGGATTGATATCTTTCGCCTTTGCAATCAGCTCATCTGTCGTGTCACCCATAGCAGAAAGCACGACAATGACATCATTTCCCTTTCTATACTCTTCGGCGCATCGTTCCGCCACATTAAAAATGTGTTCCTTATCCTTTACGGAACTTCCCCCGAATTTTTTTACTATCAGCATATTTCCCTCCTGCTGTCATTCCCTTTATTCAGACAATGTAATTGTTCAGCCGGAAAGCGGAACTGTCATAATAATATAAGGCTGTCTGCCTCAATACTATTCTGCCTGAAGCAAATACTTCATCAAAAGGTATCCTTCTTCTCTCATTATACCGCTCCTTCGACCGCTTTCTTCTGTATACACTTGTGCACCCTTATAAGTCCTTGTACTGTCATAGAGCATATAAGGAACAGGTTCTGCAGTGTGTGTCCGCACCCGGATCGGTGTCGGATGATCCGGAAGCACCAGCATGCGGAAATCTATTCCAAGCCCAGAAAGCTGCTTTGTCACAGAACCTATGATCTGTTCATCAATAAACTCAATCGCTTTGATCTTGTCAGCTATACTGCCCTGATGCCCCATCTCATCAGGAGCCTCCACATGAATATAAACAAAATCGTAATTTTCCTTTGTTAAAGCATCTACAGCCCCCTGTGCCTTCCCCGCATAATTAGTATGCAGACCGCCGTTTGCGCCCTCTACTTCTATGTTATGCATCTGTGCACCAGATGCGATTCCTTTTAACAAATCTACTGCAGAAATCATTGCCCCTTTTACATGATACAATTCTTCAAAAGAAGTCAAAGAAGGTCTTGTTCCCGCTCCCCAGAACCATGCTGAATTAGCCGGGCGCAGACCTCTTTCTCTGCGTGCTTCATTAATTGGATGATGATTCAAAATCTCAAAACTTTTTTCCATCATTTCCCGGAGTACATCGTCCTCTGGCAAATATTCTCCAATTCTCCTCGTTAAAATATCATGAGGAGCAGTCAAATCCAGCACCCGTCCGTGATTCCATATCAGAAGATGGCGGTAACTGATTCCGGTATAGAACTGATATCCATCTCGTGCCAGTCCCTCTTTCAATGCCTCCATCAGTATCTTCGCTTCTTCTGTTGTGATTTCATCGGAACTATGATCTAAAATATGCTTATCCTCATAGTGCTCTTCTTCCTCAGAAAGAGTCACGATATTGCAGCGGAAGGATACATCATCTGTATTCATATCCACTCCGATACTCAATGCTTCCAGCGGAGAACGTCCGGTATAATACATCTTTGGATCATATCCGATAACGGACAGATTTGCAGTATCACTTCCCGGAGACATTCCCTCCGGCACAGTCCTGACCATACCGATTTCTGACCGGACTGCCATTTTATCCATATTTGGTGTCTGTGCAGCCTCCATCGGCGTTCTTCCGCCCAATTCCTCTAAGGGTTCGTCTGCCATTCCGTCACACAACATAATAATATATTTCATTTTTCGTTTCCTCGATTTCTCAATCCCTGTTACTTTTGTATAAGGATTGCAAAGCAAAGATTTCCCACACTTACCCTTCTACACGGATCATGTACATAATTCCCGGAAATCCTTTCGCAATTTCTTCGTATTTTCCTTCTGTCATCTTTTCGGTTACAAATCCGAATTCCCCGTCCAAACCTTCTACCGTTACGATTTCTACCGGACCAAAACAACTGTCCAGATATGCTTTCATGGCATTGCAATCACCCTTGATCCGCACAAAGAACCGCTTGCTTGTATCCTTAATAGAAAGCAAATTAAGCTTATCGCTTTTCCACATGGTCATAATATTTCTGTGCAGATGTTTTGCTTCATCCACTACATCAGCTACCACTGCGCTGGCTGTCGGAAGCTTGCCTGCTCCGCTGCCGTAGAACATAGCATCACCCAGTACATTTCCATGTACAAAAATGGCATTAAACACATCATTAACACTATACAGAGGGTGACTGCTGTTCAACAAATAAGGCGCTACAATCGCATGGAGATGGTCCCCGTCACGCTTACTGGATGCCAGCAGCTTAATGGTCATTCCCATTTCTTTTGCATACATCATATCCTGTTTGGTGATGTTCGTAATTCCCTCTGTGTAAATATCTTCAAAATCCACCTGCTGACCTGAAATCAGAGAGGATAGAATTGCAATCTTCCTACAGGCGTCATGACCTTCTACATCGGCTTCTGGATTACGCTCTGCGTAACCCTTTGCCTGTGCCTCCTTCAGCACCTCGTCATACTCCGCCCCTTCATAGAACATTTTCGTCAGCATATAATTGGTCGTACCATTCAAAATACCTGTAATCTCTTCAATCTCATCTGCCGTCATAGAAGAGTTAAGCGGACGGATAATCGGAATCCCACCGCCCACACTGGCTTCAAACAAGAAATTAATATTCTGTTCACGGGCAATAGACAACAGCTCCGCTCCATGTTTGGCAACCAGTGCCTTATTGGACGTTGCCACGCTCTTGCCTGCCAGAAGGCTTCGCTTCACAAAAGTATATGCCGGCTCGATGCCTCCCATCACTTCTACCACAATCTGCACATCTGGATCATTTACAATCACATCAAAATCATGCACCAGCTTTTCCTGGATTGGATCTTCCGGAAAATCCCGTAAATCCAGCACATATTTTACATTCAATTCATCGCCGATTCTCTGATTAATACGCTCGCCGTTGGTATTGATTACTTCTACCACGCCTGATCCCACTGTGCCGTATCCCAACACTGCTATATTTACCATAGTTCTCTCCTTACTTCGCACTCAGATATGCATTGATAAACGGATCAATGTTACCGTCCATCACTGCTCCCACATTGCTGATTTCTGCATTGGTACGGTGGTCTTTCACCATCGTATATGGCTGCATGACATAGGAACGAATCTGACTTCCGAATCCGATTTCTTTAATTTCTCCACGAATATCAGATACCTTGTCTGCTTGTTCCTGTTGCTTTAATAAGTACAGCTTTGCTTTCAGCATCTGCATTGCCTTGTCCTTATTCATATGCTGGGAACGTTCATTCTGACATTGTACCACTATACCGGTAGGCAAATGAGTGATACGGATTGCGGAAGATGTCTTATTGATATGCTGACCGCCCGCACCGCTGGCGCGATAAGTATCAATCCGAAGATCATCATCATTAATCTCAATTTCAATTTCATCCTCGATATCCGGAATCACATCACAAGATACAAAAGAAGTCTGCCGTTTTCCCGCTGCATTAAATGGGGAAATACGCACCAAACGGTGAACTCCCTTTTCAGACCGCAGATACCCGTAAGCATTTTCTCCCTGCACTTCAAAGGTTACCCCCTTGATTCCTGCCACATCACCATCCAAGAAGTCTAATACTTCCAGCGTATAACCTTTGCGTTCTGCCCAGCGGGTATACATCCGGTAAAGCATACCTGCCCAGTCACAGGACTCTGTTCCTCCAGCGCCTGCATGGAGACTGATAATCGCATTGTTCTTATCATATTCTCCAGTCAGAAGAGTCTGTATCCGCAGCTCCTCAAATTCAGAAATGAACCGTTCCAGCTCTTCCTGAATCTCAGCAATAGTATCATCATCTTGTTCTTCTTGACTCATTTCGATCAAAAGACCTATGTCCTCGTAATCGGTATACATCTTTTCAATCTGTTTCACCGAATCCTGAAGACTTTTTAATAATTTCATCGTATGCTGGGATTCTCCGGGTCTGTCCCAGAATCCTGGTTCTTCAATTCTTCGCTCTAACTCTTCAATCTGCTCTTTCTTTGCAGCTAAGTTAAAGTGAATCCCTCAAATCTTTCAGTGGTTCTTCATATGCAGTCAGATTCTGCTTTAATTCATCCAGTAAAACCACCTTAATCACCTCTTTCTCATTTATATTTTCAATCATAAAAGCGAATGTCTTTACTCCGTTGCACAAAACTCTCCATCGGACCTTGTTTCTTAAGGATATGGATACAGCTCATTATGCCTTACGTCCGCAGCACTGCTTGTATTTTTTACCGCTTCCGCACGGACATGGATCATTTGGATATACTTTTTTTTCTTCGCGTTTTTTCGGTCCACGAGCTGTACTGGCATCTTTATTTGTTCCGGTTACTTTGGCAACCTGTTCACGTTCTACCTTCTGCTCAACACGGATATGGAACAGTGTGCGGATTGTCATTTCTGCAATAGCGTTGGTCATCTCTCCAAACATATCGTATCCCATCATCTTGTATTCTACAAGTGGGTTTCTCTGACCATAAGCCTGCAGACCGATTCCCTGACGAAGCTGATCCATATCGTCAATATGATCCATCCATTTGGCATCGATGACCTTCAAGAGTACGACACGTTCCATTTCCCTGATATGCTCCGGTTCAGGAAATTCTGCCTCTTTCTCTTCATATGCCTTAACAGCACGTTCCTTCAGCAGATGTTTTAATTCCTTCTGCTGCATTTCTTCTGCTTCCTTTGCAGACGGAATCTGAAGCTGTGGGATTACTTCTTTCAATGTACGCTCCAGTCCTGCAATATCCCAGTCCTCCGGTCCCGTCTCTGTAGACACGAAACGGTCTACTATATTTTCCACATGCTCGGTAATCATCGTGTAGACTGTATCACGCATGCTTTCCCCGTCCAGGACACGGCGGCGTTCACCATAAATAATCTCACGCTGCTCATTCATAACCTGATCGTATTCCAGCAGGTTCTTACGAATACCAAAGTTGTTGCTTTCTATCTTCTTCTGCGCCTTTTCTATGGCGTTAGAAAGCATCTTATGCTCAATCTGTTCTCCATCCTCCACGCCCAATGTATTAAAAACACTCATCAACTTCTCAGAACCAAACAAACGGAGCAAGTCGTCCTCAAGTGACAGATAGAAGCGAGATTCTCCCGGATCTCCCTGACGTCCGGAACGTCCTCTGAGCTGATTATCGATACGTCTGGATTCGTGTCGTTCTGTGCCGATGATCTTCAGTCCGCCTGCTGCCCTTGCTTCTTCATCCAGCTTAATGTCAGTACCACGGCCTGCCATGTTGGTTGCAATAGTAACAGCTCCATGCACACCTGCATCAGCAACAATCTCTGCCTCCATCTCATGGTATTTGGCATTCAGGACATTATGCTTTATGCCACGCTTTTTCAACATTTTGCTCAACAATTCAGATACTTCAATGGTAATCGTACCAACCAGTACCGGCTGTCCGGTTGCATGTGCTGCTTCTACCTCATCTACAACCGCTCTGTACTTTTCTTCCTTTGTCTTATAAACTGCATCATCCAAATCCTGTCTTTGGACTGGCATATTGGTCGGAATTTCAATAACATCCATTCCATAAATATCACGGAACTCTTTTTCCTCTGTCAGGGCTGTACCGGTCATACCACTTTTCTTTTCAAACTTATTAAACAAGTTCTGGAATGTAATGGTCGCCAGCGTCTTGCTCTCACGTCTTACCTTCACATGTTCTTTCGCTTCAATCGCCTGATGAAGACCATCGGAATAACGGCGTCCCGGCATGATACGTCCGGTAAATTCGTCAACGATCACAACCTCTCCTTCTGGTGTTACCACATAATCCTGATCTCGGAACATCAGATTATGGGCGCGCAGTGCCAATGTAATATTGTGCTGGATTTCTAAATTCTCCGGATCAGCCAGATTCTCCAGATGGAAAAACTGCTCTACCTTTTTCACACCATCTTCCGTCAGGTTGACATTCTTTTCCTTTTCATTGACAATATAATCGCCTGTCTCCTCAATATCCTCTCCCATCAGAGCATTCATTTTTGTAAATTCTCCGCTTGCCTCGCCCCGCTGCATCTGACATGCCAGAATATCACATGCTTCGTACAACTTGGTAGACTTACTGCTCTGCCCGGAAATGATCAGCGGCGTTCTTGCCTCATCGATCAATACCGAGTCTACCTCATCGATAATGGCAAAGTTCAACCCTCTTTGCACAAGCTGTTCTTTATAAATAACCATATTGTCTCTTAAGTAGTCAAACCCCAGTTCATTATTTGTCACATAGGTAATATCGCAGTTATAAGCCGCACGTCTCTCGTCATTGTCCATACTGTTCAGGACAACTCCTACAGTCAGTCCAAGAAACTCATGTACCTTTCCCATCCACTCTGCGTCACGCTTTGCCAGATAGTCATTGACTGTAACGATATGCACACCCTTGCCGGAAAGTGCATTCAAATATGCCGGAAGCGTGGACACCAGTGTCTTACCTTCACCTGTACGCATCTCAGAAATACGTCCCTGATGTAGGATGATACCGCCAATAATCTGCACACGATAATGGCGCATTCCCAGACTTCTATATGCTGCCTCCCTAACAACGGCATAAGCTTCCGGTAATATATCATCCAGTGTTTCGCCATCTGCCAGACGCCCCTTAAACTCTCTTGTCTTGTCCTTTAATTCGGCATCTGACAACGCTTTCATCTCTGGCTCCATTGCCTCAATTCTGTCTACAATCGGGTAAATACGCTTCAGTTCATTCTCACTGTGCGTACCGAAAATTTTCTCCATCAAACCCATAATCTGCAATAACTCCTTGTCTTTTAAACTATTTCTCCGGCAGCAAGATAAGTACATCATTCACCGCCATTACTTTCTTTGCACACTTTAAAATTCATTCTATCACTATATATAAGTAAATTCAAGATTTATTAACAAAGCCGATATTCTCTATCAGCTAATATGTCCATTTCTCTATATATCATTTCTTCAAAGCCATTGTATCTGACAATAAACACCACATCTGGTCTTGAATACTATCCTTTTTCCAATAAAATGTATATTTGCCACTCCCAAAATTAACACGCTGCTTTCCGTTATAAATATAATCATATTTACTTCATTCACTTTTCCACCCGACTTTTCTACTGTACAAAATAAGTCGTTTAAAATCATGCATACAGACTATTGTATTTCCATGATAGCTTCATAGGACAATTTCCCGCCAAATAAATCCAACGCACTTCCGATCGTGAAGTCAAGCTGTCCCTTTCCCAGTTCTCTGAACCTCCCCAATTCTTCAACAGTTCCGATTCCCCCTGCATATGTAATCGGAATCTTCGCCCATCCCCCAAGCATTTTCACCAGCCCCTCTTCCATGCCTGCAGATTTTCCTTCCACATCCACGCCATGTATAAGAAATTCACTGCAGTGGGATCCCAGTTCTTCCAACACCGCTTCATTCAGCTCTACATCCGTAAACTTCTGCCAGCGGTCAGTCACAATATAATATCTTCCATCCCGACTCCGGCAGCTCAAATCCAGTACAATATGCTCTTTTTCTACGGCTGCTTCTAATTTTGCCAGATTTTCATAGTTCAGCATTCCATTCTGAAACACATAAGAAGTAACAATTACCTGACTTGCTCCCGCATCCAAATACTCTTTTGCATTTTCTGCCGTAATTCCACCGCCTATCTGCAATCCTCCCGGATAAGCTTCAAGAGCCTGCATTGCCTGCCTCCTTGTTTCCTCATAGTATTTTGATGTAGGTGAATTGAGCAGGATGATATGTCCGCCTGTCAATCCGTCCTTTTTATAAAGATTCGCGTACCATGCTGCATCCTGTCCTGACGTAAAGTTCGTCTCTGCCATATCTCCACGGTCACTCAAACTTCCGCCTACAATTTGTTTCACCTTTCCGTTATGTATATCAATACACGGTCTGAATCGCATTTCTCGTTTTCCTCTTTTCTTCTTTAAATAATTCATTCCATAATACCACGAAACCACAGCAAAAAAAAGAGAACCGATTTAAATAAGTCTCATATACGAAAAAAACGGTCCAGGGAATTTCCTTAGACCGTTTTCTGCAAGATAACATCTCTTCCTCGCTTCTTATCTGTTATTATTTGTTCCTGTTTCATTTCTTGTTGTATTATCTGCTGCATTGTCATTTCTGTTTTCATTTCCGGTCAGATCATCTGCAATGTTATCAATTCCGTCTGTCACATCATTCACTGCATTATCAATTACACCGTCTCCATTGTTATCTGTACGATTATAATTTCTGTCAGTAGTTCCATCTGTGGCATCATTCATACCGTCTGTCTGATTTGCTTTGTTTTTCTCATCTGTTGTTGTGTTAGTTGTTCCATTATCTGCGTTGTTCATTGCATTATTGTCTCTTCCACATCCGGTCATACTTCCAATCACTGCAACACACATTACCAGAACAAACAATTTTTTCATGTTTTTCATTTTCATTACTCCCTTTCAAATATTCTTTACAGGAGTAATATTCGTCGTTTTCTTCAAAAATATGTATTCAAAACAAAAAAACATTTATTTACAGTTTTTCTTTGATCTCGCCACTTCTATATGCTGCCAGCAGTTCTTTCAAATCATCGATCCGCTCCCTGATGTCCTGACCGGCATCAGTATCTCCTACCAGCCTGCGGTCCAGAACCCTTTTGATCACGGTTGTCTCAGAGTGAATATCGCTTCCCTTCTCAATCGCAGCTTCTGTAGATTCAAACGGTTCATGGGCAACGAGACGGAGCCCATATGAATTGTATACAAGCGTGTAGCCTGCAATTCCGGTTTCCTTTTGATATGCCTTTGAAAATCCGCCGTCAATAACAAGCACCTTTCCATTACATTTTACTGGACTCTCCCCATTTTTTCGTTTCACCGGAACATGCCCATTGACAATATAAGCGTCTCTCGGCGATAGTCCGAATTCTTCTATAATATTGTTCACAACCGTTTCATCTTCTAAAAGAACATAATACGGATTCTTATACTCCGTATGAGTTTCTTTCTCAGCCAAAAAATACCGCTCAAAGGTTGCCATCTTATCTTTGCCGAACAGCGGTGAATTTGCACTCAGCCAGATATACCACATAATATCCCTTCCGTTTTCCCGCTCCTTTTCATCAATCGCAAAAAATCCTTTCCGTACATAGCGTTCCAGAGCGTCATACAAAGAGCGTCCCTTAAAGGTATGTCCGAACAGATTCACTTCTTTCAAGCTTCCGTCTTTATTCAGCGGAACACAGCCATGATACAAAAGATTGCCGTTATGCACCTTATAAAGTCCACCCTTGGATAACAGCAGTCTCATATGGTCCTGCAGCTTCTCACATCCGATAAATGCCCGCTCCAGACGATCCATGATCTCCTGTTCCTCATTGGTCAGCTCATACGGATTCTCCGGATCAATGGTCGGAAAATTGTTATCCAGAAGCATGTATTCTTTTCCATTTAATTCAATTGTTCCTGTCTTATAGTCAATCCTGTGCAGCATCGCCCGCTCTTCCAGTTCAAATCCCGGCTGACGTCTGATCGTCTGTCCCTCCAGCTTGAACTGGATAATTGAAATTGCCTTATGCATGCGCATATTCATTTCCATTTCTGCTATATTCTCAGGCACGTTCCCCTTTAGTTCAAAACATCTGCACGGGTCATGTTTATAAACACGAAGTGCAAATGTTGCCAGCGGCAGAAGATTAATTCCGTAACCATCCTCTAATATATCCAGATTATCATAGCGTGCGCAGATTCGGATAACATTGGCTATACAGGTCTGCTGACCTGCCGCAGCTCCCATCCAGAGCACATCATGATTGCCCCACTGAATATCAAGAGAATGGTATTTTTGCAATTTGTCCATGATGATATGAGGTCCCGGACCTCTATCATAAATATCACCCACGATATGTAAATGATCTACAACAAGCCGCTGGATCAGCTCGGAAATTGCCGCAATAAATTCTTCCGCCCGGTTGATACGGATAATCGTACGGATAATTGCATTATAATAAGATTCTTTATCCGTAATTTCCGCTTTTTCAGTAATCAATTCCTCAATAACATAAGAAAAATCCTTCGGCAAAGCCTTTCTCACCTTGGAACGGGTATATTTACTCGCAACATGCTTGCTCACTTCGATCAGCCGGTAAAGGTGAATCGTATACCAGTCTTCCATATTTTGTTCTATCTTTTTAACCTGGGCCATCTTTTCTTTCGGATAATAAATCAATGTTGCAAGTTCTTTCTTGTCCTGCTTGGTCAGTGTATTGCCAAACACTTCTTCAATCTTACGGCGAACAGAACCAGAACCATTCTTCAGCACATGGGAAAATGCTTCATATTCTCCATGTACATCAGTAATAAAATGCTCCGTGCCTTTCGGCAGATTCAAGATAGCCTGCAAATTAATAATTTCCGTGGATGCCGCCGCAATAGTCGGATACAGGTCTGACATTCTTTCCAGATATCGTTGTTCCAAAGTTTTCATAATAACTGCCCCCTAAAATTGAATCACATCACTCATATCATACAACCCTGCCGGTTTCCCTGCCAGAAACTTGGCTGCTTCAACAGCGCCCTTACCAAAGACACTTCGGGAATAAGCAGTGTGTTTAAACTCTATGATCTCATCTGTGCCTGCAAATAAGACTTCATGCTCTCCCACGATAGTACCGCCCCTGACTGCGGAAATACCCATCTCTTTTTTGTCTCTTTTCTGTCTTACCTGACTCCTGTCGTAAACATATTCATACGCCCCGTTCATCGCCTCATTGATGGAATCTGCCAGTGCCAGTGCCGTGCCGCTTGGCGCGTCCAGCTTCTGATTGTGATGTTTCTCCACCAGTTCTATGTCATAGCCCGCCGGAGCCAGCACCTTTGCCGCATCCTTCAAAAGCTTCATTAACAAATTGATTCCCATAGACATATTTGCTGATTTCAGAACGGCTGTCTGCCCGGCTGTTTTTTTCATCTTTTCCAACTGCTCCTCAGAAAGTCCTGTAGTACAGAACACTAACGGAATCCTTTTCTCTGCACAGTAATCCAGCACTCTGCCGGCAGCAGCCGCATTGGAAAAATCAATCACTACATCCACGTCCACATCACACTCATGGATGGTTCCAAATACCGGATAAGGATTCTGCAGCCCAGAATACGTATCTACGCCCGCCGCAATCTCGATCTGGTCATCTGTCTTGACCAGATTCGTGATCATCTGCCCCATCTTTCCGTTACATCCGTGCATCATAGCCTTTATCATAATCTTGTCCTCCGTATATCTTATCTGTCATCCTCATAATTTCATGTAATATACAAAAAGGATATCATATTTGAGGAGATTCCTCAAGAAATGATATCCCTTTCACAATGTTTTTATTCTATTCTTTTTATTTCTATTATAACTTTATTCCTCAATACACTCCAATTTGCTTACCGACACTTCATACGCAGTTCTTGTTTCCGTCTCTGTCTCTGAAAGCTTCTTCACATAATCCCGGCTCTGAATCCGTCCCAGGACCTGCACATGCTCTCCCACCTCAAATCCTGATGCAAATCTGGCGTTTCTGCCCCAGCAGATACATGGAATATAATCCGATTTCCCATAAGGACGGTTCACGGCAAGCAATAAATCCGCAATCTCTCTGCCGAGAGGCGTCTTCCGATAAATCGGTTTCTTGCAGATATATCCCTCCAGCAGGATATGATTGGTCTTGGCTCCATCCAGTTCCTCGTCAATGAATTCCACTTCACGAACAAATACGGACAGCACCAGACGATTCTTCTGCTCTTCGTGACGATTATATGAACGGAACTGCCCGGACACTTTGATAAACTCTCCGGTATAGTCCCTCGTCACATCCATAAGCCGGTCGGATATCATGAGCGGAATCCGGTCCTCGGAGCTGCTTAACCGTTTTACAAGTACATCCGCCATGTAAAAACCTTCTCCGAATACTTCGTGGCTGTATGTAAATGTGGATGCCACCTCTCCCATAATTGTCACCTGGTTGTTTTCAATAATCTTATCTGACATGATTTGTAGTTCTCCCTTCCTCTGCGTGGTATTTTTAAGTCACTACTAAGTTTATGCACAGAAATTTATCTCAGAACAAAAAAAGAAATAAATCTTTCGACAGGGCATGACGAGGTTTGTCGAGGTTTATCATTTAAGTAACTATTCAGCCTTTCGGCTTCATAATCACCGAATCCGCCCTATTTTAAGTTCACCTACGGTGAAAGGGCGGATTCCATTTCTCCAGCACACGTTTTTACGGAGTTTGCAGCAGGTGCAAACTCCTATGCTGAACTGTTACTCATTTAAACCATTTTCTGCGGGTTCCACTTGTAAATTTGCAATTTTATGATAAAATAAAAAAGTTGTAAGTGTAACTGTATCGAGATATTTTAAAATAGGAAGTGTATCATATTATGAAAACAAAACGTGAAAATGTAAGAAATATTGCAATTATCGCTCATGTAGACCACGGTAAAACAACTTTGGTGGATGAGCTTTTAAAGCAAAGCGGTGTATTCCGTGAAAATCAGGACGTGGCAGAGCGTGTTATGGACTCCAACGACATCGAGAGAGAACGTGGAATCACCATTCTCTCCAAGAATACTGCCGTGTTCTATAAAGGAACCAAAATAAATATTATCGACACTCCGGGACACGCGGATTTCGGCGGTGAGGTAGAGCGTGTACTGAAGATGGTAAACGGTGTAATTCTCGTAGTTGATGCTTTTGAAGGTGCCATGCCGCAGACCAAATTTGTACTGCGCAAAGCGCTGGAGCTTAGTCTTCCGGTTATCGTATGCATCAACAAAATTGACCGTCCGGAAGCAAGACCGGATGAAGTTATTGATGAGATATTAGAACTGTTCATGGATCTGGATGCTTCCGATGAGCAGTTGGACTGCCCTTTCGTCTATGCATCTGCCAAAGCAGGAATCGCCGTATTGGATCTGACAGATGAAGAAAAAAATATGGAACCATTGTTTGAAACAATCATTGACTATATCCCTGCACCGGAAGGCGATCCGGAAGCTCCCGCACAGATGCTCATCAGCACCATTGACTATAACGAATACGTAGGGCATATCGGCGTAGGCAAGGTAGAAAACGGTACGATTTCCGTAAATCAGGAAATGATACTTATGAATCACCATGATCCAGATAAACAACAAAAAGTAAAAATCAGCAAGCTGTATGAATTTGACGGTTTAAATAAAACAGAAGTTAAGGAAGCCGGCATTGGTTCCATCGTTGCAGTTTCAGGTATTTCCGCCATTTCCATCGGAGATACACTCTGCTCCCCTGAAAAACCAGAAGCAATTCCATTCCAGAAGATTTCCGAGCCGACAATTTCTATGAACTTTATTGTAAATGACAGTCCTTTTGCCGGACAGGAAGGAAAATATGTCACGTCCCGTCACTTACGTGACCGTCTCATGCGTGAATTGAATACAGATGTCAGCCTGCGAGTAGAAGAAACAGAAAATGCTGACAATTTCAAAGTATCCGGACGCGGTGAACTTCACCTCTCCGTTTTGATCGAGAATATGCGCCGTGAAGGTTATGAATTTGCAGTCAGCAAGGCAGAGGTACTCTATCATACTGATGAAAACGGCAAACGGACAGAACCAATGGAGCTTGCATACGTAGACGTGCCGGATGAATTTACAGGAACAGTTATTGACAAACTCAGCCAAAGAAAAGGTGAACTGCGCAGCATGGGGACTTCCAACGGCGGATACACGCGCCTGGAGTTTTCCATTCCAGCACGCGGACTAATTGGATACCGCGGTGAATTTATGACTGATACAAAGGGAAATGGAATTCTGAACACCAGTTTTGACGGCTATGCTCCATACAAAGGCGATATCCAGTACCGCAAGCAAGGTTCTCTTATTGCTTTTGAAGCTGGAGAATCCGTAACTTATGGCTTGTACAGCGCACAGGAACGTGGTATTCTGTTTATAGGAGCAGGCGAAAAGGTCTATGCCGGCATGGTTATCGGACAAAACGGCAAAGCCGAAGACATTGAATTAAATGTGTGCAAGACCAAACATTTGACCAATACCCGTTCTTCCAGCGCAGATGAGGCCCTTCGTCTCACACCGCCGAGAATCTTAAGTCTGGAACAGGCTCTGGACTTTATCGATACTGATGAGCTTCTGGAAGTAACACCAGAGACACTACGTATCCGAAAAAAAATTCTGGATGCCAGAATGCGCAAGCGCAGCAGCATTAATAAGTAAGAGTATTTCCCCTTTCGCCAACCACACAAGGAGAAGCACAAATGAAAAAATATGCCAACGCATTTCTAAAAAAATTAACAACAACTCTGGAGTTTGTCATTGCACTGGTCCTTGCTGGCGGAATCATCCTTATGACCACGCGGCTGATCCTCTCCTTTGGAAACCTCCCGGACATGGACCAGTTTCCAAACTACGATGACCTGCTGACAACCTGTTTTAACCTAATCATCGGTGTGGAAATGATTCGTATGTTGTATCTTCACACACCTATGACCGTGTTTGAAGTGTTGTTGTTCGCCATTGCACGTCAGGTTATTATTGACCACTCATCTCCGGTCAACAGCCTGATTGGCGTACTGGCAATTGCAATTTTATTTGCCACAAGAAAATTCCTCTTCGTGGAATTCGATGAATCGGAAAAGACCGTATTCCGCGCCAATATGAAGGTTCGTTATATCAATAAGATTTTCCATGTTACAATTCCGTACCATGATGACGAAACACTGTTGGATATCTTGCTTCGCAAACTTGCTGAAGAAGAAACAGAAGTTGGTGTAGGCGCATGTGCATATTTCAAAGACTTCGGACTTCGGATTGCTAAGATTACAAATGGAGCAATTACACGTATCGAAGTAATCCGGTCAATCCATTAATAAAAACACATGTAAATACGTTTTTATTCCAATTCAAATCGAACCCTCTATACAATTGTCAGATTTCATGCTATAATATCAACATAAATACAGACAGCAATTGATTACTTTTCTGTTTGTATAATATGAACAAGAAGGAGTTGAGCAGCATGAAATTTATTATCAGCGGCAAAAACATCGAAGTAACACCGGGACTTAAAGATGCAATTGAACAGAAACTTGGAAAACTGGAAAGGTATTTCACTCCTGAAACAGAAATTACCGTAACTCTGAGCGTAGAAAAAGAACGTCAGAAAATCGAGGTGACGATTCCGGTCAAGGGCAGCATTATCCGCTCTGAGCAGACAAGCAGTGATATGTATGTATCCATTGACCTTGTAGAAGAAATTATCGAACGTCAGCTCCGCAAATATAAAAACAAACTGGTTGCAAGAAGCCAGGGACACCCTACCGCTTCTTCCTCTGGCAATTCCTTCAAAAAAGAGTTCTTTGAGGAAGAGTCGGACACCGCAGAAGACGATGAAATCCGCATCGTCCGTACTAAAAAGTTCGGTATCAAGCCAATGTTTCCTGAAGATGCCTGCATCCAGATGGATCTCCTTGGACATAATTTCTTCGTGTTCTCTAATGCTGAGACAGACGAAGTCAACGTTGTATATAAGCGAAAGGACGGAGCTTTTGGATTGATTGAACCGGAATTCAATTAATTTATAACATTTATTACAGACTAAAAACGTCCACCGGATGTTTTTGTCGTATACTTGGCAACATAAAATATCTGCGCTTTGTTGTAAGGATACACACAACAAAGCGCAGATATTGTGTTTCCTGTAATCTGACACGAATAATAAGAGCAAAATTTTTCAACTTATTCCTCCCAGATCAGGTACTCTCCATCCACCTCGGCAAATCTGCACACCAATTCTTTCTCAATCACAGCTCTTCCGTTCGTTCCTTCTGTAATCTCAGAAATCAATGACTTCTCTTCCTCCTCGGAAACAAGTACAAACACTTCCACCTTATCCGTATACACGGAATCTAGTATAGGAATCTTTCTCTGTCCGAGAATATACTGAATTTTTCCAATTCCGGTATAATCTGTCGTAAGTTTCAGTTTAGCCCCGCTGATTCTGGTTATAATCATACTAGCAGACAGCGCCTCCTGAGAAGCCTTTGTATATGCTCGTACCAGTCCCCCCGTTCCGAGCAGAGTACCGCCGAAATACCGGGTGACAATAATCATCGTATTCGTTGTCTCTGCCCCGCGCAGCACTTCCAGTATGGGCTTGCCCGCAGTACCGCCCGGCTCTCCGTCATCACTAAAACGCTCTGTGGTCTGTACTTCTCCGATTACATATGCCCAGCAGTGATGCCTTGCATCCCAATACTTTTTTTTCACTTTTTCCAAAATTTCAGTTGCCTCTTCCTCCGAGGCAACCGGATAAACTTCACCGATAAACCTGGACTTCTTCTCTACAATTTCAGCCGAAGCGCCCTTATATACTGTTTTAATATACATACCTGTTTTTGTACTCCTTATTATTACTTGCCTTTTACACTATATCAATTTTCCATAAACTACAATCCTTTTCTTAATAATTTCTTAGGAAATATGAACTTTTTATTTTTTTCCTTTATTTAAAAAAGGTTCTTTGCTATAATGAGTGTTATGAATAGAGGAGGCTATTATTCATGAATTACGGAAAAGAAAATCTACAAAAACGAAAGAAAAACATATCTTCTAAAAAGAATATGAAAAAGAAACGGGTAGGCGTCCGCTTTTTTAAAGCGCTGATCATCTGCATACTTATACTTGTAGTTGTGTGTGCCGGCGGTGTCGGTCTATTTGCCAAGCAGATCATCGACAGGACGCCGACAGTCACACCATCTCAGGTCAAGCCGCAGGGTTTTACCACCTTTGTATATGCAGAGGACGGAACCCTTCTGGAAAGTTTTGTCTCAGCCGGTGCCAACCGTGTTTACAAATCCATTGACGAGATTCCAGAACATCTGGGCAATGCATTCGTCGCAATTGAGGATGAGCGTTTCTACCAGCACAATGGTATCGATCTGCAGGGTATTATCCGTGCCGGTGTCAAGGGTCTGGCCGCGGGAAGCTTTGATGAAGGTGCGAGTACTCTGACACAGCAGTTGATCAAGAACAATGTGTTCCCAAACTTTGTAAATGAGAATACTTTTTATGACAGACTGGAGCGTAAGCTTCAGGAACAGTATCTGGCTCTTGAAATTGAGAAACAAATGTCCAAAGAAGAACTTCTGGAAGCTTATATGAATACTGTCAACTTAGGTCAGAGCTGTCTTGGTGTGCAGGCTGCTGCCAAACGTTATTTTGGAAAAGATGTAAGCGAACTTACTTTATCTGAGTGTACAGTTATTGCTGGCATCACACAGAACCCAACTGGTTTTGACCCTGTTGTCAACCCTGATAAAAACGCCGGCCGGCGGGATAGTGTTCTGGCAGCCATGCTGAAACAAGAATACATTTCCCAGGCAGAATATGATGAAGCAAAGGCTGATCCGGTGTATGACCGTATCATTGCCACCCCGCCTGCTGAAGATACAAATCCATACTCCTATTTTACTGATGAACTTTCCAAACAGGTCATCAGGGATTTAATGGAGCGGAAAGGTTTCACAGAAACTCAGGCTTATAAAGCACTGTACAGCGGAGGACTGACGATCACCTCCACACAGGACCCCCGCATTCAGCAGATTTGTGATGAAGAGGTTGCTAATGAAGCCGTTTATCCCTGGGGTACGGAGTACGGTCTGGAGTATGCTCTGACAATTACAAGAGCAGACGGTACCGTAGAAAACTACAGTAAGGAAATGATGGCACAGTATATCGGATCTGTATATGGCAAGAATTATCCGCTTGTATTTTCTTCTCCTGACGAGGCAAATGCAGCAGTAGCCGAATATAAGAGTACCCTTGGAATCACAGAAGGGGATACCATAGACGAGCGTATTGATATCAACCCGCAGCCGCAGACTTCTGTTGTGCTTATGGAACAGTCCACAGGTAAAGTGAAAGCCATTGTCGGCGGACGAGGACCGAAAACAACCAGTCTGTCACTGAACCGCGCAACAGATTCGCCAAGGCAGCCTGGTTCCTGTTTTAAGATTTTGTCTACCTACGCTCCCGCATTGGATTCCTGCGGATATACACTTGCATCCGAATTGAAAAATGATAAACCTTATGATTACGGCAGCGGAAAGACTGCCTCTAACTGGGATCACGTATATACTGGTACAACAACCATGCGTTATGCCATTGAGCATTCTATCAATGTAGCCGCACTGCATACCCTTACTTCTATTGGATTTCAGACCGGATTTGATTATCTGAAGAACTTCGGACTCACAACACTGGCTGACAATGAAGAAATCAACGGCGGCATATACACAGATAAAGCTGCTGCAACAGCTATCGGCGGTATCACACACGGTGTTCTTAACCTTGAAATGACAGCGGCTTATGCAACGATTGCCAATAATGGCACTTATATTGAACCGATTCTGTATACTCAGGTATTGGATCACGATGGCAATATCCTTCTGGATAATACAACACCTGCTACCCGTCAGGTACTGAAGGATACAACTGCCGCTCTGTTAACCAACGCTATGCAGGATGTTATTACCAAAGGAACCGGTACTCCGGCTCGTATGGCGAATATGCCCGCATCCGGCAAAACAGGTACAACTGATAAAAGTACAGACCTCTGGCTTGCTGCTTTCACCCCTTACTATACTGCATCCGTATGGGGAGGTTATGACGAAAACAAGCCAATGGAATGGATGGATCAAAGCTGGCACATGATACTTTGGAAGAATATTATGGAACGTGTTCACGAAGGGCTTCCATACAAAGACTTCCAAATGCCTGCAAGTGTTTCCGAGAAAACCGTCTGTTCTAAGACGGGGCTTCTGGCATCTTCCACATGTACCGGAATCACTGAATATTTTGCAGATGGAACGATACCGACACAATATTGCAGCGGACATTATGTAGCTCCGCCAGAAGAGGAAGAGGAAGATAAAGAAGAAGACAAGGAAGAAGGCAAGGATAAAGATAATGATTCCAATAACAATAATGGAGAAGGCTCTGAGGGAGATCCAGGAACTGAAACCCCTCCCGAATCGGAGACTCCTCCCGCAGAATCAGAAACCCCTACTGAACCTGAGGCTCCTCCCGCAGAACCGGAAACTCCTGATGAACCAGCAGCATAGTTTACAAATCATAATAACCGAATTAGAAAAGGAACTCTTCCAAACCCGGAAAAGTTCCTTTTCTGTTACAATATGTATTTACTTCTTATCCCCGCTCATCCAGAATCAGTTTGGCAGCGCCGCAGATACCCGCGTCATTTCCAAGCGTTGCCAGCTTAAACTCAACATCCTTATTTGCGAAAAAAGCTTTCTCCAGGAAGGGCTTCTGAATATACGGAATCAACACCTCGCCTGCTCTGGAAACGCCGCCGCCAATAACAATGACTGCCGGATCCGTCACGATTGCCAGATTTGCAAGACAGTAACCAAGAAAACGACCGAACTCTTCTGCTACCTCCTGCGCCACAGTGTCTCCTGCCTTAACTGCATCAAAAACATCCTTCGCTGTTACATTTTCTGCCTGAAGCACGGTCTTTCTTGTTTCAGCTGCCAACTTCTTACGTGCAAGACGCACAATTCCTGTAGCAGAAGCATACTGCTCCAAACATCCCTTGTTGCCACATCCACAAATCTCTGTCTCATCATAATTTACACAAAGATGACCAATCTCGCCGCCTGCCCCATGTGTGCCTACAACAACCTTTCCACCGATGATAACACCTCCGCCGACTCCAGTTCCAAGTGTTACCATGACAATATTAGTCTCTCCTTCACCGCCTCCCTGCCACATCTCTCCAAGAGCTGCTACATTGGCATCATTTCCCACCTCTGTAGGCAGTCCTGTCAGTCCTTCTAACTCTCCTTTCACATCCTTATAACCCCAGCCAATATTAGCGCTTCCATTCACTACACCGTCTGCTGTAACCGGAGCGGGCACGCCGACACCAATTCCTACAATGTCTGCTTCTTCCAGACCTCGCTCCTGAATTTTCCCTTTTATTGATTCCGCAATATCCGGAAGAACAGCCTCTCCCTCATTTTCTGTTTTTGAAACAATTTCCCATTTATCCAGAATCTCTCCTGTCTTTTCAAAAAGCCCCATCTTTACTGTCGTTCCGCCGATATCCACACCAAAACAATACTTCATTTGTCTCCTCTCCTTCTCTATCCCTCGCTTTATATTCATTCCAATAGTATTCTGATCTCTGCCTATCTTCTACGTGTCAAATTCTCCTGAACCCTTTTGTAAAGTTCCTGTGCTGCATTATACCCCATCTGTTTCTGTCTATGGTTAACTGCTGCGGATTCCACAATGATAGCCAGATTTCGTCCCGGACGAATCGGAATACTGTGGCATACTACCTTATTGCCAAGAAACTCTGTATAGCTTTCTTCTAGTCCCAGTCTGTCGTATTCTTTTTCTCTGTCCCACTCTTCCAGCGTAATAACCAGGTCAATATTCTGGGTCTCACGGACACTCTGCACACCAAACATAGACTTCACATCTACAATACCGATGCCACGAAGCTCAATAAAGTGCCGTGTAATATCGGGTGCAGATCCTACCAGTGTCTCATCACTGACCTTGCGGATTTCTACCACGTCATCTGTTACAAGGCGGTGACCTCTCTTAATCAGTTCCAGAGCAGCCTCACTTTTACCGATACCACTTTCTCCCATTATCAATACACCTACGCCATATACATCCACAAGTACACCGTGAATAGAAATACAAGGTGCCAGTTTAACATTCATCCATCGGATCAGTTCCGCCATAAATGCAGACGTTGTTTTTGTTGTAGTCAAAATCGGAATATCCGCCTTCGTTGCCAGTTCCAGAAAATCTCCATCTGGATAAACATCAGTACTGAAAATCACACACGGAACCTTACAAGACAAAAACTGTTTGTAGATCTCTATCTTCCTCTCTCTGCTCAGCGTCTGTAAAAATGTATACTCTACATATCCAATAATCTGTACACGATCTGAATCAAAATGATCAAAATATCCAGTCAACTGTAACGCCGGTCTGTTCACATCTGGAACAGCCACTTCTTTGTCTGCCAAATCTACACTCTGTGTAAGATTTTTTAATTCCATTTTTTCAGCCAGTTCATTTAATTTTACACCTTGTGCCATTGCTCTCTTCCTCTCTTTTTTCAATTATTTTCAGTATAGCACGAGTGGAAAAATTTGTACACGGATTCCGCTGATTTTTCATTCATTGCCGGAATTGCCGCCAATTCTTCCACTGTTGCCCCTTTTATCTCATCTAATGAGGTGAAATTACGCATCAGAGCCTTTCGTCTCGCCGGACCGATCCCCTCAATATCATCCAATATAGAATGAACCTGTCCCTTGCTGCGGAGCTGTTTATGATACTCAATCGCAAACCGATGTGCCTCATCCTGTATTCTTGTTACAAGCCGGAATGCCTCTGAAGAACGATCAATAGCAATCTCTTCATTTTGATAGTATAAACCTCTTGTCCGATGGCGGTCATCCTTTACCATACCGCAGACTGGTATATTCAAATGCAATGATCCCAGCACTTCCAGAGCTACATTGACCTGTCCTTTTCCTCCGTCCATCAATATCAAATCTGGAAATGCCGTAAATCCCCCCAGCTCTTTACTCTCTTCCCGCTCTCTTAATCCGTGGGTAAAACGCCTTGTAAGGACTTCCCTCATACTTCCATAATCATCCGCCCCCTGAATACCTTTAATTTTAAACTTGCGATAGTCGTTGCGTTTTGGTCTGCCGCGGTCATAGACCACCATAGAACCTACGGATTCAAACCCGTTCGTATTGGATATATCATAAGCTTCCATCCGGCAAATATTTTGCAGTCCAAGCAGCTTTTCAATCTCTTTCACTGCCCCTATAGTACGTCCTTCCTCCCGTTTGAGACGTTCTTTATCCTTTGTCAGAACAAGCTGTGCATTATTCGCCGCCAGCTCCACCAGCTTCTCCTTAGTCCCTTTCTTCGGCACACGGACACTGACCTTACCGCCTCTTTTAGCGGACAGCCATTCTTCAATAAGCTCTATGTCTTCTAATTCCTCCTGCACTACTAATTCTCCCGGAATAAACGGAGTTCCGGCATAATACTGTTTAATAAAGCTGTCCAGAATATTTCCGGCAGCTTCTCCTTTTACAATCCGCAAATAAAAGTGGTCTCTTCCAATGAGCCGTCCGCCCCGGATAAAAAACACCTGTACGACTGCATCTTCTTCTGCTGTTGCCAAAGCCAGAATATCCCTGTCTGCTCCCCGGCTGTCGGTAATCTTCTGTTTCTGAGAAATCTTATTCACACTATTTAGCAATTCTCTGTATTCAATTGCCCTTTCAAATTCTAACGCTTCTGACGCCGCCTGCATCTTCTCTTCCAATTCTTTCTGGATACTGTCAAAATTGCCATTTAAAAAGCGTACGACTTCTGTTACCGCTTTGCCATAATCCTCTTTGGAAATATATCCCTGACAGGGTGCGTCACACTGCCTGATATGATAGTTCAGACAAGGACGTTCTTTCCCTGTATCCCGAGGCAGATTCCGACTGCAGCTGCGGATATGATACAATTTATGAAGAAGTTCAATGGTATCTCTGACTGCCCCTGCACTTGTATATGGTCCAAAATATTTTGCCTTGTCCTTTTGAATCTTCCGGGCCAGCATAATTCTTGGAAAAGCTTCTCCCGTGGATACTTTAATAAAGGGATATGTCTTGTCATCCATCAACATCGTATTGTATTTCGGATGATGTTCTTTGATCAAATTGCACTCCAGTACAAGAGCTTCCAACTCAGAGTCGGTCACAATATACTCAAATCTGCGAATATGTGTCACCATCTGCTCTATCTTAATTCCCTTGTTGCGGCTGCTCTGGAAATACTGACGGACACGGTTTTTCAGGCTGATAGCTTTACCCACATAGATAATGGCGTCAGTTTCATCATGCATAATATAAACACCGGGTTTGCCGGGGAGTTTTTTCAGTTCTTCTTGTATATTAAAATTGTTATTTTCCATCTGTTTTACTCCGGATTTATACAAAATTATTTTCCTTTATATCCTACAAAAAAACGGGCAGAGATGCAATAACATTCTGTCCGTTTTTTCTTTTACTTGTAACAGTTCAGCCTTCGGCTTCCTGTTACAGGCATCAAGCCATGCAAAACCATTTCGTGGTGGCTTGATGCATCTCTACCTATACGTTATTTCACGGACTTTGCAGCCAGTGCAAAGTCCTGGGCTGAACTGTTACATTTACTTTTCTACTGTTTTGGCTCTTCTGCAGATTCTTCTGCCGCAGGTATCGCCTCTTCAACCGCCCCTGTCTCCTTCATTGTGATACGCCCTTCTTTTTCCTCCGGCTGATCATCAGCTTCTTCCGGATCCGGAAGTCCTTTGACTTCACGGAAAATCTTCATGAATTCTTTACCTGTAATGGTTTCTTTTTCAATCAGGAAGTCCGCTATCTTGTCCAATGCCTCTCTGTTCTCTGAAAGAAGATGCTTTGCTTCTACATAAGCATTTTTCAGCATTATCATGACTTCAGAATCAATCTCTGCCGCTGTAGCGTCACCGCAGTTCATCACCGGACGACCGTCCAGATAACGGTGCTGTACAGACTCCAGACCGATCAGACCAAACTTCTCAGACATACCATACTGAGTGATCATTGCACGGGCAATCTTTGTTGCCTTTTCAATATCGTTGGATGCCCCTGTTGTAACCGTGTCGAAAACAAGCTCTTCTGCTGCACGTCCTGCCAGTGCACCCACCAGCATTGCCTCCAGCTCTTTCTTCGTATTCAGGAACTTCTCCTCCTCCGGTGTCTGCATAACATAGCCAAGAGCTCCCATCGTTCTCGGCACAATCGTAATCTTCTGCACCGGTTCAGCGTCCTTCTGCAGCGCGCTGACAAGAGCATGACCAACCTCATGGTAAGATACGATTCTGCGTTCTTCTTTGCTCATGATACGGTCTTTCTTCTCTTTACCGACCAATACCACTTCCACTGCTTCGAACAAGTCTTTCTGGCTTACAACCTGTCTGCCATGTTTTACAGCATTAATTGCAGCCTCATTGATCATATTCGCAAGATCGGAACCGACTGCTCCGGAAGTTGCCAGTGCAATTGCTTCCAAATCTACAGTTTCGTCCATCTTCACATCCTTTGAATGTACTTTCAGTGTATCAGTACGCCCTTTCAAATCAGGCTTATCTACAATGATACGTCTGTCAAAACGTCCCGGACGCAGAAGCGCCGGATCCAGAACTTCCGGACGGTTCGTTGCCGCCAGAAGCAAAAGTCCCTTATTTGTATCAAATCCGTCCATCTCTGCCAACAACTGATTCAATGTCTGTTCGCGCTCATCATTGCCGCCGCCCATAGCAGTATCACGGCTCTTACCGATCGCGTCAATCTCATCAATAAAGACGATACATGGAGCCATCTGCTGTGCCTGCTTAAACAGATCACGCACTCGGGAAGCTCCCACACCTACATACATTTCCACAAATGCAGAACCAGACAGCGAGAAAAATGGCACCTTCGCCTCTCCCGCTACCGCCTTCGCAAGCAACGTCTTACCGGTTCCCGGAGGTCCGACAAGAAGCGCCCCCTTTGGAAGTTTTGCTCCGATGCCTGTATATTTGCCTGGGTTATGCAGGAAATCAACAACTTCCTGCAAGGACTCCTTTGCCTCATCCTGACCTGCCACATCCTGAAAGGTCACACCGGTCTCTTTCTCCACATAAACTTTGGCATTACTTTTACCAATCCCCATCATGCCGCCGCCCTTGGACATTCTCCGCATAACAAAGTTAAATAAAATTACCATCAAAAGCAATGGCAGAACCAGTGTAATAAACAGTTCAAAAATCATCGCCGACATGGTATCCGGTATAGTCTGTTCAAAAGTCACGCCCGCTTTGTCCAAACGATCCGCCAGCTGATAATCGTCAACAGCTCCTGTATAATAATCCGGCGTATGTTCTGTTTTTTCCTTGTCCCCGCCAGACTGTGACATTGATTCAATCTGACTAAGCCATTCATTAGCCATCAATTCTTCGGTTTTACCTGCTGCCTCTAATTCTTCTTTTCTTGCCTCGTCAGTCAATGTAATATAAATCTTGGAAGGCTCCAGAACTACTTTCTCAACCTTCTTCTCCCCAATCAGGGTCAAAAATTTATCATAACTGATTTCTTCCGGGTCCTGTCCCTGCATCAGTGAAGATAATCCCATAACTACAAAAATAGCCAGCAAGGTGGTTGCAAGTATAATTCCCCATCCTTGCCGGTTGTTTTTGGGATTCTTATTATTGTTTTGATTATCCATTTTGCTCCTCCTAAAATCCACTATTTTTATTATAAGTACACCGTTCCTATAAATCAACAAGAAGATTATGAAAAAATTGTAAACTGATTTTGCAAAAATATTGTAAATTTGATAGCTTTTGTAGTATACTGTTATTTTGTAATACATCATTTATTTAACACATGTCAAACAGGTTTTAAGTTTTTATTGCCGAAACACACAATACATTTACGATTGGGGGCTCCGTTCATTATGAAAATTGGTTTTGATAACAAAAAATACTTGCAGATGCAGTCTGAGCATATCCGCCAGCGTATTGAAAAGTTTGATCACAAACTCTATCTGGAGTTTGGTGGCAAGCTTTTTGATGATTACCATGCGTCCCGTGTACTTCCGGGCTTTGCCCCTGACAGCAAGCTTCGCATGTTGATGCAGCTGAGCGATCAGGCAGAGATCATCATTGTCATCAGTGCGAAGGATATCGAAAAAAACAAAGTCCGCGGAGACTTGGGCATCACTTATGATTCGGACGTACTTCGGCTGATGGATTCCTTCCGTGACAGCGGTCTGTATGTGGGAAGTGTTGTCATTACACAATATTCAGGACAGGAAAGCGCCCTTTTGTTCAAGAATCGACTGGAAAAGCTGCATATCAAGGTATATATTCATTATAATATTGCAGGTTATCCGTCTAACATTCCCTTGATCGTCAGTGATGAGGGATATGGCAAAAATGAATATATCGAAACTACCCGGCCTCTCGTTATTGTAACAGCACCAGGACCGGGAAGCGGTAAGATGGCAACCTGCCTTTCTCAGTTATATCATGAACACAAACGGGGAATCCATGCAGGATATGCAAAGTTTGAAACATTTCCCATCTGGAATCTTCCGCTCAAGCATCCGGTCAATCTGGCTTATGAAGCTGCAACAGCAGATTTGAACGATATTAACATGATCGACCCATTTCATCTGGAAGCTTACGGGGAAACTACTGTCAATTACAACCGTGATGTGGAGATTTTCCCGGTATTAAATACGATTTTTGAAAAAATTTACGGAAAGAGTCCCTACAAATCCCCAACTGACATGGGTGTCAATATGACAGGCAACTGTATCTGTGATGATGAAATCTGCAAAGAAGCTTCCCGTCAGGAAATTATCCGGCGCTATTATGCAGTACTCAATGACATTCTGAAAGGAACATGTAAGGAAGAACAAGCCCAGACGATTGAACTTTTGATGAATCAGGCAGGAGTTACCATTTCGGACCGTAAGGTTGTTGCTGCTGCATTGGAACGGGCACAGGAAACTAATTTACCCGCTGCTGCATTGGAACTTCCTGACGGCAAACTGATTACCGGAAAAACCGGCAGTCTGCTTGGAGCATCTGCTGCCCTTCTGTTAAATGTATTAAAAGAATTTGCCGGACTGGGACATGAACTTCATATCATTTCCCCGGAATCCATTGAACCAATTCAGAAACTAAAAGTTGAATACTTAAAGAGCAAGAATCCACGTCTCCATACAGATGAGGTTCTGATCGCGCTCTCTACAAGCGCTGCCGCCAACCCGGATGCAAGACGTGCCCTCAGACAGCTTGATAAATTAAACGGCTGTCAGGCACATACTTCGGTTATGTTATCTGATGTAGATATCAAGACATTTCAAAAATTAGGTGTGCAGCTTACTTGTGAGCCGGTTTATGAAGACGGGGATGTATATCACCGTTAGACACAAAAAGAGCATATGATAAAAAACGGACTTTGCAGTAAATGCAAAGTCCTATGCTAAACTGTCACTCTTGTTTTTCTTTTTATCTTCCAATTTCTTAACCAATTTGCAGGCAAACCACGCTGAAAATATTCCCACTAAAATTCCTGCGATCACGTCACTTGGATAGTGGACACCCACATACAACCTTGAAAATGCAATCAGTGATGCCAGCACAACCGCAGAAACTCCATATTTTTTCGGAAGCATTTTGTAATACACCATCGCCGCAGCAAAAGATGCACAGGAATGCCCCGATGGGAAGGAAAAATCTGACTGCTTCTCCACCAGAAGAATCAGACCATTTATCACCTCATAAGGCCGTATCCTTGCCACAATATTTTTTAATGCTACATTCGTGATCAGTGCTCCGATTCCAAGTGCCAGAAGCGCTGTAATTCCCACATGTCTTGTCCGCTTCGGAATCAGGAGAATGACAGAAATCACAATCCAGAGCCAGCCCCCGTCTCCCAGCGACGTAATAAACGTCCAGAGCGGCATCATCCACTCCTGGCGGAAGTATTCCTGAAGCCACAATAATATATTTGCATCCAGCATTGCCAGATTCATTAAAAACGCCATATTCTTCACCTCGAACTTCCTCTTGAATATATTGATTAAAAAGAGAACTTCTCAATTGATATTCAGGAGGATCTTATGTATCTTTTGTCTGCACTCTTGTTTGCTCTGTCTGCAAACATTGACAGCTTTATCATCGGCATTTCCTGCGGAATACGAAAATCCAAAATCTCCATTCCACAGATTCTTCTCATCAGTCTGATCACACTCTGCGGTACTGTCGCAGCTCTTGCTGCCGGCGGAGAACTTCTGTGTCTGTTTCCCCTTCCCTATGCGGAATACACCGGAAAATTTATTTTAATTATATTTGGTTTATATTATGCCGCAAAATTTACTTTTATGAATATTTTTCATCCCATCCCTCAGTATGATGAAGCAGCGGTCTCCTGCTGCCTCTCTTCAGAAACAGATCCACCATTCTCCTGCCGGACACTATCATGGAAAAGCGCCTGTATCTTTGGATTCTCTCTTTCTGTCAATAACTTAGGAATCGGTCTTGGTGCCAGTATCAGCGGACTTCATTTGATTCCCTCAGCTCTGATTTCTTTTACAGCATGCATATTTTTTCTGCTCATAGGAAATCACGCAGGACGCTGTATTTCTTTTCAGAAGTCTGAACGATACGCAGATTTATGCTGTGGTATGTTTCTCATACTGCTGGGCTTTTTCTGTTAAATTTACTCCCGGGTTTAAAAACATCCGTCAAACTATTTTATCACATATATAACAGCATAACTCCAAACATATCCCGTTTTAACGAATGATATGTCCATCCTCATATTCAAACACACACCGCTCAAAAGCATTTATCACATGGGTGTCCTGATATTTGTCGTACCGTTTATGATTCCGCCCGTAGGACATATGCACATGTCCATGAAGAAAGAACTTTGGACGGTATTTTTCTATCAGATCAAGAAATGTCTGAAATCCCTGGTGCGGAAGATCACGCCCGTCATTGAGCTGATATCCCGGCGCATGGGTCACCAGAATGTCAAATCCCCTGCGCCGCCAAAGCTGAAACCAGAGCTTTCTCACCCGTTTCCTCATATCCTTCTCTGTATATTGATGTGCCCCGCCGGTATAGCGCATAGATCCGCCCAGCCCCAAAATCCGGATTCCATTATGCATATAAATCTCATCTTCAATACAAGTACATCCCTCCGGCGGAGTATGTTCATATTTTCCGTCATGATTCCCGTGCACATACAGCACAGGGATTGCGTACATCGTCACAAGAAAAGACAGGTAATTGGGATTTAAATCTCCGCATGAAATGATCAGATCAACATCTTCTAATTTACTTTTCTCAAAAAAATCCCACAAATAGGGCGATTCTTCATCTCCAATTGCAAGTATTCTCATCCGTTAAATCTGCCCTTTCTCCTTTTTCACACCCTGCTGTAAAGTGACAGCCTGTGCCTGCTCCCGAAGTTCAGAAGTGCGTGGGATTGCCCCGATAACATTGTCTGCCAGCCAGTCCATTTTCACAATTTCTTCTGGTGTAAGCTGACTGTGGGAATCTTTCTGTACAATTCCTTCCTGTGAATATATTTTTCCTGAAAACGGACTGAACTGTCCGGATGTAATCGTATATTTCAATAACTTAATCAGTCTCTTTGTCTCATCTGGTATCTTTTTGGAGCAGATTACATCAATAACACCTGCAGACATCCCCCACCAGTAGTTGATTGCCTTCTTGACTGTTGCATTATCGTCATATTTCCATGTACCATCCATGATGGTACGGATCAACTGTTCATAAAACTTGCCCCATTGCCAAATTGGCATTGCAAGGTTCACAGGATATTCTCCGTCCATACGATAAATCCCAAAAAATCGCGTTGCTTCCTCCGGAGTCACCATATCCTTTCCAGATATACAAGAGGGATGAATATCCCGGATACGTTCCGACACATCGATATCCTTCATGGACATCCACTCCAGATATACCTTTGCCCGCGGATTAATCATTTTTGCTCCAATGGCAAATGCATTAATATTTGCAATGGAGCCATAAATCGGATAATCCTCCATATAAAGCAATCTATCATTTTCTGCCATTGCTCCCGCAATCGCTCCCATCAAGAATTTTGCCTCGTGCATCCGCGCATAATAGGTACGGATATAACGATGCGACGTATTCAGTGAGCAATTCAGTATGCGGACCTCTGGATTAGCAATTGCCGCTTTCACACTTGCTTTTGCAAATGTTGGTGAAGTTGTCAAGACAATATTACACCCCGCTTTTACTGCGGTTTCCAGATACAGGTCAATATTCTCTAATGTTGCGTTTTCATAGACCACTGTATTGACTTCCTCCGGGAAAGTTTCCTCCAGATACAGTCTTCCCAGCTCATGGGAATATGTCCATGCTGAAGAAGACGGTGTTTTTGCATAGATAAATCCAATCTTAAGTTTCGGTGTGCTGGTCGGGATCAACCGGCTCAAAACAGACTTCTTTTCCACATTAGGAGCCATTTTCAGATCAATCTCATCTTCTTCCTCTAAAAGACTGAATTCCTCCCACGTCTTAGCAACAAGCGCTTTCAACTCATTGCTGGTTTTCTGATTTACGACATCATAACCATACAGGACAATAAATGCAAGAAACGCGTCTCCCGCTGTGATAGTAAGCTTCTGACCCCCTCTTTGATTGAATTCTGCCGCAAAACGGGAGTATGAAGAACTGAATGTCAACTGATCATCCCGCGTCCACACTTCTTCAGGCTTCTTTCCGATCGCAGTCTGAAGCTTTGCAAAACTTCCCAGCTTGGTAAACCAGATATAATTCACCTTAGAAAGTTCATAAAAGTCCATAAATTCGTAATAAAGTTCATTTTCTTTTTCCTTTGTCCGCTTTGGAACAATCCGGATTACTTCGCCCGGAATAGAAACTGCGCCGTAATATTTCATAACACTGGCTCGTTTGTTTCCTTCCAGAACATAGAATTTATTCATATATTCGTAAGCCTTAATCGGTTCCCGGATACCTTCTTCCTCATGACTTGTACTCAGCATCGACCATTTTAATGCAAACTCTGTATTTTCTTTCAGAATCGGCATAAAATTACTTGCAAATGCACTGCTGCGACCTCCTGTCTTGGTTCCTGCCAGCTGTTCCATCGGAATCTGTACCAATCCCAGCGAAACCTCCGAATAGCTTCCCTTCGGCGGCAATATATCATCCAGCACTTCCAGTGTCGGCTGCAGTCCACGCAGCATACGGGACTGGTACTCCTTCTTTCCCAGCCGCTGTGCTTTTGAATAGTCATCTATTGACATATAAAATTCCTCCTTATGAGTGCTCACCTAATTGTTTTTTCTTAGTATATCATGACTCCTTTCATACTGTAAATTGGCAGTTTTGTTGACTTTTAATGCACTTCATATTAGAATAATGGTAAATTTAGAGTAATGATAAATTAGCAATTGCTTCGAGAAAGAAGGATAATTCATATGGAACAACGTACATTGCCGCATCAGCACGGACAATCCATGCCCCAAATATTGGAACATATACCTGAAACTGATCATTTTCAGATTACTGCTGATCTTTTCAAACAGTTGAGCGATCCAACCCGGATTCGTATTTTCTGGATACTCTGTCACTGTGAAGAATGCGTGATCAATATTGCTGCCATGATGGATATGAGCAGCCCCGCTGTAGCACACCATTTGCGGTTATTGCGGACAAGTGGACTCTTAGAATCTCGCCGAGATGGAAAAGAAACATATTATAAAGCCAGTACATCAAAAAAGGCACAGACACTGCACCATATGATTGAAGAAATGATGGAGATCTCATGCCTAAATTTATAACCTATATACTCTTAATGTAACCGCCAGTTGTAATTTATCATCAGTGAAACGCTCTTTGTTATTTACAGATTGTGTACTCTCAAGGCACGGATTGCGTTCAGAACTGCGATGACCATAACACCTACATCAGCAAAAATCGCCGTCCACATATTTGCAATTCCAACTGCTCCCAATGCCAGACAGGCAAACTTGATGACCAGTGCAAATACTATATTCTGGTATACGATCCGCAGACATTTCGAGGAAACCTTGATTGCTTTGACTATCTTCATTGGATCATCATCCATCAAAACCACATCTGCTGCCTCAATAGCTGCATCAGAACCCATAGCACCCATGGCAATTCCAATATCTGCACGAGTCAATACTGGTGCATCATTAATTCCGTCTCCCACAAATGCCAGCTTCTCTTTTTCCAACTTTTTGGCAAGAAGTTCTTCTACTTTCGCCACCTTATCTCCCGGAAGCAGTTCGCTGTATACTTCGTCCACACCCAGTTCTGCCGCAACCTTATCTGCCACACGCTTCGTATCTCCGGTCAACATAACTGTTTTTTTGATACCTGCGTGTTTCAAGGCAGCAATAGCTGCTTTGGAATGAGCTTTCACAACATCAGAAATCACAATATGCCCTTCATAATTTCCATCAATTGCCACATGGATAATTGTTCCTGCATCATGGCAGTCTTTATGTTCCACACCGAATTTCTGCATCAGCCTGCTATTGCCAGCTGCAACTTCTCTTCCATCCACATTTGCCACAATTCCATGACCGCTGATTTCCTGAATATCTGTCACACGGCTTCTGTCAATCTCTTTTCCATATGCTTTCTGTATGCTCTTACTAATCGGATGTGAGGACGCACATTCTGCCAATGCCGCATATTCCAGCAGATGTTTCTCTTCCATCTCGTTATGATGAATTGCCGTTACTTCAAACACACCTTGTGTCAATGTTCCTGTCTTATCAAATACAACATATTTTGCTTGTGACAAAGTTTCCATATAGTTAGAACCTTTGATCAAAACACCTTCTTTGCCTGCCCCGCCGATCCCTGCAAAAAAACTGAGCGGAATACTGATAACCAACGCACAGGGGCAACTGATCACAAGAAACGTCAGAGCCCGGTAAATCCATGCGCCCCACTGTGCACTCTGCCCCAGGAACAGCATTTGTACCAGAGGCGGTAAAACAGCCAGTGCCAGCGCACCATAACAAACTGCCGGTGTATATACCTTCGCAAATTTAGAAATAAAGTTCTCAGATTTAGACTTTCTGGAACTGGAATTCTCAACAAGTTCCAAAATCTTAGAAACTGTAGATTCACCGAATTCTTTTGTCGTACGGATTTTCAATACACCTGTCATATTGATACATCCGCTGATGATTTTCTCTCCCTGCTTTACATCACGCGGCAGGCTTTCTCCTGTAAGTGCACTTGTATTCAGACTTGAATTTCCTTCCAGCACAATCCCATCAAGAGGAACCTTTTCCCCCGGCTGTACAACAACCACACTTCCGATCGAAACTTCATCCGGGTCAGCCTTTTCAAGCTTTCCGTCCCTTTCTACATTAGCATAATCAGGACGGATATCCATCAGTGCACTGATATTCTTACGGCTCTTTCCAACTGCATAGCTTTGAAATAACTCTCCGATCTGGTAAAACAGCATGACTGCAATTGCTTCGTTATAATCTCCGCTTCTTGAATAAATTGCCAGCACAAATGCCCCGACCGTAGCAATCGCCATTAAAAAATTTTCATCAAATACCCGGCGGTTCATAATTCCTTTCCCCGCCTTTTTCAATATATCGTATCCGATAATAAAATAAGAAATCAGATACAGAAGCATCTGTAGAATTCCGGTTACAGAAATAAATTGCAAAGTCACGACCATAGCAGTCGTTATAATAATGCGTGTCAGCATTTTCTTCTGTTTTTTATTCATACATGTCTCCCTTAAAATTCAATCTCGCAGTCTGACTCCACCTTCTTACATGCTTTCAGCACATCTTTCATCACTGCTTTCGGCTCTGCTCCTTCTTCAAACTCAACAATCATCTTCTGTGTCATAAAGTTCACGACCGCATCTGCAACTCCCGCAGTCTTCTTTGTTGCATCTTCCATCAGGTTTGCACAATTTGCACAGTCTACTTCGATATTATAAGTCTTTTTCATTGTAATGCTCCTTCTCTTTAGATTTTAATATTGTTTGTGTTTTTAACGATTAAGCATTTATTTAATCATTATACCTATAATATATGTTAGACAGAAGAAAAAGTCAATATATTTTTTAAAATTTTCCTTCCATTAACAATTTCATATTCAAAAGCCCCCAACCGCTGCCTTCTTTATTATAAGGTACACAGCTTTCCCGAAAACGCAGCTTCACTTCTACATTTGTCATGTCCCGGTATTTGGACAAAAGGCAGGCAACCGCTCCTGATACAAGAGGCGTCGCCATGGAAGTACCGCTTTTTTCAATATAGGGCCTTTTCCATCTGTTTGTATATTCACCATTGCAGCTTGTAATATATGTTCCCGGAGCAACCAAATCTGGTTTCACAATACAGTCATCCGTCGGTCCTCTGCCCGAATAGTCCCAGTGTCTTTTCCCCACTTTATTTCGTGCCGGAATATCCACCGCTCCTACCGTAATTACCTTCCGGCTGCTGCCAGGAGCCGCTACTGTCCTTTCCTTGGGACCGTAATTTCCTGCGGACACTATCACTGTAATTCCCATATCCCAAAGCAATTCCACACCTTGAATCAATTTTTGTTCCTCTTCTATATTTAAACCCGGATGTGTACCGACAGAAATATTAACGATATGAATCTTCTGCTTCTGCGTCAGCTCCAATATCCATTCAATCCCATTTAGTACTGCGGTTATGCTCCCGTTTCCATCTTTATCCAGTACTTTTGCTATGACAAATTTAACTTTCGGCGCCATTCCTGCATATGTGCCGCCAGATATCAGTCCACTTCCGCCTAAGATTCCCGCCACATGAGTTCCATGTCCACTGTCATCGTAAATTTCTTTTTTATGATTAACAAAATCTTTAAATTCTACGATCCTTCTGTCAAAATCAGGATGTAATATAATGCCTGTATCTAATACCGCAGCGGTAATCCCCTGTCCCAGACATCGCCTTTTGACAATATCGTCACACCAATATTCTACCGTGCTTTTCGCCAGTTTCATAAGAAACTCCTTTTTTACCAGAATATTCACGGATGTGGATTTTGGGAATAATTTCTACTTCTGCAAAATTTCTTCTATTAGACCTCGCACCTCTTTCACCTTCCCCGGATCTTTTCCGCCTGAATTGATTCCCATAACAACGTTGCCATATTCTATAACTGACGGAAAATAAAAATCACAGGCATGTTTATCATCCGCCGTATTTACAAGAATTTGTTTTTCACGGCAGATGGACACGACTCTTTGATTAACCTCCGGGCAGTTTGTAGCTGCCAGTACAATATCCATATTTTCCAACAGATTCTCTGTTTCTGATGTGAATGGACTTTGTATCAAAATCAGTCTCTGGGATTGTGTTTCTTTTTGAATAGTCAGAAGTTCTTCGCAAAATTGCGGTGCAAGCACCGTCAAACGTTCTGCAAACTGCAGCAGCGTGCGGATTCTTCTTGCTGCGATTTTCCCTCCGCCCACCACAAGAATATTTTTTTGTGAAATATCAAAGAACATCGGAAAAAACTTTTTGCTTTCCATAAACTTATGCCTCCCAAAACATTATGGTTCGCTCTTCCTTTCTATATAACGGTATTCAAACGCTCCTGTCGCAGCTACTGTCTGAAGCTGTGTGATCTTTGGATTTACAAGATTACATACCTTTACAGAGAAGAGCGGAATAATATAAAACTGTTCCCCTACCGCCCATTGCTCTGCCTCATGAATCAATGCGGTTCTTTTTTCCGGATCCAGCTCTTGGTCAGATGCTCTCACAAGCTCATCATACACCGGATCCTGAATGCCGCTGCAATTATACGTTCCATTCGACAACAGCATTGATAAGTATGTGTATGGATCGGCAAAATCCGCAGTCCAGTTCATTCTGCAAAGATCATATGCGCCTGCACGGCGGTCGGAATAATTGGTCTGCAGCTCTTGTGACTGAAGCTGAATGGAAATATTAAGATTCTGCTTTAGTTGTTCCTGAATAACTTGCGCCGTATCTATATCCAATTCTATGGATGGATACTTATATATCAACTGTGGGAATCCTTCTCCGTTTGGATAACCTGCTTCTGAAAGAAGTCTGTTTGCCTCCTCTACATTTTCTTCAAAAGGAGTTTCTGTCTCTTCTGAATAATATTGACCGGTACTGCTGTTTTTCATATATTTTGCAATAAAATTAACGGTCGGTTCTGCTTCCTTCCCAACCATTTTACAAAGCTCCTCTCTGTCAATAGCTAGATTGATTGCTTTACGCACTCTCACATCATTCAGTGGTTCTACAGAAAGATTAGGATAAATATATCTGGTAGCAATCGAATTGGTCAGATACAAATCCCTTTTCCCCTCATACAGCTCCGCAGCAGCCGAAGGAAGTCCCACGGCAATCTCAACCTCTCCTGTCTCGTATGCACTTTGTAGTGACTGCTGATCAGAAAAGAAACGAAACACCAGTATTTCTGTTTTTATCTGTTCCTGGTTCCAGTAAGAATGATTTTTCTTTAATGTAAAATATTGTTCTGGAACATATTCCGCCAAATAATACGGTCCATTAGAACAACTTGTTTTCGGATTTTTATCCCACCCGCTGCCGGTCTCCTTTGCATATCCCGCATGGGAAGGTGTGTATACCGGAAGACGCAAAAGCTGCAGAAAATAGACACAGGGCTCTTCTAACAAAAACTGCAGTGTGAAATCATTGATCACCTTGACCCCCAGCGTTTCCATATTTTTTTCCCCGTTATAAATTTGTTCTGCATTTTGAATCGGAAATAAATAATTTGCATAACCGCTTGCGCTTCTGGGATCCAGGGCACGCCGGATCGTGTTTACAAAATCATGTGCGGTCACACTGGAACCATCTGACCAGTATGCATTTTCTCTCAATTGAAAGATCCATTCTGTAAAATTGTCGTTTACGACATAAGAAACTGCTGCACGGTATTCGATTTCTCCAGATTCATCGTATGTTAAAAGTTCATCCAGTGCAGTGGCCGAATAGGTCAGATATGTCAGCGCAATATTGCCCGCCGGATCCAAACCTCCTGTTTCACTTCCAATACCGATAACAATCTGCTCTTCTTTCTTCTGCATTTCCACCTTTGCGCCGCAGCCCGCAGCACAAAGGCAGATTGCCAGAACCAGAATCCATAACACACTGTACGTTCGTTTCATAACAACCTCCCTGATACATGAAACTGCCTTTAAATTTGTGATGTCATTACTGCTTTGCTTCTCCGGCGCCCAGTATGTTCTTCCGAATAAAGAAAGCAACGCACCTGTCTGTTCCCAAACTGATACAATTTTGGCATTTCTTTCCGGCAGCGCATCATAGCATATCCGCATTGTCCCACATAGGGACATCCTTTTATCTTGTCTTGACTGATACCTGCATCCCCTTTTAAAAGAAATCTTTTTTTTCGCCGCATCCGTTTTGGATCCGGTAACAACACAGCAGAAAGCAGCTGCTTTGTATAAGGATGCCATGGATCCTTATATACAGAAGCAGTATCTCCCAGTTCCATAAAATTCCCCAGATACATAACTGCAATCTTCTGGCTGATATGTTTTACTACATTCAGATCATGGGAAATAAAAAGATAACTTACTCCGGTTTTTCTTTGAATATCAGCCAAAAGTTCTAATATCTGTGCCTGTGCAAAAATATCTAAAGCAGACGCCGGTTCGTCTAAAATCAGCATTTCCGGTCTTGCCGCCAGCGCTCTTGCGATGGCTATTCTCTGCCTTTGTCCTCCTGAAAATTCCTGTGGATACTTCCATTTATCTTTTGCCTCTAATCCCACAAGCTGAAGCATTTCTTCTACTTGCCCTTCTCCTTTTGTTTCTTGTGTCCTTTTTTCTCCGTAAAATGGTTCCATTAATATTTTTTCAACTGTATATCTTGGGTCAAAGGAAGCGTAGGAATCCTGAAACACCATCTGGATTTTTCCCTCATGCCAAATCTTCCCGGCAGACGGAGAAAGCATCCCGGTAAGAAGCTTTGCAAGTGTGGTTTTTCCACAGCCGCTTTCTCCCACAAGCCCAAACGTTTCTCCTTGATGCACGGAAAATGTAATCTGTTTTAAAACTTCTCTCTGTACAGCCTGTTTCCACGAGGCTCTTTCCCAAAACATACATTCTACATTTTCAACCTGCAAAAGCAAGTCTGTTTCTTGTTTTTTCTCTGCCACTGACATCACCTCTCTGGCTTTTTCCACCAGCCGGCGTGTATAAGGGTGCTCTGGCTGATAAAAGATCTTATGTACATCGCCTTCCTCTACAATCGTTCCCTCCTGCATGACCAGCACTCTGCTGCACGCAGATGCAATGACTCCCAGATCATGACTGACCAGAAGAATGGCTGTTTTTGTTCTTTGAGAAATGATTTTCAGCAAATCTAAAATCTGTCTCTGTACCGTTACATCCAAAGCAGTAGTCGGTTCATCTGCAATCACTAGATCCGGTTCGCAGGCTAACGCAATCGCGATCACAACTCTCTGCCGCATTCCGCCTGAAAATTCAAACGGATACTGATTCATCCGCAGAGCCGGCGACTCGATTCCGACCATGGACAGTAGTTCTTCTGCTCTCTCTTTTGCCTCTTTTTTTGAACATTTTTGATGGCAGAGGATCGTTTCTGTCAACTGGTTTCCAATCTTAACAAGTGGGTTGAGGTAAGCGGACGGATCCTGAAACACCATTGCGATCTTTTTTCCCCGAAGTTCCCCTAATTTTTTTTCATACATGTGCCATACATACTGCTCTTCTGCCGGACTTTTTTGGGGCGGCGTATAGTCTTCCCCGTCAAAGAAGAGTTTTTCACAAGAATATCCGGCATTTTGAGGCAGGAGCCCTAAAATACTGCGTATGACACTGCTTTTTCCACTGCCTGACGCCCCTGATAGTCCCACCATTTCTCCTTTTTCAATCCAAAAGGATAAGTCACAGACTACCTGGTTTTTCTGTTCTTCTTCATACCATATACAAAGCCTGTTTACCTCTAACAGTGACATTCAAATGCTCCTCCTTCTTTTCCAGATTCCATTGCATTTTCTGTAACAGTTCAGCCATAAGGGAGAATTTGCGCTGCATAGCAGCGTATAGGCGGTGAAACCGCTAAAAAACGTCCACTGGACGTTTTTGTCGCATGCT